>CAWANX010000001.1:0-357277 GCA_963783535.1 uncultured Alphaproteobacteria bacterium
TAAAGGCTGAACAGCTGGTCGATCGCGCCGATGCCGTCGCCAAGCTCGCGCCTGAGGCGCTCGATCGCGTCGCGGTGCGGTTCCCTGCCGGCTTCCTGATGCGCGGCCAGCATTTCAAGCCCCGCTGCTGCTGCTGCGGCGGTCCTGGCCGAGCGCGCATTGAAGCAGCGCTGACGGGCAGGCGAGGCGCCTGGCCAGGCCGCGGCCAGCTTCGCTTCGGCCATGCTGTCCGACGGCTGCTCGCCGGCGAACTGCTCGACGCAGGCCAGCGCCTGGCGGATCGATGCCAGCCGGGCGATGGCCTCCGCATAGGGGCCAAGAACCGGGGCGCCATCCACTTCGGTGGCCGACTCGGCCGATTCGGGAATGAAATGAATCATCCCATCCGTTTGCCATCAGACGGTAAACGTTAGGTGAATCCGGCAGCTATTGCCGCAACCGGATCAGGCGGCGGAGGCGGTCTCGATGTCGCGCAGGATCCAGCCGCGCTGCGGGATCGTCTCGATGAACTCCGCCCCGCCCGAGGCCGAGCGCAATTTCTTCCGGAGCTTGGAGATGAACACGTCGATGATCTTGGGCTGCGGCTGGTCGTCGGCGCGGCGGTAGAGATGCTTGAGCAGCATTTGCCGGGTGACGACATTGTTGCGCGCGAAGGCGAGCAGCTCGAGCACGCGATATTCCATCTCGGTGATGCCGATCGGATGGGTATCGATACGGATCAGCCGCTGGACCGGGTCGACCGCCAACCGCCCACCGCACAACGTTTCGGGAAGCTCCCCGCCGTTGGCCTTGAGGCTGGCGAGCAGGCGCGACGCCGCTTCCTCATTGTCTTCGGCCGACAGCGTAACCGGCGATCCGATCAACAGCTGCTGGATCTCGGCCAGCGACTGATGTGCTTCCTCGACCAGGCGGCTGCCTTCTTCGAAGCGGCGCCGGGAACGGTCGAGCATCGCTTCGATCTCGACCAACCGGGCGGACAGGGTTTCTGTGCTCATATTCCCCCCTATTGTCCTTACTGCTGCGGCGTCTGTGCGGACGCCTCCGCCGTGTCGGCTGGCGGTGCAGCCAGAATCGCCTGGGTCGATTGGCCCTTGTCGACGATGCGGGTATCGGGATCGCCAGCGGTCGAGCGGACGCCGAGAGCGGCGCGATCGCGGCCGGCGCGTTCCAGCACCGACATTTCGGTCGAGCTGCGCGGCGCGGGGCCGCCGAACAAGGCTTCGATCGCTTAAGTCTGCGCTTCCTGCGGCGAGATGCTGACCGTGCCGGCGACCGGCGGGGTCAATGAATAGTCGGGCGGGATCACCAGCGGCGCGTTGCGCGCCACGGCGAATTCGTCGAGCGACTTGGGCTTGTTGCCGCCAAATGCGCCGCAGCCGGCGAGCAGGATCGCCGGAGCGATGAGGAGGAAAGCCTTACGCATGTTCATTCGTTCCTTCAGGCGCTGTGTCCCCCTTATCACGGAGGAGGAAGGCGCGGAGCAGCAAGATTACGACACCAATGCTAATCGCGGCGTCGCCGACATTAAAGACATAAAAGGGCCTGAACGTGCCAAAATGCAGGTCGAGGAAGTCTACCACATAGCCGAACTGGACCCGATCGACGATATTTCCAAGCGCTCCGCCCAAAACCATCGCCAGGGCGAGCTGATCGCCGCGCTGCTCTTCCTTGCGAATCCACCAGGCAACGCCGGCCGCGATGGCCGCGGTCAGGGCCACCAATAACCAGCGATGGGTGTCGTTCTGCGCCTGGGCGAGGCCGAGGCTGATGCCGTAATTATGGACTCGGGTCAGGTCGAAGATCGGGATGAGCTTGATCTGCTGACCTTCGTAGGTCAGCGCGAGCGGTCCGGTGACGAACCATTTGGATTGGTCCGCGACGAAGATCGCGAGCGACGAGAGATAGGCGGCCATCAGCCCCCGCGCATGCGAAGTTAGCTCCATGCGAGCGAAGGGTGGCCGCAAGTTCAGGGTGACGATGCCCACGACCCCCTCGCATCGCGCGCAAAGGTCGCCGTCCTCGATGACTTCGGGAAGCAGCCGCCAGCAGCGGCCGCATTTACGCTTGTCGGTTTTGGTCACCGCGATGCCATCGCCGCGCTTGACTGACGAGACGATGAACAGCTCGGCGAGCAGCGCCGGGTCGGCATCGCTCGGGACGGTCACCTCGGCCTCAAGGCTCGATCCGATGACCTTGTCCCGGCGCAGCGGCTCGATCGCTTCGGTCACCGCGACGCGCAGCTCGCGCAACGTGGCCCATCTGGCTTCCAGCTCGTTGTGACGCCATTCGGTGTCGATCTCGGGCCATTCCAGCAAATGGACGCTGCCTTCATCCGGATAGCGAGTGCCCCACACTTCCTCACTGGTGAACACGAGCACCGGCGCCGCCCAGCGGACCAGCGCGTGGAACAAAGTGTCGAGCACGGTACGATAGGCCCGGCGCTTCGGATCGCCCGGCGAATCGCAGTAGAGGCTGTCCTTGCGGATATCGAAGAAGAAGGCCGACAGGTCGTCGTTGCAGAAGTCGGTCAGTGCGCGGACGTAGCTATTGAAGTCGAAATCGGTGACGGCCTGGCGTAGCTTCGCGTCGAGGTGGGCGGTGAGCGCCAGCATATAGCGCTCGAGCTCCGGCATCTCCTCAAATCCAATCCGCTCCGCTTCCTCGAAGCCCTCCAGCGCGCCGAGCAGGTAGCGGAAGCTGTTGCGGAGCTTGCGATACTGGTCGCCGACACCCTTGAGGATCTCGTCGCCGATCCGATGGTCTTCGGTATAATCGACCGACAGCGCCCACAGGCGGATGATGTCGGCGCCGTTGGTCTCCATCACTTTGAGCGGGTCGATCGTGTTGCCGACCGACTTGGACATTTTCATGCCCTTGCTATCCATCGTGAAGCCGTGGGTCAGCACCGCGTCATAGGGCGCTCGGCCGCGCGTGCCGCAGCTTTCTAGCAGTGACGACTGGAACCAGCCGCGATGCTGGTCCGAGCCTTCGAGATAGAGGTCGGCCGGCCAGCGCTGCTCGGGCCAGTGGCCGCTCTCCAGCGTGAACACGTGGGTGCAGCCGCTGTCGAACCAGACGTCGAGAATATCTGTAACGCGCTCATAATCGGCGGCGTCATAGGCGTTACCGAGATATTCCTGCGCACGCTCATCGTCCCAGGCATCGACCCCTTCGGCCTTGATCGCGGCAACGATGCGCGCATTGACCTCAGGATCGACCAGCAGCTGGCCGGTCTTGCGCTCGACGAACAGCGCGATCGGTACGCCCCAGGCGCGCTGGCGGCTGAGAACCCAGTCCGGCCGCCCCTCAACCATCGAGCCGATCCGGTTGCGGCCCTTTTCGGGGACGAACCGTGTTTCGGCGATTGCCTGGAGGGTAAGGGAGCGGAGTGTATCTCCCTCTCCCCTTGAGGGAAGAGGGTTCGGGGAGGGTGGGCGGCCGCGCCAGCGGCCGGTTCTTTGTGCGACCCCTCACCCTCCGCCGCTATCGCGGCTCGTCCCTCTCCCTCAAGGGGAGAGGGATTTAGCGGCGCGCCCCCCTCATTCTCCCACCGCATTTCCGCCCGCGTCTTCGGATGATGCACCCCCAGCGGCCGGTCCATCGCGATGAACCATTGCGGGGTGCAGCGGTAGATGACCTTGGCCTTGGACCGCCAGCTGTGCGGATAGCTGTGCTGATAGTCGAACGAGGCGGCGAGCAGCGCGCCGGCTTCGCGCAGGTCGCTGTTGATCGGCCCGTCGGGCGCGTTGAACTTGGGGTTGATGACCGAACCCTGGCCGCCGAGCCACAGCCAGTCCTCGCGATATTTGCCGTCGCCCTCGACCGCGAAGACGGGATCGATGCCGTGCGCCTTGCACAGCTCGAAATCGTCTTCGCCATGGTCGGGCGACATATGGACCAGGCCGGTGCCGCTGTCGGTGGTGACAAAGTCGCCGGGCAGGAAAGGGCGGGGCTTGGCGAAGAAGCCGCCGAGCTGGTGCATCGGGTGGCGGGCGATGGTGCCGGCGAGGTCCGAGCCTTTGATCGGTGACGGATCGTTCAGCTCGGAAAGAACCACTTCGGCTTCGATCTCGGCTTGAACTGACTGGGGACTACCTGACGCCAATACCTCATTGATCGTTGGCCATTCCCCAATTCGCACCAGGAAGGCTTGATAGAGATCATCTGCAACCAGGAATCGTTGCCCGTTGTGGTATGCGAGCCGATATTGAACGTCTGAATTGTAGGCGATTGCCTGGTTGACCGGGATCGTCCACGGTGTCGTCGTCCACACCACCGCGTAGGCGCCCTTCAGCTCCTGGATGGGTAAATCGACGATCTCGAACGCCACGTCGATCTGGGTCGAGGTGATGTCCTCATATTCGATCTCGGCCTCGGCCAGCGCGGTCTTTTCGACCGGGGACCACATCACCGGCTTGGCGCCGCGGTAGAGCTGGCCGCTTTCGGCGAACTTCATCAGCTCGGCGACGATCGTCCCTTCGGCCTCATAATTCATGGTGAGGTAGGGCTTGTCCCACTGGCCGGTGATGCCAAGCCGCTTGAACTGCTCGCGTCTGGACCGTCGACCCAATGCTGCGCATAGGCGCGACACTCGGCGCGGAACTCCTTGACCGGCACCTCGTCCTTGTTGAGCTTCTTCTTGCGATACTGCTCCTCGATCTTCCACTCGATCGGCAGGCCGTGGCAGTCCCAGCCGGGCACGTAGGGCGCGTCCTTGCCCAGCAGCGTCTGGGTGCGGACGACCATGTCCTTCAGCGTCTTGTTGAGCGCGTGGCCGATGTGGATGTCGCCGTTGGCGTAGGGCGGGCCGTCGTGGAGGATGAACTTCTCGCGCCCGGCGCGCGCCTTGCGCACCTGGCCGTAAAGGTCCTGCTCCTTCCAGCGCGCGGCGATCACCGGCTCCTTCTGCGGCAGGCCGGCCTTCATCGGAAAGTCGGTCCTGGGGAGGAAGACGGTGGGACGGTAATCGGGTTTGTCAGGCGCGTCGGACATTGCCGCGGGCCTTAGCGGGCCGTTTGCTGCTTGCAAACCATATCGTCATTGCGAGGAGCCGAAGGCGACGCGGCAATCCAGACTGGATTGCTTCGCTACGCTCGCAATGACGGTTGCAGCGACCGCCTCGCCTCCTCGGCATCTCGGTCCATCTGCGCCTTCAGTGCCTCGACGTCACCGAACTTCGCCTCGGGCCTGAGATAATGGTGCAGCGCGACCTCGATTGTCCGGCCGTAAAGGTCGCCGTCGAAATCGAACAGCACAGCCTCGAGCAGTTCCCGCGGCGGATCGAAGGTCGGCCGGATTCCAAGGCTGGCGACGCCGACGTGCTCGCTGCCCCCATTTTTCCGTCGTCGAGCGTCACCCGGACGGCGTAGATGCCGTAAGCGGGGCGAAGATAATTGCCGAGTTCGACATTGGCTGTCGGCCAGCCCAGCGCGCGACCGCGTTTGTCGCCGTGGACGACGGTCCCTTCGATCGCGAACGGGCGGGTGAGGAGGCGGGTCGCGGTGCCGGGGTCGGCGGCCTGAAGCGCTTCGCGGATCCGCCCCGACGAGATGCGCTGGCCATCGAGCAGTACGGGCGCGACCGTCTCGGCTTCGATGCCATGCTTGGTACCAAGCTCGCGCAGCACCTCGGCATTGCCGCCACGGCCCTTGCCGAAGGTAAAGTCCTCGCCGGTGACAACGCCCGCCGCACCCAGCCGCTTCGCCAGTAGCTCGGCGACGAATTCCTCGGCAGTGGTCGACGCCAGCTCCGCGCCGAACTTGAACACCAGCATCGCGTCAGCCCCTGCCTGGGCGAACAGCCGCTCGCGCTGGTTTAATGTGGTCAGCCGAAAGGGCGGCGTGTCAGGCTTGAAATGGCGCACCGGGTGAGGGTCGAAGGTGGCCACGATCACCGGCCGCCGTTCATGCGCGCCGCGCTGCACCGCCCGACCGACCACCGCCTGGTGGCCGAGGTGGAAGCCGTCGAAATTGCCCAGCGCGATGACCGCACCGCGAAGGGCCTCGGGGATCGGCTGGTCGTGGAACAGGCGCTGCATATGATCCGTCATTGCGAGGAGCAAAGCGACGAAGCAATCCACTTTCGTTGCGGTCGACTTACTGGATTGCTTCGCTTCGCTCGCAATGACTCGAGCGCGCGCTTGACTCATACGGTCTCGCTACCTATTTGGCCGCTATCCCGTTTCACCGGTCACCGGCGGCGCTCCTCTGCGCGCGCCGTTTTTCCGTTGGAGTGGGTTCCCATCAAAGTAGTACTTTGATGGGGTCCGGATCGGGTCAACGCTTTGAGATGGGGTGGTCGGGTGCCCGCTACCCTGTGGAGCTAGGAGATAGTTTTTATGGCACGGATCGCCGGGGTTAACCTCCCGACCAACAAGCGCGTTGTCATTGCGCTTCAATATATCCACGGCATTGGCCAGACCAAGGCCAAGGAAATCACCGACAAGCTGTCGATCGCGGCCGAGCGCCGGGTCCAGGACCTGACGGACCAGGAAGTGCTGCACATCCGCGAGGCGATCGACGCCGACTACACCGTCGAGGGCGACCTGAGGCGCGAGACGGCGATGAACATCAAGCGGTTGATGGACCTCGCCTGCTACCGCGGCCTGCGTCATCGCAAGGGCCTGCCGGTCCGCGGCCAGCGCACGCACACCAATGCGCGCACCCGCAAGGGCAAGGCCAAGCCGATCGCCGGCAAGAAGAAGTAAGCGAGGGACGTCCGGGGGACGATCGCGAGACGCTTCTCCAGCGCCGGCCTTCGACACAGATTTTAGGGATTTCCAATGGCACAAGCACCCCAGCGCCTTCGCCGCCGCGAGCGCAAGAACATCACTTCCGGCGTCGCGCATGTGAACGCCAGCTTCAACAACACCATGATCACCATCACCGACGCCCAGGGCAACGCCATCGCGTGGAGCAGCGCCGGAATGATGGGCTTCAAGGGCAGCCGCAAGTCGACTCCCTACGCGGCGCAGGTCGCGGCGGAAGACGCCGGGCGAAAGGCCGCCGAACATGGCGTCCGCACCCTGGAGGTCGAGGTCAAGGGCCCCGGATCGGGCCGCGAAAGCGCGCTTCGTGCGCTCCAGGCGGTCGGCTTCCAGATCACTTCGATCCGCGACGTCACGCCGATCCCGCACAACGGCGTCCGTCCGTCGAAGCGGCGCCGAGTGTAATTCGGGCGCCTGATCCAAGGGCGCGCCAAGTGAACCGCCACGGCGGTTCGCGGGTTTCAATTTTTCGGCGGGAGACGTCCCGCCAGGGCTAGGAAGACAAAATGGCCGTCAACGCAAAGAATTGGCAGGAACTGAAGAAGCCCAACGCGCTGGAGCGCAAGCCCGGCACCGACGTTCGGCGCAAGGCGAATTTCGTCGCCGAGCCGCTCGAGCGCGGCTTCGGGATGACGCTCGGCAACTCGCTTCGCCGGGTGCTGCTCTCGTCGCTCCAGGGCGCCGCGGTCACCTCGATCAAGATCGAAGGCGTGCTGCACGAATTCTCGTCGCTGGCCGGGGTCCGCGAGGACGTCACCGACATCATCCTGAACGTCAAGCAGATCGCGCTCAAGATGGAAGGCGAAGGCCCCAAGCGGCTGCAGCTTTCGGCGACCGGCCCGGGCGAAGTCACCGCCGGCCAGATCGCCACCAGCGGCGACATCGAGGTCACCAACCCCGACCTGGTGCTGTGCCACCTCGACGACGGCGCGACGCTCAACATGGAGCTGACCGCCGACATCGGTAAGGGCTATGTCCCGGCCGCCGCCAACCGCCCGGCCGACGCCGCGATCGGCCTGATTCCGGTGGACGCGCTCTACTCGCCGGTCCGCCAGGTCGCCTACAAGGTCGAGAACACCCGCGTCGGCCAGGAGCTGGACTACGACAAGCTGACGCTGACCGTCGAGACCGACGGCACCGTCACGCCCGGAGGACGCGCTCGGCTATTCGGCGCGCATCCTGCAGGACCAGCTGCAGCTGTTCGTCCACTTCGACGAGAGCCAGGTCCGCCCCGTCCCGAGCGCGGCGATGACCGGCGCGCCGGGCGCGATCGGCGCGAGCGAGGGTGTCGCCGCCGACACCAACCAGCTCAACCGCTACCTGCTCAAGAAGGTCGACGAGCTGGAGCTTTCGGTGCGCAGCGCCAATTGCCTGAAGAACGACAACATCATCTACATCGGCGACCTGGTCCAGAAGACCGAAGCCGAGATGCTCCGCACGCCGAACTTCGGCCGCAAGAGCCTCAACGAGATCAAGGAAGTCCTTGCCTCGATGGGCCTGCGCCTCGGCATGGACATCCCCGGCTGGCCGCCGGAGAATATCGAGGAAATGGCGAAGAAGCTCGAGCAGGAATTGCTGGGCTAAATCGAGCCAGTCTCGTCCGAAAGCTCAAGGGCCGTCCCACAAAGGGGCGGCCCTTTTTTTGTGCATTCGGCAGACTGTCTCCGTAGTAATCACGCTCCGTAATCCCGCAGTCTTTTTATAATCGCTAATAATTTTCGCTCGTGTAGATGAACAATTGGTCGTTATTAAGTTCACAAGTCATGCATCTAAACAGGCTTAGCTTCGTTCTATTCTCATAAGAGATTCAATATTGGGAATATTCAGGAGCTATATTTATGACTAATATGTCAAAATTGCTGATCGGCACGGCCGGTTTTGCAACGGCCATGGCGATCGCTTCGCCCGCCGCGGCCCAGCAGCCTTATCCCTACGCCAACCCGAATAGCGGCATCGTCGGCGCCATCATCAATTCGGTGACGGGCGGCGGCTACGGCCAGTATCCACAGGGCAATTACGGCTGGCCAGTATCCACAGGGCAATTACGGCTATGGCCAGGTCAATGAGCGTCAGGCCGTCAGCATGTGCGCCGCCGCCGCCGAGCAGCGCATCGGCGGAACCTACCGCGGCCAGCCGGGCTATGGCTATAACAATGGCTATCAGCAGGGCTACGCCAATGGCTACAATGGTCAGGGCGCCCGGGTCCTCGGCATTACCAACGTCGAGCGCCGCAACAATGGCGCGCTGAAGGTGTCCGGCGTGGCCAGTTCGGGACGCGGCTATGGCTACGGCAACCAGGGTTATAACAACCAGGGCTACAACAACGGCCAGCGCGGTGACGCCGCCAACCAGTCGGCCGATCTTCGTTTCACCTGCAAGGTCAACACCCGCGGCCAGGTGAGCGACGTCAATATCAGCCGCAACCAGGTCGCCTATCGCGGCTATTGATCCGAACCGTGCGTAATGGCGAGTAAGGAGGGCCGCGGCGAAAGTTGCGGCCCTTTCCTTTTGGGCTATCCGTTCGATATTCGGAAGCCGCCGGCCGTCGGAGACTGAGCGCAGCGCGCCAATCCGGGGAAGCGACGCGCGCACGCCTGTCTCCCAGACAGCCGAGCACGACGCTCGTGACCGGTCAGGAGGAAATGGCGAAAAAGCTCTCTGCGAGGCTAAGCGGGATTCCCGCATGCGCGAGAATGACGAAATAGGGAGGGCCGCTTTCGAGCGGTCCTTTTCTTCTGGCTAGTTCCGGCGGCTCCAGCTGAAAGCGGACCGGTCATCGGCGGACGTGGCCGAAGGTCCAAGCAGCGCGGCGAAATAATCCTCGTCGAGCGGGCCGAATGCGTCGAGCTCCTTGAGGCGTTGGACATAGAGGTCGACCAGCTGCAGCCGGCGATCGCGCGCCGCCTCGGTCACGGCGCGGGTCGCAGCGGCCATCTCCTCGCATGCGCGGCGGCGGTAGTAACGAATGTCGGATTCCGCAGTCGTGGCCATGACTTCCCTCATGCGTCGCTGAGTCGAAGGAGCAATTTAACGAAAGTTAAACGAAGGTCGAGTCCGTGCCGGGGAACAAGAGGCGACGATTACCTCTGGGGTGACGGTTCCGATGCGGTGACCCTGGCGTAGCGGGACCAGCTCACCTTGTTGTTGGTGCTCTCCTCCACCTCGCCGCCGTCGACCGGCCAGCGCAGGTAGGAAGCATAGTCCGCGTTATAGGCCCGGAGCTGGTCTTCGTTCGATGATGCCAGCGGCTCATAGACGTAGCGCTGGTCGGCAATCAGGATCCAGTTTTCGCCGTCATGCCTCAGCGACATGGCTCCGCCTTCGAACTTCCCGTCCGCAAACAGCTCGCCGGTGTAGATTTTGGGTCGCTCGTTTGACTGCGCTGGGGTCTCGGCTTCGGCTGCGCTCGGTGTCTCGGCGGGCGCTTCGGCCGGCGCCGCGGTGCTCGCCGCCGCCTGCTTCTCGGTGGCTGGTTTGTCGTCGCCGAAGATCTTGTCCCAGGTGGTGGCGAGGCCGCCGAGCGCGATCACCAGCGCGGTGGCGCCGGCGATCATGCCGTGGGCACTCTTGAAGAATTTCGGTTGCCCGTCCGGGCCCTGGGCGGGCTCGTCTTGCGGCTGTTCCTGCGGCTGCTCTTCCATCCCCGCCCCCTTCGCGTGATGCGCGCCATTGCGTGGTGGCGGGGTATGGCATGGAAGGGGTGGGGGGACAAATTTGGGTGGTGCGCGAGCCGCTCTATGCGGCTAGCAGGGCCTCGATGCGCTCCAGCTCTTTCGCGAATTCGAAGCAGAGTTGTTCCGCTTCCTCCTCGGGGAGCCACGTTGCCATTTGGGGAAAGACGACCTGATGATAACGATGGGTTCGACGGTCCCACGGGGCGGTTTCTCGGGCAGCCTTTGCCAGCTCGAGAATAGCCCGTAGCTCAAGCCGGACCTCTTCTGGGTCGACCTTCGTCGGATCAGGCCGCGTGTCCTCTAGCCCAAGGCCGAGTTGCGAAGGACCAAAGATGTCGGGTTCGTCGGGCATTGTCGGTACTCGTCAGTCGCTATTCCCGACTGTTGCGATGTCACGCCCCGGCGTGCAACAGTTCGATCCTGCTCGGCAAAAAGAACATCGGGGCTTGTTCGTTGGAAAGCCTGTGGGGGGCGCTGTGAGTAAAATTACGCTGGCCGAGGCAATCTCCGAATTTGGCAAGTGGCCAAGGCCAAGCTTAGCAATCCGTCGTCAACGGCCAGCCCGAGGACCAGCTGCGTAATCCGATCGAGCAATTGTTCGGCGACCTGGCCGACTAATGTGGCCATTGCGCCGGACGCATCGTCCTGGTCGGCGAAACACGGCTCGCCGACCTCGGACCCGGCCGGACTTCTCGGTCAGCGTCGGCGCAGGAACTAAGGCCGCTGGTCGGCTACATCGAGGTCAAGGCGCCCGGCAAGGGCGTCGATCCACGCAAGTTCAAGGACGACCACGACAAGGCGCAATGGGCCAACTGAAGGCGCTTCCCAACCTGATTTACACCGACGGAAACGGCTTTTCGCTGTGGCGCAATGGCAGTTGTCGGGCAAGCCGGTCGCGCTGGAAGGCGATGTCGAGACCGCGGGAGCGAAGCTGAGCGCGCCCACGCTGGTGCCGCTGATCGCCGACTTTCTTGGCGTGGCAGCCCAATCGCCCGCGCGGCGCCCGCGAGTTGGCCGAAACCGCCGCTCGGCTGTGCCGATATCTGCGTGACGAGGTGGTCGAGCAGATGGAGGCGGGCAGCAAGCCGCTGCTCGATCTGGCTAAGGATTGGCGCGCCCTGTTGTTCCCCAATGCCGACAATGCGCAATTCGCCGACGGCTATGCGCAGGCGGTGACGTTCGGACTACTGATGGCCAAGTCGCTCAAGCTGGCGCTTCATGACGACTTGGATGCGGTCGGCAAGAAACTGGGTCAAGATCGAACACTCTGATCGGGACGGCGCTGAGGCTGCTGACCGAGCAGACCAGACACCCTGCAGGCCCGTCGCTGAGGACCATGACCCGCGTGCTCGACGTGGTCGACTGGGACAACGTGATCGAAAGGCGATCCGGAAGCCTGGCTCTATTTCTACGAATGGTTCCTGGAGACTTACGACAACAAGCTGCGGAAGCTAACCGGCAGTTATTACACGCCCCCGCAAGTGGTCGAGGCGATGGTGCGGCTCTGCGACGAGGCGCTGAAGTCGCCGGGCCGATTTGGGGTCGCCAAGGGACTGGCGGCGACCCGAGGTGCATATTGCCGATCCGGCAATGGGATCAGGCACCTATTTGCTGGCGATCGTCCGGCGGATCGCCGACGAAATTGAAAAGGAGCAGGGCGAGGGTGCTGTGCTGGCGGCGATGGGGAGGCGGTCGAGCGGCTGTATCGGATTTGAACTGCAATTCGGGGCGTTCGCGGTGGCGAAATTGCGGCTGCTGGCCGAGATGATCGAGATCGCCAAGAAGTCGATGGGCGAGGATGCGGTGATCGATGAGGCGGCGCTAAAGGTGCCGCGGCTATTTGTCACCGACACACTGGGAGACCCCTATGAGGATGAGGAAAGCGGGCACCGGCATTGGCGCCAGATTGTCACATTCGCGGGTCGAAGCCAACGAGGTCAAACGGGCGCAGCCGATCACGGTGGTGATCGGCAATCCGCCGTATAAGGAAAAGGCCAAAGGGCGCGGGCATGGGTAGAGCAGGGGGCGGCCAACCGGCCAGCGCTGCTGGATGACTGGCAGCCGCCGAAAAAGTGGGGCGTCGGCGCACACACTCAACAAGCTACGCAATTTGTACCTTTATTTTTGGCGTTGGGCCGCTTGGAAAGTATTTGAGCAAGGGCGGTGGTCGCGACCGAGAACCGCCGGTTGAGGAACGCTTTCAGGCATCGTTTGCTATATCACCGTGGCGGGATTTCTGAACGGGCAAGGCTTTCAGAAAATGCGCTCCGACCTGCGTCGGGACTGCGACGACGTGTGGGTCATCGATTGTTCCCCTGAGGGATACAGCCTGCGATCTCAACCCGCATATTCCAAGGCGTCCAACAGCCAGTCTGCATCGTCATCGCTTCAAGGTCACCGGAGAATGATCCTACAAAGCCGGCAAATGTGCGGTTTCGCTCATTGCCCGTCGGGCAAACGTCAGGACAAGTTCGACGACCTAGCCACGCTTTCGCTCAAAGATGCACGTTGGGAAATGTGCCCAACGAATGGCGAGCGGCATTTTTTCCGATGTTTCAGGATGCTGGGGAGATTATGTGGCTCTTGAAGAATATCATTGGGGAAGCGGCTTTGGCGTCATGCCGGGACGAACGTGGGTAATCGCGCCAGATGAATAATCCCTTGCGGACCGCTGGGCGTATCTACTACGGAAGGTGATCCTGTGGAACGCGCTAAATTGTTTCATCCGCATTTCAGAAATGGGTTGCCCGGAGATCGTCATAGCAACAAGGCTGGGCAGCCGCTCTTTGGGCATACGCACAGGAATTGTCGGTTCAATCCGAGACGAGCAATCACTTGAAAAACCCCGGGTCGGCAAGTTCGCTGGCCCTGGCAGACCTTGCCGATTCGATACTCTTTTCGTTCATTCGACCGCCAGTGGATCATTCCCGATAGCCAGGCTGATAAATCAACCGGCTCCGAAGCTCTGGAAAATGTTTGGCAAAAGACAGGTCTATCCTTACGAGTAAATGGATCGAAGGCTTCGTGGAGGGCCGGGGATAACCACAACCGGCTTGATGCCAGACACGCACCATTACAACGGTCCGAGGCGGTCGCGTGTTTGCTCTTTGGAAAGACGCCACCGCCACCATGTCCAACATTTCTGACGCCGCGCTTGCCGAGCTGACGAAAACCTATGGCACCGCCCCGTCACCCGAGGACATCTTTGCCTATGTCGCCGCCCTGCTCGCCCATCCCACTTACATCTCGACCTTCAAGGACGGACCTGATCCGGCCTGGCCTGCGCGTGCCGCTGACCGCCGAGCCAGACGCTATTCCACAAGGCGGCCAAGTTGGGCCGGGAGGTGATCTGGTTGCACACCTTCGGCGAACGCTTTGCCGAAGGACGCCCGGCCGGGCGAGCCGCGCCTGCCCGAGGGCGAACGGCCCAAGGTCGTGGCCGGCCGGCGCGATCCCCAATACGCCTGAGGGCTTTCCCGACAGCGATCGACTATGACGCCGCCAAGCGCGAGTTGAAGATCGGCAGCGGGGTGATCGACAGGTTGCGCCGGAAGTCTGGGCTTACGAAGTATCGGGCAAGAAGGTGCTTCGGCAGTGGTTCAGCTATCGCAAGAAGGACCGTGAGCGACCGCAGATCGGCGACCGCCCTCCGTCGAAGCTCGGAGATATCCAGCCGGATATTGGCTGCCGGAATACACGACCGAGCTGATCAACGTCATCAACGTGCTGGCTTGCTAGTGAAGCTGGAACCAGAACAGGCTAAACTGCTCGACGAGATTTGCGATGGGCCGCTGATCCCGGCGAGCAAAATCATTCCGTAGAAGGCTCTGTCCTACAGGAACCAAATAGGTTAGCGGATGGCTCCCGGATCGAGTTCGGGATCACGGAGGAGAAGATGCTGCACCGAAATCACCACCCGCATGGACCGCTGCATTCCTCGAAGCCCTCGCCCGCACCGGCGTGGTGAAGCTCGCTGCCGAGGCGGCGGGGGTTACGGCCAGGGGAGCCTCCACGCGGCGGGCGCGGGATGCGACGTTTGCTCAGGCCTGGGACACGGCGATCCGGGCGCATCGGGCGGAGCATGCGCAGCGGCTGCTCAGCGCCGAGGCGGAGCGGTCGCTGGTCGCTCGGCCGGGCGAGGGCGGGGGCGGTGCTGCAGCGGGCGGGGCAGAGCCGCTGGACCAAGGCAGCCGAGGAGAAGTTCCTGATCGAGCTGACGACCAGCGGCAATGTCAGCCGGGCGGCCAAGGCGGCGGGCTTTACCAAGGCGACCGCCTACAAGCAGCGGATGAAGGACCGGCATTTCACCGCCGCCTGGGACGCGGCGATCGAGACCGGCAAGGCGCGGGTGCAGGGCTATCTGGTCGAGGCGGCGACGCGGGCGTTCGATCCGGACGAGCTGCCGATTGGGGAAGAGGCGCCCAAGGTCAGCATTTCCGAGGCGATCAGCATCGCCAAATTGCCGGCTCGGGAGGCCGGCGCGGCGGCCGGCCTTGCCAAGGGCGGGCGCGGGCTGGAAGGCCGGACCTATGACGAGACCGGGTTCGACACCACGCCGATCACCCGCGAAGAATGGGAGGACGCACGGCAGAATATCGTCAACCGGCTGCAGCGGATGAGGGAGCGGACCGAGGAAGAGGAGAGGGAGACGGGGCTGTGCCATTGTTGCGGGCAGGCGCTGCCGGACGCGGCCTCGGAAGCTCTGACTCTGCACGGGTTTTCGGGTTGAGGGCAGCGCGACGGCGGGGCCGAGGCCTCGCTTATTTCATATAGGGGATAACCCCTCCACCATTCACTCTTCGGTGAATGGTCCCCCTCCCCGAGCAAGCTCAGGGAGGAGCTATGGGTTAAGGGCGGCCACCCGGAGTGCCGCCTGGCTGGGGTTACCTCATACGGGCCCCTGACGAACGGAGAATAGACATGCGTCATCGCGTCGCCGGCCGTAAGCTGCAGCGCACCTCGAGCCACCGCGCGGCCCTGTTCCGCAACATGGCCGCCGCGCTCATCAAGCATGAGCAGATCACCACCACCACCGCCAAGGCGAAGGAGCTTCGGCCCTACGTCGAGAAGCTGATCACGCTGGCCAAGAAGGGCGGGCTGTCGAACCGCCGCCTGGCGCATGCCCGGCTGATGGACGAGGCGCAGCTCGCAGAAGCTGTTCGACGTCATCGCCCCGCGCTATGCGGAGCGGAGCGGCGGCTATACCCGCGTGATCAAGGCGGGCATCCGCTCGTCGGACGCGGCGCCGATCGCGATCATCGAATTCGTCGACCGCGACGTCGCCGCCAAGGGCCAGGATTCGGGCCCGGTGATGGTCGAGGACGAGGCCGAGGCCTAAGAATTTCGACACTGCTTGCCAAAGGCGAGGCGCGGGCTAAGTTGCTCGCGCCTTTTCTTTTGCCCCTTCATCGTCGGAGTGCCTCATGCGTCGGAGCCCGTTGCTTGCCCTTTTGCTCACCACCGCCTGCGCCACCGTTCCGCCGCCTCCACCCCCTCCGCCCGAGCTGACCGTGACCGAGCAGAAGCCCGAAGCCGCCCGCTATCCGCTGACCCGCAAACAGGAGCTGGTCGAGCAGCAGTTCGGCGTGGCGGTCGCGGATCCCTATCGCTGGCTTGAAAACGACGTCCGCAACGATCCCGAGGTGCGGGCCTGGGTGACCGCCCAGAACGAGGTCACCGACAGGTTCCTCGAGACGCTGCCGCTTCGCGACCGGTTCAAGGCGCGGATGACCGAGCTGTATGATTATGAGCGGTTCGGAGTGCCCGAGAAGAAGGGCGGGCGCTATTTCTACAGCCGCAACGACGGGCTCCAGAACCAGTCGGTGCTGTACGTGCGCGACAGCGTCGACGGCGCGGGGCGGGTGCTGATCGACCCCAACGGCTGGTCGGCCGACGGAGCGACCGCGATGGGCGAATGGCAGCCGAGCGAGGACGGCAGGCGGGTGCTCTATTCGATCCAGGACGGCGGGACCGACTGGCGCACGGTCAAGGTGCTCGACGTCGCCACCGGCCAGCCGACCAGCGACGAAGTGAAGTGGGTGAAATTCTCCGCGCTCGAATGGGCCAAGGACGGCAGCGGCTTCTATTATTCGCGCTTTCCCGAGCCGGTCGCCGGCCAGACCTTCCAGCAGCTCAATCAGAACCAGGCGATCTATTTTCACAAGCTTGGCACGCCCCAGGCCGAGGATCGGCTGCTGTTCGAGCGGCCCGACCGGCCCGAGCTCAACAATGTCGGTCAGGTCAGCGACGACGGCAAATGGCTGATCACCTACTCGTCGAGCGGAACCGACGACAGGTATGAGATCGCGCTGGTGGATTTGCGCAAGCCAGGCGCCAGGCCACGGGTGCTGATCCCCGGGTTCGACCATAATTTCAGCTATATCGGCAACCGCGGTTCGACCTTCTATTTCCAGACCAACCGCGATGCCCCGCGATTGAAGGTCGTCGCGCTCGACATCGGCCAGTCCAGCCCGGTCCCGAAGACGATCATCGCCGAGGATTCCGCCACGCTCGACAGCGTGTCGATGGTCGGCGGATCGCTGATCGCTTCCTACCTGGTCGACGCCAAGACCGAGGTCCGGGTCCACGATCTCGGCGGCAAGCTCAGGCGCAAGATCGTCCTCCCCGGGATCGGCACCGCATCCGGCTTCGGCGGCGAGTTTGACGATTCCGAGACCTTCTTCTCTTTCACCAGCTTCAACCGGCCAACGACCATCTACCGCTACGATGTGAAGAACGGCGAAGCCACGCCCTGGGCCAGCCCCAAGCTGCTGTTCAACCCCGACGATTATTCGGTCGAGCAGCGGTTCTACGCATCCAAGGACGGCACCCGGGTGCCGATGTTCATCGTCCGCAAGAAAGGCCTCAGCGGCCCGGCGCCGACCATTCTCTACGGTTATGGCGGGTTCAACATCTCGGTCACCCCAAGCTATAAGCCGACCGTGCTGGCATGGCTGGAGGCGGGCGGAGCCTATGCGGTCGCAAACCTTCGCGGCGGCGGCGAATATGGCAAGGCATGGCACGAGGCCGGGCGGCTGGCGAACAAGCAGAATGTCTATGACGATTTCATCGCCGCCGGCGAGACGCTGATCGCCAGCGGGATCACCGGCAAGGGCCAGCTGGCCGTCACCGGCGGATCGAACGGCGGCCTGCTGGTCGGGGCGGTGGTCAACCAGCGGCCCGACCTGTTCGCCGCGGCGAGCCCGTCGGTCGGAGTGATGGACATGCTCCGTTTCGATCGCTGGACCGCGGGGCGCTATTGGGTCGACGATTATGGCTATCCGAACAAGGAAGCCGACTTCCGCGCGCTATGGGCCTATTCGCCGTACCACAACATCAAGGACGGGCGGCGTTACCCGGCGGTGCTAGTGACGACGGCCGACACGGACGACCGTGTCGTCCCCGGCCATAGCTTCAAATATATCGCCGCGCTGCAGTCTGCCGAGGGCGTGGGGGAGAAGCCGCACCTGATCCGCATCGAAACCCGCGCCGGCCACGGCAGCGGCAAGCCGACCGCCAAGATCATCGAGGAAGCGGCGGATGTGTACGCCTTCCTCGGCCATTTCACGGGGCTGGAAGGCCGGTAGATCCTCCGGCAGGGTGACCGAATGTCCGCTTTGGGTGCAAAGCGGACACTAGCGGAACGAGCTCGATTGCTCTGCCAACATCTCTGGCGGTAGCGGCCAAAGCTGCTTTGCTATAACAATTTGTTATAATCGATAGATGTCGAGCAACGGGTCGGGGGAACGTCCGCGGACGAAACGCCAATGGCAGGCGTCGAGAGCAAATCGCGCCCTGACCGTTGCGTTGGGCGCTACATGAGCCCGGCGAAGCCTGGACTGTGCGCGGTCGCCTGGGGCGGCCTGGCAGTGATCTGCGGGCAACCTTGCGCGGCACAGACGACGTCCAGCGGTGATGATAATGAAGTGATCGTGGTGACGGCCCAGCGCCGGGCTGAGCGACCCGAGGATTTTGGCCAATCGGGTCCAGATACAACGGGTGCTCATCAACCTCTTGACGAACGCGATCGAATCCCTGGGTGCGACACGGGGCCAACCCCGCCGCATTGCGATCCGTACGGTGCCGCTGGAAAACCAGGACGTGATGCTCGAAATCAGCGATACCGGTGTCGGCATCGCGCCCGAAAAGATGGCGCACATCTTCGAGGCCTTTTTCACGACCAAGTCGTCCGGCACAGGCCTGGGACTGTCGCTTTGCCGCACGATCGTCGAAGAGCACGGCGGACATCTCTGGGCCTCGTCAGACGAAGAGTTTGGCGCGACCTTCCACCTCCAGCTGCCGCGCCGCGCCTTGCCCGCAGGATGAAATCGATGTTCACTTTGAGTCCGAAATCAAGCCCCAGCCACCACGTCGCTAACGGCAGGAATGGGTGGAAAGCGGACATTAGCAAGCTGGCGCGAGGCACGTACCGGTGCTATGACGAGGAACAGCAAGAGGAGGGGCCAATGACGAAAACGCTATTGCTACTTTCTGTCACAGCGCTGCTGCTGCCCGCGTGCCAGGCAGGTGAGAAGCCTGCAAACGACGCCGCCGAAGTGGATAGTGCCGCCGCTGTCGACACTGGCGGGGATGAGCAGGCAATCCGCGGGCATGTCGATCATTGGCTTCAGCTCATGAAAGCCAAGGATGCTGCAGGCATTGCGGCACTCTACGCCGAGGACGGCGCGGTGATGCCACCCAACGCGCCGATCGGCAAAGGACGCGCGGCGATCCAGCAGACTTGGGCATCGATGATGCAGACGCCCGGCTTCGATCTGACTTCGTTCCGGAGCAGATCGTTGTGTCATCGTCGGGTGACATGGCGCTCGATCGTGGGACGTATAGTCTTACGATTGCGCCCGACGGCAATACGCAGACCGACACCGGCAAGTACGTGGTCGTCTGGCGGAAGATCGGCAGCGAGTGGAAAGCCGCCGCGGACATCTTCAACAGCGACCTGCCAGCGAGCGGAGGTTAGTGGCCGCGCGGCGCCGCATCGTTTGCGAGAGGCCTGTCCACCTTCCGTTGCGGATCGCCACTAAGCCGTCGTTGAATGCGAACGCCGGTGAGCTGCTACTGTCGGCGCAATGTCCGCAATGGGTCGAAAGCTGCCACTCCGCTACTTTTTCGGTTCGTTTTGCTGCGCCCTAAGAACGTTCTTCATGGACTCGACGTTGTACTCGGGGAATTTAGAAGGGTCGCGTGAGATTGCTTGCCTTAGGGAGTTTTCTTGAAGGGAGCATTTGGTGAAAGCAGTTTCAAGGCCCGCCTTAGACCTTTGGCCGCCAAGCGGGTCGACCCCGGTCGACTTTAGGCAGGTTACCCAGACGAGCAGTTCAGCAGATGACGGCGGGTCTTTGGCTGAGGCAGGAGCGCTGAGCGCCGCTACTAAATACCCAGACACAGGCAACCACGAAAACTCTATTCACGTTCGTCCCCCAGGACTGTCGCGGGCCTTAGTCCTGACGGCACTGTGCCGGACGAGCAGAATGTCCGCAATGGGTCGAAAGCGGACACAGGATTATTTCGATGCAACTTCCGACTTGTACTTCGCCATCTTGGCGTTGTGCTGCCGCAGAGTCGCCTCGTGCGCGTCCTTTGCCCTGTCGAATTCGGCCAATGCACGCTCGGCGTCCGCCTGTAACCCAGCCTTCTTTCGGGCAATTTCCTCTACGGCGTTCCGGTACTCGGTGGCCCTTCGCTCTTGCTCGGCGACCTTTCGCTCGTGCTCGGCGGATGTGATCATGACCGGCGTACCAAGCTCGGTGACGCCGTAGAGCAGCTGGGCAAAGGCCCTGGGCAGCCGGATACAGCCATGAGACGCCGGGTAGCCAGGTAGATTGCCGGCATGCATTGCGACACCCTTCGCGGTGAGCCGCTGCATGTAGGGCATCGGCGCATCGTCATAGGTGCGCGACCGATGCACTAACCTTTTTCTGCAGGATGGTGAACGCGCCGGTCGGCGTCTCGCGTCCCTTGCTGCCGCTCGATATTGTGGAGGCGGCAATGGGTACGCCACCCCGGTACAGCAGCGCGCGCTGTCCGGTCAGATCGATCACCAGGAACAGGGGTCCGGTCAAAGCGGCCTTCGGCTCCCAGACAAATTGGCCGGGGCCGAGCCGAGCTGCTCTTTCGATGACCGACAGCTTCTGGTGTGTCACCGGGTTTGCGGCAGCCGAGGCGGCGGCGCACGCCAGAAATCCCAATTCAATCAGCCGTTTCACCAATTTCCTCGTTCAGGCGACTCGCCCCCGAACAGGCCCCCGGCTGCGGACTGCGCTTTAGCGTGGCAGGGACGCCGCCCCCATAGGTGAAGTCATGGATGGAGACTTAGGAGAGGGCGGCAGATTGGCAGCTACAGACGTGCCGGCCGGTAATCACTTCTCAAGTACTGCTCGCTATGATGTCCCTGGTGTCCATGGCGAGGTGGAGCGCTACGAAATGTCGAACGTGCAAGTGTACGAACGGGCAACAGCTACTTTTGCAGCCAGCCTCGCGCAGCGCGGGCATCACATCGTCTATCGCACGAATGCCGACAATCACTGCCCCGGCTGCGGCCGATCGCAATGGTACGTTGGACGGATCAGCGCCGAGTGCGGATTTTGCGAAACCGCGGTGCCGCTTGCTGAAGCAAGACACGACGACGTCGGCCCACGCGGCGGCTCCGCGCCTTCGCGGTCGCGAACTACGGCCAGCTCAGCAAACCAGCGACGCCATCCCCGGATACCGGCGAAAGGGCGCAAGCTGCAGCTGCTTATCGACGGATCGCCGAGCAGCTTCGCACTGCACAACATCTCCGAAGGCGGCGCGATGGGTGATGGCGCTTCGAACCTCAGCCCCGGCACCAACGTCTACGTCCGCTTCGAGGGCGGGATTTTGGTGCCCGCCGTGGTGAAGTGGACTGAAAACGGTCTGGTAGGCCTGTCCTTCGATGCTCCCATCATGTTGGACCGATCCGCCCAACCGACGAATTAATCCACTGATTTTCAAAGCGGCTCTTAAAGTCCGCTTTGGGTGGAAAGCGGACACTGGCCGGCGGGTCAACCAGGCATCAGCGCGTCGGTCTTCGGGAGATGCAAATATGCGTCGTCGAACTCGCCTGCGTCCGTGAGCTTTGCCCAGTCCGCGACCGCCACATATCGCACTGTTCGAGTGACCAGTCCGCGCGCTTGCAGCTCCATCAGAGACCGGTTCACGTGCACCGAGGTGAGACCGGTCGCGTCCCCCAGCTGTTCCTGCGTCAACGGGAACTCGTAGCTGTGCCGGTCGCCAAGTCCTAAGGCCTCGAGCCTCAGCCCAAACTCGCAAATGACGTGCGCGATACGGGCTTGGGCGCCTCGACGACTGTTATTCAAAATCCACTCGCGGAAGATCGAAGCGTCGACCAGCGTGTCATACCACATGGCGAGACCGACCTTTGGCATCCGAAAAGCAAGGTCAATAATCGCTTCGCGCGGGATAAAGGCTACCTTGGCGCGATTAAGCGCCTGAACGCTGTGGTCCGCCAGTTCCAGCAACGAGTTCTGAAGATCGACGATATCGCCCTGCATGTGGACCGCACTGATCGAGCGCGAGCCATCTCGCGTAAGCTTCTGGCGATAGGCAAAGCCGGACAGGAGCAGGCAGGATCGGGTTGTCCTCTCGCCTTCCCGGACGATGTATTGCCCCGCTCCTATTTCGGTGGCCTCGTGAGGGAGCGAGAGGACCGCACTTTGCTCGTCAGTGTCCAGGGACTTCCAAAGCTGGAGCTTGCGTACCATGGGCTGGAGCGTCGATTGAAGTTGAGTGGACATGCGACTTCCCTGAACACTGCGAGAGCATAAACTGTCTCTCAGCCGCTGAGCGCCTAGATTTCATCGGCGATTACAGGCGAAATAGCACGACTTTCCAGCCATTGGCAGACGACGTGGGTCACTTCGTTCCCATAATCAGGGATGGATCGCAACTGCTCGGCGCGATCGATCGACGTCGACCGCAACGGGTCGTTTCCGGTTACGGCAGGAAAGGGTGGAAAGCGGACATTGCAGTCTGCCGTGGCGGGTGCGGCTGCCGCACGTTATGCAAAGCCAATGTCCGTTCCGCTCAGTCTCAAAACCAGGTTAAGCACGCCGCTGGTCGACCAAACGCGCAACTGGTATTGCGACCTGTTCCGCCTGGACGTGCTGGAGGAATGGGACGAACCTGCCGACCGCGGATGTATTCTCGGATTGGCGGGGGCCTCCGGCGATGCATTTCTAGAAATCCATCATTGCGATGGACCGCTGAGCTTCGCGGGACTTAGCCTCCAGTTCCGGGTCGACAATGTTGACGCCTTCGTTGTGCCCGACGAAGAGCGTTTCGCGCACAGCGGCCCAGTGGACAGGCCATGGGGTAGCAAATATCTGTTTTTTAGCGATCCGAACGGTGTCTCCGTCGTCGTCTTTTCCGGCGCATCCCTCTAATGTTGCTGCCTGTGCCAATCTGCCGTTGCGCGTCGGCAATGGGTGGAAAGGCGCACATGTCTCAAGCGCTACTTCGCGAATAACCGCATCACTCGGCGGGCGCGCTGGAACCGGCGGGCTTTCCTGAAATCTTCCGCATCCTTCGGTCGATTTCCACTCGGTCAATCCACCGTCCCCGCATCATGACGCCGGCGATCCTCGAGGCTGCCGAAATGTCTTCGAGGGGGTTTGCATCAACAAGCAGGAGGTCGGTCCGCATGCCGACCGCGATGGTTCCTGCTTGCCTGGATTCGCCAAGATATTCGTATGGAATCGTCGTCGAGGTTCGAAGTGCCTGGTACGGTGTCAGCCCGACATCGACCAGTTCCTGGAGTTCCTGATGCAATGCGAAGCCGGGAACGAGGCGGGGCAGCAGCGAGTCCGTACCGGTCATCAACTGTCCGCCCTTGTCGTGGAAGACTTTGGTGAACGGCCTCTGGAACTTCTCGAAATCGTCACGGATCCTGGTTTGGGCCTGCGGCGGAATCTCTTGATACATGTTCGAGATGAACGACCAGATGCCCCTCTGCATCGGGTGCCGGATATATACGGCTTCGGGACGGGAAAAGAGTCCGTCCCGATCGGAGATTTCGTCGATGATCCGCCGTGTCGTGACAAGTGTCGGCGTCATCCAAACTCCGCCCTTTGCAATCCTGCCAGCGAAGTAGGAGATCCGTTCCGGCGAGTAATCTCCGTGGGCGTGCTTGGCCACCTCTTCGGTATGGGCAATCATCTTTTGCCCGGCATCGACCACATATTCGACCGAAAGTGCGTATGGAATATGTCCGATCACATCCATGCGCTGCTCTTTGGCGGTCTCTATCACAGCGTCGTAGGTCTCCTTGGTCAAAAAGGAGTAGACCTTCATCTTGTCGTAGCCATCCGCCTTGGCCCGAAGAGTTGCGGTGCGCGCCTCTTCGGCCGTCGAGACCCAGGTGCTTAACGGCGGCGGCCACGCCTTCTTTGGGCCATCGATCATCCTGGCCAGGATCAGCCTGGGAGCGAGCAATTCTCCCCCGGCGATTTGCCCTCGCACCGGGAGAAGCTCATGGGTCCCCGAAAGGACCTGCACCGTCGTGACCCCATTCGCCACATAGGGAAAAAGGAAGTCTTCGAACGGAACGGTCTTGCTGGCTGCCTGTGCCTCCGGGCTCAGGAGAGCGTTCCAAGACTCGCCCTCTACGTGCACATGCATGTCACTGAGAGCGGGCAGCAAAAAGCGGCCTCGCGCGTCGATACGGAGCGCTTCCGGTGGCACTTTCACCTTTGCGGCCGGGCCGAGGGCTGTAATCCTGCCGTCGACCACTATGACGGTTTGATCCGGAAGAATTTGCTCCCGGTCCATCGGCACCACGGCAGCGTGAACGAACGCGACTGCGTTGGACTGGGTCTTCAAGCCGTTGGCCTGCGCGTAGATCGCGACGGTGTTGGGCTGGGTCTTCAGGTCGTGGGCCTGCGCGTAGGAGGCGCACATGGCGGAAACTGCGGCGGCGAAGCAGATGGCAAGTGACGTTTTCATCCAGGCCTCTGGGGCTATTGCAACGATCCAGAGACTGTCCGCTGGGCGGCAGGCATTCACGCGACAAGCCCGCAGTCCTAACCGGAGGTGTATTACATGTATCATACACACCGACCGAGTCAATAAGCGGGCGTCATTGGCTGCCGCCGCTCGAGGTCTGCGTTTTCGCGTTTTCGTCGCGAGAGCCCGACCCATTCCACGCACTGATGCAAATCTTGTGTTACTCTGGCCGCGTTGATGGCTTTGGCTGACAAGGGAAAAGCGATGGCCCTGTTTCCAGCAGAGCAACCGATAGCCCCGAAGGAGCGAATTCTCGCGCTTGATGTCCTGCGCGGCTTTGCCATGTTCGGCGTGTTGCTGGCCTACTGCATGTGGAGTCTTGGCACGGCGCCCGAACAAAGCTGGTCCGCCCTGGATATTGCGCTGGCGAAGTTTGTCGCCTTCGCGGTGGACGGCAAATTCTATACGATTCTCGCCTTTCTTTTTGGCCTGGGCTTTTCGATCCAGCTCGGCCGCGCATCCGGCGAAACGGCCGCGGTTGACCTTTACTGCCGCCGCCTTGCAATGCTTGCCGCTATCGGCCTGGCCCATGCGCTGCTGCTTCGGAACAGCGACATCCTTCTTCCCTATGCGCTGATGGGTTTTTTGCTGATTCCCTTTCGCCGGGCATCTGACAGGGTGCTGATCATCGCCGCTTTCATTGCCCTGCTGGTGACTTGCGCCGCACCCATAATCTGGTCGGTCTCCGGCATCCCCGTGCCTGACCGCCCGCAGCTCAGGAATGCGTCGTATCTCGTCGAGAATGTGGCCTGGGTTTACTATTGGTACGAAACGGCGATCTTTAGCTGGCCGCTAAATTTGACCCTGTTCCTTTTCGGCTTCCTTGCCGGCCGTCACCAAATCCTCATTGGGCTCGCCGGCAGCCGACGGAAGATGCTGGCGATTGTCGCGATGGGCCTCTCCATAGGCGCGGGGCTCTATTTGCTGCACCAGCAGCTGCCCGGCGGAACTGCGTCACTCATTGGCCGGGCGTTCGGTTCCCTGATATTCACCCTTCACTGCTGGGCAATGTCGAGCGCCTATGCCGCCGCCCTGCTTCTGGCACTTAACACCCGAACGGGAATTTCCGTTCTTGCAGGTTTTGCGGCGATCGGTCGACTTGCGCTTACCAATTACCTGACGCAGGCCATGCTGATTGTTCCTGCTTGCCTGATCTTTGGCCTGTTCGACCGGTTCACTCCCACGACTTCAATCATCCTTGCCCTTGGCGTATTTCTCATCATCCAGTTGCCCTTCAGCATATTCTGGCTGCGGAAATTCGAGTTCGGCCCGGCAGAATGGTGCTGGCGTTTTCTCACCTATGGACGGGCGCCGTCGCTCAAATCGACGGGCACCGACTACGCCCCTGTCTAGTGGCAGGAATGGGTGGGAAGCAGACATAGCCAAACCGCGCCTAAGGTGCCGCGGCCGCCTGGAGATCTCTTTTCGAGGCGACACGCAAGAAAGCTGCCGAAACCATCCACATCGCTGCAAAGAAGCAGTTGAACAGCATGATTTTCAACGAGCCACCCGGCGTGCTTGCGGTCGACCGTGCGGTTGCAATGGAACGCCAAGCAACACCTGCATGATCGCTACGCCGGACATGGTCGCGCCATGCCTACAGCGCGAAACCAGGCGGAGAACGCACCGACGCCGGCAGCCATGATCAGCATGAGGTAACCAATACCGGTGCCATCGTCGCGAACGATCGTGGTCCACACGGTCAGGAATGACGCCAGGCGAGCGACAGAAATCCCGCGCGAAGGCCTGGTTTTCGCTTGATCCAGTCACATGCTCGTCTCCCTGAGGAAGCCTGACCATGACAGCGATCATGGTGACGTCATGAGCATTAGATAAGGAAGGCCTGAAAAATGACCCGACGCGGAACGTCCGCAATGGGTCCAATTGGCCACGGCGGGTTTGGGTGGAAAGCGGTCATAACCGGCGATACGCTGACGCTTATGCGAATGACGTTCCGGCGACTAAGCGAGCGTGGCGGCAAACCGTCTCGGGCACGGCCATCGCGATTGTTCCGAGCGCCGCTGATGCTCGGAATAGCTTACCTCATCAGGCGCTTCATTGAAGGCTTGGCAGGATAATCGGCGAATCGCCGCTAATGACCGCGATGGGTCGAAATCGGACGCGAGAACTCAGTCGCAAGCTACTGCTACTCGGCGTATGCTTTGATCAGATCATAAAGATAATCGCGGCCGATATAGACCGAGCGCACCTCAATCCGCTCGTTCAGCCCGTGTGCCCCGTTACCATCCGGATCGCCCCAGGCGCCTGGGACGCCGTAGGCGGGGATGCCGACGGCTGTGAGAAATGTAGAGTCGGTATAGCCGTTCGACATCATCGGAACGACCGGTACTCCCGGGAAATATTTCGCGGCGAGCTTCTTGGCCGGGCCCATAATTTTTGCATCTAGCGGAGGGGCAGGTGGCGTCGGGCGCAGCGGCGGCAGAACCCCTACGTCCACCTCCGGATTGGCAATGATCTTCGCGAGTTCGGCTCTAATCTCCTCGACCGAATGGCCAGGAAAAATGCGGCAGTTGACGTAGGCGCCGGCGCGCTGTGCCAACGCGTTGCGCGCATGCCCGCCGTCCAGCATCGTCGCGACGCAGGTCGTGCGCAGGTTGGAATGCAAGAATGGATCGCGATTAACGATGGCTTCCGACGACTTATCGGCGGGGTTTGCCGCGAGCGCGACCATCGCTGAACCGATCTCGTCCTTCCTGCCCGCACCCGCTTCACGGAAATAGGTGCGTGTGGTCTCGCTCATTTCAAGCGGGAACTCATGCGCTTCGATGCGAACCAGCGCATGCGCCAGCTGATAGATGGCGTTGTCCGGCCGCGGAACGGAGCTGTGCCCCCCCGGATTGCGCGCTTCGAGGCGGTATGTCGCAAAGGTTTTCTCGCCGACCTGCATGGCCTGCTCGACTACCTTTCCCTTCCCGTCGGTTGTGCCGCCGCCGCCTTCATTCAAAGCGAACTCGGCATCGATCAAGTCACGCTTATTCGCCGCGAGCCATTCGACCCCATTGAAGACGCCGTTTGTTTCCTCGCCGCAGGTCAAGCGCAATCTTTACCGTCCGCTTGGGCCTGTAGCCGGTGCGCTGAAAGCGGATCAGGGTATCGACCAGAGTGGCCGCCATCGCTTTGTCGTCGGCTGCCCCACGCGCGTAAAAGTAGCCCTTTTCTTCGATCAGCGTGAACGGGTCACGAAGCCAATCCTCCCTTTTCGCTTCGACCACGTCGATGTGGGCGATGGCGAGGAGCGCTTTCAGGGTATTCGACGTGCCCGGATAGATGGCGACGAGGCCGCCCTCCTTCGGATGGTCGGGATGGGCGAACAATATGATTTGATTGTCCGGTAATCCGACGGCTTTCAAACGCGCCGCCATCCGCTCCGCGGCGAGTGTGCAGCTGCCGCTACTGAGCGTGGTGTTAGTCTCCACCAGCTCCTTGTAGAGGTCGCGGAAGGCGACTTGGTCGGGACGCAGCGGCGGTTCGGCAGCAAGCGCCTGACTGCTCAGCAAGGTCAAAAAAAAGGCCAAAGCCGTCGAAGCGAAAGGCCTGATAAATTGCATGCGGTTTCCCCTGCCGCGTGCGAACCTGCGCTGATTTGCCGCTTTAGGCAATAAGACGGGCAAACGTCCGCAATGTTGAACCTCGACCGGCAAATTTGGGTGGAAAGCGGCCATTTTCTGTCCATCCCGACAGCATCGGAACTGCTGCTCGTTGACGGCTGTTGTCGAGACCGGAAGGAGCAGGCCAATGGTCCTAACAGACGAATTGTTCTATCGAACAGGGCTTCTGGCTATCCGGCAAAGAGCATTTTCGAGAGCATGTGGACGCCGAGTGCTTGCTTGCGTTTCCTCGGGCGGGTGCGGCAGTCGAATTCAAGTCAGATCTCCTTTTCAACGCCAGCGAGCGCCCGGCTGCTTGATGTAGTGGCGCCAGACATAGCGCCAGGGGATGACGGCCAGCAGGATCGCGCCGAAGGCGATGTTGAAGGAGTTTTCGGCAAAGGTCGGCGGGAATTCGCCGGCCGACCATTGCGGGAGCCCGTAGGCGAGCATCCAGATCGTCTTCCAGACAAGCTCGAACATCAGCAACGGCAGCATCTCCAGCGGGTAGCGGACGCCAAGGAAGGCGAGCAACCAGACGGCGCCGAGCAAGCTGGCGATGACGCCGCGGCTGGTCAGCTCGTGGTCGAGAAGCTCGGGCAGGATCATCCCGCCAAGTCCGATCACCAGCACCAGGTACATGGCGCGCAATACATAGAGCCGGACGAGCGAAACTTCGCCTTCAGGAGCGGCTTCGCGAGGCGGAGAGGCGGATGCGGCTGTCGAACTCATGTCAAATCTCCTCAAGCGGCCCGGGCATGTTCGCCCGCGCGGGAGTCCGGCTGGAATGCGAGAAGGTCGCCGGGCTGGCAGTCGAGCTCGGCGCAGATCGCATCGAGCGTCGAGAAGCGGATCGCACGGGCCTTGCCGGTCTTGAGGATCGACAGATTGGCAAGGGTGATGTCGATCCGCTCGGCAAGCTCGGTCAGGGTCATCCGGCGGTCGTGGAGCAGATCGTCGAGCTTGACCACGATCGCCATCACACCGTCCCTTCAAGATCTTCGCGCATCAGCGTGCCCTCGGCGAACACCCGAGCCAGGACGAAGGTCAGGATGACGGCGAGCCAGCCGTTGATCGAAAAGCCGGCGTCGAGGGCGACGGGATTGGCCGGGGTCGATATTGTCCTGCCGACCGCGGCAATGGCGAGGCTGAGCAACTGGAGCGCGACAAGCACCCATCCGATCGCGTGGAGCCGGTAGGCATTGGCCGCGACAAACGGGTCGCCCGTTCGGACCGTTTCGACCAGCGCCACCAGCCGCTTCAGAATGGCATAGTTGAGCAGCACCCCGACGAGGCCGAGCGCGGCGATGAGACGCAGCCCGACGATCATCGACGGTATTCCGAACTCCGGGGTGATGCCCAGCGCGGTGAAGGTCCACTCCTGTGCCACGATCGTTGCCGTCAGCAGCGCCAGTATGGCCGCGCCACCCAGCCAGTTCAGAAGGATCAGGATACGGAGAAAAACATAAGCAATTGGCAGTGCGGACGAATGCCTCATTCGACATCTCCTGATGATTATCGATAAACGATAAACTACATATCGATTGTCGGCAAGATTAATATTTAGCGCGCTGGGCTGCGGCTCAGTTCGTCGGCCCACCGCTAGCAGTTGACCGCCCGGCAACGGGTGGCGGAATGCGGCGCAGGTCGGGCCCACATTCTGGATATTAACTTGGGGTTCAGCCTCGGACGATGAGCCGACAGCGATTTGCGGCGAGCTTGGTACCGGGTTTCGCAGGCCGTTCGTTTATTCGTTCATAGAGGCTCCAATCATCGAAAGGAGACGAGCCATGACCATGATGACGAAAGTGATTGTGGGTGGCGCCGGTTTCGCGGCCCTTGCTGCCGCGACCCCCGCGACCGCCCAATACGGGTACCCCTATGGCTACTCGAACGTGTCGGACGTGACGCAGGTGGCCGCGCAGCGCTGTGCCGCAGCGGTGCAGAACCGCCTGAGCTATCGAAGCAGCAATAATATCTTCGGCGCACTGCTTGGCGCGAACACCACTGGTCGGGTGCTCAGCATCACGCGGGTCAATCCGAACCGCAATATGGTGCGCGTCCGCGGCGTGGCGAGCAGCGGCCGGATGGCCTATTCGCCTTATGGCGCCGGTGCCTATGGCATGCTCGGCGCGAATTATGCGGCCGACCTGTCGTTCAGGTGCGACGTCGATTATCGCGGCTATGTCCGCGACGTCGACATTAATCGCCGATAACTGAAACTGCGATAATGAAGGGAGCGCCGGTTCATCCCGGCGCTCCTTTTTTGGCTAGGTCAGAAATTCGTCGGCCCGGATGGCAAGCTCGGTACGGCTGCTGACGCCCAGCTTTTCGAACACGGCATGAAGATAGACTTTGACGGTCCCTTCGGTCACCCCAAGCTGTTCGGCGATCTCGCGGTTGCGGAGGCCCTTGCGCACGTAGCTGATCAGCTGCCGCTCCCGAGGGGCCAGCGAAGCGCGACCATGATGCTTCAGGGTTTTGGTGAGATGGCGGGCGCGCTGGGCAAGCTCGGGGTCCATCCAGGTCCGGCCATGGCGCACGCTGTCAAGGCAATCGAGCAGGTAGGCGGGATCCGAATTCTTCAGCACGATGCCCTGCACCTTGAGCGACTTTGCCTCCAGCAGCGCGGAATCGTCGATCGCCGCCGTCAGCAGGATGACCTTGAGCGGACTTTTGTCGGCGCGAATGCGGCGCAGCACGTCCATGCCGGTCCCCCCGGGCATCTGCAAATCGAGCAGGAGCATGTCGGGCCGCAGCCGGCCGACTTCGGCGAGCGTGGCCTCGCCGGTGACGGCGGTCCCGACAATCTCATATTCGGAATCGCGCAGCAGCACTTCCAGCGCGGTGCGGATCATCGGGTGATCGTCGGCGAGCAGGATGCGGGTCAATGGAGCCCCTCGCCGATCGGCAGCCAGATCGACATCTTGGTAACGCCCATCCCACGGGCCATTTCGAGCGCACCGCCGGCCTCCTCGACCCGCTCCCGCATCGAGATCGGCATTTCAGGTCGTTCGCCGCGGACCGGAAACTCGGCACCGTCATTGACGATCTCGAGCTGCAGGCGATCCGCCGCCGCCGCCAGCCCGACCGTCACCGATTTCGCCTTGGCATGACGGACCGCGTTGGCCACCGCCTCGCGCATCAGCTGGTGCGCATCGAGGTGGACCCGGGTGGGGAATCATCATCTCGGCGGGCCGCGCGGTGAATTCGCAGCGGACGTCCCATTGCTTCGACAGCCGGTCGGCGAGCCCCTGCAGGTCGCGGGCGAGCACGTTGAGCGCCACCAGCGGCCCGCTGCGCAAGGAAGTGATGAACGCACGCAGCTCACGCTGCTCTTGCAGCATCAGTTGCTTCAGCTCGTCGATCTCCGGCTCGACGTCGCGGCCCAGGGCCTTCGAGCGTTTCATCGCCTCAAGCCGGAAGGCCGCGCCGGCCAGGAATTGCACGACGCTGTCGTGTAGATCGCGGGCCAGCGTCAGGCGGGATCGTGCTTCGGCGCTCTCTTCAGCCACCTTGAGCAGGGCGTGTTTCTGGATGTGGGCGGCAACGTCCGCTCCAATTTGCTCCGCCAGGTCGATGTGATCGGTCGAAAGATTGGCCACCTTCTCGAGAAACAGCTCGCCTTCGCCCCGGTCCGACCGGACCGGGATCGCCAAGCCCTCGCTGAGGCCGAGGTCCGCGACCGCCCTTGGCGCGATCACGTCGCGCGCCGCGAACGCAGCCAGGTTGCGCTCGTCGTCCCTCTTCAAGGCGCGGTTCCTGCGCAGATCGTAAAGAAATGGGGTCCTGGCCAGCGCGTTGGCAATCGCCAATCCCGGGACATCGACCGTCGCAAGCTCTTCACCGCGGATGGCAAGCCCGGAAAACTTGCTTCGGCCCTGGTTGCGCCAGACGAATACCCCGGCGGAAGCGCGCACGCCGTTCATCGCGGCGCGCAGGCCGGTTTCGAGCGGGGATTCGTCCAGCGTCGGGCTGGCGAGCAACTCCTCGTCCCGGGAATAGAAGCGGGCGCGCCACTGATTGGCCCCGAACCAGATCAGGACCAGCGACAGGATCACCAAATGGCCGGTCCGGATCACGAAGCGGTGGAGCTCGAACGGGGCGTCGGGCGACACGACCAGCATCCCGACGATCAGGTAAAGAAGGATGAGGAGGATCGCCGTCGAGGCGGTCAAATTCCAGCCCCATCGGATGGCGGCGGACAGGAGTATGAAGACGAAGAAAGTGAAATAGGGGCTGGTGAAACCTTCGGTCAGCATCACCAGCAGCGTGAACAGGGCGATGTCGACCGCATGCGCCGGCCCGGCCAGCCTGGCGTCCAGCCACCAATTGTTCCAGGTGGCGACGACGATCGCGGCGGCGAACAGGAGGTAGGCGGCGAGCAGCGAATAGGTCACTTCGGGAGCGCGCGCCGGCTGGCTGGAATCGACCCACACGGCGACCAGGAACAGCGTTGCCAGCAAAAGACGGCCGAGGGCGATGACCCGCCCGGACGAATGCTGAAGTCCCTTCCCCACGGGGCCATGCATATAGCATCGGGGGCGGGGCGCACAGTGGCACGGTCGCGGTGTATTGCCGTCACACTATCTTTGGATAACTGGGGCAGCCGGCGACCGGCTGATACTCCCCACAGCGTCCGAACCCTTGGGGAGCGCGTGAAACATTCGCGCTCCCCTTTTTCGTGGCTGCGCCTCGAATGGCGCTCCGTAACGAAAGGCCCCGGTAACAAATCTTTCTGGGAGCAAAACGGCGCATTCAGCGGCGATGCAGCCTGATACGCCCATGGAACGTTATAGGCCCGGAAGTGTCCGGGTGTTTGGACGCGTAAATAGGAGAGAAAGCCATGTCGGCGACATTGAAGATCCTGACCGGAGCGGCCGGTCTTGTTGCGGCGGTTGGCCTGGCGACGCCGGCTTCGGCGCAATATTATCCGCAGCCGAATTACGGCTACGGCAACCAGAGTCAGAATCCGATGGGCCAGATCGTCGGTCAGATTTTGGGTTACGGCCGTTACCCGTACGGCAACTATGGATATAACCAGTACAGCAACCAATCGACCGTGGTCGACCAGTGCGCCCGCGCGGTCCAGCAGCGGCTGAGCGGCGGTTACGGCGCCTATTACGGCAACCAGGGCTACGGCAACCCTTACGGCAACCAGGGCTACAACAACCGCGGCTATGGCAACCGGGCTATGGCAACCAGGGCTATGGCTATAACCAGGGCTATGGCGGCGGCAGCGTCCAGGGCATCACCCGGGTCGAACGCAAGAATTATGGCCTCAAGGTCTATGGCGTCGCCAGCTCCGGCTTCCGCGGGTACGAGGGCTATGGTCGCAGCAACTATGGCAACTACGGCTATGGCGCCGGAGCGGACCTGAGCTTTAACTGCGAAGTCCGCCACGACGGCCGCATTCGCGAGGTCGACATCAAGCGCCGCAGCGCCAACTGGCGCGGCTACTAAAACTGGGGTCCATCAAAGCAGTTTGATGGGAACCTTATAGTCCCCCTTTTACTGGGGAACGGGGTGCGCGGGAATCTTCGGATTCCCGCGCATTTTTCGTATCTGCAACGATTGGCTGCGCCTGCTCCGTGACGAATGCCGGGCCAAAGCAGGAGCCCACTCGTTATCTACTTGAGGGGCTTTACCAGACATTGGGAGACTGGCCATGACTATGGTGAAGATTCTGGCGAGCGGCATCGGCCTTGCCACCATCGCAGGCGCGGTTCCGGCGACCGCCCAGTACAACGCCGCCAGCCCGGTCGGCGCCCAGGCGCAGCTTGCGGCGCAGCAGTGCTCGGCGGCGGTCGAGGCGCGGCTCAAGACCCGCGACTATGGCGCGGTGAGCGCCGCCGGCACCGCGGGTGTTCTGACCGTGACCCGCGCCGATGCCGAGAAGAAATTCGTGCGCGTTCGAGGCACCGCCACCAGCGGCGTTCCCGCCATCGGCGCGGTCGGCGCCCTGGCCGCCGCCAACGCTCCGCCGGCCGACCTGACCTTCAAGTGCAGGATCGACTATCGAGGCAGGGTGCTGGAGCTCGACATCGACCGGATCAAGTAACCCGGCATATGGCAAACCGATTGGGCGGGAGTCGAGAGGACTCCCGCCCATTTTGCTTCAGGCGTCGGCGGCCAGTGCCTGGGCAAGCTCCTCGAGCTGCTCGGCGCATTTGCCCCAGCCTTCGTCGAAGCCCATCTTCTCATGCATGTCGCGATCGGCGGCGTTCCGGTGCAGCGCGACGGCGCGGTAGAGCGTCTTGCCGTCGCCGGCATCGGCAAAGGTGACGACCGCGGTCATCGGGAAGGATTCGCATCCCTCGCCCATTTCCGCAGGGCGATATTGCGGGCCGAGCGCGCTGGTCCATACCAGCTTCTCACCATCGACCACTTCAAGCACGCAGCCGGCATTGCCATGGCCGGTGTCGAAGCCATCGGGCCCCACCATTCGGATTCGAAAAATGCCGCCCGGGCGAAGGTCCATTTCGACTTCGCTGATCTGATAGGGCTTGGGCGCGAACCATTGTTTCAAATGCTTGGGATCGGTCCAGGCCTGCCACACCAGTTCGCGCGGGGCCTTGAGGGTACGCTCGAGCACAAGGTCATTCGTCTGGGTCATCATCATTCTCCCTTTTCCTGAAGCGTTGCGAGAAAATTTTCGAGGCGATCGGCATGGGCCTCCCATTCGGTGCGGCGGTCGGCCAGCCATTGCTCGGCCTCGCCGATCGCATTGCCTTCCAGCCGTGCGGTACGAACCCGGCCCTTCTTCTCCGTCGAGACCAGGCCGCTGTCCTCAAGGGCCTTGAGATGCTGGAGCACCGCCGGCAGGCTCATCGGCAGCGGGCGCGCCAGCTCGCTGACCGACGCGGGCCCGCGCGCCAGCCGTGCGAGCATCGTCCGGCGGGCGGGATCGGCAAGAGCGGCGAAGGCCTGGTCGAGGCGCAATTCGTTAAGCATGCGCTTAACTATTGCGATGCCCAGCGGCTTGTCAAGACAGTTAAGTCACCGCTTAACTTTACATCGAAACGGGTCGTCCCTAGGGGCTGGCCATGACGGTCCAGCCCAACGAATTCCATCCTCATCGTCGACTTCGGCAGCCAGGTGACCCAGCTGATCGCGCGGCGGGTGCGCGAGGCAGGGGTCTATTGCGAGATCGCTCCGTTCAACGCCGCCGGCGAAGCGTATGAGCGGCTTCATCCCAAGGGCATCATCTTTTCCGGCGGGCCGTCGTCGGTGATGTGGGAGGACAGCCCCCGCGCGCCGCAGCATTTCTTCGACACCGGCCTGCCGATCCTGGCGATCTGCTACGGCCAGCAGACCATGGCGCACCAGCTGGGCGGGGTGGTCGCCGCGTCCGACAATCGCGAATTCGGCCGCGCCTTCATCGAGGTGGTCGGCGAAAGCGCCCTGTTCGACGGGCTGTGGCAGGTCGGCGAGAAGCATCAGGTGTGGATGAGCCACGGCGACCGGGTCGAGCAGCTGCCCGACGGCTTCTCGATCGTCGCAAAATCCGAGGGCGCGCCCTACGCCATCGCCACCGACGAGGACCGCCATTTCTATTCGATGATGTTCCACCCGGAGGTGGTGCACACGCCCGATGGCGGCAAGCTGCTGGCCAATTTCGTGCGGCACATCTGCGGCTGTGCCGGCGACTGGACGATGGGCGCCTATCGCGATGCCAAGATCGCCGACATTCGTGCGCAGGTTGGCAAGGGCAAAGTGATCTGCGGGCTGTCCGGCGGAGTCGATTCGGCCGTCGCGGCGGTGCTGATCCACGAGGCGATCGGCGATCAGCTGACCTGCGTGTTCGTCGACCACGGCCTGATGCGCGCCAACGAGGCGGAGCAGGTCGTCTCGCTGTTCCGCAACAGCTACAACATCCCGCTCGTCCATGTGGACGCGGAAGAGTTGTTCCTGTCGGGCCTGAAAGGCGTCAGCGATCCCGAGGCCAAGCGCAAGTTCATCGGCAAGACCTTCATCGACGTGTTCGACGAGGAAGCGCGCAAGATCGGCGGGGCGGATTTCCTCGCCCAGGGCACGCTCTATCCCGACGTGATCGAAAGCGTCAGCTTCACCGGCGGGCCGTCGGTGACGATCAAGAGCCACCATAATGTCGGTGGACTGCCCGAGCGGATGAACATGCAGCTGGTCGAGCCCTTGCGCGAACTGTTCAAGGACGAGGTCCGCGAGCTTGGCCGCGAACTGGGGTTGCCGGAAGCGTTCGTCGAACGGCATCCGTTCCCCGGACCGGGCCTCGCCATCCGCATCCCCGGCGAAGTGACCAGGGAGCGTTGCGACATATTGCGCAAGGCCGACGCCATCTACCTTGAGGAGATCCGCAACGCCGGGCTTTATGACGCCATCTGGCAGGCGTTCGCGGTGCTGCTTCCGGTCAGGACGGTCGGCGTGATGGGCGATTACCGCACCTATGACAGCGTTTGCGCGCTTCGTGCGGTGACCAGCGTCGACGGAATGACCGCCGACATCTACCCGTTCGACGCGGCGTTCCTGAGCCGCTGCGCGACGCGGATCATCAACGAGGTCAAGGGCATCAACCGGGTGGTTTACGACTATACGTCGAAGCCGCCGGGCACGATCGAGTGGGAGTGAGCAAGCTTCCTTTCGTCGGTCGAAAATCGGATGACGGCCGGTATGGGCCGGCTAAGGATCGGGGCAGGAGGGTTGACATGCTTCGCACCAATCACCGCCACCGTCGCGCTCGGCCTTTCGTTCGCGGCCTGCGCCGCGCCGCCGGCGGGTTCGGTGCTGCTGATCGGCAACAAGGGCGAGGATAGTGTGAGCTTTGTCGACCTCGCCAGCGGCCAGGAGCTCGGCCGAAGCGCGACCGGCAAAATGCCGCATGAGATCGCCGTGTCGCCAGACGGCAAGCAGGCCGCGGTGGTCGCCTATGGCGACAAGACGGTCGATCTGTTCGACGTCGCCAGCCGGGCCAGGATCAAGACCATCGACCTGTCGCCGAACGAGGGGCCGCATGGGATCGTCTGGCTGAAGGACGGGCGGCTGGTGATCACGACCGAGCGCAGCCGGTCGCTGGCCATCGTCGATGCGGCGGAGGGCACGGTCAGCGCCAGTATCAAGACCGATCAGGAGGGCACGCACATGGTGGCGGTGACCGCTGACGGGACCACCGCCTACACGGCAAACATTGCGGCTGGGACGGTCAGCGTCATCGACCTGCGTCAAGGCCGGAAGCTGCGCGACATTGCGGTCGGCGGCCGGCCCGAAGGGATTACGCTCAGTACCGATGACCTGACGCTATGGGTCGGCGATCTGGAGGGCAGCCGGGTACAGGTGTTCGATACGGACACGTTCGACCGCCTGGCAGAAATCAAGACGGGCGGTGTGCCGATCCGGGTCGTCGCAAGCCCCGACGGAAAGTGGATCGTCACGTCCAACCTGGAGGCGGGAAGGCTGACGATCATCGACGCCGCGACGCGTCAGCATGTGCGCGACGTGATGCTTTCGGGGAACCAGGAATCGGGGCAGGTAACGATCCTCTTCTCGCCCGACGGCGAGCTGCTTTACGCGGCGGAAACCGGGCGCGACACCGTCGCGGAGGTCGAGCTGGCGACCGGAAAGGTGCTCCGCCGGTTGCCGGCTGGGAAGAATGGCGACGGGCTGGCGATTGCGGGGTGGCCGACCGGGTTGCCAAAGCCGTAAACAACGGGTGGTCATTTCCTTCGCTTTAGAAGCCAATTTCCGCGCAGGCAGGCGCCGAGCATGGCGAGGTTGCCGATGACGTCGAGCAGGATCAGCTCATTGAAGACCGGCTCGACGGAATAGAACCACCAGTCGAAGACGAAGAAGGGCAGCATCGCGAGGCCGAGCGCGAGGAAGGTCGCCGCGGTGAAGCGCGAGGTAGCCGTGACCAGTCCGACGAGCATCGCCTGAGCGCCGAACGCGCCGATGATGATCCTGGTGAGCAGCAGGTCGTTCGAGACTTCCGGCCGGACCGTCAATTCGATCACGCTGGCCGGCGCGGCCAGGCACCAGCCACCCAGGCCGAGAAAGACCAGCGCGATCAGCAGCTGCCAGCGACGGGCTTCGCGAATATGAACGTCAGGCGGCATGGCATACTTCCTCTTCAATCAGCATTGGGAGATCGCGCAACCTTCGGAGGGCGACTGGCCTGATGTTGGCGATCCGGGTCAGTCTGGATGCGCACGATGAGCGGCACCTCCCGCTTGTAACGGCGCGGGATGTCATGCCAACTGCGCCGCGAAGGTCAAAACGGGGGGCGGCATGGCAAGCAAATCCGCGAGTGATGCCGGTCGGCTGCCGCACCGCCGGTCGTCCGCCTTCGTCATCGGCGCGTCGTCGCTGGGCACCATCTTCGAATGGTATGATTTCTACCTCTACGGCCTGCTGGCGACGATCATTTCGGCGCAATTCTTCTCCGGCGTCAACGAGACCACCGGCTTCATCTTCGCGCTCGCCGCATTCGCCGCGGGGTTCGCGGTGCGGCCGTTCGGGGCGATCCTGTTCGGGCGGATCGGCGACCTCGTCGGGCGCAAGAACACCTTCCTCGTCACCATGGGGATCATGGGCCTGTCGACCTTCCTCGTCGGGCTGCTGCCAAGCTATGCGTCGATCGGGGTCGCGGCGCCGGTGCTGCTGGTCGTGCTGCGGCTGCTTCAGGGGCTTGCGCTCGGCGGCGAATATGGCGGGGCGGCGACCTATGTCGCCGAGCATGCGCCGCAGGGAAAGCGCGGGCTGTTCACCAGCTTCATCCAGACCACCGCGACGCTTGGGCCTGTTCGCGGCGCTGCTGGTGGTCATCGGCATCCGCACCGCGCTCGGCGAGGAGGCGTTCGCCGACTGGGGCTGGCGCATCCCGTTCCTGATCTCGATCGTGCTGCTTGGCCTGTCGCTCTGGATCCGCATGCAGCTCGAAGAGAGCCCGGTGTTCCAGGAGATGAAGGCGGCGGGCGAGGGGTCGAAGGCGCCGCTGACCGAGGCGTTCGCGCGCTGGCCCAATCTGCAGGCTGGTGATCATCGCGCTGGTCGGCGCGGTCGCGGGGCAGGCGGTGGTCTGGTACACCGGCCAATTCTACGCCTTGTTCTTCCTCGAGAAGACGCTGAAGGTCGACGGCGCGACCGCCAACATCTTGATCGCCATCGCGCTGGCGCTGGCGACGCCCTTCTTCATCCTGTTCGGCTGGCTGTCGGACAAGGTCGGCCGCAAGCCGATCATCATGGCCGGCTGCGCGCTCGCCGCGCTGACCTATTTCCCCTTGTTCGGGGCGCTGACCGCGGCCGCCAACCCGGCGCTGGCGCCGGGCGCAGGCGACCGCGCCGGTGACGGTCGTCGCCGACCCGGACGACTGCTCGTTCCAGTTCGATCCGATCGGCAGGAACAAGTTCGACGAACGCTCGTGCGACGTCGCCAAGGCCTTCCTGGCCAAGGCGTCGGTGTCCTACGACAATGTCGCGGCCCCTGCCGGGACCGTCGCCAGCATCCGTATCGGCGACACGGTCATTGAGGCTGTCGACCCCAGCGCCGCTCGACGGCGAAGCGCGCAAGGCAGCGATCGCCGCTTTCCAGGACCGCGCCAAGGCGGCGCTGGCCGCCGTCGGCTATCCGGAGAAGGCCGATCCGGCGGCGATCAACAAGCCGCTGGTGGTCGCGCATCCTGTTCCTCCTCGCCCTCTATGTGACGATGGTCTACGGGCCGATCGCCGCGCTGCTGGTCGAGCTGTTCCCGACCCGGATCCGCTACACCTCGATGTCGCTGCCCTATCATATCGGCAACGGCTGGTTCGGCGGCTTCCTGCCGACCACCGCCTTCGCGATGGTCGCGGCGACCGGCGATATCTATTACGGCCTGTGGTACCCGATCGTCGGTCGCGCTGGTGACGCTGGTCGCGGGCTTGCTGTTCCTGCCCGAAACCTTTCGGCGGCGGCTTACCGATTGAGCAACCTCAGCCACGATGGCGAATGGAAGGCGGCCATGAGCAGGTACATCGGCATCATGCCCCCGAGAGGCGACTGATCAGCCGACGAGCAGAATATTTCCGGCTGTCCGCCTATGCCCGTGAAAACCGCCATCAGGGCGAAGGTCGGCGCTGCCGCGAGGCTCAACCAGTCGGATGTCCGCCCTGCGATCGAAGAGCCGCTCATGCTATGTCCTCCTGCGCTAGGCGTCGTCACGATTGCGAAACGCCGCCTCTCCGGCGTCCGACACCTCGACCCATTTCTTGTCGGGCGCGGCGTCGGCGACATAGCTGTCGTGCCAGTTCCACCATTTGTAGGTCGGGGTCTGCGGATAGCCCTCGGGCGAATCCTCCCACTCCTCCTGGCGGCCGAGCGCGCGTGATGTCGAGGTAGTTCCAGGTGCCGCCCATCTGCTCGTCGCCGCGGTTGTTGATGAAGTAGGTGCGGAAAATGCTGTCGCCGTCGCGGATGAACGCGTTGTTGCCGTGCCACTCGTCGACGCCGAAGTCGGCGTCGAAGCTGTCGGTGATCGGTGTACCAGGGGATCATCTCCCAGCCCATCCGCGCTTTCAGGCGCGCGATGTCCGCCTGCGGCGCGCGCGAGGCGAACACGAGCGTCGTGTCGCGGGCATTGAGATGGGCGACGTGGGCGACCTGGTCGGCCACCATCGAGCAGCCGCGGCAGGCATGGTCGGGCCAGCCGAACACGCCGGGCTCGAAGAAGGCGCGGTAGACGATCAGCTGACGGCGGCCTTCGAACAGGTCGAGCAGGCTCGCCTTGCCCTTGGGCCCTTCGAACTCGTACTTCTTCTCCACGGCCATCCACGGCATCCGCCGGCGCTCGGCGGCCAGCGCGTCACGGGCGCGGGTCATCTCCTTCTCCTTCACGAGCAATTGCTGGCGCGCGGCTTCCCATTCCTGCAGCTGAAACGACATGGGTCTTCATGGCTGACCTCCTGTTTGTTGGCATGGTTCGTTGCGCGTCGTGTTCCTTCAGGCCGGCAGCCGCTGGTCGTATTCGCCTTGCAGGCGGGCCCAGCCATCCCAGAACGGCGCCGGCTCCTTGCCGCTGGCGCGGGCGGCCAGAACATCGAGATGCATGTGCCAGCCGGCGCTGACCTTGAGCATGGTCGAGCGATCGGGCAGCCGGCGATGGGTCACGGTGAGCAGCACGCCCGTCGCCCTTCGGCTCCAGTTCGAACGTCACGTCGCCGCTGTTGTTCCAGGCGATGGAGAGCTTGCGCAGCGGATCGAGCTCGGTGATCCGGCTCTGCATCCGGTGCTCTTCGGGAAACCCTGCCGGCCGCTTGCTGGGCGGATCGTTGAGTTCGTCGTTGCGCCAGACCAGTTCGACCGGCGCGCCGACCTTCATCTCCATCGCGCCCGCCGCCAGCCATTTGCGGCGCAGATCGCTGTCGGTGAGATAGGCCCAGATGCGCTCGATCGGGCCGGGCAGCAGCCGCTGGATCCTGAGCGTGGTCGGCTCGATCAGCTTGCCAAAGGCGTCGGGCTTGGCGTGCAGTTCATCGGTCGTCTCCTTCGGGTGTTCGTAGACTTGCGGGCATCCTCCTCGCGGAGGAGCTGTTCGAGTACCTCGAGGCGGCCGGTCCAGAAGCGCTCATAGTAGCGCAGCCATTCGCTGGCGCTGGACAGCGGCCCTGGATCGAGGCGGCAGATATGGGTGCGTCCGCGCACCTCGCGCCGGATCAATCCGGCGCTCTCCAGCGCCTTGATATGCTTTGACGCGGCGGCGAGGGAGATGGCGAACGGCTGGGCAAGCTCGCTCACCGTCCGTTCGCCAGCGGCAAGCTCCCTCAACATGCTCCGGCGGGTGGAGTCGCCAAGCGCGTGAAAAACTGCGTTGAGGAGGGGCGAATCATGTTCAACCATGTTGTTGAATATGATCGGGTCGACGTGGAGAGTCAACCATATGGTTGAATGTAATCCGGGGCGCGCACTTGATTGTTGGCGCTGCGCAATTACAACACGCATCGGGGCGGGTTTTAACGCGGCTTGTTGCCGTATGCCCTTGGTAGGGATGAATATTTGTCGGATCTTTTGCAATTGTCCGAGGAGCAGCGTTTTCGGCTCCTGGTCAGCGCGGTCACCGATTATGCGATCTACATGCTAGACGCTGACGGGCGGATCGCGACCTGGAATCCGGGAGCCGAGCGGTTCAAGGGTTATACCGCGGATGAAATAATCGGGCAGCATTTCTCGCGATTTTTCACTCCGGAAGATGTTGCCGCCGACCTGCCGGGGCGAGCGCTACGGACCGCAGTCCGCGAAGGCCGATACGAAGCCGAGGGCTGGCGCCTGCGCAAGGACGGGACCCGGTTCTGGGTCAGCGCGGTGATCGACGCGATCATCGATGACGCCGGCGAGCTGATAGGCTTCGCCAAGGTCACCCGCGACATCACCGACAAGAAATTTGCCGAAGAGGAACTGGAGTCGACCCGCGAGGCACTGGCCCAGTCGCAGAAATTGCAGGCGCTCGGCGAATTGACGGGCGGGGTTGCGCACGACTTCAACAATTTGATGACCGTGATCGCCGGGGCGAGCGATTTCCTGCTCAAGCATCCCGACCTGCCGATCGAGAAGAGGCGGCGCTACCTCGAGGCGATCGCCGACACCGCCGAACGGGCGACCAGCCTGACCAACCATCTGCTGGCGTTCGGCCGGCGCCAGTCGCTCAAGCCCGTCGTGCTCGATCTCAGCGTCCGCCTCGACGCCTTCGCCGAGATGATCGGCCGCATGCTGGGATCGCGGATCGCGGTAAAGCTCGACCTCCAGGCCAGTCCTTCACTGGTCGACGTTGACGCAACGCAACTGGAGACGGCGCTGCTGAATGCCGTGCTCAATGCGCGCGACGCCATGCCGCAGGGCGGCGATCTCATCATCGGCACGTCCAATTGCGACATTGATGGCCAGCCGGCAATCTGCGTCAACATCAGCGATACCGGTACAGGTATCCCGAAAGCAGTGCTGCAACGGGCGTTCGAACCCTTCTTCACCACGAAGGAAGTCGGGAAGGGAACGGGCCTTGGCTTGTCGCAAATCCATGGATTTGCGGCCCAGGCCGGCGGGCGAGCGGAGATCGACTCTACCGAGGGCGAAGGCACCACGGTCAGAATTTATCTGCCGGCGACCAACAAACCGGTGTCGGAACCGGTGCCCGAATCCGAAATCCGGCAGTTGCCGCAGGGACTGAAGGTCCTGCTGGTCGAGGATAATCAGCAGGTACGCGATTTTGCCGCCGAGCTGCTCGAAGATTTGCACTGCGACGTGACCACCGCGGGGGAGGGCGCCGAAGCGATCGCCCTGCTGCGTTCGCAGCCATTCGACCTGGTCTTTTCGGATGTCGTCATGCCAGGCGTGGGCGGGCTGGAGCTTGCCGAGCAGATCGAAGCCGAGCGACCGGATATTCCGGTGCTGCTCGCTACCGGATACAGCGACGAGCTGCTTAGCAGCGACGCCAGGAATTTCACCGTCGTCACCAAGCCCTATGACGCGACTATTCTCGGCAAGGCGATTTCTTCGATTTTGCAGAAACAGGGCGGAGAGAGAACTGAGGTCGCCTAGCTTGCAAAGCCGCCGGTGCTCGCGCAGGATTTTCGGTGGGAAGCAAGGGGGACCGATATGACCGACGAAACCGCGACCGCCGCCGAGGGCGTTCCAGCCTGGTATTGGCTGGCGGCGATCTGCGCATTTCTGTTCGAATGCCTCGGTTGTTTCTTCTACCTGGCCGAGGTTCGCTTGACGCCCGAGCAGATCGCCATGCTGCCGCTCGACCAGGCGGCGATGCTGGGCGCGCGGCCGGCCTGGTATTATGCCGCTTTCGGAGTGGCCGTCTGGGTCGGACTGGCCGGGACCGTCGGGCTGCTCCTGCGCAAGACCTGGGCCGTTCCGGCGCTGCTGGTTTCACTGATCGCGGTGATCGTCCAGTTCAGCGCCGTGCTGGTTGTGCCCGAAATGCGCAACATCTCGTCCGACGCGTTGCTCGGTCCGATCGTCGTCGCGCTGGCCTGCTATGGCATTTATATGCTGTCGCGGCTGGCGAAGCGCCGGGGGTGGCTGCGCTGAGCCAAACGGGCGCGCCTCGCGGGCGCGCCCGATCCAGGGCCTAGCGGGGCTTCTGGGCTTTCTTGGTCGCCTTGGTCTTGGATTCGGTTTCCGACGTAGCCGGAGACAGCGGGTCGTCGCTCGCCTTTGCCGCTGGCGTCGCCGGGTCGGCCGGCGTGGCGGGCGTTGCCGAGCTGTCGGTCGCCGGGTCCGCGGGAGTGGCCGGCTCGGCGGGGTTGCGGGGGTTGCGGCTGGAGCTTCCGCCGGTGGAGCCTCCGTCTGCTGCGAAGCCAATGCTGGTGCGGCGCCGAGCGCCATGGCGAGGCCGGCGAGTGTCAGGGTGGAGGTTTTCATAAGACTTCCTTCCATTCGGGGGAGGAGGGAGCGCATAGGGCGGCCCGAGCGGTTAATCCTCGCCGTTGTCGACGGGCCGTTGGGCAGTCGGGGTTGGCTGTTTTGCGCGGGCCACGCTAGAACCCGTCGCCATGTCGACCTTCACCATCGATACCAGCACCAGCCGGGCGACGCCGACGCCCGTTCCCGGCAAGCGGATGACCGTTCCTGCGATCCGCGGCCGCAAGGTCGGACGGGCAAGACCGAGCAACCGCTGGTCATGCTGACCGCCTATACGATGCGGATGGCGCAGTTGCTCGACCCGCATTGCGAGATGCTTCTGGTCGGCGACAGCCTGGGCCAGGTGATCTACGGCCTGCCGTCGACCGTGCCGGTCACGCTGGAAATGATGTGCGCTCATGGCGCGGCGGTGGTGCGGGGCAGCTGGCACGCGCTGGTCGCGGTCGACATGCCGTTCGGAAGCTATGAGGCCTCGCCGGCCCAGGCGTTCGAAAGCGCGTCCCGGGTGATGAAGGAAACCGGCTGCGCGGCGGTCAAGCTCGAGGGCGGGGAGGCGATGGCCGAGACGATCGACTTCCTGACCACATCGCGGAATTCCGGTGATCGGCCATGTCGGTCTCACCCCGCAGGCGGTCAACGTGCTCGGCGGCTATGGCGCTCGCGGCAAGAGCGCCGATGAAGCGAAGAAGATCCTGTCCGACGCCAGGGCGGTGGCCGAGGCGGGCGCCTTCTGCATCGTCGTCGAAGGGGTGATGGAGGAAATCGCCGACCAAGTGACCGAGGCGGTCGCCGTGCCAATCATCGGCATCGGTGCGTCGCCCCACTGCGACGGCCAGGTGCTGGTGACCGAGGACATGCTCGGCCTGTTCGAGCGTACGCCGCGCTTCGTGAAACGCTATGCCGACATGGCGAGCGAGATCGGCGAAGCGGTCTCGACCTATGCCAGCGAAGTGCGCGAGCGGTCTTTTCCGACCGAAGACCAGACTTATCGGCCGAAACGCTAAGTGTCAGGCACCTGATGGAACCGATCGATCCTAAGGTCCGCCAGCAGTTCCAGGATGCCCTGCGACGCGGAGACATGTTTGCGCTGTTCGAGCGGACCCGAGAAGCGATCGAGCTTTATCCCGACGATCCCGATGCGCGCTATCTGCAGGCGCTCGCGATGGCGAGGCTGGGTGACCCCATGCCGCGCTTCGGCTCTACGATCGCAATCGCGTCGAGGAGATCGAGACCGAGGATGCCGTCGCCCTAAAGGGGCGCTTGCTCAAGGATCTGGCCGTTCGCGCCAACGGGAGCTGAGCAGGTCGAACTGTTCCGTCAATCGAGCCAGGCCTATCGGTTGGCACATCAGCTTATCCGACGGCTATTTTTCCGGCATCAACTCCGCGACGACATCTCTTCCTGGCGGGCGATGAGGAGGAAGCGTGCGAACTTGCCGCTGCAATCGGGCGACGACCCGACATCGCGCGACCCAGCGATTATTTTGCCGCTGCGTCGGGCGCTGAAGCGATGTTGATCTGCGGCGACGTGAAGGGGCAACCGCATCTGTATGCCGCGGCCCGACGCCGTCCGGACGCTTCTCCCGGGGTGATCGCGTCGACAGCGCGGCAGGTGGGCTTGATCGCCAGCAGGCTGTCGATTTCGAATGACGAGAATCTGGCGCTGTTGGCGTCGATACGGCCGACTCCGGTAATCCATTATTGCGGGCATATGTTCCTGGCAGGCTGGCAAGTCGAACAGGAGATTGCCGAGGCCATCGGTTCGATTCTGCACGAGTTTGAGGTTCTGGTCGCCTATGGATCGCTCGCCTGCGGCGCAGACATATTGGTTGCCGAGGCGATCCTGGCGCGTCGGCGGCGAGCTTCATATCGTCCTGCCGTTCGCCGAGGAGGATTTCCTAAGGACGTCGGTTCACGTCGGCGGTGCCGGAGTGGCCCGATCGCTACGCAGAGGCCCGGAAAGCGGCGGCGTCCGTCACGTTCGCAACCCAGATGCGGTGCATCGATGACGATGAGCAATTCGCCTATTGCTCGAAGCTGATGATGGGACTGGCGCGACTTCGCGCCGAAATCATGCAGGCCGACGACTTTCCAGCTTGCCGTGTGGGACGGGTCCCGGCCACGGGAATCGCGGGCACAGCGGCCGATTGTGCCGAATGGGCGCGCCAGGGCGGCGACACCCGCGTGGTTTCGGTCACCGCGCGACCGTCCGCCGTTGAAGTCCGCCGCGGCGACGCCGAGATGCGAAACAGGCCGCATTGGGCCCTTCGGTCGATGCTGTTCGCCGATTTCGCCGGTTTTTCTCGTCTGGACGAAGATCGCCTGTCCCAGTTCCTGGAAGTGGTGATGGGGCGGATCGCGGCGGTTCTCGATCGCCATGCCGAGCGATGTCCTCAGCCGCAACAGCTGGGGCGATGCCATCTACGTCGTCATCACATCGCCCGCGCGACGCCGCCGAAATCGCGCTGGAAATCCAGTCGGAGCTGGATACCGCCTCGCTGCAGAAGCATGGTCTGCCTGCCGAAGGCGGAATGCGCATCAGCCTGCACTATGGGCCGATCTTCGAGCATTTCGACGCGGTCCAAGGCGCGCGGACATTCTACGGCACCGAAGTCACTGTCGCGGCGCGGATCGAGCCGCGGGTGCCCGTCGGGGCAATTTATACGACCCAGCCATTCGCCGCGATGATCGAATCCGACCGCACCGATTATCATTTCGAATATGTAGGGACGATGGACCTCGCCAAAAATTATGGGGTACGGATCCTCTACCGGCTTAGCGCACACGTAAGCGCGCGGCTCCATTCGCTAACATGACGGCATCCGCCGTCCCGAAAACGGACATGCGGGTTCGTTAGCCTCGTCGATGTGTGCCTCGACATTCGAGGCTGGTTAACAGACAATAAACGAGCGCTGTTCGAGTCGCTTAGCGAAGTGCGCCAACATCAGGGCGGGCCAGCGGAGCATTTCGGTGGCCCGGTAATGGTCTCCGAAAATTGGTTCGAACAAGGGGAATTGCGTGTCCGGACACTGATATTTTCATCTCCTACAGTCGGGAGGACCGGAGCGGCGGCCCGGCACATCGCCGAATCCTTCATCCGCGAAGGGATTTAGCGTGTGGTGGGACGCCGCGCTGCGTTCGGGCGAAACGTTCGACGAGGTCATCGAAAAGGAGCTGAGGGCGGCCAAAGCGGTGGTCGTGCTGTGGTCGACCGCGTTCCGTCGCTTCGCGCTGGGTGCGGGCCGAGGCGACCCTGGCTGACCGGCGCAACAAGCTGGTCCCGGCCATTATCGAAGCCTGCGACCGGCCGATCATCTTCGAGCTGACCCACGCCGCCGACCTCGCGGACTGGACCGGCGACACGTCCGATGCCGCTGGCAGGACATTGGTCGGCGACTTGCGTCGCCTTGTGTCGGAGACGACAATGAGGTAGCGGCGTGCACTTGCCAAGGCTCTCGAGCCCGTCGCGCAAAGCCGAAGCCGGCTCGCCAGAGGCGCCGCTCCGACCCCGCGCCGACCGCAACGAAGGCAGATGCGGAAATCCGTGGCGGCAAATGAGGACGAATTGATGCTCGCGCTCGAGCGCCTCGGCAAGTCTCGCGGTTCGAAGCTGCTCAAGCCGACTCCGATGGAAGACGGAACAGACCCAGTTTTACAAGCGGTCCGATGACTTCCGTCGAGGCGAAGGCGAAAAGGTCCATTGCCTGCAAAGGCTCGACGGAGAGGTGCCGGAAACACGGTTTGTCGTCACCCCGTCCGGCCTGAGGATCGGCCGGACGGCGCCGGCCGATATCATCGTCGCCGGTGTCGGCGGTTTCACGGGCGCATTGCCTGGTCGAATTGGCGGCCGACAAGCTTCGGGTCACCGACCTGAATTCCACCAACGGCACCTATATCGACAACAAGCGGATCGAGCGCAGCGAAATCCTGGCGGTCGGCTCGGTCCTTCGGGTGGGCAATGTGTCGTTCGAGCATGAAGTCCGGACGCGCGCGGAAATGGAATTGCTGAGCGACCCGTCAGAATTCGATCAGCGGAGCAGCATCCGCGCCAGGCGCGGCTTGCCAGATCTCCTGACCAGGCTCACCGAAGTCATGCGGCGGCTGGTTCGGCGCCGCTCTATTGCGCCTGCGACGACTGCTTGTTGAGAAACACGATATAGGCCTTGGTCTGGTTGGCCTTCTTGATCAGCTCGATCGGACTCGCGATCGGTGCTTCGCGCCGCGCACCGAGTCCTCCACGTTGGCGAGATATTTGTCGTAATTCTTGGCCAGCTGCGCGTTCGCCTTGCGCGTTGCGGATCCGCCGCTCGCCCATCCGGATCACATGCTTCGGCCATGCTGCGCCCGCTGCCGACGATCGCATTGAACTGCGCCATCTTCGACGCCGAAGCGGTGGCCGACCCGTTGCCGCTGCTGGCGTGGCGCTGCTGCGGTCGTCGGTGCGCTGGCCGAGCGACGGCGGCCGGCACCGTAGTGGTCGGTCGTCGTCCTGGGCGGCTTGCGGCAGCGGTCGGGCGGCGCGCTTGCTCGCCGCCTGCAGCGCTGTAGGCGGCCGGAAGGGCAGCGAACGCCTGCGACTTTGCGAGGGCGTCGCGGGCGCACGCCAAGCGACTGGACGGATCGGTCGATACTGGCCGAAGCCTGGACCGAGGAACGAAGACCGGCGAGCGCTGTCTCGACAGCGCCTCGCCGTGCTCGACGCATTCGCGGCGAAAGCTCTGCGCCCGGGCCTCCGCATCGCGCAGCAGCGCATTGGCGAATTCCACATTGGCCGACGTCGCAGTGCGCTTCATTCGTCGACGCGCGCCGTTGCCGCGCCGGCCTGGGCCGGGTCGTTCGGCGAGCGCCTGCAGCTCTGCCAGACTGCTTGTCGAGTTGTTCGCCGGCCGCAACCAGGCCGTTGACCGCGGTTGCCGGAGCGCCAGCTGTTCTGCGCCTCCTCGGCGAGGGCGCGTTCGGCGGCAGCGAGGCTGACTCAGACCTTCGAGCGGGAATCGAGCCAGGCTCCACGGCGCTCAGATCGGGAATTTCAAGCGGCTCACCGGAATCGTTCGAGCCACTGCCGAACATGAAGGAGCCGCGGCGACGGCAGCGATCAGCGCGACAGCTCCCCTCCGGCGAGCATCGCAGCGCGTTGGTTCTTGTACCAGGGCTTTGCAGCCTTCCTTGGTGCCTGTCTCGCGCCGTTGCGGCTGCAGATTTCTTTGGAGCAGCTTTTTCGCGGCTTCGCGGCTGGCGGGCGGCTCCTCGGCTTTCTTCGGCTTCCGCGGGCTCGGCGGCATTCTCGGCCGCGGCCTTCTTCTTCCTCTTGGAAGCGCCGGTTTCCTCTCCGGCCCGCTTGAATTGCACTTCGTCCTGGATCGGTCGGAACCTGACGTTTCAAGCGGCTCTTTCGGATCGAAGCCCGGCGCCGGCGGTGGCACCGGCATGATCTCTTCGGCCGCAACCTCGTGGGCGAAGAAGCGGGTCGGCTCATCATCGCCGCCGACCGCCGGCTCGACATCCTTCTTTCCGAACAAGGCGAGCCATTCGCGGATCGATTGCGGACGTTCCGTCGGGCGGATCGTCATGCCGGCATCGATCGCCTGGAGGAAACGCTTGCCGAAACCGGGCCAATTGCCCTCGGCGAGCGGCTGTGCCCAGGCCGCCATGCAGCCGCTCAAGCACTTCGGGCGGCTTTTCGCCGGTGACGCATTCGTAGAGCACCACGCCAAGCGCGTAGATGTCGGTCCACGGCCCCTGCGGATAGGTCTTCACATATTGCTCGATCGCCGCGTAGGGCGGGGTGTGGAAGGTGACCGTCGTGCTGGTCGCCTCCGCCGCCTCGAACCGCGCCGAGCCGAAATCGATCAGCACCGGCCGGTTGTCTTCGTTGATGAGGATGTTGGGCGGCTTGATGTCGCGGTGGAGCACGCCGACGCGGTGCGCGCGATCGAGGCCCTCGGCGATCGGCTCGATGATGTTCCACAGGCTGCGCTCGTTGAAGCGCCTGCCCTCCTTGAGCAGCTTCGACAGCGACACGCCGTCCTCGAAATCCATGACCATGTAGGCGGTGCCGTGGACCTCGAACAGGCTGCGGACGCTGACGATGTTGGGGTGCCGGGTGGGCGTCGACAGGTTCCACAGGAGCTTGGCTTCCTCGACGAACTTCTTGAGGCCGAGCGCGTGGACTTCTTCGACGTCCGAACCGATCGGGACGACCGTGTCCTCGGCGTCGCGCTCGCTGATCGAGCTCGGGAAATATTCCTTGATCGCGACGAGTTCGCCGAAATAGATGCCGCGGCCCTTGTAGACGATTCCGAAGCCGCCGACGCCGAGGACATCTTCAAGCCGCCATTCGCGAAGGATCGTGCCCGGCCGGCAACGCCTTGTTGCTGTACGCCTTGCTCAATGCCGACTTTCCCCCAGACGATCTGCAATGAAAGAAAAGTAAATCGCACGAACCCTCAGCAATTGCTAGTCTCCCGCTTCTTGAACGGAAGCGGGGGAGCCGGGCGTGGCCTTCGAATGCGTCAGCCGAACCCATGTGGGGCTTCGCCGAAAGGTGAACGAGGATTCGCATGCTGGTCCGCACCGAGCGCGGGCTTGTGGGCGGTTGCCGACGGCATGGGCGGGCATGAGGCCGGCGACGTGGCGAGCGCCAAGGTCACCGAGGCGCTGCTGCGCCTTCCGATCGTCTACGGCCTCGACGAATTGGTCGAGAGCGCGATCGCCGCGCTCAACAGGGTCAATCACGAGCTGATCGCCCTGGCCGCGTCGGACGACAGCCCGCGGACGATCGGCAGCACCGTCGTCGGGCTCGCCATCGCCGACGGGCAATATCGCTGCTTCTGGGCGGGAGACAGCCGCGCCTACCGCGTCCGCGACGGGCAGATCGTCCAGCTGACCCGCGACCACAGCCTGGTCCAGGACCTGGTCGACGCCGGCATGCTGAACCCGACGAGGCGGAAAATCATCCCAACGCCAACGTCATCACCCGCGCCGTCGGCGTGGCCGAAGAGCTGAAGATCGATATCGTGAGCGGGGACGCGCAGGCCGGGCGACCAGTTCCTTCTCGCCAGCGACGGCTTGACGAGGCTGGTCGATGACAACGAATTGGTCGCGGAACTTACGTCCAACCGCCCCGCGGAAGCGGCCGAGACGTTGATCGAAACCGTCCTGTCCCGCGGAGCGCCGGACAATGTCTCGATGATCATAGCCAAAGCGATCTAGAACCGGTCCCACCTTGGCCCTTTGCCTTTCCCGCCGCTCGCGCTAGACGGTGCGCCGCCAGCTTCTGTTCATCCGGGGTGGGGAAGGAAGCACGACGGCGCTCCCCACCAGTAATCACGAGGATCCCCTTGGCGCTTCCATCCGATCCGGCCGAAACCTTCGTCCGCGAAGTCGATGAAAACCTGCGTCGCGACCAGATGCGCGACATTGCGCAAGCCTATGGCAAATGGATCGCTGCGGCCGTCATCCTGTTTCTCGCCGCGGTGGGCGGCTATCTATATTGGCAAAACCGTCTCGACCAGCGGGCGGTCGCGGACAGCGAGGCGATGTCGGCAGCGCTCGACAAGGTCGCCGCGGGCGATGTGAAGGGTGCGCAAGCCGACCTGACACCGATCAGCGATTCATCGAGCGACGTCATGCGGGGCAGCGCGACCTTCGGCCGGGCGGCGCTGGCGCTGCGTCAGAACGACCGCAAGACGGCGATCGAACTCTACAAACAGCTCGCAGCGGACGACGGACTGCCGCAAGCCTACCGAGATCTCGCGACTGTACGCGGCACCATGACCGAATATGACAGCCTGAAGCCCGACGAAATCATCGCCCGGTTGGCGACCCTGTCCCAGCCCGGCAACCCCTTCTTCGGCAGTGCGGGCGAGATGACCGGCATGGCGCTGCTCGCCAAGGGCGACCGCAATGGCGCCGGCCAGATCTTCGCCAAGATCGCAGCCGACAAGCAAGTTCCCCAATCCATCCGCAGCCGCGCGGTCCAGATCGCGGGTTCATTGGGTGTCGACGCCACCGCGTCGATGCCCGTCGATCCCGCCGCCATCCCTGCCCAATAGGACGAACCTTCATGCGTCACCTTTCCCGCGTTACTTTCCTTCTGCTGACCGCCTCGCTGCTCGCGGGCTGCGCCGGCGGTGGACCGTTCGGCATTTTCGACAAGAAGGAAAAGGTGACCGTGCCCGGCGAACGCGTGGCGGTGCTGGTCAATGAGGTGGACATCGACATCGATCCCGAAACCGCGGCGCTGCCGATGAGCCTGCCCGCGGCAGCGGTCAACGACAGCTGGGCGCAGTCCGGCGGCAATGCGCGCAAGTCGGTCGGCCATGTCGCGCTGGGCCAGTCGCTGGGTGTCGCCTGGACGGTCTCGATCGGCAAGGGCAGCGACACGGACGGTCGGCTCGGCGGAGGACCGGTGGTCGCCGACGGCAAAATCTACACCATGGACACGCAAGGAACAGTCCGCGCGTTCGACGCCCGCAACGGCGGCCAGATCTGGTCGACCCGGTTCGGCGAAGTGGGCGACAACAGCGCATCGATCTACGGCGGCGGCGTCGCCTATGAGGGCGGGCGGGTCTATGCCACCAATGGCCTCGGCTATGTCGCCGCACTCGACGCGACCAATGGCGGCGCGGTGTGGACCGTGAAGCCGGGCGGGCCGTTGCGCGGCGAGCCATCGGTCGACGGCCAGGCCGTCTATGTGATGAGCCAGGACAATCAGCTCTATTCGCTCAAGACCGCCGACGGCACGACCAACTGGTCGAACGCCGCTGCGCTGGAGATCGCGGGCGTGTTCGGCGCGGCTGCACCGGCCCTGGGCCAAGGCACCGTCGTGGCGGGTTTCTCCTCGGGCGAGCTCAATGCTTATCGTTATGAGAATGGACGCCAGGTGTGGCAGGACGCGCTTGCCCGCACATCGATGACCACCAGCGTTGCATCCCTCAGCGACATCGACGCCGATCCGGTGATCGACAATGGAGTGGTCTACGCCGTCGGCCAGGGCGGCCGAATGGTGGCCCTCGATCTCTTCTCCGGCCAGCGCATCTGGGAATTGAACTTCGGCGGCATTGCCACGCCCTGGGTTGCCGGCGACTGGCTGTTCGCGGTCAACGACCGGGCGCAGCTGATCGCGGTGTCGCGTGCGAATGGCAAGATTCGCTGGATCAACCAGTTGCCGCGCTATGAGAAGATGAAGAGCAAATCGGGCCTTATCACCTATGTCGGTCCGGTCCTGGCGGGCGAGCGGCTGATCCTCGCCGGCTCGAACGGCGCGCTGATCAACGTCGACCCGGCTTCCGGCTCCTTCCAGAGCCAGGTTGACGTGAAGGACGGCGTCAGCTTCCAGCCGGTGGTGGCCGACAATACGCTCTATATCCTGACGGATAGCGGCCGGCTGATCGCTTACCGCTAAGGTTGACGCGCCGGCGGAGGCGGGCAGGGGCAGCCCCATGCCCCTTCCCACCGTCGCCATCGTCGGCCGCCCCAACGTCGGCAAATCGACGCTGTTCAATCGCCTCGTCGGCAAGCGCCTGGCGCTGGTCGACGATCGGCCCGGCGTGACTCGAGATCGGCGCGAGGGCGAGGGGCAACTGCTCGGGCTGGAGTTCCGGGTAATGGACACCGCGGGGTTCGAGGATGAGGACCCCCAAAGCTTGCCCGGCCGAATGCGCGCCCAGACCGAGGCTGCGGTCCGCGAGGCCGATGTCGCGCTGTTCCTGATCGACGCGCGCGAGGGACTGACGCCGCTCGACGAAGAGATCGCGCGCTGGTTGCGGAGCCACGACACGCCGGTGGTCCTTGCCGCCAACAAGGCCGAAGGCCGGGCCGGAGAGTCCGGGCGGCTGGAGGCCTTCGCGCTGGGACTGGGCGAACCGTTCGCATTGTCGGCCGAACACGGCGAGGGGCTGGTCGACCTGTTCGAGGCAATCCGCCCCCATGTCGAGCGCGAGGAAGGCGAGGAAGAGGACGCGGAGGAAGACGAGGACGGGCCGCTGAAGCTCGCCATCGTCGGGCGGCCCAACGCCGGCAAGTCGACCCTGGTCAACAAAATGCTGGGCGAGGAGCGGATGATCACCGGGCCCGAAGCCGGAATTACGCGCGACAGCATCAGTCTCGACTGGACCTGGAATGACAGGCCCGTCCGCCTGGTCGACACGGCGGGCCTTCGCAAGCGCGCCAAGGTCGAGGACAAGCTCGAGAAATTGTCGGTTTGGGACACGAAGCGCGCGATCGACCATGCCGAGGTGGTCGTGCTGCTACTCGATGCGACCCGCGGACTCGAGGTGCAGGACCTCAAGATTGCCGACCAGGTGATCGAAGAAGGCCGGGCGCTGGTCATCGCGCTCAATAAATGGGACGTCGCAGAACATGCGTCGTCGCTGTTCAATGGGGTCAAGGCCGCGCTGGAAGAAGGGCTTAGCCAACTGAAGGGCGTGCCCCTGCTGACGGTGTCGGGGAAGACCGGCAAGGGCATCGACCAGCTGCTCGCCGCGGCGTTCGAAGTGCGCGAAAATTGGTCGAGACGGGTGACGACCGGCGAATTGAACCGCTGGTTCGAGCGGGCAATCGAGACCAATCCGCCGCCGGCGCCGGGGGGCAAGAGGATCAAGCTGCGCTACATCACGCAGGTCAAATCGCGACCGCCGAGCTTCGTTGTGTTCGGAACTCGGGTCGATCAGCTGCCGACCAGCTATCAACGCTATCTGATGAATTCGATGCGCCGGGACCTGCAGCTGGGGCCGGTGCCGCTGCGCATGGCGATGCGGGCTTCAAAGAACCCGTTCGATCAAAAGACAAAATAACCGGTCCTTTACCCTTTCGGGGTTAGGCCATGCCGGTGGGACCGCGCCCGGACCAGGGGCCATGGGAGCATGAAAGCAAGTGGACGACGGTTCGGACATCATTGACTGGGTGCATTTCGAGAAGAGCCGGGCAGAGCTTGGACCGGGTTTCATTCGCATCCTTAGCTACTTTCGCGAAGACGGGGCGAAGAGCGTCGCCGCGATCGAACAGGCCATGCACGAGCAGAATACGGTCGCGCTGGTCATCCCCGCCCACACGCTGAAAGGCGAATCGCGCCAGTTCGGCGCCGAGCGGCTGGCCGTGGTGGCGGAGAAGATCGAGCAGGTCGCGCGCATCTGCGTCGAAACCCACCGTTTCCCCGACGAGCTTGTCCCTGACGTGGTCGAGCTTCGCCGGCTGTGGAACCGGACGGCCGAGCTGTTCGACAAGGCGACCAACCCGCTGCAGAGCCGCGCTCCGGTCGCCGGCGGCTTCGGCCGCAAGTCGGCGAACCAGGGGTTCGGCCGAATCTAAGCCGGGAGCGGTTCGCTCCGCCTTATCCGCATCGGCTGAATGTCTCCGCGCGACATGCTGCGCCACAGCCATTCGAATGGGCCATATTGGAAGCGGTCGAGCCATGGTTTCGACCAGGCGAGCATCAGCACCCACATGCCGATCACGACCAGCCAAAGGGACGCCCGGCTGAGTTCGCCGAACAGGCCAAAACCCCAACCGTAGAACAGGCCGGTCATCAGGATCGACGTGCCAAGATAGTTGGTGAAAGCGGCACGGCCGGCGGCGGCGATGCGCTTCGTCAGCCAGCCATTCTGCCGGGTGAACAGGATGACCATTGCCGCGATCGCTGCCACCATGACCGGGCGGATCAGGACCGTGGCGGCCATCGAAAAGGCGAACAGCGCCGGAACGCTGAAGCCGTTGCTGAAGATCAGCCAGACGAGCAGCAGGTAGCAGGGAATGGCGATTGCGAAGCCGACCGTGGCGGCGCGCCCATACTGTGCGTCGGTCCACTGGCCGGTCAAATAGCCGGACTTGAGCGCGGCCATGCCGAACAGCATATATCCAAGGGTCTCGGGGCCGAACATCAGGCTGAAGATCAGGGGGTCGTAGCGGTGATCGGTGAGCTGATAATGCGCGACCCCGGACCAGGGGCCAAGGATGAGGCCCAGCTGATGGTTGAGCTCGGCCGCGGTCGGTACCCGGATATAGGCGGTCATTTCGTTCCAGCTGCGCAGCGTGTCGGCGCTCACGCCCGGCTCGGTCACGGCGCGAGCGAGGTTCGCGGCGCTGGCCGCCATCCCGGCCATCATGGCGAACTCGACGATGACGAAGATGATGCCCCAGACGATCAGTATCTTGGTCGGCTTCCGGCGGAAGAACCAGGCGACCATCCCGATCAGCGCGTAGCCGAACAAGATATCCCCGTACCAGATGAGGTAGAAATGGAGGGCGCCGAACAGCAGCAGCACCAGTTGCCGCCGGAAATGCACCGAGGCTGGGCTTTCGCCTTTCGCCTCCGCCTTCTCGATGATCAGAAGCATCGAAGCGCCGAACAGGAAGGAGAAGAGGCCGCGCATCTTCCCGTCGATCAGGACGAAGTTAAAGGCGTAGGCGGCGAAATCGATCGGTGCCTCGCTGCCGTAGGCGACAGGATTGATGTACGCCGACGGGGGCATGGCGAAAGCGACGATGTTCATCGCCAATATGCCCATCACGGCGACGCCGCGGACGATGTCCAGCGTCGCGATGCGCGGTCCGGGTTCGGTGACTGCGGTCATGTGGTGCCCCCTTCGTCACAACCCATATCGTCATTCCCGCGAAAGCGGGAATCCCGATAATATAGCTGAAGAGAAGCGGGATCCCCGCTTTCGCGGGGATGACGAGCCAGGACTATTCCTCGGCCGGCTTGCTCTGCAGCTGGATATAGTTCTGAAGGCCCATCCGCTCGATCATCTCGAACTGGGTTTCGAGCGTGTCGACATGCTCTTCCTCATTGGTGAGGATCTTCGCGAACAGGTCCCGGCTGGGATAGTCGTGGACCTTCTCGCAATGGGCGATGGCGCCCTTCAACTGGGTGACCGCTTCCAGCTCGAGAGCGAGATCGGACCTCAGCGCCTCCTCGACGCTCTCGCCGATGCGGAGGCGGCCGAGCATCTGGAAATTGGGCAGGCCTTCGAGGAACAGGATCCGCTCCGACAACTCGTCGGCATGCTTCATCTCGTCGATCGATTCATGCCGCTCGAACTCGGCGAGGCGGTCGACACCCCAATTGTCGAGCAGCCGATAGTGGAGCCAATATTGGTTGACGGCGGTCAGCTCATTCTTGAGCGCTTCGTTGAGCAGCTCGATGACCTTGGGATCGCCCTTCATTGCCGTCCTCCGTCGGATGATGGCTGCGGTTTACGCTCCATCCGGCCCAATGAAAAGGGAAAATTGGCGGAAATCAGGGAAAAATGATGCGATTGCTAGGCAGTCGCACGTTCGGCGGCGATTATCTCTTTTGCAAATGGCAGGCATTGACCGCAGCGCGGCTTGCGACCGATCGCGCGATAGACCGAACGCGTGCAGGAGGCGCCTTCGCGCGCTGCTTTGCGCACCTCATCCTCGCGAATCGCATTGCAGATACAGACGATCATGGCGACCGGCTTACTCGATAATGCGAAACATTCGCAAGACGTAATCAGGCAACAGGCCGGCCGCGAAGGGTGCGGGCGGCGATGAGCGCCACGGGCAAGCCGACCAGGACGATGTGTGCGAACAGCTGGGTGGCGATCGAAATGGGCTTTGGCGGCAGCGGCGTGCCGAAGCGCAGAGGCACGACGATCAGGTTCATGACGACATAGGTCGCGAGACCATAGAAGACGCCCCAGCGGAGTGGCTGCTCGACGAGCTGCGGATATTGCCGTGCGGCAAGGACGAACGCGGCCGTCATGACCGCCATCAGGCCGAAATGGACGGCGAGGCCGAGGAGTGAGCCGCCCGTCCCCATTTCAGTCGCCGCGGGAAAGGGGCCTGAGCCGACGAAGCGCAGCATCGCCGCCGGGTCGTTGCCCCGGACCAGCGTCAGGATGATCGCGAAGAGGATGTCGAGCGTCCCGGCGACCAACGTCGCCAGCGCGATGGTGCGTCCCATGGATTTGTCTCCCCCGATTGGCTGGAGCGAGGCTAGCGAAGCTCCTTGCGAATGACCAGCGTGAGGGCCGACCAGGTCTCGGGGAGGACTTGGCTCAGAGCTCGCCCTGCATCAGCGCGGGGAAGAAGCCTTCGTGCGCGGCGCGGAGGTCAGCGAGCTTGATGGATTGCGGGCCGCCGCGATCGACGAGATCAAATACCAAATCATCACCGCCAGTAAGCCCGATCTCCACCGCAAACAATCCCGCTTCGTTGGCGAGTTGGCGAACCCGGTCAGGATCGCATGTCGCGACGACGTAGCGTCCTTGGTCCTCGCCAAACAGGATCGCTCCGACGTTTGGAATCTGTGGGACGACCGTCATGGTCATGCCGACGTTGGCTGCCAGCGCCATCTCGGCAACAGCGACCGCCGCGCCTCCGTCAGAGCAATCATGGATCGCACTGACGACACTCTCCTTGGCAAGGCGGCGGACGAGTTCACCCGCGCGTTTCTCGGCGGCAAGATCGACTGGGGGCGGTGCCCCATGGCGACGGCCGTGACATACATCCAGCCAGAGTGACTGCCCGACATGGCTGCCGCTGTGACCGATGAGCACGAGATTCTCACCCTCTTGATAAGCAATGCCGAGGCTCTTCTCCCAATCATCCAGCAACCCAACCCCGCCGATCGCCGGCGTCGGGAGAATAGCGCTTCCCCCGCCCGTAGCCTTGCTCTCGTTGTAGAGGCTGACATTCCCACTCACGATCGGGAAATCCAGCGCTCGGCAGGCTTCGCCCATGCCTTCGAGGCAGCCCACGAACTGCGCCATGATCTCGGGCCGCTGGGGGTTGCCGAAGTTGAGGCAGTTGGTGACCGCGAGCGGCCTGGCGCCGACCGCGCAGAGATTGCGATAGGCTTCGGCGATGGCCTGCTTCCCGCCTTCATAGGGGTCCGCATAGCAGTAGCGAGGGGTGCAGTCGGTGGTGATCGCCAGCGCCTTGTTGGTGCCGTGGACTCGGACCACGGCGGCGTCGCCGCCGGGGCGCTGGATGGTGTCGGCGCCGACCTGACTGTCGTACTGCTCCCAGATCCAGCGGCGCGAGGCGAGGTTGGGGGAGGCCATCAGCTTGAGCAGGTCAGCGGCGATGTCGGTTGATTCCGGAATGTCGCCAAGCGGCTTGACCTGGGCCCAGGCTTTATACTCGTCGCGGCTGAGATGCGGACGGTCATATTCGGGCGCCTCGTCGGCTAGCGGGCCCAAGGGGATGTCGCACACCGTCTCGCCGTTCCAGACGAGCTGCATTCGGCCCGTGTCCGTGACTTGGCCGATGACGGCGAAGTCGAGCTCCCATTTGCGGAAGATCTTCTCGGCCTCGGCCTCGCGGCCGGGCTTCAAGACCATCAGCATCCGCTCCTGGGATTCCGACAGCATCATTTCATAGGGCGTCATGCCCTCCTCGCGACACGGCACCTTGTTCATGTCGAGGCGGATCCCGGCGTCGCCCTTCGACGCCATCTCGACCGAGGAGCTGGTGAGGCCCGCCGCACCCATGTCCTGGATGGCGACGATCGCGTCGGTGGCCATCAGCTCGAGGCAGGCTTCGATCAGCAGCTTTTCGGTGAAGGGGTCGCCGACCTGCACGGTCGGGCGCTTCTCGTCGCTGTTCTCGTCGAAATCGGCGGATGCCATGGTCGCGCCGTGGATGCCGTCGCGGCCGGTCTTTGATCCGACATAGACGATCGGATTGCCGATGCCAGTCGCGGCCGAATAGAAAATCTTGTCGGCGCTGGCGACGCCGACGGTCATCGCGTTGACCAGGATATTGCCGTCGTAAGCGGGATCGAAATTGACTTCCCCGCCGACGGTGGGGACGCCGACGCAATTGCCATATCCGCCGATGCCGCTGACTACGCCGGCGATCAGGTGGCGCATCCTGGGATGATCCGGCCGGCCGAAACGCAGCGCGTTCAGGTTGGCGATCGGCCGCGCGCCCATGGTGAAGACGTCGCGCAAGATACCGCCGACGCCGGTGGCGGCGCCCTGGTAGGGCTCGATGTAACTTGGGTGGTTGTGGCTCTCCATCTTGAAGATGGCGGCTTGCCCCCGCCCTTGTTCATCTGGGCCGATGTCGATCACGCCGGCATTCTCGCCCGGGCCGCAGATCACCCAGGGCGCTTCGGTGGGCAGCTTCTTGAGGTGAACGCGCGAGCTTTTGTAGGAGCAGTGCTCCGACCACATTACCGAGAAGATGCCGAGCTCGACCAGGTTCGGCTCGCGGCCGAGCGCGTGGAGGACGCGGTCATATTCCTCGGCGCTAAGGCCGTGTTGGGCGACGATTTGGGGGGTGATGGCGGGGGCTTCGAGGACTGACATGGCGCGCGCCTTAGCCGCGATGAACCGTTGCCGCTAGGTGAGTTGGTGCATTGAACCGGTAACGATCAGGGTGGATAAACCGGTCGCCGGAGGGGACTCGCAAGGAGGCCAGAGATGCCGAAACCAATTCCCGAAGGGTACCATAGCGTAACGCCCTATCTGGTGGTCGACGACGCGGCGAAGGCGATCGAATTCTACAAGAAGGCGTTCGGCGCCGAGGAGAAGTTCCGGCTGCCGATGGGCGACAACAAGATCGCCCATGCCGAGATCAAGATCGGCGACAGCCATGTCATGCTGGCGGACGAATTCCCGGACATGGGGCATTTGAGCCCGAAGGCGCGCGGCGGAACGACCGTCAGCCTGATGGTCTATGTCGACGATGTCGACGGCGCGTTCAAAACCGCGCTCGACGCGGGCGCACAGCAGGACCGCGCGGTCGAGGATCAATTCTGGGGCGACCGGATGGGCTCCCTGACCGATCCGTTCGGCCACAAGTGGAGCCTGGCGACCCATGTCGAGGACGTTCCCGAAGAGGAGATGGGCCGGCGCATGGAGCAGTTCGGCTCCCAGCAGAAGACGGCGGAGCCGGCGTAGAAAAATCCTCCCCGAGCTTGCTCGGGGAGGAAATATATCAGACGTGGCAGGTGATCTTGCCCTTGTCGGGCAGGGTGAGGGCGACGCTTTTAGAGGTCGCGTCCCCGGTCAGAGCATAGCCGCCGTCGGCTAGCAGCGGGGCCCCGGCGCTCGCGGCGGCGTTGGCGCCCTCGCCCTCGACTGGCGGAGCGGCACGGAGCTGAGTCGGCGTCGACGCATCGCCGATACGCAAATTGGCCCCCTTGCCACCCTGCAGCCAGTCGATCGTGACCAGGCTGTTGTCCTTGCAGCGGTAGGTCTTGCTGGCGGCGATCGCCGGCGGCAACTCCACCGGCGCCGCGTTGGCCAGTGCGTCGGCCATGGGGTCGGGCTGCTCGCTGCCGACAAGGGGTTCATTGTTACAGGCGGCCAGCGAGGCGGCGCCCAAGGCGATCAAGGTGAAGTTGCGAATCATGTGCCCGCCCTTAGTCAAGCGCAGCGCGGCTCGTAAAGGCGCTGCTTCGTTGCAATGACATCCCGCGGCGCATAGGTTGCATGCATGAACCGTGTCGACAAGGAAGAACGGATGCAGCGCATCCGGATCGGACTGACCGGATTGGCCTTCGTCTTCCTGCTCGTCCTGCTCGGCACCGCGATCAGCCGATCGGGCGAAGACCCGCTTGCGCCGACATCCCAGAACGAGCTGGCGACGCCCGAAGAGCCGAACGAACCGCTGGCCGAGATCGGCGCGGCGCCGGGCACCGGAACCTCGACCAACGCAGCGGCCGCAGAGGAGCCGGCTCAATCAACGACGCCGTGAAGCGGCGATTGGTCGCCGCGCTTGCGATCTTGGCCATTGCCGCCGCCGCGGCAATTGGCGTCACCTTGCAGGGCGGGGAAAAGATACCGGCGGCCCGCGACCCGGCCAAGCGGCCGACGCTGGCCTTGCTCACTAGCCTCCCGCTGGTGTTCGGCGAGAGTTTCGGGCTCGATAGCGGGGGATCGGCGGCGCTGACGCGGCTAGAGGAGCGCTACAATGTCCTGCCCATTGGAGTAGCCGACGCGGCCAGCCTTGAAGGACAGAGGCTGTTGCTGTTGGCGCATCCGCGCGCGCAGCCGGCCCACGTGCTGGTCGAACTCGACCAATGGGTACGCGGCGGAGGTCGTGTGCTGTTGTTGGCGGATCCGCGACTCGATTGGCCGAGCGAACGGCCGCTGGGCGACAGGTTGCGCCCACCCCAGGCGTTTGCCGACACTGGCCTGCTCGGTCATTGGGGCGTGCGGTTGATCGGACCGGAGCCCGACGGTCCGGCCTCGATCGGAATCGGCGATCTTTCCATTTTGGCATCGTCGCCCGGGAAGCTGGAGAGCCGGCGTTGCAGGTTAGCGGGCCAAGGGTTCGTCGCTCGCTGCCGTATCGGCCGGGGCTCGGCGACGATCGTCGCGGACGCGGATTTCCTGAATGTTGATGGGGAAGGCGCGCTCGACGGGCCGACAGACCATAATCTCGATTTTCTGGCCGTCGAGCTAAGCCGGCTGGAAACCCGCTAGGCGGGGCGAGTCACGCGATCTTGCCAACAATCTTATCCACAGGGTTGCCAACCAAGAACAGGCGTAGAACAAAGCCTTAACAAGACCCTAAAAAACCGTTGAAATTCCGCCACAGGGCATGAATTCCCACGATATGGCATCAAAATCCATTGTATCCCGCGCGTCGTTGAGTTACCAACATACATAAGTAGCGCGGGGCTAACCGTATTGAGTTCGATCAGTACGTGGGGCGCACGGGGAAGCCGTGCACCCACGAACGGGGAAGCTGTGCCGCGCGAACGGAGTGGGTCGTGGCACTAGAGCATCTGTTTCAAGGCAGTGCTTTGAACGCGGTGGACGCGAAGGGTCGCGTCTCCGTGCCCGCCTTCCTGCGCCAGGTTGTCGAACGCCGCGGCGATGCCCGGACGATCGTCCTTGCCAAGCATGACGCCTTCCCCTGCCTCAGCGCCTACGACCCCGCATATGCCGCGCTGAAGCACGAGAAGATCGAACGCCTGCTCGAGAAGCAGGAGACCGATCCGGCCGCCGAGCTCGACCATGCTCGCCGGACCATGATGGCGTTCGGCGCGACCGAAGAAGTTCCCTATGATTCCTCCGGCCGCATCATCGTGCCCCCAATGATGCGCCGGAAGGGTCAGCTGGAAGATCTCGCCCTGTTCGTCGGTGTCGGCGAGACCTTCCAGCTCTGGAACCCCAAACTGTTCCTGGCCGACAAGAACGTGCCCGACGACATGAAGGATATCGCACGCTTCCGGCTGGAGGAGCGAGGGCTATGAGCAATGTCGCTCCCCACGAACCTGTCCTGCTGCATGAGGTTGTCGAGGGTCTCGCCATCGTCCCCGGCGAGACCCTGGTCGACGGCACCTTTGGAGCGGGAGGCTATACGCGCGCTCTCCTTGGGGGGGGGGCGGGACGAGTGATCGGCTTCGATCGCGACCCTGATGCGATCGCCAAGGGGCCGTCACTCGTCCCTGATCCGCGGCTGACGCTGGTCCAGGAGTGCTTCAGCCAGATGGACCGGGTGCTCGCGACACGCGGCCTGTTGCCGGTCGACGGCATCGCGCTCGACATCGGCGTGTCGTCGATGCAGCTCGACCAGGCCGATCGCGGCTTCTCATTCTCCAACGACGGCCCGCTCGACATGCGCATGAGCAAGTCGGGAACAAGTGCCGCCGACTTCCTGAACCATGCCGATGAGGGCGAAATTGCCCGCGTCCTCAAGGATTATGGGGAGGAGCCGCGCGCTCGCGCGGTTGCGCGTGCCATCGTCGCTGCCCGGCCGCTTACCCGAACGGCCGAGCTGGCGGCGGTGGTGCGCAGGGCATTGGGTTATCGCCAGGGGCAGAAGAGCGACCCCGCCACCCGAACCTTCCAGGCGATCCGGATTCATCTCAACGCAGAGCTTGACGAGCTGGAGCAAGGGCTCCGCGCCGCCGAGCGGTCGCTTCGTCCCGGCGGCCGCTTGGCGGTGGTTACGTTTCACAGCCTTGAGGATCGCATCGTGAAGCGCTTCCTCCGCACCCGCAGCGGGGCGACGCCCGCCGGATCGCGCCATCGGCCGATGGCCGCGAAAGGCCCCGCCCCGACCTTCGAACAAGTTGCCAAGCCGGTCTCCCCATCCGAGGCCGAGCTGGCGCGAAACCCGCGCGCGCGCTCGGCGCGTCTCCGTACCGCGGTCCGCACCGCGGCGCCCGCGTGGGACCAGGAGAAGGCAGCCCCTGCCGGGAGGGCAATACAATGAGCGCGCGAGGCTTTGGATCGGTGTTGTCGGCAGGTGCAGTGGTTGGCGCTGCGCTAGGCTTCTACCTGGTCAGCTTGCGGGTCGCATCGGAACGCGCTGCATTGGAGGACGTCGAAACGCGTATCGCAATGACCCAGCGCGACATCCGCCTGCTTCAGACGGAGATCGGCACCCGCGGCCGGCTGGCTCAGCTTGAGCGGTGGAACGTCAGGTTCATCCGCTTGTCAGCGCCCAATGCCGACCAGTTCGTCGATGGCGGCTTCCAGCTCGCGACCCTGGTCGCACCGGAGAAGAAGCCGGTCATCGGCGCGCCGGTGGTGCTGGCTTCCGCGCCGATTTCACAACCGCCCCAGCATAAGCTGACCGGCGATGCGGTCGAGCCCCAGGCCGCGCCTGCAATGGCACGCTCGGCCAGCGAGATGATCCATGTCGCAAGCTACAGCGTGCCCCAGGAATCCCCGGCCAGGCCGATCATGGCCAAGCCGATCGTCGTCAAGCCGGCTGGGGTGAAGCCGCAACCCAAATCCATGACGCAGCCGGCGAAGGGCGCGACTGCGATGAAGCCCGCCAAAAGCGCGATGGCCGACCCGCTGGCTCCCTTGTCAGGGGCGACCGCTAAGGCCAAAGGCAACGCGCCCGCCGCCTCCGCCGGCGTGACCCGCCCCCAATCCAAGGACAGCGTAACCGATCGATGAACGCCCCGACGCCCGCTCTCGTCGCACGGCCCGAGCGGCTCCGTCTGGTCGGACAGCGACGGCAGATATTGGCGCTGATGCACCAGCGGCTGATGTTCGGCATGCTGGTCTATACCGGAATCATTGCGATCATCGCCTTGAGGCTGATCTGGCTGGCTGCGTTCGGCGATCATGCCGGGCGCAAGGGCGGGGCGATCGATCTGACCCCCGAGCGGGGCGACATCGTCGACCGCGATGGGCAGGCGCTGGCACGGACGATCGACGCCTGGACCATCGGGATCCAGCCGGCAAAGGTGATCGGCAACAAGCTCGATCTCGCGCGCAAGATGGCCGAGCTGATGCCGGAGAAAGACGCGGCGACCTATCTCGCCATGCTGCGTTCGGACAAATCCTTCTACTATCTCCGCCGGCGCGCACCGCCGGGGCTGGTCTCCGCGATCAACGCGCTTGGCGAGCCAGGGCTGGCGCTGGAGAGGGAACCCGACCGGCTATATCCGCAGACCACCCTGGCGGCTCACGTAATTGGTTTCACCGACCTCGACGGCAAGGGCAATGCCGGGATCGAGCGCGCCTTCGAGGAGCAGCTGAGCGACCCCCGGCGTCGAGACCAGCCAATCGTCCTTTCGATCTCAAGCCGAATCCAGCAGGCGCTCGAGCATGAACTCTATGCGGCGATGACCCATTTCTCGGCGATCGGCGCCGCTGGGGTGATCATGGACATCCATACCGGCGAATTGCTGGCGATGACCTCGCTGCCGCAGCTCAATCCCAATGCCGCTGGCCAGGGCACGCCGGAAGCTCGGTTCAACCGCGCAACGCTCGGCGTTTACGAACTCGGCTCGACCTTCAAGCCGTTCACCGTGGCGATGGCCATGGACGCCGGCGTAATCAAGTCGATGGGGCAAATCTACAATTGCCCGCGCGAACTGCACGTTGCCGGCCGGACGATCAACGACACCCATCCATTCGGTCGCGCCTGCACGGTCACCGAGATCATGAAGGAAAGCTCGAACATCGGCACGGCGCAGATTGCCGACCAATTGGGGCCGACACGGCAAAAGGCGTTCCTCAAGAAGATGGGTTTCCTCGACAAGGTCGAGATCGAGTTGAGGGAACGCGGCCGCACGCTGAGCCCGGGAGCCAACTGGAACCAGGTCGAGACGATGACGGTCGGCTTCGGCCATGGGATCGCGGTAACGCCGCTGCACCTCGCCACCGGTTACGCCACCCTGTTCAACGGCGGCATCTACCGCCCGGCGACCCTCCTCAAGGTCGGCCGCGACCATCCGGCGGGCAAGGGCCGGCGCGTGTTCAGCGAGGAAACCAGCTACAAGATGCGCGCGCTGCTTCGCCTGGTGGTGACGAAGGGGACAGGCAGGAAGGCCGATGCGCCGGGCTATCGCGTCGGCGGCAAGACCGGGACGCGCCGAGAAATATCACGACCGCTCCCTTCTGGTCACCACCTTCGCGGGCGTTTTCCCAATGGACGAGCCGCGCTATGTGATCGTGGTGATGCTCGATGAACCCAAAGCCACCGCCGAAACCTTTGGCTTCCGCACCGCCGGCTGGAACGTCGCGCCGGTGGTGTCGAAGACCGTCAGCCGGATCGCGCCGATGCTCGGCGTCCGGCCCGATATGCGCCGCGAGCCCAACCTGGCCGAGGTGCTGCCTTACGTTCACGAAAAAGCGGAACATTAATTACATGCTTCTGGGCGATCTCGCCGGTATCGCGGACGATTCCGAAGTGACGGGCTTCGCGCTTGATCATCGCAAGGTGGCACCGGGCAACATCTTCGGCGCGTTTCGCGGAGCCCGGTTCAACGGCGAGGATTTCATCGGCGAGGCTGTGAGGCGGGGAGCAAGCGCGGTCGTCGCGCGGCCCGAGGCCAAGGTCGAAGGCGTGCCGCACCTGACCGCCGACGAACCGCGCAAGCTGTTCGCCGAGCTCGCCGCCCGCTACTTCGCCCCCTATCCAGAGACGATCGTCGCGGTCACCGGAACCAACGGCAAGACCTCGACCGTCGAGTTGACACGGCAGCTGTGGCGGATGGCGGGGCATCGGTCGGCGTCGATCGGAACACTAGGCGTGACCACGGCCGACGACCAGGTGAAGACCGGGCTGACCACGCCGGACATCGTCACCTTCCTCAGCAACATGGCCGGAATGAAGCGGATGGGGATCAGCCATGTTGCGTACGAGGCTTCGTCGCATGGCCTCGACCAGTTTCGCGCCGAAGGCGTATCGATCCGCGCCGCAGCGTTCACCAATTTCAGTCGCGACCACCTCGACTACCACTCCGACATGGATGCCTATTTCGCGGCCAAGATGCGGTTGTTCGACGAAGTTGTCGCGGCGGATGGGACCGCGGTCATCTGGACCGGCGATCCCAAGTCGCAAGTAGTCATCGATCATGTCAGGGCGCGGGGCCTCCTGTTGATCACCGTCGGCCCGGGCGCGGAAACGATTGAGCTGGTTTCACGCCAGTCGACTCCGCTCGGGCAGCAACTGCTGCTGCGTCACGAGGGCAAGGAGCATAAGCTCGCTCTGCCGCTGATCGGTGCCTATCAGATGAACAATGTGCTGACCGCGGCGGGGCTGGTGCTGGCGACCGGCGGCAAATGGGCAACGACGCTGAGCGGCATGGGCCGGGTTTCGCCGGTCCGCGGGCGGCTCGAGCGAGCAGTGATCAGCCGCGCCGGCGCTCCGGTCTATGTCGATTATGCCCATACCCCTGACGCGATCGAGGCGGCCATCGAGGCCCTTCGCCCGCATGTCGAAGGTCGACTGATCACGGTCCTTGGCGCGGGTGGCGACCGCGACCATGGGAAAAGGCCGGAAATGGGAGCAGTGGCGGCGCGGCTTAGCGATGCGGTGATCGTCACCGATGACAACCCGCGCAGCGAGGCCCCGGCGACGATCCGCAAGGCGGTGCTGGAAGGCGCTCCGGATGCAAAGGAGATCGGCGACCGGCGTTCAGCAATCGCCGAGGCGATCCGCATCGCCAAGGCAGGGGACATCGTGCTGGTGGCCGGCAAGGGCCACGAACAGGGACAGATCATCGGGGACAAGGTGCTGCAATTCGACGACGTGACCGTGGCGCGGGAATGCGCGGCGTGACTGCTTTATGGACCAGCGACGAAATCGTCGCCGCGACCGGCGGGACGCTGCACGGCCCGGCGTTCGAAGTGACCGGCGTCACCTTCGACAGCCGCGAGATCGAGCATGGGCATTTGTTCGTCGCCATGCCGGGAACAGTGGCCGACGGGCATGACTTCGTTTCCAGGGCCTTTGCCGCGGGCGCCGCCGCGGCGCTGGTTTCGAAGCCGGTCGATGGTCCACATGTGCTCGTCACGGATGTGCCGCAGGCGCTGACCGACCTCGCCATCGCCTCGCGCAAGCGGATGACCGGCAAGGTGCTGGGCGTGACAGGCTCGGTCGGCAAGACCTCGACCAAGGAAGCGCTCTACGCAGCGCTCGAGCGGTTCGCCAGGGGCAAGGTCCATCGTTCCGTCAAGAGCTACAATAATCATACCGGCGTGCCCTTGAGCCTCGCCCGGATGCCGCGCGACAGCGAGTTTGCAGTGCTCGAAATGGGGATGAGCGCGAAGGGCGAGATCGCCGCGCTGACCCGGCTGGTCCGGCCGCATGTCGCGATGGTCACCACGCTTGCCTCGGCGCATATCGAATATCTCGGATCGATGGAGGCGATCGCCGACGCCAAGGCGGAGATATTCGAAGGGCTTGAGCCCGAGGGCGTCGCAATTGTCCCAAATGATACGCCCTACCGTGACCGGCTGGTCAGAGCCGCGCGCAAATATGCCGATCAGACCTTCACCTTCGGCCATGGCGACGCCGACATTTGCGCGATCCACGCGGTGCGTGCCGGCAATGGCGGAAGCCTGGTCACGGCGCGGCTGGTCGAGAGCGAGCTCACCTACACCATAGCCCAGCGCGGCGACCATTGGGTGATGAATTCGCTGGCCGTGCTGGCGGCGGTCGAGGCGGTGGGCGCCGACCTGGCAATCGCCGGCCTGGCGCTGGCCGACATGGGCGGCCTCAAGGGCCGCGGCGAGCGCCATCGGCTGGCGGTCAAAGGCGGCCATTATCTGCTGATCGACGAAAGCTACAACGCCAATCCGGCGTCGATGGCGGCGACGCTGAAGGCGCTGGGAGAGGAGCGCGACGTCGAGCGGCGGATCGCCGTGCTCGGCCCGATGCGCGAGCTCGGCGAACATGCCGACAAGCTTCACGCGGGGCTTGCTCCCGCGGTGCGCGAGGCCAAGGTCGATCATTTGATCCTGGTCGGCGAGGATATGCAGCCGCTGCAGGACGCGCTGACGGCATGGTTGGGTCGATCGCGCCAGCAATGCGGACGATGCGAGCGAACTGCTTGCAGAGCTGGTCCGGCCGGGCGATGCGGTGCTGGTCAAGGCGTCCAACTCGATCGGGCTTGCGAAGCTGGTCGAGCGGATGGCAGGGGGCGTCGCGACATGCTCTATCTGATTGCCGAGCAGCTGGGGTTCCCCGGTATTCTCAACCTCATCCGCTACATCAGCTTCCGGGCCGGCGCGGCGACCGCGACCGCGCTGACCATCGGTCTGTTGCTCGGCCCGGTGTTCATCCGCTGGCTGCGCGCCAAGCAGGGCAAAGGCCAGCCGATCCGCGCCGACGGGCCGCAGAGCCATTTGGCCAAGCGTGGCACGCCGACGATGGGCGGGTTGCTGATCCTCATTTCCGTGTCGGTTTCGGTGCTGCTGTGGATGGACCTCACCAATCGTTTACGTCTGGGCCTGCCTCCTGGTGACTGGCGGTTTCGGGCTGATCGGTTTCCTCGACGATTACGACAAGGTGAGGAAGGAGCATCATGCCGGGCTGTCGGGTCGGATGCGGCTATTCGTCGAGTTCGCCATCGCCGGCGTTGCGACCTGGCTGATGGTCCGAGTGTCGGGGACGCAGCTCTATCTGCCGTTCGTCCAGGGCGCGGTGATCGACCTCAGCTGGCTCTACATTGGCTTCGGCGCATTCGTGATCGTCGCGTTCGGCAATGCGGTGAACCTGACCGACGGGCTCGACGGCCTTGCGACCATGCCGGTGATCATCGCCGCCATGGCCTTCACGCTGATCGCCTATCTGGTCGGCAACGCGCTCTATTCCGAATATCTCGGCATCCCCTTTGTGCCGGGCGCGGGCGATCTGACCGTGCTGCTGCTGGCGGTCGTCGGGGCAGGGCTCGCCTTCCTGTGGTTCAACGCGCCCCCGGCGGCGGTGTTCATGGGCGATACCGGCAGCCTCGCGCTGGGCGGTGCGCTCGGCGCGGTGGCGGTGGCGACCCATCATGAATTCGTGCTGGTGATCATCGGCGGGCTGTTCGTGCTGGAAGCGGTCAGCGTCATCGTCCAGGTCTTCTGGTTCAAGCGCTACGGCAAGCGGATTTTCCGGATGGCGCCGATCCATCATCATTTCGAGCATCTCGGCTGGAGCGAACCGACGGTGGTGATCCGCTTCTGGATCATCAGCTTCATCCTCGCGCTGGCGGGGCTGTCGACGCTCAAGCTGAGGTGATCACCGCCAGGGCCTTCGCCGGAAAACATTACGCCGTCCTCGGCCTCGCGCGCAGCGGGCTGGCGACGGTCGAGGCGCTGCTGGCGAGTGGGGCGAGGGTCACGGCGTGGGATGACAAGCAGAGGCGCGCAATTGTTTCCCGCGAAGGCCGGGACCCAGCGCAGCGCGAAGCGCTGCTCCGCGCGGTCTGGATCCCGGCCTTCGCAGGGACACATCGAACTAACGAGGCCGACCTTACCCAATTCAACTCCATCGTCGTGACGCCCGGCCTCCCTCTCAACCGCCACCCGATAGCGAGCCGAGCCCGCGAGGCCGGCGTCGAGATCATCGGCGATATCGAGCTGTTCGCCCGGGCGCGGGCGGAGTTGCCGGCGCACAAGGTGGTCGGGATCACCGGCACCAACGGCAAGTCGACCACCACCGCGCTGGTCCACCACATCCTCCAGACCGCGGGCGTGCCGAGCCTGATGGGCGGCAATATCGGCCTGCCGATCCTGGCGCAGGAGCCGTTGCCGGAAGGCGGGGTCTATGTGCTGGAGTTGTCGAGCTACCAGCTCGACCTGACCAAGAGTCTCGACTGCGACGTCGCGGTGCTGCTCAACATCACGCCCGATCATCTCGATCGGTATGAGAGCTTCGAGGCTTATGCGGCTTCAAAGGCGCGGCTGTTTGAGATGCAGTCATCGGAGCGGGCAGCAATTGTAGTCGGCAATGACGACGCAAGTAGGGAAATTGAGCGAAATTGTTCCCCTGCGACGTCAGCGGCCCAGTCCAGTGCGGCAGCGCTGCTATCGCAGCGGTCTGGACTTCTGCCTTCGCAGGAGAACTGGCCTTCGCTTCAAGGCCCGCACAATCTTCAAAATGCTATTGCCGCATTGGCTGTATGCAGGGCGCTAGGCCTCGCCAATCGCGAGATTGAACAGGCGCCTCCGCACCTACCCCGGCCTTCCCCACCGCATGGAGCGCGTGGCCGAAAAGGACGGCGTCCTGTTCGTCAACGACAGCAAGGCGACTAATCCGACCGCGGCGGCACCGGCGCTGGCCGCTTTTCCGAAGATCCGCTGGATACTCGGCGGGCAGGCCAAGACCGACAATCTCGACGAATGCGCAGCCCATTTCGGGCATGTGCGCAAGGCCTATACCATTGGCGAGGCGGGAGAAATGTTCGCGTCCCTCTTGTCCCAGCATATGGCCGTGGCAGAGTGCGTGACGCTGGACGCGGCGGTGAAGGCGGCGGCGGGCGAGGCGGAACCGGGGGACACGGTGCTTCTGTCGCCGGCCTGCGCTTCGTTCGACCAGTTCCGGGATTATGAGGCGCGCGGCGATGCGTTCCGCGCCGCGGTGGGGGAATTATGAACCAGACGATCAGGTTATGAGCACGACCATCACCGGCAGGATCAAGGCTGGGGCGGCGATGGTCGACCCGAGCCGTTACGGCCGATCGGACCGATCCACCGCGGCCCGCTGGTTCTGGGAAATCGACCGCATGCTGCTGTTGCTGCTCGCCGTGCTGATCGGGGTCGGGCTGATCGCGGTCGCCGCGGCGTCGCCGGCAGCCGCCCAGCGTTATTCGGGCGGTTCGGTGCGGTTCGACGAGCTTCATTATTTCTACCGGCAGATCGCCTGGATCGCGCTTTCGATCCCGGTGATGATCGCGATTTCGATGCAGCCGCGCGAACGGCTTCGGCGGCTGTCGCTGGTCGGGGCACTGCTTTGCCTTGTCGCACTGGCGCTGGTGCCGTGGCTTGGCGCCGAGGTGAACGGGGCAAAGCGCTGGCTCAACCTTGGTATCGGCCAGTTCCAGCCGTCGGAATTCCTGAAGCCGTTTTTCGTCATATCGCTCGCCTGGCTGCTGAGCTTGCGCGAGATGGACAAGACGCTGCCGATCTTCACCTTCTCCGCGCTACTGACCGGTCTGGCCGCCTTCCTGCTGATGCGCCAGCCCGATTTCGGTTCGACGATCATCTTCGCTGCGGTGTGGGTCGCCATGCTGGCAATCGCGGGGCTCAACTTGCGGATCCTCGTCGGGCTGGGAATCGCGGGAGTGGTGGGGGTCGTACTGGCCTATTTCTTCTATGACGTGGCGACGGCGCGCATCGACGGCTTCCTGTTCGGCGAAGGCGACAATTACCAGACCGAAAATGCGATGCGCACTCTGACCGCCGGCGGCCTGTTCGGCATGGGGCCGGGGGCGGGAACGCGCAAGTTCGGCCTGCCCGAGCCGCACACCGACTATATCTTCTCGGTGATTGGGGAGGAGTTTGGCCTGATCGCCTGCCTCGCCATCGCCCTGCTATACCTGGGTATCGTCGTCAGGGTGCTGGTCAAGTTGCTGGACGAGGAATCCAGCTTCGCGATCCTCGCCGCCGCCGGCCTCGTGATCCAGTTCGGGCTGCAGGCGCTGATCAACATGGCGGTGAACGTCCAGATCGCGCCGTCGAAGGGCATGACCCTGCCGTTCATCAGCTATGGCGGTTCGTCGATGCTGGCGCTGTCGATCGGCATGGGATTGCTGCTCGCCTTCACGCGGCGAAACCCCTATCTGACGCGCTCGCCCTATGTGGTGAAATGGGGCGGGGAGAATTTGAGGGGATGAACATTACTTTAGCCGCCGGGGGCACCGGCGGGCACATGGTCCCGGCCCACGCGCTCGCCGCCGAGCTGAAGCGTCGCGGGCACGGCGTGATGCTGGTCACCGACGAGCGCGGGGCCAAGATCCCGGCGCTGTTCGAAGGCGTGCCGACGCATATCCTGCCGGCCGGAAGGCTGGGCGGCGGGCCGATCGGCTGGCTCAAGGCGGCGGGCGCCGTGCTTGCCGGGCGCCGGCAGGCCAAGGCGCTTTATCGCGAGTTCACGCCCGATGCGGTGGTCGGCTTCGGCGGTTATCCCGCTTTCCCGGCATTACTCGCCGCAAGCGCGATCAATATCCCGACGATCCTTCACGAGCAGAATGCGGTCCTGGGGCGCGTCAACCGGCTGCTCGCCGGCAGCGCCGACGCCATTGCCACGGCCTATCCGGAAGTCGAGCGGCTGAAGCCCGGCCACCGGCGCAAGGTCGATCTGGTCGGCAATCCGGTGCGCGAGAATCGGTCGCTCGACTCGGGAACCATGCCGTTCCCGGAATTCGACGAGACGGCACCGCTCAAGATCCTGATCACCGGCGGAAGCCAGGGCGCGACGGTGCTCGGCCGGGTCGTGCCCGATGCGCTTGGCATGCTTCCACCGAAGCTTCGCCACCGGCTGCAAGTCATCCAGCAGTGCCGGCCCGACGACATCGAAGCGGTCCGCAACCGCTATGCAGCGCTCAACATCCCGGCCGAGCTGCTGACCTATATCGAGGACATGCCCGACCGGCTCGCCGAAGCTCACCTGGTCATCGCCCGGGCGGGGGCCTCGACCATCGCCGAGCTGACCGCTGCGGGACGCCCCGCGATCCTCATCCCGCTGCCGATCGCGACCGACGACCACCAGACGGTCAATGCGCGCGAAATGGCCAAGGCCGGCGGGGCGCGGATGATCCCGCAGACCGAATTCACTCCCGAGGTGCTGGCGGCCCAGATCGAAGCGGTCGCCGGCGATCCGCAGGCACTGTCCAACGCCGCCGAGCGCGCCCTGTCGGTCGGCCGCCCGCACGCGACCAGCGACCTCGCCGACCTGGTTGAGCGGGTTGCGGGCGGGGTGGCGCCGCTGTTGGTCGGCCCGGCGCGGTCGCGACCGCCAGGCCCGCCATGGGGATGGGCGTCCCGGCATGAAGGCGATGGGCACCGAGATCGGGACGATTCACTTTGTCGGGATCGGCGGCATCGGCATGTCGGGCATCGCCGAGGTGATGCATCATCTGGGCTACAAGGTGCAGGGAAGCGACCAGAACGAGAGCTATGTCACCGAGGGGCTGCGAAAGGCCGGCATCCCGGTGATGATCGGCCAGAGCCCGGACAATCTTGGGGATGCCGCCGTAGTCGTCTGCTCGACGGCGATCCGCGAGGATAATCCCGAGGTCCAGGCAGCGGCCGAGCGGCGCCTGCCGCGGGTGCGCCGAGCCGAAATGCTCGCCGAATTGATGCGCATGCAGTCGACGATCGCGGTCGCCGGAACGCACGGCAAGACTACCACCACTTCGATGATCGCTGCGATGCTCGACTCCGGCGGGATCGATCCGACGGTAATCAACGGCGGGGTGATCAACGCCTATGGCTCCAACGCCCGACTGGGCAAATCCGACTGGATGGTGGTCGAGGCCGACGAGAGCGACGGCAGTTTTTTGAGGCTAGATGGCACGATCGCCGTGGTCACCAACATCGATCCTGAGCATCTCGAGCATTACGGCGACTTCGAGCGGGTCAAGCAGGCCTATTGCGAATTCATCGAGAACGTACCCTTTTACGGCCTCGCGGTGATGTGCGTCGACCACCCCGAAGTGCAGGGGGTGCTGAGCCGCATCCGCGACCGCCGGGTGGTGACCTATGGCATGTCGGCGCTGGCCGACCTGCGCGCCGAGAATATCGAGCCCCTGAACGGCGGCAGCCGGTTCGATGTGTCGGTTCGCCAGCCCGATGGCGAGCGGCGGGTGATCGAAAACATATTCGTGCCGATGCCGGGCAGGCATAATGTGCTGAACGCGCTGGCGGCGGTTGCGGTCGGGCTGGAATTCGGATTTGCCGACGACATCATCGCCAGGGGATTCGAGCGCTTCGCGGGGGTCAAGCGGCGCTTTACCCGGATCGGCGAGATCGACGGTGCGACCATCATCGACGATTATGCCCATCACCCGGTCGAGATCCGCTCGGTCCTGGCGGCTGCGCGTGAGGCGGCCGAAGAGCGGGTCATCGCGGTGGTGCAGCCGCACCGCTATACCAGGTTGCACGACCTGATGGACGACTTCCAGAACGCCTTCAACGACGCCGACGTGGTGTTCGTCGCGCCGGTCTATGCCGCGGGCGAGGAGCCGATCGAGGGGATCAACGCCGAAGCGCTGGCTGAAGGATTGCGCTCGCACGGGCACCGGATGGTGAAGACGGTCGATGGCCCGGCCGACCTTGCCCGGAACCTGCGCGATCTCGCCGCCGACGGCGATATCGTCATCTGCATGGGCGCGGGGGATATTACCAAGTGGGCGGCCGGTCTGGCCGACGGGGTGGCCAAGGCGAGGAAGCTAAATCTCCCCTCCCGCACGCGGGAGGGGCGGGGAGGGCCTGTGCATGACCGAACATGCCCTCCCCCCGACCCCCTCCCGCGAGCGGGAGGGGAGTATGCCGTCCGCGGCAAGATCAAGGCCGACGCGCCCCTCGCTCCGCTCGTCTGGTTCAAGTCGGGCGGCAATGCCGAGCTGTTGTTCGAGCCCGCCGATCGCGACGACCTGGTAGATTTCCTGAAGGGTCTCGATCCCGAAACGCCGGTGATGGCGCTTGGCCTCGGTTCCAACATGATCGTCAGAGACGGCGGGGTGCCGGGTGTCACGGTGCGGCTCGGCAAGGCGTTCGCGAAGATCGAGCGGCTCGACGAGGTGACGCTCAAATGCGGTGGCGGGGCGAGCGGAATCCTGGTCTCCTCGACCGCGCGCGACACGGGGATCGCTGGGCTCGAATTCCTGCGCGGCATTCCCGGCACGGTCGGCGGCTTCGTTCGAATGAACGGTGGGGCCTATGGCCGCGAGGTACAGGATATCCTGGTCAGCTGTACGCTGGTGCTTCACGACGGGACGGTCGAGGAGTGGCCGGCCGAGCGGCTAGGTTACACCTACCGCCACAGCGACCTTCCGGAAGGCGCGATCGTGATCGAGGCGGTCTTTCGCGGGATCGAGGGCGATCCCCTGATTATCGGCCAGGAAATGGACCGTATTGCCGCGGCGCGCGAGGAAACGCAGCCATTGCGCAGCCGCACCGGCGGCTCGACCTTCAAAAATCCGCCGGGGCACAAGGCGTGGGCGCTGGTCGATGCCGCCGGATGCCGCGGCCTAAGGATCGGCGACGCGCAAGTGTCGGAGAAGCATTGCAATTTCCTGCTTAATCTCGGTAACGCTAGCTCGTCCGACATCGAGGCATTGGGCGAGGAGGTCCGGCGCCGGGTGCAGGACAAGACCAACATCACCCTTGAATGGGAAATCCAGCGGATCGGAGTAGCTTAAGCGTGGCGGAACAGCTCGACAGAAACCTCAACATCGTCGTGCTGATGGGCGGCTGGTCATCCGAGCGGACGGTGTCGCTGATGAGCGGCGAGGGCATCGTGAATGCTCTTAAGGAGCGCGGCTTCACCAACGTCACGCCGGTCGACATGGACCGTAACGTCGCGCAGGTGCTGGCCGGCATTCGCCCCGACGTGGTGTTCAACGCGCTGCACGGGACGCCGGGCGAGGATGGGACCATCCAGGGCCTGCTCGACCTGATGCAGATCCCCTACACCCATAGCGGCCTCGAAACCTCGGTCATCGCCATCGACAAGGAGCTGACCAAGATGGTGCTGGTGCCGCACGGTATCCGCATGCCCAAGGGCAAGATCATCGAAAGCAGGACGCTCTACGAGGGTGACCCGATGGCGCGGCCCTATGTGCTGAAGCCGGTCAATGAAGGATCGTCGGTCGGTGTCGCCATCGTCACCGACGAAGGCAATTACGGAAAGCCCATCAGCGCCAAGGCGGAAGGGCCGTGGATGCATTTCGAGCGGCTGCTGGCCGAGCCGTTCATCCGCGGGCGCGAATTGACTGTCGCCGTCCTGGCTGACGAGGCGCTGTGCGTTACCGAGCTGAAGCCCAAGGCCGGATTCTACGACTTTGACGCCAAATATACCGACGGCCTGACCGAGCATGTCTGCCCCGCCGAAATCCCGGCGGAGGTCGCCAGGGAAATGATGGACATGGCGCTCGCTGCCCACCGGCTGCTGGGTTGCAAGGGCGCGTCACGCAGCGATTTCCGCTGGGACGACACGCTGGGCGAGGCGGGCGTGTATCTGCTCGAGGTCAACACCCAACCGGGAATGACTCCGCTGAGCCTGGTTCCCGAACAGGCGAGGCAGAGGGGCATAAGCTATGGCGAGCTGGTCGAGCGGATCATCGCCGAAGCGCTCGCCGAGACGTCCGGCAAGTCCATGGCGCTCGAAGAGGCGAGGAGCGGGTGAGCGCGGCGCACGTCCGGCGGGGGGCGTCGGGCCGTTCGCGGAAGGGATCGTCGCGTGTCTCGGTGCCCAGGAAGCTGGCCGCCAAGCTTCCGGTCAAGGAAACCGAGGCCAATCGCCTGGCAGGCTGGGTTTTCGGGCTGTTCGTGCTGGCGATCGCCGGCGTCGCGCTGGTCGCGCTCGATGTGCCGAACAAGGTCGCGCTTGCCGCGGGCGAGGCGGTCGGTGATGCCGGGTTCCGGGTCAAGAGCGTCGATATCCAGGGCATCCGCCAGATGGACCCGCGGCCGGTCTATGACATCGCGCTCGATCAGAAGACGACCGCCATGCCGCTGCTCGACGTTGGCGACATCCGCAGCCGTCTGCTCCAGTTCGGCTGGGTCAAGGATGCGCGCGTATCCCGCCGTTTCCCCGACACGCTGGTAATCGACATCGTCGAGCGAACGCCCGCGGCGCTGTGGCAGGACGACCAACGGCTGTCCCTGATCGACGCCGAGGGTGTGGTGCTCGACCGGGTCCAGGTCAGTCAGATGCCGGATCTTCCGCTGCTGATCGGCAAGGGCGCCAATGCTCAGGCCATGCCGCTCGAGCGGCTGCTGGATCAAGTGCCGGCGCTCAAGGCCCAGTTGGTGTCCGCTACCTGGGTCGGCCAGCGCCGCTGGGACCTGAGTTTCCAGTCCGGCGAAACCGTCGCGCTTCCCGAAGGCGAGCCGCTGGCCAGCGCCGCTTTGGTCAAGTTCGCCAAAATGGACAAGTCAGCGGGGCTGCTCGGCCGCGGAATGCTTCGTTTCGACCTGCGAATTCCCGGCAAGATGACCGTCCGGCTGCCCCGCGAACCCGGCGAGCCGATCGTTCCCGAACCCGTTTCCGAGAGTTAAGCAGCAGTAGATGTCCGCCGTTTCCGACCAACCCCTAATTGCAGCGCTCGACATTGGCTCGTCCAAGGTCACCGCGCTGATCGTTACTCGCGACGCCGACGGGCGCTTACGCGTGCTTGGCACCGGTCAACGGGAAAGCCGCGGGGTCAAGCGCGGCTATGTCACGGACATGGAGGCAAGCGAGGTCGCGGTCCGTGAGGCGGTCGAAATCGCCGAGCGCATCTCGGGCGTGACCATTGACGACGTCTGGGCAAGTTTTGCCGCTGGCGGGCTGGTCAGTGACATTGCCAATGTCGAGGTCGAGCTGGGCGGGCACCAGGTCGAACAGTCGGACATCGATCAACTGCTGGTGACGGGCAAGAATGCGATCGACCGCAACGGGCAGGTGGTGCTCCACGCGCATCCCGCGCTGTACACCATTGACGGGGTCGAGGGCGTCCATCACCCGATCGGACTTCACGCCGACCGGCTAGGGGTGGATATCCATGTCCTCGCGGCCGACCCGGCGCCGCTCCGCAATATCGACTATGTCATCCGCTCGGCCCACCTCGGGGTCCGGGCCATCGTCGCTTCCCCGGTGGCGGCGGCGCTGTCGTGCCTGACGGCAGAAGAGCGCGAGTTGGGCGTCGCGCTCGTCGAGCTTGGCGCGGAAGTCACCAATGTCTCCCTTCACGCGGGCGGAATGCTGGTCGGGCTGCGTTCGATTCCCTTGGGCGCCAAGGACATCACCGACGACATTGCCTGCGCCTTTGGAGTCCAACGGCGAGAAGCGGAGCGGATGAAATGCCGCTTCGGTTCGGCGATGACCTCCCCACGCGACAATCATGAGATGGTCGAGGCGACGCCGATCGGCGGCGACGACGGAGGGGAGCCGCTGCGCATCACCCATGCCCAGCTGATCACGGTTATTCGACAGCGGACCGAAGAGATCACCAACGAGATTGAAAAGGCGCTGAAGGAACTCGGGTTCGGCGGTCCGGTCGGACGGCAGGTGGTTCTGACCGGCGGCGGGGCGGAGCTCAAGAACCTCGCCGATTACATGCAGGGCGTGCTTGGAAGGGCGGTCCGTGTCGGCCGTCCGAAGACCATCACCGGCCTGCCCGAGGCGCATAGCGGTCCGGCCTTTTCGACCCTGGTGGGCCTTGCGATGCTGGCCGGAAGCGGCAGCGGCGACATCCGCGACCTGGCGATGGGTGGCGGTAAGGAGCGCAGGCCCGCGACAGGGATGCTCGGCCGCTTGATCTCCGCCATGCGCGGCGGGTTTTAGTTTCCAAGCTTCGTTTTTCCCGCGAAAGCTGGAATCCCGCTGGCTTTGGGGTGTGGGAAGATTAGCGGGGTCCCCGCGTCCGCGGGGACGATGGACTTGGGGGGACTTTCGATGGCCACAATTGCCCGGGCGAATGGCGTGACCCGTGCGCTGGTGATCATGCTCGGCGCGGCGGTGTTCCTCAACTATGTCGACCGCGGCGCGATCGCGGTGGCGGCGCCCCTGATGAAGGGCGAGCTGGGCCTCTCCGCGACCGAATTCGGGACGGCAGTTTCGGCCTTTTTCTGGATCTATGCGCCGGTGCAGATGCTCGCCGGCTGGTTGTGCGATCGCTTCTCGGTCTACCGGCTGATGGCGATCGGCGTAATCGTCTGGTCGGCAAGCACGCTGCTGATGGGATTTGCCGGCGGGTTCGTTTCGCTGCTGGTCCTTCGAGTGATGCTGGGACTGGGCGAAAGCATCGCCTTCCCTGGTAGCTCGAAGATCATCGCCCAGCATGTCCCGCCCGAGCGGCGCGGCATCGCCAACGCCTCGGTCGCGATGGGGATCGCTCTTGGCCCGGCGGTTGGGACGCTGGCCGGCGGATTAATCCTGGCCAGTCTCGGTTGGCGGGCGATCTTCATTGCGTTTGGCCTGGCGACGCTCTTCTGGCTGGTGCCTTGGCAGCGGGTCGTGGCCGCATTGCCGGCGCGGCCGGAAGGTCCTGCCGAGCCGATGATCCCGGTGCGCAAGCTGATCGGCCGCTGGTCGCTATGGTCGATGAGCATCGGTCATGCCGCGGGCAATTACAGCTTTTACTTCATGCTTGCCTTCCTGCCGCTCTACCTGGTGCAGGAGCGCGGTTTCTCAATCACCGAAATGACCCTGATTGCAACGCTCGGCTACGCGGTGCAGGCGGTAGCAGCGCTGACGCTCGGCCATTTGTCCGACCGCTGGACCCGCTCGGGCCGGTCGGAGGCAGTGATCCGGCGCTGGATGCTGGGCGTCGGACAGCTGGTCGCGGCGGGCTGCATCCTGGGCGTGGCGGCCAGCGATGACCGTCTGATCATCGCGCTGCTCTTGTGCCTGGCCGGGATTGCCACGGCGTCGCTGTCGATGAACCTTTATGCCGTGGCCCAGATGTTCGCGGGTCCCCGCGCGGCGGGAACCTGGATCGGCGTTCAGAATGCCCTCGGCAACACGTCGGGCATAATCGGTCCGATCATTTCGGGGATGTTGATCGACCGCGCCGGCTATGGCAGCGCCTTCTCGCTGGCTGCGGCCATCGCCGCATTCGGCGGAATCTGGTGGGCAATCGCAATCCCGCGAATCGCCCAAGTAAAAGTCGATTGACGTTAACCTTATCGACTGGCTCCGTTTTGACCTGTTGTTCCATTTTGAATCATGTGAGTTTGGAGGGCAACGATCCGCGGATTTTTTCGTTTGTCGTTAACTTTTCCGCTTGTCGTGAGACCTGGGATAATTCATTGATTCTCGTTGATGGTTCAACGCGCTAGCTGCGCAGGGAGGGGTTTGGTCCATGAGCATTGATTTCGTCCGGCCGGAAGTCGACGAACTTCGGCCGAGGATCAGTGTCATCGGGGTCGGCGGCGCTGGTGGCAATGCCATCGCCAACATGATCCGCTCCGACGTCCAGGGCGTTCAGTTCCTGGTCGCCAACACCGACGCGCAGGCCCTCAACGCCTCCGAAGCCGATGCTCGAATCCAGCTTGGCCTCAAGATCACCCAAGGCCTCGGAGCGGGTTCGCGGCCGGAGATCGGCCGGGCCGCAGCCGAAGAGACGCTGGATGAGATCGAGCGTGCGCTCGACGGCGCACATATGTGCTTCATCGCCGCCGGTATGGGTGGCGGCACCGGCACCGGCGCTGCCCCGGTCATCGCCAAGGCCGCGCGCGACAAGGGCATCCTCACGGTCGGAGTCGTCACCAAGCCGTTTGCTTTCGAAGGGTCGCGCCGCACCCGCGCGGCGGATTCGGGCATCGAAGAGCTGCAGAAGCATGTCGACACGCTGATCGTCATTCCCAACCAGAACCTGTTCCGCCTCGCCACTTCGGAAACGACCTTCAAAGAAGCGTTCGAAATGGCCGATGAGGTGCTTCAGCAGGGCGTGCGCGGGATCACCGACCTGATGGTCATGCCGGGCCTGATCAACCTCGACTTCGCCGACGTCCGCTCGGTGATGGGGGAGATGGGCAAGGCGATGATGGGCACCGGCGAGGCGTCGGGCGACAATCGCGCGATCGAGGCGGCAGAAAAGGCGATTTCCAACCCCCTGCTCGACGGCGTCTCGATGAAGGGCGCCAAGGGGGTGATCATCTCGATCACCGGCGGCGAGGACATGCGCCTGATGGAAGTCGACGAAGCCGCCAGCCACATCAAGGAGCTGGTCGACCCCGACGCCAACATCATCTGGGGATCGGCCTTCAATAACGACCTTGGCGGCAAGATCCGAGTGTCGGTTGTCGCCACTGGCATCGAGGCCGAGGCGGCGATGCAACCGACCCAGGGCAAGGTCTTCACTTTCCCGACTGCAAGCCGCAATGCTGCGGCTCCGCCCCCCACTTCTGAGCCGAAGGCCGAGATCGAAGAAGAACCGCTCGACTTGACCTCGGACGATGAGGCGACCGACGAGTTGCTGCTCGACAGCGAGGACATCCTCGCCGACCCGGTTCTTGGAACGCCGATCGCGCCGCCGGCCGACGAAGACGGATCTGGCTGCGACCGCAACGGCCGACGAGGACAAGCCGGCCCGCGAGAGCGGAACCTTGTTCGAGCGCATGTCGAACATCGCCCGCGGCGCACAGCAGGCAAAGGTGGAGGAAGAGCCGATGCCGAGCTTCCGTCGCGAGCCGCTCGACATCCCCCGCTTCCTAAATCGCCAGAATAATCAGTAACCTGAATTCAAGTGGCGCCCGGCTCGTCGCCGGGCCGCCACGGCCCGTCGCGCCGCACCTTCCCTTGAAAGCTTTGAGCAAGCTTCGGTCGCGCATGAGAAGAACATGCTGAAACTGGGATCGATATGCGCACCCTGGGCCGCGGTGCTGGCCTTGGGGATGACGGTCACTGCCGCGCCTGCGGTGGCACAATATGCCGCCGAATCGCCGGGCACGGCGCTGTCGCGCTATATCCGCGTGCTGGCGAGCAATCCGCGTGACTTCAACGCACTGATCGGCGCCGGACGCGCGGCGTTGGAGCTGGGCGACGTCCAGGCCGCATCAGGCTTTTTCGGCCGCGCCGAAGAAGCCAATCCCAATGCTCCCGCGGCCAAGGCCGGGCTGGGCGCGGCGATGGCGCATATGGGCGATGCCGATGGCGCAATCTTCTATTTCAACCAGGCTAGCAGGCTCGGCGCGCAGCCAATGACGATGGCCGTCGACCGGGGGATGGCTCGCGACCTGCTCGGAGATCTCAGCGGAGCGCAGGCCGATTACCGTCTGGCGATTGCTTCGCTCGGCTCGGACGAGGCAAGGCGGCGGCTGGCGTTGAGCCTGGCGATCGGTCGCAACAAGCAGGCGGCGCTCGACACGATCCAGCCTCTGCTCAACCGCCGCGATCCCGGCGCACAACGCATCCGCGCTTTCGTGCTGGCGCTGGTCGGCGACCAGATCGGCGCGGCTCAGGCGATCAATTCGGTGATGCCGGGCAACGCCGCCCGGTTCGCTCCATTTTTTCGCTATTTGCCAAGCCTCAGCGTGACCGAAAAGGCCGCGGCAGTGCACCTTGGCATCTTCCCCGATAACGTGTCTGCCCGGGTGGCTCAGGCCCAGCCCGTGCCGCAGCCGTCGCCGGTGATCGCATCCCCGGCTCAACCGCCGGTCAGGATCGCCTCCGTGCAGCCGCCGCCAAGCCCCCCAGCGACGGCCAACCCGTCCTTCTCGCTTCCATCCGCCAAGACCGGCCCGGTATCACCGTCTTTTAGTCTGCCGTCGACGACCAGCGCCGCGTCGACGGCATCAATTGAGGCGCCAGTCGAGGCCGAGCCTGAGCCACTCGAGCCCGCACCTGCGCTCGCCGCGATTGAGGAGCCGTCATCGGAGCCCTCGGGCGAGCTGCTCGATCCCGCCCCGGCGTTGGCCGAGACGGAGGAAGTCGCCGCCGAGAGCAACCTGACGGGCATCGACAAACTGCTGGCGACGATCGCCGAGGCGCCTCCGCCGCCGCAACCCAAGCTCGAGCTCGAAAAGCCCGCCCACAAGTCCGCCGACGCGCAAGGCGGCCAAAGCCGCAAAGGCCGCCGCCGACAAGAAGGCGGCGGAGAAAAAGGCCCGCGAGGAAAAGCTGGCGGCCGAGAAGAAGGCCAGGGAGGAAGCCGCCAGGCTCGGCGTCAAGGGCACCTATTGGGTGCAGCTGGCCGGTGGGTCCAACCAGGACCGGATGTCGACCGAATATAGGAAGCTCTCCGCCAAGGCCGGCAAACTGCTCAAGTCCCGCTCCGGCTTTGTGACCGAGGGCAAGGATTATTTCCGTCTGCTGGTCGGTCCGTTCGACAGCAAGCCGGACAGCCAGGAATTCGTCAACAAGCTTGCCAAGGAAGGCGTCGACGGCTTTAGCTGGACCCGCACCCCGCTTAGGATCCGAATAGAGAAACTGACTGGTTCATGACTCTCGCCCCGGCCCTTGCCGCGCATCCGTCACAATCGCGCGGCCGGGCCTTCGTCGAGGAGGATCGCGGTCCCCGCGGGCCTCGTGACGTCTTCCAGCGCGACCGCGACCGGATCGTCCATTCCGTCGCCTTTCGCCGCCTCCGCCACAAGACGCAGGTGTTTGTCGCGCCTGACGGCGACCATTTCCGGGTCCGCCTGACCCATTCGATCGAAGTAGCGCAGATCGGGCGGACCATGGCCCGCGCGCTGGGCTTGAACGAAGACCTGACCGAGGCGCTTTGCCTGGCACATGACCTGGGCCATCCGCCATTCGGCCATGGCGGCGAGGATGCGCTGCGCCAGAACATGAGCGAGGCCGGCGGGTTCGACCATAATGCCCATACATTGCGGATCCTGACCTGCCTCGAAAATCCCTATCCCGGTTTCGACGGGCTGAACCTGAGTTGGGAAACGCTGGAGGGGCTGGCCAAGCATAATGGACCGGTTTCGGCGCCGAGTTGGGCCCTGGCCGAGGCCGATAGCGGGTTCGAGCTGGAACTGGACAGCTGGCCGAGCCTGGAAGCGCAGGTCGCGGCGATCGCCGACGACATCGCTTATGACAATCACGACATCGATGATGGTCTGCGATCGGGGATTCTCGACCTGGACGAGTTGATCGAGCTGCCGTTCGTCGCGCGCCTGTGGACCGACATCGAGCGCCGCCATCCAGGGCTGGAGCGGTCGCGCAAGTTGAAGGCGCTGGTTCGCGACGGCATCGGCACGATGGTTGGCGACGTGCTTGACGAGACTCGGCGACGGATCGCGGAGAGCGGAGTGGAGACGATCGAAGAGGTGCGGGCCGCGAAGAGGCCGTTGGCCGGCTTTTCGGACGCTATGCGCGCGGAGGAACGCGAGCTTAAGCGCCACCTCTACGCCCGGCTCTACGATAGCCAGTTACTGAAGCCGATAAGAATAGAGGCACAGCGGATCGTCGGTGACCTCGCGGGCTTCTACCGGGACCATTCCGAGCATTTGCCGCCGGGCTGGCAACGAGGGGAGGAGCAGACGGCTCGGCTGCGCGGCATTGGCGACTATATCGCCGGAATGACCGACCGCTTCGCAATTGCCAGGCATGAGGAATTGATCGGGCCGGTCAACCTGCCCGACCGGTTTTAAGCGGGCGTCAGCCCCGCCTTGATTTCGGCCTTGCGCTGCTCTTCGGCGGTGCGCATCCGGTCGGCCTTGAGCGCCCGCGAGGCGAGCACGTCCCATGCGGCCGCGGCACGCAAATGATTTTCGCGGACGTTGACCAACGCGGCCTTACCGGCCGCTGCGCGCTCATGCTCGGCGCGGGCGACGTAGAAATCCGACTGGTTCGACATTTGGGTCCTGACTTTCGGAAGATGGAGACCCGGTCCGCCGCTTTTGACGAGACCGGGCCACCTCTACCGCTGTTGAGGCGGTTCAAGCGCGCTTAGAGCGCCTTGATATTGGTCGCGCTTTCGCGGCCGCGCTTGTCCGGAGCAAGCTCATATTCGACGCGCTGGTCGTTGTTGAGCGTGCGCAGGCCGGCCTGCTCGACGGCGCTGATGTGAACGAAGGCATCCTGGCCACCGCCGTCCGGCGTGATGAAGCCGAAGCCCTTCATTTCATTGAAAAATTTGACAGTTCCTTGTGGCATTATCGGGTCCTTCCCGTGGAGCGGATCGCCAATCGATCCGCTTAGCTAGAAGCGGCGAGAGGAAGGATGGACGGCGAGCCGCCCCATGAATCCGTGCAACTGGTAGCGGGGCTTCTATGGCCGCAAATCCGCAGGAATGCAAACATGCTGTGTTTTCAATGGTTTAGACTGACTTGATGCAACGCTTTTGATCGATTCGAACGGGCGCTGCTCAGCCTTCGCCCTGCCAGCCTTCGATCGGCGAGCGTTCGCGGCCGTTGGCGATGCGGCGCACGGGGTCTTTGATCAGACTGGTCTTCAATCGCTTGCGAATCGTCGCGGCACCGTCTGAGCTCATGCAGACCAGCCTCACGCCGCCATCAGGCAAATTTTCCAGGGCCGACACGCCGATTTGCCGGGTGGTGCAGTGGTGGCGGGCTTCGTCGGCGCTCATCGAGAGATTGACGACCCGGCTCATGAAGCATGTTCGCTTCGAAGAGCAACGCAGCAATTGTAATCCATGGCAAATCGTTCCTGCATGTAAGCGGGGGCTCGGGAAGTCCCTCAGTCACAGGATGCCTACGGACGCAAAGTCGAGTGATACGGCCTGATAGCAGCTACAGGCTGGAAAGTCACATCGGAAGGCGGCGTTGCCGACTCTGGATCAGGGCCCCGCTCCGTTTGCGTCGGTAACCCCTAATAGCCGGTTGCGTTATTCGTCGTGGCATTGTCGGCGGCATCATCCGGGGCATTGCCGGCGCCATTCTCCATCGCATTGCCGGTTTCGTTGTAATCGACCGCATTGATGTCGTTATAGTCGGTCGTATTGTCGGCGTAGTTGGTTTCCTCGGCGTTATAGGTGGCGTTGGCCTCGTTATATTCGTCCTTGTCATAACCGCACGCGGCCAGACTGAGCACGGCAGTCGCGCACGCCGTCGTCAGGATGAGCCTAGGCATCGCTTTCTCTCCTCATAACCGGCTTCAAACGAACGCTGGGCAGGGGCGTTCCGGCTCATGGGACTCCACAAGCGAGTTAATTTTGGGTTATACGGAGTTTACCAGCACGGGGGGCAGCAGATGTTGCGAGCGGCGGGAGCGTTGATTTTATTGGCATGGGGATCGACCGCGGTTGCGGCCGAGACCGACTTCGGTGTTCGTGAACTCGGGAAAAAAGTGCTCAGTTCGGAACCGGCGACGGCGGGGACATGGAACATGAGTTCGAACGGACGCGCGGTCGAGATGGGTGACGTCAAGCAGATCGGCGCCCGTTGGGGCCAGGTGACAAGCACCTATCGCAGCCCAGCGCATAATCGCCGCGTGGGCGGTGTCGCCAACAGCTACCACCTCAGTAACCGGGCGATCGATATTGCGCGCCGGCCCGGCGTCAGCCACGCACAGATCGCGACTGCATTTCGTAACGCTGGCTATTCCCTGGCGGAATCCCTGGACGAGGGCGACCACAGTCATTTCGCCTTCGGTTCGCCCAAGAGACAATCTGGGCCTCGGCCGCAAATGGTCTCCGTAAAGTCGGGCGAAAAGACCGAGTGGCGGATCGTCTACGCGCCGCCGTCGTCATCCTCCTCAGGCGGGAACTGAGATCAGCTTTTCAGCGGCTGCAAATTTGGCGAAGCGGGCATGAACCGCTAGAGGCGCGCCGGAATCCTTTTGTTCGGTGATCCAAATTGTCCCTCTACGCCCGCTATTCCGCACTGCTTGACGGCATCCTCGACGAACTCGTTGCCGAGGGGCGGCTGCCGGCTGATGTCAACCGCAGGCCGGTCGCGGTCGAGCCGCCGCGAGATGCATCGAATGGCGATCTCGCCACCAATGCGGCGATGGTGTTGGCCAAGGGCGCCGGTACCAGCCCGCGCGCGCTGGCCGAGCTGATCAAGCCGAAGTTGGAGGCGCTGCCCAGCGTTACCTCGGTCGAGGTGGCGGGGCCAGGATTCATCAATTTGCGGCTGGGCGAGGAGAGTTGGCGCGCCGAGCTGACCACGATCCTCGGCGAAGGTGAGCGCTACGGCCTGTCGGACATCGGCAATAACGAGCGAGTGAATGTCGAATATGTCTCGGCCAATCCGACCGGTCCGATGCACATGGGCCATTGCCGCGGGGCGGTAGTCGGGGACGCGCTTGCCCGGCTGCTCGAGGCGGCGGGATTCCGGGTCACCAAGGAATATTATGTCAACGATGCCGGCGGCCAGGTCGACACGCTCGCCCGCTCGGCGCACCTGCGTTACCGCGAGAAGCTCGGCGAGGATATCGGCGAGATCCCGGAAGGACTCTATCCCGGAGACTATCTTGAGCCGGTGGGAGCGCTTCTGGCCGCCGAGTTCGGCGACAAGTTCGTTGGCGCGCCCGAGAGCGAATGGCTCGATCTCTTCAAGCGCAAGACGGTTGCGGCGATGCTCGACCTCATCCGCCACGACCTCGGCCTGCTCGGCATCCGCCACGATCTTTTCGCGTCCGAGGCCGAGCTGCACGCATCGGGCAAGGTCGAGGAGGCGATGGACAATCTCCGCGCCAAGGGCCTGGTCTATGAGGGCCAGCTGGAGCGGCCGAAGAGCCTTGATCCGCACGACGAGTGGGAGCCGGTGGAGCTGACCCTGTTCCGATCGACCCAGTTCGGCGACGACCAGGACCGACCGATGAAGAAGTCGGATGGCAGCTGGACTTATTTCGGCGCCGATGCGGCCTATCACCTGCACAAGGCGCAGGGCGCCGATCATCTGGTCAACATCTGGGGCGCCGACCATGCCGGAACGGTCAAGCGGGTGCAGGCGGCGGTCAAGGCGCTGACCGACGGCCGCGTCGACCTGGATGTCAAGATCATCCAGATGGTTCGCCTGTTCCGCGCCGGAGAGCCGATCAAGATGAGCAAGCGCTCGGGCAACTTCGTCACGCTGGCCGATGTCGTTCGGGAAGTCGGCAAGGACGTCGTGCGCTTCATGATGCTGACCAAGCGGGCCGACACTCCGCTCGACTTCGATTTCGCAAAGGTGGTCGAGGCGTCGAAGGACAATCCGGTCTTCTACGTCCAATATGCCCATGCGCGGATCAGCTCGCTGCAGCGCAAAGCGGCGGACGCCGGACTAACGCTGGAAAGCCAAGCGGACCTGTCCTTGCTCGATGGTGAAGAATTGGCACTGGTCCAGATCGCCGCCCAATATCCGCGCACCGTCGAAGCGGCGGCGATGGCGCATGAGCCGCATCGTATCGCCTTTTACCTGTACGATCTTGCTGCGGCGCTGCATGCGCTGTGGAACCGCGGCAACGACGACCCGGAACGGCGCTTCCTCCTTGAAAATAATCCACAATTATCTCGCGCAAGGCTGGAACTGGCGCGTGGGATCGGGCAGGTTATCCGGAACGGCCTGGGGCTGATGGGAGTGGAGGCCGCCGAGGAGATGCGCTGATGGCCGATGCGGGGGTGGTGAGGGACGGCAACAGGCTGCCCTGGCTGGAGCCCTATCGCGCTCCGCCGCGAAAGAAATCAAACCGCCGCCCGGGTGCCGCCGCGGCGATCGGCGCCATCGGCCTGGCCTCGATCGTCACATTGCTGATGCGCGACGCGCCGCTGTTTCCGGAGACCGATGAAGTCCCGCCACAAGTTAGTGTGGTCCTCCCCGCGCCCGCGGACATGCAGCCGCAAATCGTGCTGCCGCCGCTCGAGCGGCCTGAGCAGATCGCCCCAAGCCCGGTTGCAAAAGCTGCCGCCAAGCCTCGCAGGACAAGGCTAACGGCCCGACGGCGGATCAAGGCGGTTCCAACAAACGCGGCATATAAGACAGTGGTGAAAGATCAGACGGGCGATCCGGAAGCTGACATCATCCCTTCAGAAGCGGCCATCGCGATTGCCTCGCTGCCCCCACCGGCGCCGGAGCCGCTAGTCCGGCCAACTGTAAATCCGCGGGCCAAGGTCGTGAGGGGGAAGACGGTCCAGTTGGGCGTATACACAACGTCCCGCCAGGCCGAACTCGCCTGGCAGAGCACGGTGCGCGACTACACTTATCTCACTACGATGCCCAAAAGCATCGAGGCGATCTCGATCCGTTCGAAGCGTTTCTACCGGCTCCAGCTCGGCACGCCTTCGAGGCAGTATGCCCGGGCGTTGTGCAGCAATCTGAAGACCATCGGCCGCGCCTGCACAGTGGCGTGAGATCTCTCCCCGGGGAGGGCAAAAAAATGCGACGCGTACCCCCTCCCAACATGCGCGCATGCCATTAGAAGGGATATGTCAGGTGGGAGAGGGACGAGCATGAGCGACGCACGAGGCTATGACGATCAGTCATTGCCCTGGCTGGAGGCGGTCGAGAACGAGGACGGTCCGCGTGCCATTTCCGCCCGCAAGATGCTCGTTGCGTTGCTCCTCGTCCTGCTGGCCGGGGCAATCGTTGCCGGGACCATGTTCTGGCTCGGCCAGCGCGATCCTACAGTGCTGGGCGCGCCCGAACTGATCCGGGCCGAGCCTGGTCCCTACAAGGTGAAGCCGACCGATCCGGGCGGGCTCGATGTCGCCGGCGAAAGCGAGACGGCCTATTCGACCAGCGCGGGTGAAGACCCCGACGCCGCGCTCGACGTAGGCAAGCTGCCACCGGAAATGATCCAGCCGCCGGTTGAACAGGTTGCCCCGGTTCCGCCGCCAAAGAAGGTTCCGCCCAAGGAAACCAGGGAACCCGCTCCCGACGGAGCGGCGGCGCCTGCTGCGCCATCGGGCCCGACGGTCCAGCTCGGCGCCTATGCCTCGACGATCAAGGCCGACACGGCATGGAAGCTGCTATCGGGCCGCTTCCCGGAGGTTGCGGCGCTGAAGAAATTCGTCGTTACCGCGACGGTCGGCGGCAAGTCGATCGTGCGATTGAGGGCGGTCGGATCGTCCGAGCAGATCCGCGCCGCCTGCGCCGCGCTGAAGGCAGCCGGCGAAAGCTGCCTGGTGGTCAACTGATGCAGGCGGCGATTTACGGGCTGCACGGGCCGGCGCTGCTGGCAGAAGAGGTGGGCTTCTTCCGCGATGCAAGGCCCGCGGGCTACATATTGTTCAAGAGAAATATTGAGACCAGGGAACAGTTGCGACGGCTGACAGACGCCATTCGCGACCTCGAAGGTCATGACGAAGTGCCGATCCTGATCGACCAGGAGGGGGGACGCGTGGCGCGAATGCGGCCACCCGAATGGCCCGCGTTCCCGGCCGGCGAGGCGTTCGACAATCTGTATCAGCTTGCCCCATCCAGCGCGATCGAGGCGGCGCGGGTGAATGCGCGGGCGCTGGGACTGATGCTCCACGAGGCCGGGGTCAATATCGACTGCCTGCCGATGCTTGACGTCCGCCAGCCGGGAGCGACCGACATCGTCGGCGACCGCGCGCTTGGATCCGAACCGATGCAGGTGGCGGCACTGGGCCGGGCGATCCTCGACGGGCTGACATCGGCCGGCGTGCTGGGCGTCGTCAAGCACATGCCGGGACATGGCCGAGCGCTGGTCGACAGCCATCACGAGCTGCCGATCGTCGACGCGAACGAGGAAGATCTCTCGATCGACCTGGAGCCGTTCGAGCGCCTGCGCGATGCCGCGATGGGTATGACCAGCCATATCCTTTATACGGCTTGGGATGCCGAGCGACCCGCGTCGCAATCGCCGTTCATCATCCACGAGATTATTCGCCAGCGGATCGGCTTCGACGGTTTCCTGATGAGCGACGACATCGGCATGGAGGCGCTTGCGGGCGATCACGGCCAGCGCGCCGCGGCCTGCATCGCCGCAGGCTGTGACGTTGCGCTGCACTGCGACGGCAACATGGAGAATATGCTTTCGGTCGCCGATGCGATCGGCGGCATCTCCGCCGAAGGCGAAGCGCGCCTTGCCCGCGCCATGGCGATGCGCTTCACCCCCGACGACGAAATGGATTTCGCCCAGGCGGTAGCCAAGCGCGATGCCTTGCTGGCACTGGTTTAGCCCCCATATCCGCGTCGCTGCGAGTGCCGCGCAGTCGCGCTAGGAGGCATGCCGTGACCCTGACACTCCCTCAAACCCTCGACCGATATTTCACTGCCCAAAACGCTCATGATGCGGAGGGGATGGTCACTTGTTTCGCGCCCGACGCCGAGGTGCGGGATGAAGGGCGGTGCTATGCCGGCAGGGACGAGATCAGGCGATGGAAGCAAGAAACCATCGCCAAATATGGGATCAGCATCAAGCCCTTGCGCCAGAACGAACAGGACGGGACCACAATCGTCGTTGGCAATGTCACCGGCAATTTCCCGGGCAGCCCGGCTGAGCTCACCTACGAATTCACGCTCGCGCCGGACGGGCTGATCCGAACGCTCGCGATTTATTAGCAATCCAGTTGCGCCGTTCGTCGGCTTCGCTACGCTCTCTCCAACGGGGTAGGGCGTGGAAGAAGAGCAATTTTTTCAGACGGCAGTGCGCGACGACGATGCGTTGAATCTCAGCCTTGGCGGCTGGGAGGGACCGCTCGATCTGCTGCTCAACCTCGCCCGCTCGCAAAAGGTCGACCTCCATCAGATTTCAATTCTGGCGCTGGTCGAGCAATATCTGACCTATCTCGAGCAAGCCAAGGCGCTGCGGCTTGAGATCGCCGCCGATTATCTCGTGATGGCGGCATGGCTGGCGTATCTCAAAAGCTGTTTGCTGCTGCCCAGGGACCCGACGGTCGATCCATCTCCCGAGGAACTGGCGCTTCGGCTTCAGCTCCGCCTGCAGCGTCTCGATGCGATGCGCGAGGCCGGCGCTCGGCTGATGGGCCGTGACCGGCTGGGCCGGGACGTCTTTGCGCGCGGCGCTCCGGAAGGGCTTAAGCTGGTGCGCAAGTCGGACTGGCAGGTCAGCTCCTTCGACCTTTACGCAGCCTATGGCCAGGTCAAGGCACGCACCCAGCCGGCGATGCACGTCGTCGCCCACCGGTCAGTGATGACGCTGGAGGATGCAATCCAGCGCGTATCGGCGTTGATCGGCAAGGCGCTGGACTGGACCACGCTGGAAGCGTTCCTGCCGGTTACCGCCGATCCGCAGTATCGCAGATCGGCGCTGGCCAGCAGCTTCGTCGCAGCGCTCGAACTGGCGCGGCAGGGGCGGCTCGAAATCGAGCAGCGCGAGCCCTTTGCCGAGCTGCTGGTGCGGAACGCGGCCTGATGGACGATCTGACCCGCGCCGTCGAAGCGGCATTGTTCGCGTCGGATGCGCCGCTCAGCATCGAGGATATTGCCGCCTATGTTGGCGAGGGCGATATAGAAGCGGCGCTCTTGGCGCTTGCCGAGCGCTATGCGGGTCACGGCGTCGAGCTGGCGGAGCGGGGCGGGCGCTGGCATTTCCAGACCGCACCTGACCTGGCCCACATTCTTCGCCGGACCCGCGAGGATGCGCGCCGCCTGTCGCGCGCGGCGACCGAGACGCTGGCGATCATCGCCTATCATGAGCCTGTCAGCCGCGCCGAAATCGAGGCCATCCGCGGCGTGCAGATTTCGAAAGGCACGCTCGACGTGCTGATGGAGGCGGGCTGGGTAAGGACCGCAGGGCGGCGCGAAGCGCCCGGCCGGCCGTTGCTTTACGCGACGACGCCCGATTTCCTAACTCACTTCGGCCTTGGTTCGCGCCGCGACCTGCCGGGGATCGACGACCTCAAGGCCGCCGGCCTGCTCGATCCGCTCGACGAAGCGGTATTTCAGCTTCAACTGGAAAATGACACGGAGGAGGACTAACTAGTCCTCAAGTCCCTTTATCGGAGTTTCCTCATGGGCGGTTTCAGCCTCTGGCATATCCTGATCCTCGCGGTGCTCGTCCTGCTGCTGTTCGGCGGCAATCGCTTCTCGGCGATGATGGGCGACGTCGCGAAGGGCCTGAAGAGTTTCAAGCACGGACTTTCGGACGACGACAAGCCGGCCGATCCGCGCCAGCTGCCGCCCCAGCAGTCGCAGCCCACCCAGACGCCGATCGACATCACCCCGCGTCCCGCCGAGCCGACGGCGCCGCCGTCGGCTGACGATCAAACGCGCAGCTAAGCGCCGTCCGGCCCGCCGATGTTCGGCGTCGACACTTCGGAACTGCTGGTCGTGGCAGTGGTGGCCTTGCTGTTCATCGGGCCCAAGGAACTGCCGCGCGTGATGATGACGATCGGCCGCTGGATAGGTCAGTTGCGGGGCTATGCACGTCATTTCACCTCAGGCATCGAAAATGTCATCCGCGAGGCCGAGCTTGAGGAAATGGAGAAGCAGTGGAGTGAGGAGAACCAGCGTATCCTCGCCCAATTTCCGTCCGACGGCGATTATCCCGATCCTCTGCCGGTGATGACCTCGCTGCCTCCCGTCGACGAGCAGCCGAACCTACCGCTTGAAGCGCCCGCCGCGCCCGACGATGACTCCGACGCCGGCTGCCGAGCGGCCACTGCCATGATCAGCGACATCGACGAGACCAAAGCGCCCCTGCTTGATCATTTGATCGAGCTTCGGCGGCGGCTGCTGTGGTGCGTAGTGACGTTGTTCGCTGGCTTTTTCGTTTGCCTCTATTTCGCCAAGCCGATCTTCGCGGTGCTGGTCCAGCCCCTGCTTGCCGCCGGCCAGGGAAAGCTGATCTACACCGATATTTTCGAGGCCTTCTTCGTTGAGGTGAAGGTCGCCTTCTTTGCCGCGTTGATGATCAGCTTCCCGGTGCTTGCAACCCAGATTTGGCGGTTCGTTGCGCCGGGCCTCTATGCGAAGGAGAAGAAAGCGTTCCTGCCGTTCCTGCTGATGACGCCCTTCTTCTTCGCGGCGGGTGCAAGCTTTGCCTATTTCGTCGCCATGCCCTGGGCGCTCAAATTCCTGCTCGGCTTCGAGGGGGATGTCGGCGGGGTCACCCAGGAAGCGCTTCCGGCGATCGGCAATTATCTGAACTTCGTCACCCGTTTTCTGTTCGGCTTCGGTGTCGCCTTCCTGACGCCAGTGTTGCTGATGGTGCTCGAGCGGGCGGGGATCGTCACACGAGAACAGCTGGCCAGGTCGCGACGCTATGCGGTCGTCATCGCCGCTGCGGTGTCAGCAGTGCTGACGCCGCCGGACGTCGTGTCGATGCTGTTGCTGCTCGTGCCCCTCTACGCCTTGTACGAGTTCGCGATCCTGATGATCCGCCTGACCCACTGGCGCGCGGCTCGCCGGGCGACGGCCGAAGACAAGGCTGCAGACAAAAATGTGGGCCCGAAAACGCCACCGGGGGGGGGAGGGTTGGCGAATCCGGGCCCATTTCGTCGGATAGCGAGAGCGGGGGGGCAAAAGGTCACTATCCGACCTCTTAAACGCCCTCTTTTCCGACTCGGTTCCCGGCCTTGGAAAAATTATTCAACGATTCGTCGCATTTTTTGCGTTCCGTGCCGATCAGTCTTTAGGGAAGACCGGCAGGGTAACCGCGTAACGGCCCAATTTGCGGTCGAGCGGCGAGCGAAGTTGCCGGGCCAGCCCTTCTGCGATCCGTTCGAACTGCTGCTTGGCAACGTCGTCGGGGTCTCCTTCGGGGACCAGCACCGAGGACGAAATGGCCAGCGTCGCAGTAAGCTCGTCCTCGCGCCGAAGCGAGATTTCGATCGTATCGTTCGGATGCCGAAGCATGGCGAACTCGACGATCTCGGTGACGAGGAAGGCGGACGCGACCGCGACATCCTGCGTCGTCGAGGGCGCGTCCAGGTCAAGCTCGATCCGCATGCCGCGCGCCTCGCTCGGGGCGCTCGATCGAAGGTCGGCAGCCAGCTCGGTCAACAGCGGCCTCAGCGCGAGGCCGCGGTTTTCCTCCATCTCCGCATAATGATGGCGATGGACCACCGACAGCGCGTCGACCCGCCGTCCGATCGCCGAATAAGCGGCCTTGGCCTCGATCTTGTTGGCGCTGCGGCCATGAATGCTCAGCAGCGAGGCCACGACCTGGAGGTTGTTCTTGACCCGATGATGGACTTCGCGGACCAGCCGCCGCTGCCCGTCGAGAGCATCGAGCGCCTCCCGCTCGGCTCCTTCGATCCGATCGACCGCGCGTTCAAATGCTTCGCATAATTCACGGATCTCGGATGCAACACCGAGCTTGGCCGGCAGATTCAGCCCTTCACCGTCGGGTTGATATTCGCTGACCGCGCGCTGGAGGCCGGCCAGCGGCACGAGGAAAAGCCGGCGAACCAGGAGCCAGCTGAGCAAAGTGGCGGCAACCCACATCAGTACCGGCAGAAGCATGACGATCTGGTCCAGCAAGCTGGTACGTTCGATCGTGGCCACCGTCTTGATGCGCAGATCTCCGCCATGGATTGCATAACTCCGTTCGCGTGCTTGCTGTCTCAAACCGGCCGTCGGCTGTCCATCAATGACCCTGAGCTCCCTCATGCCATCACTGATCGTCAGTCGTCTGAGTCCGTTAGTTGCGTCGAGCGCCGACCGCCGCAATTCTTCAACAGTGAGAACGCCGGTCGCCATGCCGCCGGCCAGTCCAACCCGGTAAAGAACGGACTTTTGCGCTGACACCCACATTCGAATGTCGCCCGGCGCGACCAGCAATTCGCCGCGCTCCAGGGCGAATTGGCCTACGGTGCAGATCACCTGGCCGTCGGTATCACGGATGCGAAATTGCCGGGCGACAGCCGGCGCCACGGCGAGCGCTCGGGCGGCGGGAACGCAAGGATTCGATCGATCGTAGGTAAGCGATCCATTGGCGGCAATTCGCAACGCCAGGGCATTGCGGGCGATCAGACCTTCAATTGCCTGGAACGCGACCAGACCCTGCTGGTCTGCGCGCTCAATGAGTGCCCGGTCGGTCTCTCGGACGTTCTGCTGCGCGATCCAGGCTAGAACCAGGCCGAGCGGGAGCAATGCCGCGGTCAGCAGCAGCAACAGCACGGCTCCGGTTGGCCAGCGTTCCAGAACGGAATGCCGGCGTTCCATCAGGCGAACTGGATCCGGGCGATGACGGGGTCAGTCCAGCTTGCGCAGCAGGTCCAGAAAATCCCTCGGCACTTCCTCGCGGAGCATGTCGTCATAGACTGTGCGGAGCGCGCGCCCGACGGTTCCTGAGCGGTCCTTGCGTGTTTTTTTGTCACGGGCGCCCGATGGCCCGCGGCTGCCATTGGCTTTGCTCGTCCCACTCAACCTCTCGTCCCCCTCGAGCGCAAGCATATGCGCCTAATCCTTTTTCAACGTATAACACGGCGCATAGCCAACGAGGGCTTGGGAAAGCCACCCGAGGAGCGAAAGGCACTACCGCCCGCCCGCTCGAGCCGTCAATCCACCCACAAGCGATGCAAGTTGGGAGAGGAAACCAAATCGCCTATCCTTTGTTCCACTCTGGCAAACTTGGGGCGAAGGGTGTTGCGTCGCTGTGACGGCGCATTCCAACGGTCGACAGGGTTGCACCATAACAACGCCCCGGCCAAAACGGGCGCGCAACGATTTTTGGATTTCAAGGGGAGCTACCATTTATGTCGCTGGGCCAGGAACTTGCACCACATCTTCCCTTTCTTCGCCGTTATGCGCGCGCGCTGACCGGCAGTCAGATGCATGGCGACGCATTCGTCCGTGCCACGCTTGAGACGATTGTCGCTTCTCCCGACGATTTTCCGCGCGATGTCGATCCCAGACTGGGACTTTACCGGACATTCCACGCCATCTGGTCCAGCGCCAACGTCGAAGAGGGCGAGGAGCCGTCGATGGAGATTGGTGGTCCCGAGGGGATCGCCCAGGCCCGGCTGTCGCGCATCACGCCATTGTCGCGCCAGGCCCTGCTTCTCACCAGCCTGGAAGGTTTTTCCAGCGAGGATACTGGCTACTTGATCGATGCCTCGGCGGAGGATGTCGACAGCCTGGTCGCCGAAGCGATGGGAGAAATCGAGCGGCAGACCCATGCCGACGTGCTGATCATCGAGGATGAGCCGATCATTGCGATGGATATCGAATCCATCGTCCGCGATCTCGGCCATAATGTCACCGGTGTCGCAGTGACCCGCGACGAGGCGGTCGCGCAGGCCCGCAAGTCGCCGCCGGGGCTGGTCCTTGCCGATATCCAGCTGGCAGACGACAGCAGCGGCATCGACGCGGTCAAGGACATCCTCGCCGAATTCTCGGTCCCGGTGATTTTCATCACCGCCTTCCCGGAGCGGCTGCTGACGGGAACCCGGCCCGAGCCAACCTTCCTCATTACCAAGCCATTTCAGCGCTCGACGGTGAAAGCGGCCATCAGCCAGGCGCTGTTCTTCGACGCGGCGACCGTCCCTGCGGCCTGATCTTCAGGCAAGCTTGCGTTCATTCTGTTGCGGTCATGGAACAGCGGGAACCCCTACATCGTTAGGGGTCAAACTGAATTTCCTTACAGGGGTACACATGACCAACGGCACGCCCGAACATTTGACGACCACTGAAGCCCGGGCCGGAACGACGCCGCACGTCACGCGGGTCGTGCTTGGCGTCGGCCTGCTGCTGGTGATCGGCATATTCGCGCTGATATTGTTCATCGCCCGCTAAGCCCTACATCAATGTGTAGCAACGAAGCGTATCATGAACGTGCCGCGGACGAGTTTGCCGCAGGCGAAACGGGGCGGGATCCATTGAAGCAGCAACCGGACCGCGAAGAAGATATGGAGCGCCCTGACCCGGTGCCGCTGCCGGATGACGAGTTCAAGGATCAGTTGGCGCAGGTGATTCCGCATCTGCGCGCCTTTGGCCGCTCCTTGTCCGGAAGCCGCGACCTTGCCGACGACCTGGTCCAGGAGACGCTGCTCAAGGCCTGGGCGGCGCGCAAGCGGTTCCAGGCGGGCACCAACATGCGCGCCTGGACCTTCATCATCCTGCGCAACCTGTTCCTAAGCCAGATGCGGCGGGCGCGGTTCAAGGGCGAATGGGACGACGTCACCGCGGCCAAGATTCTCGCCGCGCCGGCGAGCCAGGACCGGCATGTCGAGCTGGGCGACATGCAGCGCGCATTGCTGCACCTGCCGCAGCCGCAGCGCGAGGCGCTGATCCTGGTCGGGGCCGGCGGCTTTGCCTATGAGGAAGCGGCCGAAATATGCGGCTGTGCGGTCGGCACGATCAAAAGCCGCGTGGCGCGCGGGCGCGTGGCGCTCGAGGCATTGCTGACCGGCGGCAAGCTTCCGTCGCGGCGGCAGCACAAGACCGATCCGGACAAGTCGGCGTTGCAGGAAATCATGAGCGAAGTGGACGACCTCAGCCGCGACCGCGGCTGACATTGCCTAGTTGAGCCGGCCAAGCAGTTCTTCGAACTTTTGCGAAGTTTCGTCTGCCGGCAACACGAAGGCACGCCGAAGCGCTGCTGCCAGGCCGGCCTGACAGGGCGGAAGGTCGGTCCAGCTTGCTACGCCAGTCATCGAACCATTCGTCCTCGGCAGAGGGGGACGTTCAATTTTCATCAGAGTGTCAAATGCTTGAACGGCCAAGCGGTTTCCCATCTCATGAAAATCGGCCAGAACTCGTCACATGACGGCAACAGTCATTTCGGCCGATAGGGTCGCCGCGCTGGCCCGCGCGCAGGCCCATGCGCCATTCCTTCGCGGTGCCGCGGCCGCCTTTCCCCATGTTGTCGAGGAATTCGTAAAAATGGGCAGCGAGGCGGCCGCCGCAAGCGCGCTGGCGCTTGATGGCGGGTCGGTCGGCGAACAGTTGCGCCGTCGCCGCCACGCCCTGGCGCTGGCCGTCGCCCTTGCGGACTTGAGCGGCGAACAGCCCCTCGAATGGGTCACTGCGACTTTGTCCGATTTTGCCGATGCGGCGATGGACCAGGCAATCAGGGCAGCGATCCTCGAGCGAGTGCCCGACGAGGAGCCACGGGGCCTCGCGATCCTGGCGCTCGGCAAGCTAGGCAGTCGTGAGCTCAACTATTCTTCGGACGTCGACCTCGTTCTGCTGTTCGATCCAGAGACGTTGCCGCGGCGCCCGCGCGACGAGCCCGGTGAGGCGGCGGTGCGCTATGGCCGCCGGTTCATCGAGTTGATGCAGCAACGGACCCATGACGGCTATGTCGCCCGCGTCGACATGCGCTTGCGGCCTTCACCCGAAGTGACCCCGATCGTCCTGCCGGCGGGTGCCGCGATCAGCTATTACGAAAGCTCGGCTTTGCCGTGGGAGCGGGCGGCATTCATCCGCGCCCGCGCGGCGGCGGGCGACATCGCTCTCGGCCAATCCTTCCTCGATGAAATCCGGCCGTTCATCTGGCGGCGCGCGCTCGATTTCGGCGCGATCCAGGAAATCCGCGACATCTCGCTGCGGATCCGCGACCATTATGCCCAGGGCCAGGCGTTCGCACCCGGCTTTGATCTAAAGCGCGGCCGCGGCGGAATCCGCGAGGCAGAATTCTTCACCCAGGTGCAGCAACTGGTCCATGGCGGCCGGGAGCCGGAGTTGCGTGCTCCCGCAACACTTGACGCGCTTGATGCCCTGGCCGGTGCGGGGCGCCTTGAGCGCGAGGTCGCCCTCGCCATCGGCAATGCCTATCGGGCGCTCAGGACGGTGGAGCATCGCATCCAGATGATCGACGACCGGCAGGAGCATCGGCTGCCATCCGATCCGGCGGCGCTGGAAGCGGTGGCGCAACTGGGTGGCTATGGAGACGGTGCCGGTCTTCTGAATGCCCTGGCGCCTCATGTCGAAGCCGTCGGTCAGCAGTTCGACGGACTTGTCTCGGAGCGCGACGAGCGGCTTTCGAACGATCCCGACATCCTTCGGACCGAACTGGCGCAATGGGGTTCACCGAGATCGAGGAGGCGTTCCGCCGCGTTGGCGACTGGCGATCAGGCCGCGCCCGTTCGCTTCGTTCTCCAGCCGCGCGGGCCGCGTTCGAGGAAATGCTGCCAACGCTGATGCGCGCGGTGGCGGCGGGGCCGGACCCCATCCGCGCGCTCAACCGCTTCAGCGATATCGTCGACAAATTGTCGAGCGGCGTAAATCTCTATCGGTTGCTCGCCGCCCGGCCGAGACTGGCCGACCTGCTCGCGCTGATCCTCGCCCATGCTCCGCCGCTGGCCGAGCAGTTGGGCCGAAGGCCGACGCTGCTCGACGGGCTGATCGACGAATCCAGCTTCGCGCTACCGCCCAACGCCGTAGTGCTGGCCGAACGGTTCCTGGAAGTGGTGCGCGACGAGCCGTTCGACTTGGCTTTGGACCGTATCAGGCGAATGGTCGGCGAGAGGCGCTTCGCTTTGGGCGTGCAATTGCTGGCGGCCCACCGCGATCCGATCATCATCGCCGAGGGTTATAGTGACCTAGCCGAGGCCGCGATTGTCGCCTTTGCCGAACGTGTCCGGCGCGAATTCGAGCGGACCCATGGCAAGGTGGCAGGCGGCGAGATGGTCGTGCTGGGGCTCGGCCGGCTGGGAGGACGGGCCCTGACCCATGCCAGCGACCTCGACCTCATTTATTTGTTCGACGCGCCGCCCGGGGCACAGTCGGACGGGGCCAGGCCGCTGCCCGCGACCGACTATTATAATCGCCTTGCCAGCCGAATCGGCGCCGCGCTCGCCACGCCGACGGCCGCCGGTCCGCTCTACGAAGTCGACACCCGCCTGAGGCCGCAAGGGGCGCAGGGCATGTTGGCGGTGAGCATGGAGGCGTTCGAAACCTATCAGCGAAGCGAGGCCTGGACATGGGAGCATATGGCGCTGTGCCGGGCCCGGCCGTTGAGCGGTTCCAAGGAGGCCCGCGCCAAGGCGCGCGATCTTATCTGCGCGATTCTCCAAACCGATACCGACCCGGCAAAGGTCAGTGCCGACGCCGCGGCGATGCGCGAGGAGATCGCCCGTCACAAGCCGCCCGCCGGGCCGCTCGACATCAAACTGGGGCCGGGCGGGCTCGTCGACCTGGAATTCGCTGTCCACACGCTCCAGCTGACCCACCGCATCGGCCTCGACCCGCGGCTCGAGGTGGCGCTGGCCGCGCTGGCCGAGGAAGGATTGATCGACGACGACGCGGACCCGGATCTGCGGTTGCTGAGCAGGATGCTGGTCGTGCTCCGCCTGGTCGGGACGCAGGGCATGGAGCCGGCCGAACAGTCCCAGTCGCTGGTTGCCTCGCTGTGCGGGCACGAAGATTGGCCCTCGCTGCTTGCCGCGGCCGGCGCCGCGCGGCAGAGGATTTCGGCCCGCTGGGCAAGATTTAAAGGGAGCGATGCATGATCGGTGAAGGCGACAGGGTTCCGGCGCTCGTTGCGCAACTGAGCGATGGAATGACCGTGAATTTGACCGCTCCCGGTCATCCACTGGTGCTCTATTTCTATCCCAAGGACGACACCTCGGGCTGCACCAGGGAAGCGCAGGATTTCACGGAGTTGGCCGATGACTTCGCCAAGGCGGGCGTAAAGGTGGTCGGCCTGTCGCGCGATCCGATGAAAAAGCATGACAAGTTCATCGCCAAATATGATCTCAAGATCCCGCTCGCCTCGGATGAGGACGGCGTGATCAGCGACGCCTTCGGCACCTGGATCGAAAAGTCGATGTACGGCCGCAAATATATGGGGATGGAGCGCGCGACCTACCTCATCGGTAAGGATGGCCGGGTGCTGAAGGCTTGGCGCAAGGTCAAGGTGCCGGGTCACGCCGCGGAAGTGCTGAAAGCGGCGACGGCCGCCCGCTAACGTCTGTCAGTTCCTATCCGGCAGGGAGGGGCTGAGCGCCCGAAACGGGTGCCTCTCGCCGGAACTGGGGCTGCCTGCCGTAGGTCAGGTAGCGCCACAGCCATTCGGCCGGGCCGAAGTGGAAATGCTTCAGCCACAGCGGGCTGATGACGATCTGCACCGCCCAAATGGAGAAGACGATATAATAGAGCTGGTGCCGTTCCAGCGCTCCCCAATGGCCCAGCAACACGAAGATGATCAGCGCGACGACCGAGTGGCTCAGATAATTGGTGAGCGCCATTCGGCCGACCGCCGCCATCGAGCGCCTGAACCATGCAAAGGTGCCCGACTTGAGGAAGAGCCCGAGCAGCCCGAGGTGCCCGATCGTTTGCGCCAGCCGCGCGAAATCGTAGGTGATCTCCGCCTGATGTCTGGCGATGCCCGAGAAACCGTGGCTCATTAGCCAATTGGCCTCGTAAATGTTGAGCGGCATGCCGATAGCAGTAACCGCCCAACATCATCGCCAGATAGGTCCGCGTCCTTGCCTCCAAGGTCAGCACGCCGAGCTTGAACAGCGCCATGCCGATCATCATCATCCCGAAGATGTCGAAGAAATAACGGTAGGCGTCCCAGGATTGGGCCTGGCTGATTCGAGGCGCGCGCACCACGAGTGCGCTGACATAACCGCCCTGATTTTCCCGTTTTAGCCGGGCAACCGTCTCCGGCGAAGGAGAGCCGCGCGACTGTTCCATCCACTCCTCGACTGTCTTCTTCTGTTCTTCGTTCCGGTCGGCAACCGGCACCGTTTCGGCAGCGAGAGCGCGCTTGTGCAGGTTGAGCATGTTGTACGTTTCAAGCCCGCTCCAGGCGGCACCAAGGACGAATGCCGCGATGCCGAGGCCAAGCAATTTCTTTCCGGGCAGATTGCGGAACGAAAACAGGAACAGAGCAGTCAATCCGTAAAAATAGAGGATGTCGCCACCCCACAACAGGACCCAGGCATTGAACAGGCCAAACGCGATCAGCCAGAGGTTGCGGCGGAAATAAGCGTCTGTGGAATCGGGCCGGCTCGTGAAGAGGATGACACCGGCGCCGAACAGAATCGAGAAGAGGCCGCGCTGCGTGCCTTCGAAACCCACGTTGACGATGAACCAGGTCCACAGGTTGATGCCCGTGTCGCCGCCCATGACGGTTGGGTTGTCATAGGCGGGGCCCATGCCCATGCCGACGATGTTCATGATGAGAATGCCGAAGAGGGCACACCCTCGAATGAAGTCCAGCGATTCCAGACGCGTTCCGCTCGGCGCCGCAACAGCATTGGCCATGATATCGCCCCCCTGTAGAGGCCTCTCTCTGCTCATTGCCGCCGCCTGGTAATCTATCTTTCGTTAACTGCAGTATCTCTGCGTTTGGTGTTCTGGCGGTCGGAGGGGCGCTCCGCCCAAGGAGGCGTCCCATCGCCTAGGCATGGTGAAGGTCCGCTTTTCCAATATCCGTAATCGTTGGTTAGCCGCGAAGTGTTAATAGGTTCGGCGGCGGGGGACCTTCGATGGAGGGTCCGGACATGGTTTTTGGTAAGCGTATCGATAAACCGGGTGGCGTTCGCCGCTCCCTGCGCGAAGTCGTGATGATCCGTGCAACCATGATGACGACAATGGAAACCGTCGGCGTCGATCTCCTTGATCTCTCGACTTGCGGGGCAAAGCTTCGAGGCGACAATCTGCCCGCTCCAGGCCAGGAGGTCATTGTCCTCCTGGGCAGGCTTGAAGCCTTCGGATCAATCATATGGCGCGACGAAGATCAGTGCGGTGTCCATTTTGACGTGCCGCTCAGCGAACGAGCCATATCGATTGTCCAAGAGGAGCGTGGGCCGGCTTGGTTACGGGCGGCGCCAGGGGAAGATCTTTTGGCAGCCAGCGACTGGTTCAACGGACTGGCCCGCTAGGACGGCCTCCTACCAAGGCGGGATATTAGCCAGTGGCTGCTTTGCATCCCATGGGACTTTCGTCGCGTCCAGCCAACCCACTGCGTAAGCTTGGCACAACGGCACTGTAACAAAAGTTTCATTTTTCTTGCGGGCCATCGGGCGTCCCACTAGTCCCCGTCGAGCGTTAGCGGTGGCGTCGGGCCGCCATTTCTCCGGGGGATCAGCGCCATTCGACAGATCGCAGCCTTGCCCTACCGGTCTGCCGGCTTTCAACTGGACGCTCCCGTGCAGATTCTGCTGGTGACGTCGCGTGAATCACGACGCTGGGTGGTCCCAAAGGGAAATTTTGCCAACAGCATCGCTCCCCATACCGCAGCTGCACAGGAAGCCGAAGAGGAAGCAGGCGTTCGGGGCGCCGTCTGCCCGACTCCTTTAGGAAGCTATCGCTATCGCAAACGCAAAGGCAGTGGCGCTTCGCTGATGGCCGATGTCGAGGTTTTTCCGCTCTCCGTCAGCGAAGAATTGGCGGACTGGAAGGAACGAAATCAGCGAGAGCGACGCTGGTTCAGCCTCGCCGATGCCGCAAATGCCGTCGACGAACCGGATCTGAGAGATCTCATCCGCTCATTCAACGCAAGCGAGTTCAATCAGGTCGCCCGCCGCAATGGCATGCTCGACCGGGTCGCCGAAAAATCAAGGGTAGGAAATATGTTCGCCTGGTTCCACCGCCTGCTGCCGAGGACCGGCGGCTTCTTTGAGCTGTTCGAAGCCCATGCGGTCGCGCTCACCGCCGCAGCCGACGCCACCGGCCGCCTGGTGCAGGGAGGTCCATCCATGCACGAAAACGCGCGCGAGATTTTCGAACGCGAGCATGACGCCGATCAAATCATTCGCGAAGTGCTGACTACGGTTCGCCAGACCTTCCTCACCCCGTTCGACCGCAGCTCGATCACCGCACTGATCGGATCGATGGACGATGCGATCGACGAGATGCAGGCGGCGGCTTCGGCAATCCAGCTCTACGAAGTGGCCGAGTTCGGGCAGGAAATGAAGGATATGGCCGCGATCATCGTCGATTCCGCCCGCCTGGTGGCCGAGGCAATGCCGCTGCTCCGCAACGTCGGAGCGAACGGCGCGCGCCTGCACGAGCTGACCGAGCGGCTGGTCCGCATGGAAGGCCATGCTGACGAAATCCATTCGGCCGGCCTCAAACAGGCGTTTCAGGCGCACCGCAACGGAGATGCCATTCAGTTCATCGTCCAGCGTGAAATCTTCAAGCATCTTGAGCGGATCGTCGACGCTTTCGAAGACGTTGCCAACGTCATCGACGGCATCGTCATCGACCACAGCTGATCGGGGCCCGACGACATGCATGAACTGGCGCTGCCGCTCCTCGTGGGGCTGATCGTGGTCGCGCTCGCGTTCGATTTTTTGAACGGGTTGCACGACGCGGCCAACTCGATCGCCACGGTAGTCGCCACGAAGCTGCTCGGCCCGGTCCAGGCAGTGGCGTTCGCCGCCTTCTTCAACTTTGCCGCCTACTTCCTGACCTTGTTCTGGCCGCAGCTGCACGCGGTCGCCGATACCATTGGTAAAGGCCTGATCGACAAAGACCTGGTGACTCCCGGCGTGGTGTTTGGGGCCCTCGTCGGAGCGATGTTCTGGAACGTGGTCACCTGGCTCAAAGGCATCCCTTCTTCGTCGAGCCATGCTTTGATCGGCGGGATCATCGGCGCCGGGGTTACGCATGCCGGGCTTGCCGGCATCCAATGGTCGGGCCTCAACAAGACACTGATCGCAATCGTTCTGTCGCCGACGCTGGGCATGATCCTGTCGATGCTGATCATGCTGGTGTCGAGCTGGGCGCTGGTTGGAGCCAGCGCCCGCGGCGCCGAGCGGACGATGCGTTCGCTCCACCTGGTTTCGTCGGCGGCATATTCCATCAGCCACGGCCTAAACGATGCCCAGAAAACGATGGGGATTATCACCGTGCTGCTTTACTCGACCGGTTATCTGACCGGCGATTTCGAAGTGCCCCACTGGGTGGCGATCAGCTGTTATATCGCGATTGGCCTCGGCACCCTGACCGGCGGCTGGCGGATCATCGAGACGATGGGCAGCCGAATTACCAAGCTGTCACAGCACCAGGGATTCTCGGCATCGCTGGGCGGTTCGATCATGGTCTTCACTGCCTCCCTGTTGGGGATTCCCGTGTCGACCACTCATACCATTACCGGTTGCGTAATCGGCGCCGGAGTTGCACGCCGAGCTTCCGCCGTACGCTGGGGAGTGGCCCAGAACGTAGTGACGGCATGGATTATCACCATTCCGGCCTCGGCGGGGGTCGCAGCCTTTTTTTATTGGCTGACTACCCTTTTCGGTTGAGATCAGGATGTTCGATTTGCCCCCGCCCGAGCCCGGTATCGAGATCGTCGTGGCAAGCCGCGGGATGTCGAAGGGAGTGGCCCAGACCGAAGGACCGCAGCTTGTCGTCAAGCCGGTGTGTCGACAACCATCGTGCCCCGAGTGATGCTCGACCTGCGCTGGTTCGATACCAACCGTCACAGCCTGGGCCCATTCTTTGATGGCAGGGCCGTGGTCAGCGCGCGAATGACCTTCTAGGCCCAGTCGTAAGGCAACGTCCGCTTTCCACCCACTGCGGGCAATGGGCTTATTCCCCTAATCTCGACAGGCGCCGAGCCATGGTGGCGGTTTGAATGACGAACAAAAATATGAGCAGCACTCCTATTCCGCCGACGAAGAGATCAAATGGTCCGAGCGACATGAATTGCTGATCGGAACGCCCAAATACGTACATCGAAACGGTAAGACCGATCAGGATCAGGCGCAGCTCGGTTGGGCCTGCCGAAATGTGAGAGAGCTTCAATTCCCCGACGACACGGGCCCCGAGGAATGCGTGAATTGCAAGCAGGTAATAGCCGGCAAGCGCGATCAGCGAGATGTCGAGGCGAACATAGGGGCTCAGGCCCAGGCCACCTACAATGAAGAGACCGCCGAGCGCGTCGGCACTATGGTCGACAAAATAGCCATAGCGAGGTCGCTCTATTGAGCGAAATCGGGCGAGACTGCCGTCGAGAGAATCCCCGAACCAGTGCAGCACATACCCAGCGACCGACGCCCATAGCCAATTGCGATCGAGCGCACTCGCACTGTACCCGATAAAGACGATCACGGCCCCAACCAGTGCCGAAACGGTCAGAAGATCGGGCGTCACCCAGCGTGGCAATCGCGGACATAGCCAGTTCAGAAGACGACGTTCGTAGATCGCCAGTACATTCTCCTGGATGCGCTTGATAGGTGTTGTCGGGGTCAATCTGGGGTTCCTTCAAACCGGGCCGCAATGCCCCCATGCAGTAATGAAACCGTCATAACAAACCTAAGACCCGGTCAGGTCACATTTTGGCAATGACGATTGACTCGCGGGCTTGGCGGGCAGAGGCGGTCCCTGGATGAAAAAACACATCAACGACACCCTATCAGGCGCCATTCTTATCGTGGCACTCACGGTCATATTCTCGGGGATCGCTTATTGCCTCATGGCGATTGGCTGGGCCGTATTCGGAACACAGCGCGGGCTACGTGCCATTCGGGCCAGGCTGCTACGCCGCAATCCGCAGATCGTATCGTAACGCCCGCCTTGCGCCCCTTACGGCGACGATCGACCCGAAGCGGCCCTAGTCATCACCAAGGGTTTCGCTAAAATCGCGCGATGATTGAGCAGCTGTTCGGCCCTGACAATTTCAATGTCCTGCCTCACTTAGTAGCGCTTGTAGTTGCCTACGCCCTCGCATTTCCGATTGGATGGAATCGCGAACAGGAGGAGCGAAGTGCGGGTTTGCGCACCTTTCCACTCGTGGCTGTTGCGACCTGTGGTTTCATTCAAGCCGCCGAATTGATCACAGCGACAAGCCCTGAGGCAATGGCAAGAGTGGTCGAAGGATTGATCACCGGTATGGGCTTCATCGGCGGCGGAGCGATCTTGAGGCGCGAGAATAGCGTGAAGGGAACGGCAACAGCCGCAAGTCTCTGGATCACCGGAGCGATTGGGGTGGCGGTTGGCCTGGGGAGTTATGACGTGGCCTTGATGCTCTCCATAGCAACGATCGTAACTCTTTGGGTGCTACCTTCGCTCAAGCCCGCCACGAATGAAAACAGCGGGTCCAAGTCACGCAAAAAGTGACTGAGCCGGTGTCCGCTTCCCCGTGGGCTGGCCAACCTAACTTTCGCTAAGGTTTAACTCGCACGCATTTGGGCTACTACAGACGACGCAACCTGTACTGCTGATATGGTTAGAGGGGACTGGTATGGCCTCCTTTCAAGTGACCTGTCACACCCCCGACGATCTAGACGCACAACGTCGCATCCGGGGCCTGGGTGGCCAGGGGTGGTGGTTCCCCACCGAAGCGATCATCCAAATGATCGAGCAACGCCAGCATGAGTTCTGGGTCTTGATCGGTACGGAACGGGTCGAACTTGCGGTAAAGAGGCACGGCGTAACCGGCAGACAATTCCTCACGACGGTCACGGGTGAATTCCCTCCGAACAATCTGCTGAGCCTTCCGACCTGCTCACTTATGGAAGGAGCGCAGAAGTCGTCCGACAAAAGCCGTTGGGCGCCCGTTCCATAGGACTGCGTCCGCTTCCACTGTTGCCGCTTGCTGCCACTCCGTGTTTGAAAACCCACGCCTCGCCATGCTAGCGCCCCCGGCAATCCAGTTACGCCGAGGATGAACCAGTGGCCGAATTTACCCTGCCCAAGAACAGCAAGATCAAGAAGGGCCGCGATCATGAGGCCGAGCAAGGCAAGCGGCTCAAGACGTTCAAGGTCTATCGATACGACCCGGATACCGGCGCCAACCCGCGCTACGATCGCTACACCATCGATCTCGACAAATGCGGGCCGATGGTCCTCGACGCCATCATCAAGATCAAGAATGAGATCGATCCAACGCTGACCTTCCGCCGCTCCTGCCGCGAGGGGATTTGCGGATCATGCGCGATGAACATGGACGGCCGGAACGGCCTCGCCTGCACCACCGCGATCGAAGATATCAGCGGCGAGGTGCGGATTACGCCCTTGCCGCACATGGAAGTGGTCAAGGACCTCGTCCCCGACATGACCCACTTCTACGCCCAATATGCGTCGATCCAGCCATGGCTGAAATCGGCAACCCCCGAGCCATCGGGCAAGGAGAGGCTGCAGTCGCCCGAAGATCGCGCCAAGCTCGACGGGCTCTACGAGTGCATCCTCTGCGCCTGCTGCTCGACCAGCTGCCCCAGCTATTGGTGGAACAGCGACAAGTTCCTTGGCCCGGCGGTCCTGCTAGCCGCCTATCGCTGGCTGGCCGATAGCCGGGACGAGGCGGCGGGCGAGCGGCTCGACCAGCTCGAGGACCCGTTCCGGCTGTATCGCTGTCACACGATCATGAACTGCGCCAACGTTTGCCCCAAGGGCCTGAACCCCGCCAAGGCGATCGCGGAAACCAAGAAACTGGTCGCGGAGCGAGCTACGTAACGTCCCGACGTCGCGTTTGTCTTTCCAGGCGAGGTCGCTACGGATGATGGCCGGAGAATCGGCATGGCGAAATCGAGGTTCACGCCTGCGCACGGCTGGCAGAGCCTTCGCCACTGAAATCGCGGTCGTCTTTATCGGCGTCCTGATTGCGCTGAGCGCACAACAGCTGGTCAATGACTGGCAGTGGCGAAGCGAGGTCGCCGACTTCCGGGCAGCGATCGATGACGAACTTGGCCGCAATCTCGACGCTTACCAGTTGCGGATCGAGCACAGCGGCTGTCTTCGCCGGCGCCTCGATCAGGTCGCCGCCTGGGGAGATGCCCAGGAGCTAGGACGGGCAGGTAAACTCGACAGCGTGATTTCGCGGCCGCGGAACTACAGCCTTCAATTCAGCGTCTGGCGGCAGGCGGGAGACGCAGTTTCGCGATTACCGCTCGACGCCCGCCTGCGCTACGCCCAGATGTACGACGCTTTCGACAATTACGATTATCTTCGCCGGTCCGAACGCGACATTTGGCACGACATCCGCGATTATGAGGGCGCCGGCCGGTTGAGCCCGGATCAACTGTTTCGCCTGCGCGGCCTGATCACTCGTGCCCGCACCGTGAATGAGTCAATGGAAGCCAACCTGACAGGCATCCAAAGTCGCGCGGCAGCAATGGGCGTTCGCCGAATAAGCGATCCCGACCATACACCGTGGAAGCGCGAACTTTGCGAACCGCTGCGCTGGCGGCCGGCCTAGCCGGTTGCGTGGGATTGGCGAGGCCGGTAGGCCCGCCCCATGACAGCTCCAGCCAGACTTCCGACCGGCGCCGATCCCGACCCCGAAAATCCCGATTGGTACAGCTGGGGCGACTTCCCGCGCGGCTCTTTCGCGGCGCAGACCGGGCGGCTGCTGTTCAGGCCGGAGGGAGAGGGTCAGGCGCGGTGCCGCATGTTCCCAAATAAATCGCACCTCAACATGGGCGGATCGATCCATGGCGGAGCGGTGATGAGCTTCATCGACATGGCGCTGTTCGCTGGCGGGCGCTGCGCCGGGATGGCCGAGGGCCATTACGTCACGCTCGACTGCGCGACCCATTTCATCGCTCGCGGGCGGATTGACGTGCCGTTGGACGCGGTCGTCCGGCTGGTCGGCCAGACCAGTGGTGGCCACGTGTTCCTCTCCGGCCATTGCGAGCAGGACGGGCAGCCGACCCACAGCTTCACCGGCACGTTGAAGCGGGTGACGCGGCCCAACGCTCCTGCGTCCGAGGCCGATGGGCCCCGTCGGTAAGGCCTATGCCGCGCTGGTCGCGGCGGGAGAGCTGAAGCCCGATCCCGACCAGGCCCGAGCGGTCCATGCGCTCGACCGCTTCGCCCGCAACGCCGCGAGCAAGAAGGGCGGCCTGTTCCGGCGATTGTTCGGCAAGGCCGAGCACACCCAAGGCGTCTATCTGTGGGGTGGGGTAGGACGCGGCAAATCGATGCTGATGGACCTGGCCTATGACAATATCGCCGTCGGTCCCAAGCGCCGAACCCACTTCCACGCCTTCATGCTGGAGGTGCATGCGCGGCTGCGCGAGGCGCGGAAGAGCCAGGAAGGCGATCCCGTCATCACGGTTGCTGAGCAGATCGCCGAAGAAGTGAAATTCCTCGCGTTCGACGAGATGATGGTCACCAACAGCGCCGACGCGATGATCATGTCGCGGTTGTTCACCGCATTGGTCGAAGAAGGGGTGGCGATCGTCACCACCTCCAACCGCCCGCCCATGGACCTCTACAAGGATGGGCTCAACCGTGAGCTGTTCATCCCCTTCATCGAGCTGATCGAGGCGAAAATGGAAGTGCTGCCTTTGAACGGCCCGACCGACTATCGCCTCGACCGGATGCGCGGACTGGAGACCTGGCTGGTGCCCAACGGGCCGGAGGCGACCGACAAGCTAAGTGCCGCCTTTTTTCGCCTGACCGACCATCCGGTCGAGGACCGGGCGGCAGTGCCCAGCGAGGAGCTGGACGTCGGCGGCGGGCGGATGCTGTACGTGCCCAAGAGCCTCAAGGGCGTCGCCGTGTTCAGCTTCAAACGGCTGTGCGGCGAGGCGCGCGGCGCGGCCGACTATCTTGCCGTCGCCCGGCGCTTCCACACCGTGATCGTCGTCGGCATCCCCGTGCTGACCCGGGAAATGCGCAATGAGGCGGCGCGGTTCGTGACCTTGGTCGACGCGCTCTACGAGCATCGGGTCAAGCTCCTGGCGGCGGCCGATGCCGAGCCGGAGGGCCTGTATCCGTCAGGCGATGGGCGCTTCGAATTCGAGCGCACCGTAAGCCGGCTCCAGGAAATGCAGAGTCAGGATTATCTCTTCGAAGGTCACGGGCTGCACGAGGATTGACGGGGCCGGGGCTTGGGCTAGCGTCCCCAAAATATTTGGAGGGGATCACCATGAAGCGAATTGCCGCCGTCCTGCTTGCGAGCCTGTCAGTTGCGGCGCTCGCGGCGCCCAACCCGGTTACCCAGCCGACCAAGCTCAGCCCGGAATGGCAGGCCAAAACGCGCACAATCTACGAAACCTCGGTCGAGATCCCCACCGTCGCCGGCCGCAACGAAGTGCCCCGGCTGGCCAATTACCTGGCTGACCAGTTGAAAGCCGCGGGCTTCGCTGCCGACGATATCAAGATCATGCCATACGAGGGTGTCCCCGGCGACAAGACGGTCGCGCTCATCGCCCGCTGGCGCGCGGACAAGCCGACCGCCAAGCCGATCCTGTTGATGGCCCACATGGACGTGGTCGAGGCCAAGCGCGAGGATTGGAAGAACGACCCGTTCGAGTTCATCGAGAAGGATGGCATATTTCTACGGCCGCGGCAGCTACGACAACAAGGCCGGGATGGTCGGGCTGGTCGCGTCATTCCTCAAGCTCAAAGCGGCCGGCTTCAAGCCCAAGCGCGACCTGATCCTGTTTTTCACCGGCGATGAGGAGACCGGCGGAAAGGGCGCCCGGCTCGGGGCGACCGAATGGCGCTCGGCGCTGACCGATGCGGAATATGCGCTCAATTCGGATGGCGGCGGCGGGGCTTTCCTGGCCAACGGCATGCCGCTCGGCTTCGCCTTGCAGACCGCCGAGAAGACATTCCAGACCTTTCATTTCACCGTCCGCAACAAGGGCGGGCATTCCAGCCGGCCGCGGCCGGACAACGCCATTTACGAGCTGTCCACGGCGCTGAAGAAGCTCGAGGCGCACCGCTTCCAGCCGATGCTGAACGACACCACCCGCAGCTTATTTCGCTCTGCGCGCCAAGCAGGAGGGCGACAGCGCGCTGGGCAAGGCGATGCGCGCCTGGCTGGCCAACGAACAGGATGGTGCCGCCGCCGATACGATCGAGGCCAGCGAGCTGGAAACCGGCTTCACGCGCACCCGGTGCGTCGCGACGGAGCTCCTCGCCGGACACGCCGACAATGCGCTTCCGCAGATGGCTCGGGCGACGGTCAATTGCCGGATCATGCCTGGCGTCAGCCCGGACCAGATTGAGGCCGAGCTGAAGGGTATCGTCGGTTCCGGCGTCGAGGTCGACCAAGGACCCTAACTACGTCGGCCGCTCGACCCCGGTATCGCCGCAGCGCGCCGATGTGACCAAGGCCTATCTAGACGCGGTGCAGGCACTGAATGGGGCCGCGGTCCCGATAGCGCCCTATATGTCGGCCGGAGCGACCGACGGCGCCTTCTTCCGCGAGGCCGGGATGCCGGTTTACGGGATGGACGGTAGCTGGGTCATCTCGCCCGAGGACGAGCGGGCGCACGGCCTCGACGAGCGCATGCCGGTGCGCGCGGTCTACGACAATGTGCTGTTCTGGGAGATGGTGCTGAAGGAATTGGCGGGCCGCTGACGCGAAAAGGGCCGCCCCGGCAAGCCGGAGCGGCCCCAAGCGGCCGGTTGCACTCGGCTGCTTAGCGCAGGATCGCGTTCACGACCTGAGAGATCAGCATGGTCGTCGGATCGACGCGATAGAGATAGCCGTCGCCATAATAGTAGCGGTCGTCGGGATCGAAGCCGTAACGGCTGCGCAGATCGTACGGAATCTGGTTATAGTTCCAGGCGTGGCCATAATTGCCCGGCCAGCGCTGGCCTGACGTTGTACAGCTTCTTGGCCTGGCCCGGGGGCAGGCAGCCATTGTTCTTCTTGGCGAGACCCGGCGGGCAGCCGCCCGATGCCGTATCCGACATGGCCCTTCGCGCCATGGTTGCCGTGATGCTTGGCATGATCCGGCTTGGCGTGAGCCGGGGCGGTTGAGGCGAGCGCCGCGACGCCCGCAAGAATGAGGAGCTGTTTCATGGCCGGGATGATGAGCGAAGATGGGTGAATGGTCGATGACCGGGCCGTTAACCTTGTTTTGCGCCGAGTCCGGCTGTGCTCGGGAACGCCCCCTTTGCCCAGCCGTTTTTCTTTCACCCCACAAGGAGGAGAAGGACCATGCTCGGCAAAGCCGACGCCACACCGATGATCGCGGTCAAGGATCTCGATCGGGCACGCAAATTCTATGAGGACACGCTCGGCCTTGAGGCCAGGGAAGAGATGGGAGGCGAGGTGCTGACCGTGCAAAGCGGTCGCACGCCGATCACCGTCTATCGCTCCGAGTTCGCCGGGACCAACAAGGCGACGACGCTGACCTTTGATGTCGACGACATCGATTCCGAGGTCCGCGAACTGAAGGAAAAGGGCGTCTTCTTCGAAAAATATGATGTCGAAGGGCTGACTCCCAAGGGCGACATTTACGAAGGCGAAGGGATGAAGACCGCCTGGTTCAAGGACCCCGACGGCAATATCCTGAGCCTGTTTGAAGAAGACCCGCGCCTAAAGCGGATTTCCGCACCTGCGAAAGGTTGCCCCAAGCCGACTCCCGGTCTAGAGCGCGCGCCAAATTCCCGGGCCGTTTTCCGCGGCCCTGGTTTCACACGCTCATCAAGGGGACCGGAACCTCCATGGCTCGCAAGAAGATTGCGCTGATCGGCGCGGGAATGATCGGTGGCACGCTGGCGCACCTCGCCGCGATGCGGGAGATGGGCGACATCGTCCTGTTCGACATCGCCGAGGGTATTCCGCGAGGGCAAGGCGCTCGATATCGCCCAGGCCGGCCCGGTCGAAGATTTCGACGCCAACCTCAAGGGCACGTCCAATTATGCCGACATCGCCGGCGCCGACGTGGTGATCGTCACCGCCGGCGTGCCGCGCAAACCGGGCATGAGCCGCGACGATTTGCTCGGCATCAACCTCAGGCGTGATGAAGGCGGTCGGCGAGGGCATCAAGGCGCACTGCCCGAACGCCTTCGTCATCTGCATCACCAATCCACTCGACGCGATGGTCTGGGCGCTGCGCGAGTTTTCGGGCCTGCCGCACAACAAGGTGGTCGGCATGGCCGGCGTGCTCGATTCGGCGCGCTTCCGCCATTTCCTGGCCGAGGAGTTCCGGGTCGCGGTCAAGGACGTCAACGCCTTCGTGCTCGGCGGCCATGGCGACACGATGGTCCCGGTCACCGCTATACGACCGTCTCCGGCATCCCGATCCCGATCTGATCAAGATGGGCTGGTCGACGAAGGAGCGGATCGACGAGATCGTCAAGCGCACCCGCGGCGGCGGCGGCGAGATCGTCGCGCTGTTGAAGACCGGCAGCGCCTATTATGCCCCGGCGACCAGTCGCGATCGCCATGGCCGAGAGCTATCTCGAAGGACAAGAAGCGGATCCTCCCCGCGGCGGCGCATCTGACCGGGCAATATGGCGTCGACGACCTCTATGTCGGCGTCCCGATGGTGATCGGCGCCGGGCGGCGTCGAGCGGAGTCGATCGAGATCGAGCTGGGCGAGACGAAGCAAGCAAAATTTCAGGTCAGCGTCGACGCGGTCAAGGAGCTGCTGGTGGCGTGCAAGCAGATCGATGGAAGCCTGGCATGATGTCCATTCTCGTCAACAAGAACACCAAGGTCATCACCCAGGGGATGACCGGAGAGACCGGCACGTTCCATACCCAGCAGGCGCTGGCCTACGGCACGCAGATGGTCGCGGGGCGTGACGCCGGGGAAGGGCGGGACGAAGCATCTCGGCCTGCCGGTGTTCAATACCGTCGAGGAAGCGGTCGAGGCGACCGGCGCGACCGCAGCGTCGATTTACGTCCCGCCGCCCTTCGCCGCGGATTCGATCCTCGAGGCTGTCGACGCCGAAGTGCCGCTGATCGTCTGCGATCACCGAGGGCATTCCGGTGCTCGACATGGTCAAGGTCAAGCGTGCGCTGACCGGCAGCAAGTCGCGGCTGATCGGGCCGAACTGCCCGGGCGTGCTGACCCCGGACGAGTGCAAGATCGGCATCATGCCGGGCAACATCTTCAAGAAGGGCAGCGTCGGCGTCGTCTCGCGCTCCGGCACGCTGACCTATGAAGCGGTGTTCCAGACCACCAACGAGGGCCTCGGCCAGTCGACCGCAGTCGGAATCGGCGGCGATCCGGTCAAGGGCACCAAGTTCATCGACGATGCTCGAGCTGTTCCTGGCCGACGACGAGACCAGGTCGATCATCATGATCGGCGAGATCGGCGGCGACGCCGAGGAGGAGGCGGCGCAATTCATCGCCGACGAGGCCAAGCGGGGCCGCAAGAAGCCGACGGTCGGCTTCATCGCCGGCCGCACCGCCCCTCCGGGCCGCCGCATGGGCCATGCCGGCGCGATCGTCTCGGGCGGCAAGGGCGACGCCGAAGACAAGATCGCGGCGATGGAGGCGGCTGGAATCCGCGTCGCGCCAAGCCCATCTGAGCTGGGCAACGACCCTCACGGAGCTGCTGAAAGGCTGAAGTTCCCCGGCGAAGGCCGGGGTCCAGGAGCCGAAGGCTTCAGGTTGGTGGAGGAATGATGAAGGCCGGTTTCGTCTACATCATGGCGAACCGGAAGAATGGAACCATATACACCGGCGTGACCAGCAGCTTGCCGGGGCGCGTGAATCAGCATCGTGAAGGCTTGATACCCGGCTTCACCAAGCGATTCGGATGCAAGCTACTGGTGTAGTTCGAAGCGTTTGACGAATTGGAGGATGCCCGCCAGCGGGAACTGCAGATTAAGGAATGGAAGCGGAGTTGGAAGGTTCGCCTGATCGAGGAAAGCAACCTTGAATGGGACGATCTCTACCCGACCTTGTTCTAAACCCGGCTATCGCCGGGCCTGGACCCCGGCCTTCGCCGGGGAACATGAGGCGAGATGACTGACGAAGGCATAATGGCGATCGAACGCGAGCAGGGCCCGAGCTGGGCGCGGCCGAACTGGCCGGTGGCCGAACTCGACCCGGTCAATCTCGGCCTCGACCCGACCAGGCGACGATCGAGAAGGTCGCGGAGAAGGTGAAGGCCGCGGTGGCGTCGACCGGCGTAACCGACGAAGCCGCAATCCGCCGTGCCGCCGACGACAGTATCCGGGCGATGATGCTGATCCGCACTTACCGGGTGCGCGGTCACCTCGCGGCCAAGGCTCGACCCGCTCGGCCTGATGCACCGCGAGCTTCCGGCCGACCTGACCCCCGCCTATCACGGCTTTTCCGATGCCGACCTCGACCGCAAGATCTGGCTCGGCGGCGCGCTCGGCTTCGAAGTACGCCTCGGTCCGGCAGATCCTGCCGGTGCTGCAGGCGACCTACTGCGGCACCGTCGGCTTCGAATATATGCACATCAACGACCTGGAGGAGCGGCGCTTCATCCAGGACCGGATCGAAAGCGCGGACGAGACCATCCAATTCACGCCCGAGGGCAAGCAGCTCGATCCTGGAAAAGGTGATCCACGGCGAGCAGTGGGAAAAATTCCTCGCCAGAAAATATGTCGGGACCAAGCGCTTCGGGCTCGACGGCGGGGAAAGCGCGATCCCGGCGCTGGAAGCGGTGATCAAATATGGCGGCCAGTATGGGGGTCGAGCGAGATCGACATCGGCATGGCCCACCGCGGGCGCCTGAACGTTCTCTCCAACGTTATGGGCAAGCCCTACCGCGCCATCTTCCATGAGTTCGCCGGCGGGGCGACCAACCCGGCCGACGTCGGCGGCTCGGGCGACGTCAAATATCACCTCGGCACGTCGACCGACCGCGAGTTCGACGGCAACAAGGTGCATCTGTCCCTGCTGCCCAATCCCTCGCACCTCGAGGCGGTCGACCCGGTCGTGCTCGGCAAGAGCCGCGCCGTCCAGACCATCAAGGGCGACAAGGAAGGCGATACCGTCCTGCCGATCCTGCTGCATGGCGATGCCGCCTTCGCCGGGCAGGGCATCGTCGCCGAATGCTTCGGCTTCTCCGGGCTCCCCGGCTACGGCACCGGCGGGACGATCCATTTCGTCATCAACAACCAGGTCGGTTTCACCACCTCGCCCGCAATTCGCGCGCTCGCTCGCCCTATCCGTCGGACATCGCCAAGTCGGTCCAGGCGCCGATCCTGCACGTCAACGGCGACGATCCCGAGGCGGTGACGTTCGCCTGCAAGCTGGCGATCGAATATCGGCCAGGACATTCAACCGCGACATCGTCATCGACATGTGGTGCTATCGCCGCTTCGGCCACAATGAGGGCGACGAGCCGAGCTTCACCCAGCCGCTGATGTACGAGGCGATCAAGCAGCATCCCGCCGATCAGCCAGATCTATGGCGCGCGTCTGATCGCCGAAGGCGTCGTCGACCAGAAATGGATCGACGACCAAGACCAGCGGAATTCACCGCGTTCCTCGAGACCGAGTTCGAGGCGGGCAGTAGCTATCTTCCCAACAAGGCCGACTGGTTCGAGGGCCGCTGGCACGGGCTCGGCATCCCCGGCGAGCCGGTCGACGCGCGCCGCAACGTCAACACCGCGATTACCGAAGGACCAATATCCGCGGCTGTCGAACCTTGCTGACGACGGTTCCCGGCGGGCTCACCATCCACAAGACGCTCGGCCGCATCCTCGAAGCCAGGAAGAAGACGCTCGACAGCGGCGAGGGGATCGACTGGTCGACCGCGGAAGCGCTGGCGTTCGGCAGCCTGGTCGACGAGGGCTATCGCGTCCGGCTGTCGGGCCAGGATTCGGGGCGCGGCACCTTCAGCCAGCGCCACGCCGTCTGGGTCGACCAGAAGAGCGGCGAGAAATATATCCCGCTGCGCACGATCGAGCGCGAGGGGCGGCCGCTGTTCGAGGTCCGCGACAGCCCGCTGAGCGAATTCGGCGTGCTCGGCTTCGAATATGGATATTCGATCGCCGATCCCCGTACGCTGGTGCTGTGGGAAGCGCAGTTCGGCGACTTCGCCAATGGCGCGCAGACGATCATGGACCAGTTCATCGCTGCCGGCGAAGCCAAATGGCTGCGCGCCTCCGGGCTGGTCATGCTGCTGCCGCACGGGTTTGAGGGCCAGGGGCCGGAGCATAGCTTCCGCCCGCCTGGAGCGTTATCTCCAGCTTTGCGCCGAGGATAATATCCAGGTCGCCAATTGCACCACGCCGGCCAACTATTTCCACATCCTCCGGCGCCAGATGCTGCGCGATTTCCGCAAGCCGCTGGTGATGATGACGCCGAAGTCGCTGCTCCGGCACAAGCTGGCAGTCAGCAAGCGCGACGATTTCATCGGCGAGGGCCATTTCCGTCGGATCCTCAGCGACCTCAATCCGCCCGCGGCGGGCGAGACGCGGCGTGTAGTGCTCTGCTCGGGCAAGCTTGCCTATGAACTGATGGAGGCGCGCGACGCGGCTGGCGACACGGCGACCGAAGTCATCCGCATGGAGCAGCTCTATCCCTTCCCGGGCGAGCCGCTGGTCAAGCGCCTGTCGGCGATGCCCAAGCTCGAGGAGCTGGTCTGGGCGCAGGAGGAGCCGAAGAACAATGGCGCCTGGCATTTCGTCGAGGACGAGCTGGAGGAATGCCTCACCGAGGCCGGCCACAAGGGCAAGCGCGCCCGCTATGCCGGCCGTGCCGCGTCCGCTTCGCCGGCGACCGGACTTGCCAAGCGCCACGCCGCCGAGCAGGCGGCCTTGATTGCCGACGCGCTGGGGCATAGCAGCCGCAACGCCCAATCCGCACAAGCTTCGTTAAGGAACACGCGACCCATGGCCACCGATGTGAAGGTCCCGACGCTGGGCGAATCGATCACCGAGGGGACGCTTTCCCAATGGCTGAAGAAGCCCGGCGAGGCTGTCGCCGCGGACGAGCCGATCGCCAGCCTTGAAACGGACAAGGTGTCGGTCGAGGTGCCGTCGCCCGTCGCGGGAACGCTTACCGAGCAGCTGTTCGCCGAGGGTGACACGGTCGAGGTTGGCGCGGTCATCGCCCGCATCGGGGAAGGCGGTGCGGTTGCAGCGCCTTCGGCTCCCGCATCCGAGCCAACGACCGGCGAAGGCCAGGCGACGGTCGCCGGTGCGCCGGTCAATCCTGCCGGAGCCGGCGAAAGCCCGGCGCTGCGCGAGGATCATGACGCTGCTCCTTCCGACCATGCTGATTTGACCCTGTCGCCCGCGGTCCGCCGCGCGGTGCTCGAGCATCATGTCGATCCGTCGAAGATCCACGGCACGGGCAAGGACGGGCGAATTACCAAGGACGATGTGCTGGCCGCGGCCAAGGCGAAAGACGGTTCTCCGGCGCAGGCCGGGGTCCAGGCGCCGGAGGCGAAAGCGCCACCACCAGCGCAACCTTCGACTGCTGAAACCAAGGCCTGGACCCCGGCCTCCGCCGGGGAACGCAAGGAAGAGCGGGTCAAGATGACCCGGCTCCGCCAGACCATCGCACCCGCGCTGAAGGAAGCGCAGAATACGGCGGCGCTGCTCACCACCTACAACGACGTCGACATGTCGGCGGTGATCGACGCCCGCGCCCGCTACAAGGATCTGTTCGAGAAGAAGCATGGCATCCGCCTCGGCTTCATGGGCTTCTTCGTGAAGGCGGTTGCGCTCGCCGCGCGGGATGTGCCTTCGGTCAACGCCCGGATCGAAGGCGACGAGATCGTCTATCACGACTATCCTCGACGTATCGGTCGCGGTGTCGGCGCCCAAGGGCCTGGTCGTTCCGGTCGTCCGCGACGCCGACAGGATGAGCTTCGCCGAGATCGAGAAGACCATCGCCGCCTTCGGCAAGAAGGCCAAGGAAGGCACGCTCACCGTCGACGACATGAAGGGCGGCACCTTCACCATCTCCAACGGCGGCGTGTTCGGATCGCTGCTGTCGAGCCCGATCATCAACCCGCCGCAGTCGGCGGTGCTCGGCATGCACCGGATCGAGGAGCGGCCGGTGGTCCGCGACGGCCAGATCGTCGCCCGGCCGATGATGTACCTGGCGCTGTCCTACGACCACCGCCTGATCGACGGCCGCGAGGCGGTCACTTTCCTCGTCCGAGTCAAGGAAGCGATCGAGGACCCGACCCGCCTGTTGATCGATCTCTTTAAGGAAAGAATTGAAAATGGCTGAGTTTCGATTCTACGACGTCATCTGGTGATCGGCTCCGGTCCCGGCGGCTATGTCGCCGCGATCCGCGCCGCGCAGCTCGGCCTCAAGACCGCCTGCGCCGAAGGGCGCGAGACGCTCGGCGGGACCTGCCTCAACGTCGGCTGCATTCCTTCCAAGGCGATGCTCCACGCGTCGGAATATTATGACGCCGCGGCCAACGGCGCCTTCGCCAAGCTGGGCATCAAGGTGAAGCCCGAGCTCGACCTCGACACGATGCACGGCCAGCGCAAGGACGCGGTCAAGGGGCTGACCGGCGGGATCGAATTCCTGTTCAAGAAGAACAAGGTCGAATGGCTGAAGGGCTATGCCAGCCTTCACCGGCGCCAACACCGTCAAGGTCGGCGACCGGACCGTCACCGCCAAGAACATCGTCATCGCCACCGGATCGTCGGTGACCCCGCTTCCGGGCGTCGAGATCGACCAGAAGGTGGTGGTCGACTGCACCGGCGCGCTCGAGCTTCCCAAGGTGCCCGAGCATCTGGTGGTGATCGGCGGCGGCGTGATCGGGCTGGAGCTTGGCTCGGTCTGGCGGCGCCTCGGCGCCAAGGTCACCTGCGTCGAATTCCTCGACCAGATCCTGCCCGGCTTCGACGGCGATGTCCGCAAGGAAGCCAACAAGATCATGAAGAAGCAGGGGATCGAGTTCAGGCTTGGCGACCAAGGTCACCGGCGTTAAGGTCAATGGCGGCAAGGCGGCGCTGACGCTCGAGCCGGCCAAGGGCGGCGCTGCTGAAACCATCGAGGCCGATTGCGTGCTGGTATCGATCGGCCGCACGGCCCAACACCGAGGGGCTGGGCCTCGACAAGATCGGGCTTCAGCTCAACAACCGCGGCCAGATCGAGACCGATCACGAATTCCGCACCAAGGTGCCGGGCGTGTGGGCGATCGGCGACGTCATTCCCGGCCCGATGCTGGCGCACAAGGCCGAGGACGAAGGAATCGCGGTCGCCGAGAATATCGCCGGCCTGACCGGCATCGTGAACCACGATGTCATCCCGTCGGTGGTCTACACCATGCCGGAGATCGCGGGTGTCGGCCTGACCGAGGAGCAGGCCAAGGAGAAGGGCCGAGGTCAAGGTCGGCAAATTCCCGATGCTCGCCAACAGCCGCGCAAAGACCAACCATGAGCCCGACGGATTCGTGAAGGTCGTCGCCGATGCCAAGTCGGACCGCGTGCTCGGCGTATGGTGCATTGCCTCGGTCGCCGGCACGATGATCGCCCAGGCCGCCCAGGCAATGGAGTTCGGCGCGACGTCCGAGGACATCGCCTACACTTGCCACGCCCATCCGACCCATTCGGAAGCGCTCAAGGAAGCGGCGATGGCGGTGACGGGCAAGCCGATCCACATTTAGGGCCGGCGCCTCACAGCGCGCGCCTCCAGCCTCACCAACTGCCTCGAGAGCCAAGGGGTTAACCCTAATTATATAAAAATCATGACGCGGGGCGAGCGCGGCGCTAGCACTCTCGCTTCGCCGATTCGTCGCCGGTGGCAGGGGCATTGCCAGCCGGATGGACCTTCGTTTCGGTGCGTGACCGGGAGAGTATGATGGGGGCTGTTCGTTCGAGGCTGCGCCGATGGCATGTGTGGCTTGGCTGGCTGGTGGGGTTGCCGATGCTGTTCTGGACGGTGTCGGGCGTGGTGATGGTGGCGAGACCGATCGAGGAGGTGCGGGGCACCAACCTGATTTCCCCGCCCAAGCCGATTTCCGTTTCCGGGCCGCTGGTGGCGCCGAAGGTCGAGGGGCGCCATGTACTTGCCGATTACGCTCGAGGGGCGCGCCGACGGGCCGCGTTGGGAAATCGACTTCGTCGGCGGTGAATCGCGGTTGGCCGATCCCGCGACCGGCCTGCTCTTGCCGCGGCTTGGTGCCGCCGATGCCGCGCGCGAAGTGATGGCGCGCTACACCGGCAACTCGAAGGTCGTCGAGACCAGTCGCGTCGCAGGCCGATGCCCGCCGCTCGAGCTACGCCGGGCGGTGAACGGCTGGCGCGTTCGAATGGACGACGACACCCATTTTTACGTCGATGGCGGGTCGGGCGAGATCGTCGCCAGGCGTACCCGCTGGTGGCGGATCTACGACTTCATGTGGGGCCTGCACATCATGGATCTTCAGGGCCGCGAGGAGACCAACAACCCCTGGGTGGTAACCTTCTCGCTGCTCTCGCTCGGCATGGTGCTGCTGGCACTGACCCTGCTGCCGATGACGATCCGCCGCCGGAACGGCAACGGCAACGGAAAAAGCGTCAGCCCCAGCTGAGCAGGCGCGCCAGCCAGCTGCGGTCGTCATCGCTCAATCGCGGGTTCGCGGTCAGCGGCGGGCATTCCAGGCAGCGTGCCTGTATGGTCGGTCCCGACAGGATCGAGCGGGCCTCCGCGATCGCCCGGGCGAGCAGCGCTTCGGGAGCAGGAGCGAGCGTCGCCAGCGCATCGGCCGGTACCTCCTCTTCGGTAGCTTCCTCTTCCGCAAACACTTCCATCAGCGTGTCGGCGAAGCCCGGTTCCTCGGTGAGGTAGGTGAGACCGCGTTCGTTTTCGTCGAGCTTGGCGAGCTCGGCGGCCTTGGCGACCGCTTCATCCATCCCGCCGAACCCATCGATCAGCCCGAGCTGCCGGGCCGTGCCGCCGTCCCAGACGCGGCCCTGGGCGATCCGGTCGATGTCCGCCGGCGTCTTGCGCCGCGCTTCGGCGACGATCGCAAGGAACTTGCGATAAATTTGTTCGACGCCCGCCTGGATCAGCACGTCGGCCGCGTCGGACGGACCCTTGAGAAGGTCCGGCTCCCCGGATAGCGGCGTCGTCTTGATGCCGTCGGCTCCAACCCCAAGCTTGGCCAGCGTGCCTTCGAAGCTTGGCAGGACTCCGAACACCCCGATCGATCCGGTGATGGTCGACGGCTCGGCGAAGACGAAGTCGCCGGGGGTCGCGACCCAATATCCACCGGAAGCAGCGACACTGCCCATCGACACGACAATCGGTATCTTCTCTTCCTTGACGGCCAACAGCGCCTGGCGGATTCGCTCCGACGCCAATGCCGAGCCGCCCGGGCTGTCGACCCGAACGATCAGCGCCTTGAGATTTTCCTTGGCCAAACCCTTCTCGATCACCCGCGCGATAGTTTCGGCGCCGGCGCGGCCGGGACCGGCCTTGCCGTCGACGATCTCGCCGGCAACCGTGACCACGCCGATCGGTCCTTCGTCGCCGCTGACCGCCTGGTCCTCATAAGAGGCCAGCTTGATCCGCTTGTAACCGTGGGCGCTGTCCTCGTCCTCGCCGCCAAGCTCGGCCAGGCGCGCCTCGAACGCCCGCCGCTCGCCGATCCTGTCGATCAGCTTCAGCGCGAGCGCGGCCTTGGCGAGATCGCCGCCCGCGGCCTGGGTCACGCCAATCGGGTCGGACATCAGACGGTTGAGGCCCGGCACCGCCGCAGGGCGGCCGCGGCCGATGTCCTCGCGCCATGTCTCAAGCAGCGCATCGCCCAGCGCCTGGGCGTTCTCGCGTGCCTCTGGCGACATATCATTGCGGATGAAAGGTTCGACCGCCGACTTGTAGGTGCCGACCCGGTAGATGTTGGCGGTCACTCCAAGCTTGTCGAGCAATCCCTTGAAATAGAGGTTGTTGCCACCGGGACCGGCGACCGCGATTACGCCGAGGGCCGGCATCCATACTTCGGAGGCGTGGGCGGCGAGCTGATAGCGATCGTCGGTGTAGCCGGCAGCGAAGGCGACGACCGGCTTGCCGCTCTTCTTCACTTCGTCGAGCTTTTCGCCGAGTGCGGCTAGCGCCGGCTGGCCGCCGCCGAGGAAGCCATCGAGATCGAGAGCGATCGCCTTGACCCGGTCATCCTCCTTGGCCGTGTCGAGCGCCGCGATAAGGTCCTCAGTTCGAATTCGCGGGTGACATTGCCGGCGCCGGCGATGGTCGCCAGCGGGTCCGGGCGTGAAGCCTGCTCCACCAGCACTCCGTCGAGGTCCATAGCCAATACGCCATCCCCGATCGCCGCGGGCCGGGCCGAAAGGGCCGCGTAGAGCAGTCCGAAGAACATCAGCATGAACAGCAGGACCAGCGCGTCCTTGATGCCTACCAGCAGCTTCCAGATGGCCTTCACGAACCGCATCTTGCCGTCACTCCTCGACTATTTGGCTACGCCTAGAGCAGAAGGGCCAGGCAGCCCAAGGATTTTCGACGGGAGGCTGTGGCGCAAAATGGCAAAGCTGCTAACCGGCTGCCAATGAACCGCGCCTCCTCTGCGACAGCCGCCCACCCATGGCGTACCGAGCTCGGCGCGACGCTCAGCCTTGCCTGGCCGCTGATCCTTGCCAACCTCACCATGGCGGCGATCCAGGCGACCGATGTGGTGCTGATGGGCTGGCTCGGCGCTCGGCCGCTGGCCGCTTCGGCGCTTGGGCTCAACCTCAACTTCGCGTTCAGCCTGATCTGCCTCGGCCTCGTCACCGCATCCTCGCCGATGATGGCGACCGCCCTTGGTGCGAGGCTTCGCTCGGTGCTGCAGGTGCGGCGGACCTTCCGTCAGTCGCTGTGGATGGTTGCGACGGTCACCTTGCCGATCTGGCTGATCCTTTGGAACTCGGAACCGCTCATTCGCGCGCTTGGGCAGGAACCGGCGCTGGCCCGGGACGCCGAGCGCTTCCTTCACGGTTACATGTGGTCGATGCTGCCTTTCCTGCTGTTCCAGGCGATGCGCAACTTCGTATCGGCGCTCGAGCGGCCCGGCTGGGTGCTTGCGATCAGCCTGGTCGGGATCATCCTTAACGCGCTGCTCGGCTATGGTTTGATTTTCGGCCGCTTCGGTCTTCCGGAGCTTGGCATTTTCGGCGGCGGGCTGGCCAGTTCGATCGTCTGGGGGCTGCTCGCCGTGTTGCTGGCGTTGGTCATCGTCACGGACCGCCAATTCCGCCGCTACCATCTGTTCGGACGCTTCTGGCGCCCCGATTGGCCGCGTTACCGCAGGCTTTGGAAATTGGGCCTGCCGATCGGCCTCGCCATGGGGTTCGAAGGGGGCGTCTTCAGCGCCGCCGCCTATCTGATGGGCCTTATCGATGCCGAATCGGTCGCCGCCCATGCCGTCGCGCTTCAGATCGCAGCTTTGGCATTCATGGTTCCCTGGGGACTGTCGCAGGCGGTGACGGTACGGGTCGGCCTGTTCCTCGGCCGCGGGGACCGCGCCGGCATCAGGCGCGCCGGGTGGACCGCCTGGGCGCTCGGCGTCGGCTTCATGGGCCTGATGGCGCTGGTCATCTGGACCTTCCCGCGAGAGCTGATCACCATGTTCCTCGAAGATACTCCGGCCAACGCCAGGGTGATCGCGCTGGGGGTCGCATTCCTTGGCATCGCCGCCATCTTCCAGGTGGTCGACGGGGCGCAGGTGGTCGGCGCGGGGATGCTGCGCGGCCTGCATGATACGCGCGTGCCGATGATCTTCACCTTCATCGGCTATTGGGCGATCGGCATCGGCATCGGCGCCTGGCTGGCGTTTGCCGGGGTTGGCAGGGCGAGGGCATCTGGACCGGGTCTGGCGATTGGTCTGGCCATCGTCGCGGTGCTGATGATCTGGCGCTGGACTCGGCGAGAACGGCTCGGCCTGACCCGCTTCTGATATTTCCCATCCCGCCAGGTGTTGACGGGTAGGAAAGCGCGACCCATATGCGCGGCATCGCTGGCACTCTTGTTGTAGGAGTGCCAAGCGCAACCGTAATCAATTTTAGAAGCAAAAGGGTCAAGCAACATGGGTTTCAGGCCGCTTCATGATCGTGTCCTCGTCCGCCGGGTCGAGGCCGAAGAGAAGACCGCGGGCGGGATCATCATTCCCGATACCGCCAAGGAAAAGCCGCAGGAAGGCGAAGTCGTCTCCGTCGGTTCAGGCGCTCGTGCCGACGACGGCAAGGTGACGCCGCTCGACGTCAAGGCCGGCGATCGCATCCTGTTCGGCAAATGGTCGGGCACCGAGGTGAAGATCTCGGGCGAAGACCTGATCATCATGAAGGAAAGCGACATCCTCGGGATCGTCGGCTGACCTTCGGGCCGGGCGCTTAGCTTCACGGTTTGGCGCACGTCTCCATGAATTTAGTGAACTTAGAATCGGAAAGGGTAGCCAGATGGCAGCCAAGGACGTGAAATTCTCGCGCGATGCGCGTGAGCGGATTCTGAAGGGCGTCGACATCCTCGCCGATGCCGTCAAGGTGACGTTGGGCCCCAAGGGCCGCAACGTCGTGCTCGACAAGAGCTACGGCGCGCCTCGCATCACCAAGGACGGCGTCACCGTCGCCAAGGAAATCGAGCTCAAGGACAAGTTCGAGAATATGGGCGCGCAGATGCTGCGCGAAGTCGCGTCTAAGACCAACGACATCGCCGGCGACGGCACCACGACGGCGACCGTCCTCGCCCAGGCGATCGTCCGCGAGGGCATGAAGTCGGTCGCGGCCGGAATGAACCCGATGGACCTCAAGCGCGGCATCGATATCGCCGTCACCAAGGTCGTCGATGACCTCAAGAAGCGCTCCAAGCCGGTCTCCGGATCGAACGAGATCAGCCAGGTCGGCAGTCATCTCGGCCAACGGCGATACCGTCGTCGGCGAGAAGATCGCCGAGGCGATGGAGAAGGTCGGCAAGGAAGGCGTGATCACCGTCGAGGAAGCCAAGGGCCTCGAGTTCGAGCTCGACGTCGTCGAGGGCATGCAGTTCGACCGCGGCTATCTCTCGCCCTACTTCATCACCAATCCGGAGAAGATGTCGGTCGAGCTGAGCGATCCCTACATCCTGATCCACGAGAAGAAGCTGTCGAACCTGCAGGCGATGCTCCCGATACTGGAAGCGGTCGTTCAGTCGGGCCGCCCGCTGCTGATCATTGCCGAGGACATCGAGGGCGAGGCGCTGGCCACGCTCGTGGTCAACAAGCTGCGCGGCGGCCTCAAGGTCGCGGCGGTCAAGGCTCCGGGCTTCGGCGATCGCCGCAAGGCGATGCTCGAGGATATTGCCATCCTCACGGGCGGCGAGATGATCTCCGAGGATCTCGGCATCAAGCTTGAGAATGTCACCGTCGGCATGCTCGGCACCGCCAAGCGCGTCACCATCGACAAGGATAATACCACCCTGGTCGACGGCGCCGGTACGCATGAGGCAATCAAGGCCCGCACCGAAGCGATCCGCCAGCAGATCGAGAACACCACCAGCGACTATGACCGCGAGAAGCTCCAGGAGCGTCTCGCCAAGCTCGCCGGCGGCGTTGCCGTGATCAAGGTCGGCGGCGCGTCCGAGATCGAGGTCAAGGAGCGCAAGGACCGCGTCGACGACGCTCTCCATGCGACCCGCGCGGCCGTCGAAGAAGGCATCGTCCCTGGCGGCGGCACGGCCTTGCTCTATGCGACCAAGGCGCTCGACGGGCTCAAGGGCGTCAACGACGACCAGACCCGCGGCATCGATATCGTCCGCAAGGCGCTCTACTCGCCGGTCCGGCAGATCGCCCAGAACGCCGGCCATGACGGCGCGGTGATCTCGGGCAAGCTGCTCGAGGGCAAGGACGAGAATATGGGCTTCAATGCCCAGACCGAGGTTTACGAAAACCTCGTCGCCGCCGGCGTGATCGACCCGACCAAGGTCGTTCGCACCGCTCTCCAGGATGCCGCCTCGGTCGCGGGCCTGTTGATCACCACCGAAGCGGCGGTCAGCGAAATGCCCGAGGACAAGCCGGCAATGCCGATGGGCGGCGGCGGAATGGGCGGAATGGGCGGAATGGACTTCTAGTCCGGACGCTCAGTTCGAATTGCGTGAGGGGTCGGCAGCTTCGGTTGCCGGCCCTTCTTCGTTGGCGAGCCCGTTGAGCATCGCTTCCGCCTCATTGAGCCGTTGGGCCTCGGCCGGAGTGGGAGCTTCGGGCCGCTCCTCCCGGTTGCAGGCGGTGAGCATAAGCGCGGCCATAAGGATTGGTTTCTTCATCCCGGCTCAACTACCACTTTGGCAAGCATCAAAAAAAGGGCCGCCCGCATATGGCGGACGGCCCCCTATCGCATGAAAACGTGCGACAGCGATGACTACATCGCGTTGTCGGCAGCGTTCTCGACAGCTTCGCCAGCGTTCTCGACAGCTTCACCAGCGTTCTCGACGGCATTGCCAGCCGAATCCAGAGCATTGTCGACGGCGTTGTCGGCAGCCATGGCATCAGCCTCAACCGCATTCTCGACGGCAACATTTTCGACGGCGTTCTCGGTCTTGGTTTCGCACGCGGCGAGGCCGAGCGCGAGGACCGCAACGGTCAGTGCAACCTTCTTCATGATCGTTCCATTCCTTGCTTATGGGGACCCGCCCCTTGCGGAAACCGGTCCGGCTCGGCCTGCCGCGCGAGCGTCAGGCCAGCGAGCGGAGATATTGATGTTTGCAGCGTCACGCAATCGTCATTTGTTAGATACACAGAATGAAATCACTCGACCCGTCTGCGATTGACGGACATAAAGACTTCCTTATATCCTTAAGCGATGACCAGGGATCTCAAGCTGGCCGCGCTTTTTCAGGCGCTGGCCGATCCGACGCGGCTGCGTATCCTTGCGCTGCTGCGGACGATGGAGCTTTCGGTCGGCGAACTGGCGCAGCTGCTGGGCCAAAGCCAGCCGCGCGTTTCGCGTCACGTGCGAATTCTCAGCGACTCGGGCCTGGTCGGACGGCGCAAGGAAGGCAGCTGGGTCTATCTGCAGCTCGCCGATGCCAAGCGAACCGAGCCGCTTTTCGATCTTTACCAAGGGCTGGACTCCGAAGCCGAGCAACTGTTTTCCGCCGATACGGCCCGGCTGGATTCGATCCGGGCGGACCGGGCGGAGGCAGCACGGCGTTACTTCGAGGCCCATGCCGCGACCTGGGACATCATCCGTTCGCTCCACATCGCCGACGCGGAAATCGAGCGGGCGATCGCCGGCCTGCTGGCGGACCGGCCGATTGGCGCGCTGCTGGACATCGGCACCGGCACGGGCCGGATGCTCGAGCTGTTTGCCCCAAGGGCCGCCAGCGCGATCGGTATCGATCGCTCTTCGGAAATGCTGCGCCTGGCGCGGGTCAAGCTCGAGGAAGCGGGCATTTCCGGCGCGAGCCTGCGCCAGGGCGACATGTACGCATTACCGCTCGGCGACCGCTGCGCGGACAGCATCATTCTCCACCAGGTGCTCCATTATGCGCAGCAGCCGGGCACAGCCATCGCCGAGGCGGCACGGGTATTGGCGCCCGGCGGCCGACTGCTGGTGATCGACTTCGCGCAGCACGACCGCGCCGAGCTCAAGGAACAGGACGCGCACTTGCGGCTTGGTTTCGCCGATGACGCGATGCGTGGCTGGTTCGCCGCCGCCGGGCTTGAGCTCGACCGGATCGAGCGCCTCGACGGCGGAGAATTGTCGGTCATTCTCTGGCGAGCGGAGAAATCCGGCGCCGGCCGCGAGGAGCGGGCCGCCGCATGAACCGCGAAACCGAAATTGCGCTCAATGGCCATGCTCCGTTGTTTGCCGAGGCACATGGCGACATCGCCGTCAGCTTCGAATTCTTTCCGCCCAAGTCCGATGCAATGGCCGAGACGCTATGGCGTTCGATCGAGACGCTTGCACCGCTGAAGCCGCGGTTCGTATCAGTGACTTATGGCGCCGGGGGATCGACCCGCGAACGGACCCACGCCACGGTCGAGCGGATCGTCCGCGAGACCGACCTTACGCCGGCCGCGCACCTGACCTGCGTCGGTGCGACACGCGAGGAAATCGACGAAATCGCCCGCAGCTATTGGGAAGCAGGGGTGCGCCATATCGTCGCCCTGCGGGGCAACTCGCCTGAAGTGGGCCAGGCCTATTCGCCGCATCCCGGAGGTTATGCCAACGCCGCCGAGCTGGTTGCCGGCCTGAAGGCGGTGGCGCCATTCGAAATTTCGGTCGCCGCCTATCCGGAGGTTCATCCAGAACTCCGACTGCGCGGACAGCGATCTCGATAATCTTCTCCGCAAGATCGACGCCGGCGCCGACCGGGCGATCACCCAATTCTTCTTTTCGGCCGAATGTTTCTTCCGCTTCCGCGACAAGCTCGCCAAGCGGCGGCCGGGGCTCGAGATCGTCCCGGGCATCCTGCCCGTTTCAAACGTCGCGACGACGCGCCGTTTCGCTGGACAGTGCGGCGCGGCGATACCGGAATGGCTCGATCGCTTGTTCGAGGGACTCGACGAGCTTCCGGCGGCGCGGCAACTCGTCGCGGCGACCATCGCCGGGGAGCTGTGCGGTCAGCTTTATGGCGGTGGGGTGCGGCAATTTCATTTCTACACGCTCAATCGAGCCGAGTTGGCCTACGCCATCTGTCACCTGCTGGGAGTACGCGCATGAGTGCGGCCAATGAGTTTCGGGCTGCAGCCGCCGAGCGCATCCTGATCAAGGACGGCGCCTATGGCACGATGATCCAGTCCGAGGGGCTGAAAGAAGCCGATTATCGCGGCGAACTGGCGCTCAATCATGACCAGCGCGGCAACAACGACCTGCTGAACCTGACCCGGCCGGACATCATCGGCGCAATCGCGCGGCGATTTGTGAAGTCGGGGGCGGATATCCTGGCTACCAACAGCTTCAACGCCACACGCATCAGCCAGTCCGATTATGGCGCCGAAAGCCTGGTCGGAGACATTAACCGGGCCGCGGCTCGGATCATTCGCGAAGTGGTCGATGAGGCGGCCGCCAGGGACGGGAGGACGCGCTGGGTCGCAGGAGCGATCGGTCCTACCAACAAGACGCTTTCATTGTCGCCCGACGTCAACGATCCGGGCTTCCGCGAGGTGGATTTCGAGACGGTGAAGGACGTCTATCGCGAGCAGATCGACGCGCTGGTCGACGGTGGAATCGATTTCGTGCTGATCGAAACGGTGTTCGATACGCTCAACTGCAAGGCTGCGATCATGGCCGCTCTCGACGCCCAGCGCGACCTGGGGCGAGAGCTGCCGATTATGATCTCGATGACCCTCACCGACCTTTCGGGACGAAACCTGTCCGGGCACACAGTGGAGGGATTCTGGGCCAGCGTCCGCCATGCCAGGCCGCTGACCATCGGCCTCAACTGCTCGTTCGGCGCGGCCCAGCTCCGACCGCACCTGGCTGCTCTGGCGCACAAGGCGGAAACGCTGGTCATGGCCTATCCCAATGCCGGACTTCCGAATGAGCTCGGCTGCTATGACGAGGCCGCCGGGGAAACCGCCGCGCAGGTACGCGAATGGCTCGATGACGGATTGGTCAACATCGTCGGCGGATGTTGCGGCACCACGCCCGCGCATATCGCCGCCATTGCCGATGCCGCCAGGGATGCCGAGCCTCGCGCCGTTCCCACCGCGCCGTCCACCACCATGCTGGCTGGCCTCGAACCGATGATCCTCGCCGCATGAATGATTTTTCCAGCGCGGCCGCCGGCGCGCGCTTCGTCAACATCGGCGAGCGGACCAACGTCACCGGATCGGCCAAGTTCAAGAAGCTGATCCTGGCCGGTGACTATGACGCCGCAGTCACTGTCGCTCGCGACCAGGTCGAGGCTGGTGCGCAGGTCATCGACGTCAACATGGACGAAGCGCTGCTCGACGGTGAGCAGGCGATGGCGACTTTCCTCAAGCGACTGGCCGCCGAGCCCGATATCGCCCGAGTACCGGTGATGATCGATTCATCCAAATGGAGCGTGATCGAGGCCGGGTTGCGCTGCGTATCCGGCAAGCCGATCGTCAATTCGATCAGCATGAAGGAAGGCGAAGCGCCGTTCCTGGAATCGGCCCGCAAGGTTCGTGCCTATGGCGCTGCGGTTGTCGTAATGGCCTTCGACGAGAAGGGGCAGGCCGACAGCAAGGAGCGCAAGGTCGAGATTTGCGAGCGGGCCTACAAGCTGCTCGTCGCCGACGGCTTTCCGGCCGAGGATATCATTTTCGACCCCAATATTTTCGCCATTGCCACCGGGATCGACGAACATCGGCGCTATGCGATCGACTTCATCGAGGCGACCAGGGAAATTCGCGCGCGCTGCCCGCACGTGCATATCTCGGGCGGGCTGTCCAACCTCAGTTTCTCGTTTCGCGGCAACGAGCCGGTGCGCCGCGCGATGCATTCGATTTTCCTCTACCACGCCATCCCGGCCGGGATGGACATGGCGATCGTCAACGCGGGCCAACTCGATGTCTATGACGAGATCGACCCGGAACTGCGCGAGGCATGCGAGGATGTCATCCTCGATCGGAAGGACGACGCGACTGAACGGCTGATCGAATTGGCCGAACGTTATCGGGGCACCGATGCGGTCGAGGAGAAGAAAGCGGCTGAATGGCGCCATTGGCCGGTCCGCGAGCGGCTCGCCCATGCGCTGGTCAAGGGCATCGACGCGCACATCATCGAGGATACCGAGGAGGCTCGCACGCTGTTCGCGCGGCCGATCGAGGTGATCGAAGGGCCGCTGATGCAGGGCATGAACCTGGTCGGAGACCTGTTCGGATCGGGCAAGATGTTCCTGCCGCAGGTGGTGAAGTCGGCGCGCGTGATGAAGAAGTCGGTCGCCTATTTGCTCCCCTTCATCGAAGCGCAGAAGCAGCCGGGCGCAGACACTTCGAAGGGCCGGATCGTCATGGCGACCGTCAAGGGCGACGTCCACGACATCGGCAAGAACATCGTCGGCGTGGTCCTGCAGTGCAACGGCTTCGACGTGATCGACCTCGGAGTGATGGTGCCCTGGCCGAAGATCCTCGAAGTCGCCAACGAGAATGATGCAGCGATGATCGGCCTGTCGGGGCTGATTACTCCGTCGCTCGACGAGATGGTGACGGTCGCGGAGGAAATGGAACGCGCCGGAATGAACCGGCCGTTGCTGATCGGCGGCGCGACGACCAGCCGCGCGCACACCGCCATCAGGATCGCGCCTGCCTATTCGGGTCCGGTGCTGCACGTGCTCGATGCCAGCAGGGCGGTCGGGGTAGCGACCGCGCTGGTGAGTGACGGGCCAAGCCGTGAGGAACTGGTCCATCGCACCGCCAATGATTATCGGTCCTTGCGCGAAAGCCGGGAGGGGCGCGGTTCGAACGAGCTCGCTTCCCTAACCGAGGCGCGCGCCAATGGCTTTGCCGCGGAGCATCCCGGTCCAAGCCCTCGCCCGGCGCACCCGGGCCTGCACCGTTTCGACGATTGGCCGCTCGATGACCTGATCAAGCTGATCGACTGGACGCCCTTCTTCCGCGCCTGGGAGCTCGCCGGCAACTATCCGGCGATACTTGAGGATGAGGTGGTCGGCGAAAGCGCGCGCGGCCTGTTCGAAGACGCTCGGGCGATGCTCAAGCAGATCGTCGAGGAGAAATGGCTGACCGCCAAGGGCAGCGTCGGACTGTGGCCGGTGCGGCGCGAGGGCGACGATATCGTCGCCATCAACGACGGTCGAACACGATTGCCGATGCTGCGCCAGCAGGTACGCAAACGCGCCGGCCGGCCAAACATGTGCCTCGCCGATTTCATCGCTTCGGGCGAGGAGGATTGGCTCGGCGGATTTGCGGTCGCGATCCACGGGATCGAGCCGCATCTGAAGCGCTTCGCCGACGAGCATGACGATTATCGCGACATCTTGCTGAAGGCACTCGCCGACCGCCTGGCCGAGGCCATGGCCGAACGTTTGCACCAGCATGTCCGGACCACGCTTTGGGCTTATTCGCCGGGTGAGGCTCTTACCAATGAGCAGCTGATTCGCGAGGAATATCGCGGAATTCGTCCCGCGCCCGGTTATCCGGCCTGCCCGGATCATAGTTTGAAGCCTTTGCTGTTCCATCTCCTGGGCGATGCGCCGGCCGGGATCGAGCTGACCGAGAATTTCGCGATGCTGCCGACGTCGGCGGTGTCGGGCTTTTACTTCGGCCATCCGCGACGCCGCCTACTTCGGCGTGGCACGGATCGGACAGGATCAGCTCCACGAATATGCCGAGCGGCGCGGGGTCGATCTCGAGACGGCGAAGCGCTGGCTGAGGCCCAATTTGGATTAGACCGTCATCCTGAACTCGTTTCAGGATCCATTTCTCCACCCGCACTGTCGTTGACAGAATGGATGCTGAAACAAGTTCAGCATGACGCTAAAGGGCGATGATGTTGCGGCTCATCCTTCTCTGCCTGGCCTTGATTGGCGTCACACCCGCCGCAGCCCAGCTCGCGCCTCGCCAAAACGCGATCCAACCCGAATTGATTGCGGAAGGTCCCGCGACGCCGGGGGGTGAGGTCGAACTGGCGATATTGATGCACACCCGGCCCGGCTGGCACGGCTATTGGGTCAATCCGGGCGATGCCGGCCTGCCGATGACCATCGAGTGGCAATTGCCGCCTGGCGCCGGGCTTGGGCCGTTGCGCTTTCCGGTACCGGACAAGCTGCTCGTCGCCGGAATCGTCAATTATGTCTATGAGCGCGACCATGCGCTGCTGACGCGATTGAAAGTGCCGGCTGACGCCAAGGGCAGTCGTTTCCGCTTCGCGCAGATGCGCAATGGCTGGCCTGCACCGACAAGGTCTGCGTGCCTGAGCGGGGGAGCTTCTCGCTCGACCTACCGGTCGGGGGCGGCCGCGCAACCGAGCGCGCCCGATTCGACGAATGGCGCCGGGCCTTGCCGCGCCCCTTGGTTAGTCCGGCGAAGTTTGCCGTGAAGCGGGACCGTATCGAGATCGCCATTCCGCTGCCCGAGAGCGTGGCCATCGGCGAGCCTTATTTCTTTCCCGCCGAAGACGGGCCGATCGATTATGCCACTCCGCAAAGCTTTCGCCGCAAGGGCGATCTGTTGATCGCCGAGCTGAAGAGCCGCCGAGGGGAGCCTGAGCGGCTTTCCGGCGTGCTGGCCTTGGGCGATGGGCGTGGGCTGGAGATCAATGCTATTCCCGGCGAGGTGCCGAAGGGCGGGAGCCGCGTCGGTGGTCTGGGCACGCGGGCCGTGATTTACGCCATTTTCGGCGCATTTGTGGGCGGCATGCTGCTCAACCTCATGCCCTGCGTTTTCCCAATCCTTACCTTGAAGGCGATGCACCTTGCACGAGCCGGTGGCGAGGCCGAGGACGCCAAACGAGACGCCCTGGCTTATACCGCGGGTGCGATCGTCGGCACGGGAGCGCTGGGCGCGGTGCTGCTCGCGGTCCGGGCGGCTGGCGCGGAGGCTGGATGGGCGTTCCAGCTGCAGGATCCGCGGGCCATTCTCCTGCTCCTCCTGCTCACGGTCGCAATCACCTTGAACCTTCTGCGCTGTTTCGAAATGCCCGCCGTTGCGGCCCCCGTGTTGGTTACCGGCAGCTTCGGTACTGGAGCACTCGCGGCACTCGTCGCGACGCCTTGCGCCGGGCCGTTTCTCGGAGCGGCGCTCGGCACAGCATTGCTGCTTCCACCGGAAGGTTCCGTTCCCATTTTCGCGGCGCTGGGGCTTGGTCTTGGGGTTCCCATCCTGGCCATCGCATTCATCCCGCCTCTACGAAGGAAGATGCCGCGGCCCGGACCGTGGATGGCACGACTGCAGCGCTTCCTTGCGATCCCGATGGCGGCTACGGCCGTTGCCTGCCTGTGGCTACTCTGGCGGATGGCCGGTGCCGACGCTCTGGAAATCGGCATTGTTTCCACTGCGATCTTCGCACTGATGCTTGTGGGCGCTGGCTTGCTGCAGCGCAAGGGCAGGCAAACGGGCTATGCCGCGTCTCTCGTCGCGCTCGCCATCGCCGCCCTGTCGGTGTGGGCGATTTCACAGATACCGCCTGCCGCCCCGCGCGCCGTCACAGCGGCGAACTCGTGGAGCGAAGCGCGGGTTCAGTCCGAACTAGCAGCCGGCCGGCCGGTATTCGTCTATTTCACCGCCGACTGGTGCCTGACCTGCAAGGCAAACGAAGCCGCCGCGATCGAGCGGGAAGCGACCCGGGAGGAATTCGGCAAGGCCGGAGTAAGGGCGATGGTTGGCGACTGGACCAATGGCGATCCGGCAATCACGCGCTTCCTCGACAGCCGGGGCAGAGCAGGCGTCCCGCTCTATCTCTGGTACGAGCCGGGCGCGGTTGAGCCCGAGGAACTGCCGCAGATCTTGACGTCGGGGATGCTTACCGACCGCGCTCAACGCCCGCGGCACTAGGCGACTTCTCCCACACTTTCTGCCCCGCCACCCACGTCTCCAGCACCTGCGTGCGGGCGAGAGCTTGCGGATCGACGTTGCTGACATCGCGGTCGACGAGGATAAAGTCGGCCCATTTGCCCGGATCGAGGCTGCCGATCTTCGTTTCCGCGAATCCCGCGTAGGCCGCGCCGCGGGTGAAGCCGGCCAACGCCTGCTCGAAGCTCAGCGCGCTCTTCCGGCAGCCAGCCGCCCGGCGGCTGGCCGTTCATGTCTTGCCGGCTGACGCGGCAGCGAGGCCGGGGAACGGATTGGGCAATTTCCACCGGGAAGTCGGAGCCGAAGGCGATCGGGAGCCCGAGCTTCTCGACGGTCTGCCAGGCATAAGCGCCCTTGAGCGCGGTCCGGACCCAGCCGGGCCTCTGCCATCAGCCGGTCGCTGGTCTGGTGGGTCGGCTGCATCGAGGCAATGATCCCGGCCGGCTTGGAGGCGCGGAATGTCGGAGGGATCGGCGATCTGGAAATGCTCGATCCGCCAGCGGCGGTCGCCGGGATAGTGTTGCGCCAAGATGCTCATAGGTCGAAATGACTTGGGCATTGGCGGCGTCGCCGATGGCATGGATAGCAAGCTGGTAGCCATTCGAGGCGGCCGTCCTTGGCTTGCTCGAGGATCTCGCGCGTCGGTAAGGAACTGCAGGCCACGCGTATCGGGCTTGTCGTGATAGGCCGACTTGAGCCAGGCGCCACGCGATCCGAGGGCGCCGTCGGAGTAGAGCTTGACCCCGACCAGGCGCAGGCGGTCGCCGTAAAGCCAGTCGACCGGCTTGCCGCCGTTGATCGCCTGCATTGACGGAATGCCGCCCGCGTAGCCGATCATCCGGACGTTCAGGGTGCCTGCCCCGCCGGCCCGGTTCATCGCCGCCCAATCGCTTGGGCTGGTGCCCATGTCGGCGGCAGCGGTCAGGCCATTGGCCAGCATCAGCTTTTGCGCCCTGGCCAGCGCCAGATCATGCTCGGCCGGCGTCGGCGCTGGGATTTTCGATTCCACGAGGCTCATCGCGGCATCGACGAACAGGCCATTCTCGATCCGCCCGCCTTCAGGGGCCTTGGTTTCCGGCGTGACTCCAGCTGCCGCGAGCGCAGCGCTGTTAGCGACCGAGGCGTGGCCGTCGACCCGCCCCAGCCATACCGGGCGGTCGCGGACCACCGCGTCGAGGTCGGCGGCGGTCGGGAAGCGCTTGTCGGCCCACATTTCCTGGTTCCAGCCCCGCCCCAGAATCCAGCTCGAGTCCGGATTGGCCGCAGCATAAGTGCGCAGCCGCTGCTGGAGATCCTTGAGCGAGGTGGTTCCCGTAAGGTCGAGCTGGAGCGCACCAAAGCCCAGTGACATGACATGGCCGTGAGCGTCGATCAGGCCCGGAAGCAGCGTTTTGCCGCCGGCGTCGATCCGAGCAGCAGCGGATGGCCGAGCCTCGCCGCTGGACAGCAATTGCTTCACCCTCCCGTCATCGCCGATCAGCAAGCCATCGAAGCGCTGGAGCTTACCTTGAGCATCGACCTGGATGCCATTGGCATTGTCGACCAGCGTGTCGGCCAGGGCGGAAGCGGAGGCGAGGAGCGCGGCGAGCGCGACGAGGGTCTTTCGCATGGCCGTTTCGATAGCATTGTTTGGAGGTCAGGGAAGGGCTAGGCGGGCATTCCATGGACGCACCGACCAAGACCCGCCCGACCGTCGATGACATTCGCGCCGCTGCCGAACGCATCAAGGGTGCGGTGATCCGCACTCCGATGATGAAAAGCCGCACCCTGTCGGAGATCGCCGATGCCGAGGTCTGGCTGAAGTTCGAAAATCTTCAGTTCACCGCCGCCTACAAGGAGCGCGGCGCGCTCAACAAGTTGCTGCAGCTGACGGAGACGGAGCGGGCGCGCGGAGTGATCGCGGCATCGGCCGGCAACCATGCGCAGGCGGTCGCCTATCATGGCCGCCGCCTCGGCATCCCGGTGACGATCGTCATGCCGATGTCCACGCCGATGATCAAAGTCACCCAGACCGAGGGCCATGGCGCCAATGTCGTGCTGCATGGCGAGCGTTCGACGACGCGTATGCCAATGCGCGCGAGCTGGAGGCCCGAGACGGCTATGTCTTCGTCCATCCGTTCGACGATGTCGCGGTGATGGCCGGGGCGGGCACCGTCGCGCTGGAGATGCTGGAGGATGCGCCGGACCTCGACACGTTGGTCATTCCGATCGGCGGCGGCGGGCTGATTTCGGGGGTCGCGACCGCGGCCAAGGCGTTGAAGCCCGGACATCGAGGTCGTCGGCGTCGAGGCCGAGCTTTATCCGTCGATGAAGAACGTCATCGAAGGCAGCCATGGCAACATCGGCGGCGATACGCTGGCCGAGGGCATCGCGGTCAAGGAGCCCGGCCAGCTGACCCGTGCGAATCATCGCGGAACTGGTCGATCGCATCGACCTGGTCGGCGAAACGCGACATCGAACATGCCGTGGCGATGCTCGTGGCGATCGAGAAAACCGTCGTCGAAGGGGCGGGGGCGGCGGGGCTGGCCGCGATGCTCGCCCAACCGGAGCGGTTCCGCGGCCGCAAGGTCGGCACCGATGCTTGTGCGGCGGCAATATCGACACGCATCTGCTCGCCAATGTGCTGGTCCGCGAGCTGGTCCGCTGCGGCCGCATCGCGCGGCTTCGGATCGCGGCCCAGGACCGGCCCGGTGCGCTCGCCGCGATCACCGCCAAATTCTTCGAGTGCGGCGTCAACATCATCGAGATCAACCACCACCGCATCTTCACCCGGCTGCCGGCCAAGGACACGGTGATCGAGGTCGAATGCGAAGCGCGCGATGCCCAGGCGATCGACACGCTGGTCAAACGTCTGGAAGGCGCCGGGTTCCACGTCGAGCGGGCGGAGCTGGACTAGTTTGCAGTCCAAATCCGTCCTCCCGACGGGACAGCTGACCGCATTAACCCTCTTTTGGTGGCGACAAACCCTTTTCATCCGCGTTTACGACGAGCATAAAGAGTTTCGTAACCATTTGCGGAGGCCGGTCAGGGTGAGCGCACCATTTCGCTTCCCGAAATTCTTCGTGACCAACCCGAGCCCTTGCCCCTATCTTCCGGGCAAGGTCGAGCGGAAGGTGTTCACGGAACTGAACGGCCGCAATGCCGGCGAACTCAACGAAGCGCTCGGCCGGATCGGCTTCCGCCGCTGCCAGTCGGTCGCTTACCGGCCCAGCTGCGTCGATTGCTCGGCCTGCGTTTCGGTCCGCGTGCTCGCCGAGCGAGTTCACCGCCAGCGCAACCCAGCGCAAGATCCTCCGCCGCCACGCCGACCTCGAGGTCAGCGCCTGCCGGCCATGGACCACCGAAGAGCAATATGCACTGCTCCGCCGCTATCTCGCCGCGCGCCACCCGGGCGGCGGCATGGCCGAGATGGACGAGCAGGATTATCGCCGACATGGTCGAGCAGACGCCGGTCCGCACCTATGTCATCGAATATCGCGAGCCGTCGGTCGACGGCCGGCCCGGGCAAGCTGGTCGGCGCCTGCCTGTCCGACCAGCAGGGCGACGGCCTGTCGATGATCTACAGCTTCTTCGATGTCGGCCCGGGTGCGCGCAAGGGGCTCGGCACCTACATCATCCTCGACCACATCGTCCGCGCCGCGCGCGCCGGCCTGCCCTACGTCTATCTCGGCTATTGGGTCGAAGGGTCGGACCGCATGGCCTACAAGGCCAGCTTCCGGCCGACTGGAGCGGCTCGGCCGCGACGGCTGGCGGCGGATGGACGCGCGGAGCCCGAGCCAATCGCGCTCGACCGCCGCACTACCCGCACGCAGCCCACGGCGAATACTGATCGACGCTTAATCCCATTTCCGGCATTGCGAGCGGAGCGAACAACCGGTGGCGCAGTCGGCTGCCGACGTTGTTCTGGTCCTCGTAATGACGAGACCAAGCAAAACGGCGGAGCGCTTTCGCGCCCCGCCGTCCCACATTCCCCCGGATGTCATTAAGGTTTAGGCGACCGCGCCGCCTCGACCGTGCCTGCGTCGCCTTCGGCGTCGCGCAGCACATAGCCGCGGCCCCAGACGGTCTCGATGTAATTGTCGCCGCCGCAGGCGAGGCTCAGTTTCTTGCGCAGCTTGCAGATGAACACGTCGATGATCTTGAGTTCGGGCTCGTCCATGCCGCCGTAGAGGTGGTTGAGGAACATTTCCTTGGTCAGCGTCGTGCCCTTGCGCGAGCGAAAGCAGCTCCAGCATCGCATATTCCTTGCCGGTCAGATGCACGCGGCCGCCGTCGACTTCGACCGTCTTGGCGTCGAGGTTCACGGCCAGCTTGCCGGTGCGGATGACCGATTGCGAATGGCCCTTCGAGCGGCGGACGATGGCATGGATGCGGGCGACCAGCTCGTCGCGGTGGAACGGCTTGGTGACATAATCGTCGGCGCCGAAGCCCAGCGCGCGGACCTTCGATGTCCATCTCGCCGATGCCCGACAGGATCAGCACCGGGGTCGAACCTTGGCGGTGCGCAGCTTCTTCAGCACGTCATAGCCGTGCATGTCGGGCAGGTTGAGGTCGAGCAGGATGATGTCGTAATCATAGAGCTTGCCGAGATCGAGGCCTTCTTCGCCAAGATCGGTGGTGTAGACGTTGAAGCCTTCGGTGCCGAGCATCAGCTCGATGCTCTTGGCGATGGTCGGCTCGTCTTCGATCAGCAGGACGCGCATGCTGTATTCCCCCGGTTAGCCGCCGGCCGAAGCGATAAAGGTTACACGCTCTTAACGGCGTCTGAAGCGTCCATTAACCATGCGAGTGTCTGAAGGCAAAAGGTTAATAGTGTCGTAAAGCTTGGTAATGATCGGAATCGTTGCGGGGAGCACAGTCGTGTCAGCATTGCGATCAGTCGTAGCAATCCGCACTGCCGAACTGGATTGCTTCGTCGCGCGCTCGGCTCGCAATGACGCGCTGCATGAACTTGAAGACCGCATCCTGTTCGTCGACGGCGAGGCGATCGTCATCGACAAGCCCGCCGGGCTGCCGGTCGATGCGCCCGCGCGCGGCGGAGACAGCATCGAGGCGCGGATCGACGAACTGAAGCTGGGCTTCCAGCGCCCGCCGGTCGCCGATGCACCGGCTCGACCGGGACACGTCGGGCTGCCTGCTGTTCGCGCGCAATCCGAAGGCGCGGGCGCGCTTCCAGCAGGCGTTCGAAAGCGGGCGCGGTCGAGAAAAACTATCTGGCCGTGGTCGACGGCGAATCGCCGAGGCGAGGAAGGAACGATCGACCTGCCGCTGGCCAAGGTGTCGAGCGCGGAAGGCGGCTGGCGGATGGTGGCCGACCGACGGCGGAAAGCGGCGGCGACCCGCTGGCGCCGGATCGCCGCCGCCGACGGCCAGACCCTGGTCGAGTTCCGGCCGCTACCGGCCGAACCCACCAGATCCGCGTCCATGCCGCGCGCGGGCTCGGCGCGCGCGATCGTCGGCGACCCGGTCTACAGCTGCCGACGATGCCGAGCGGGCGCGATGACCCTGCCGGACAGCGGGATGCTGCTCCATGCGTCGCGGCTGATCGTGCCGCGCGAGCCCGGGAAGCCGATCGACGTCACCGCGCCAGTGCCCGAGCGGTTCGGCCGATGGCTGGACTTGTCGATGAAGCCTGAGGACGTCACATCCCCGAGGACGCGCTGAGCGAGACGTTCCTCGCGGCGACCGGGCCGGGCGGGCAGAACGTCAACAAGGTCGCGACCGCCGTGCCAGTTGCGGGTCGATGTGTTCAAGCTTGGCCTCACCCCCGCGGCCTATGAGCGGCTGAAGACGATCGCCGGCAGCCGGATGACGACCGGCGGCGAACTGCTGATCACCGCGCGGCGCTATCGCACGCAGGAGGCCAACCGCGAGGATGCCCGCGCGCGGCTGGCGGAAATGATCGCCGATGCCCATATCGTCCAGGCCGAAGCGCAAGCCGACGCGGCCGAGCGGGCGGCCAAGGCGAAGCGGGTCGACCAGAAGAAGCAGCGCGGCGCGGTCAAGCGGGGGCGCGGGAAAGGTGGATTGCGACTGATGTACGACTTCAAGATCGAAGCGGCGGACAAAGCCGACGCTGTACCGCGACCTCGCCATCCGCGCTCGAGGGGCTGGTCGCCGGCGAACCCGACGGCGATCGCCAACATGGCCAATGCCGCGGCGCTGATCTGGGAGACGCTGCCCGACCTCAACTGGGTCGGCTTCTACCGCAACATCGGCGGCGAACTGGTGCTCGGCCCGTTCCAGGGCCGCCCGGCCTGCATCCGCATCCCGTTCGGCACAGGCGTGTGCGGCGCGGCGGCGGCAACCGCAGGTGCAGCGGGTCGAGGACGTCCACGCCTTCCCCGGCCACATCGCCTGCGACAGCGCGTCGAACAGCGAGATGGTCGTGCCGATCGTCCGCGACGGGGAACTGCTCGGCGTGCTCGACATCGACAGCCCGAAGCATGGCGCGGTTCGATGCGGAGGATGAGGCGGGGTGCGTTCGGCTGGCGGAAATTCTGGCGTTCGCATCGATCTAGCCATCACCCGTCCGTCCTGAGCTGAGCTCAGCTGACGGACGGTAGGTCAGGAAATCTCCAGCTGCTCGTCGTCAAGCTCCCCGGGATAATCATCACCGGGCAGGGCAGTTTGCCCGCATCATTGCCGGTGAAATGGGCGACCAGCGGCCCCGGGCTGCCGCACGGCGCGGCGCCGAGGACCAGCGCGGCGATGTCCTCGCGCTTGCCGATATAGTGCGCGGACCGCTTCACCGGATCGCCCTGCCGGACGACGATCGTCGGCTCGATCCCGGCTGCGTCGATGATCTCGCCGACGGCGGCGCTGACGATCGCCTCGATGCGCAGGCGCTGCTCTTCCTCGATCGCCGCCTGGACGCCGCCCCACTGGACGAAATCCTGCGGCTCGACGATCGCCAGCACCTCGACCGCGCCGTCGGTCTTGGCCGCGCGGCGCGCGGCGAAGCGCAGCGCGACGCGCGCTTCCGCGCTGTCGTCGATCACGACCAGATAGGTGCGCGTCGTCGCCTCGTCTCCCCATGCGCATGAAGTGCTGCGTGCAAACTCGCCGCGCGCAAGCAAGCATTATTCGGCTGACCCTTGACCCGGCCGCCGCTTTGGCTTTGTGCCGGCGAGTCCTGCTGCCCGAGGAAGACGCCATGCCGATCGAACTCAAGATGCCCGCTCTGTCCCCGACGATGGAGGAAGGCACGCTCGCCAAATGGCTGGTCAAGGAAGGCGACACGGTCGCTCGCGGCGACATCCTGGCCGAGATCGAGACCGACAAGGCGACGATGGAGTTCGAAGCGGTCGACGAAGGCACGATCGCGAAGATCCTGGTCGCCGAGGGCACGGACGGCGTGAAGGTCGGAACGCCGATCGCGATTTTGGCGGGCGAGGGCGAAGAGCTGCGCGCTGCTGCACCGGCTCCGCCCAAGGCCGAAGCCGCGCCGCCCGAGCCAGAAGCGAAGAGCGCCGAAGCCCGCGCCGGCGCCGCCCGCCAGCGGAAGGCGGCGACGAACTCCGCCGGCCCCGCCGGCAGCTGGCCAGCTCCGGCGCCGCAAGGCGCGACGGCGGCGACCGCATCAAGGCCTCGCCGCTCGCCCGCCGCCTGGCCGAAGCGCAGGGGATCGACCTGTCGACGCTGAAGGGCAGCGGCCCCGGCGGGCGCGATCGTCCGCGCCGATCTCGGCAAGGCCGCCGGCGGGGCGCGCCGGCGGCCCCGCGACTCCGCTGCCGCGCCCGCCGGCCGCGGCCGCAGGCCGCACCGGTCGACACCGGCGACATCCCGCACGAAGCGGTCAAGCTCAGCAACATGCGCAAGACGATCGCGCGCCGCCTGACCGAGTCGAAGCAGCAGATCCCGCACATCTATCTGACGCGTCGACATCCAGGCTCGACGCGCTGCTCAAGCTGCGCGGCGAACTCAACGCCGGCCTCGCCAGCCGCGGCGTCAAGCTGTCAGCGTCAACGACATGCTGATCAAGGCGCTCGGCGCTGGCGCTGATCGAGGTGCCGGAATGCAACGTCAGCTTCGCCGGCGACACAGCTGATCAAATACAGCCGCGCCGACATCTCGGTCGCGGTGTAGCATTCCCGGCGGCCTGATCACGCCGATCGTCGCCGACGCCGACGCAAGGCGTCTCGGCGATCTCGACCGAGATGACAGGACCTCGCCGGCCGCGCCAAGGAAGGCAAGCTGCAGCCGCAGGAATATCAGGGCGGCACCGCCAGCCTCAGCAACATGGGCATGTTCGGGATCAAGCAGTTCGACGCGGTGATCAACCCGCCGCAGGGCGATGATCATGGCGATCGGCGCGGGCGAGAAGCGGCCCTACGTGATCGACGACAGCCTTGCAGATCGCGACCGTCATGAGCGCCACCGGCAGCTTCGACCACCGCGCCATCGACGGCGCCGACGGCGCGCGGCTGATGAAGGCATTCAAGCAGCTGGTCGAAAACCCGCTGGGGCTGGTGGCTTGAGATGCGGTGGGTGTCGGCGCTGTTGCTCGGCGCGATCCTGGCGTTCGTGCTGCCGCTGGCTTCGGCGGATCAACGGCGGCTGTGGATGACAGCCTGGACGAAATGGGGAACGATCCGTCCGATTGCGGGATCGCCCGGGACTTTTGTTCTCGATCCCGCTGTGCCTGGGCTCGGCGGTGGCGTTTCGACTTTTCTTCAATTGGCATAAGGGCTGAGCATGCGAGCGGTGAAGGCGTTCATGGAGTGCGAAAAGCCGCCGGGGCCGGTGGCTTGATATCGGCAGGCCTTAAATCCGGTGCGTTTGTCGCAATCCTCGCGGCTTCGGTCGCGTCATCGGTGCTTCCTTCGTTATCCTCGATTGTCACGGGATGGATCGGTGTGCCGACCGGCCCTGACGTGCCGCTCCAAATTGCGTCGTCGCCCTCTCAATCGTCTTCTTCTGGGCGCCCGCATTTGCTTTGGTCCCTGCCAGCATTCTTGCGATTTGCGCTGGAGCGTCCGCTCTCCCGCTGGCTAATTGGCCGCGGCAGGGGGGATTCGTCGAACATTTGATCCTTGTCACGACGGCCGCGCTTTTCCTCTGGCTGCTTCTACGCCTCATCGTGGTCCTAGTTGGTCCACAAGACAAGGATCGTTGATCTTCCGAGCCTTTTTGTCTTCGCAATTGTCGGGATTTGCTCTTCGCTATCCTGGTGGTTTTTGGTCGTCCTGCCCGGGAGGCGGCGGATGACGCGGTCCACCCCGCTCATCCGTGTCACTGCCATGCCGTCAGACACCAACCCCTATGGCGGCGTGTTCGGCGGCTGGCTGATGGGCCAGATGGGCCTCGCCTGTGGCTCCTTCGCCTCTCGCCATTCCGGCGGCAAGGCGGTGGTGGTTGCGGCGGACAAACTGACTTTCACCGGCGCGATGACGGTCGGCGACGAGCTCAGCGTCTATGTGGAGCGGAAGCGGCAGGGCGGACGTCGTTGACTTTAGCGGCGCGGGCGATACGCCCGAACCCGCGACGGGGACGATGAATTTGAGGTGGCGACGGGCGAATTCACCTTCGTCGCGCTGGATGAAAACGACAAGCCGCGGGAGATCGCGGCGAAAGAGGAAGCCAATGGCTGACACCTACGACCTCATCGTCCTCGGCTCCGGACCCGGCGGCTATGTCGCCGCGATCCGCGCCGCGCAGCTCGGCCTCAAGACCGCGATCGTCGAGCGGGAGAATCTGGGCGGGATTTGCCTCAACTGGGGGTGCATTCCGACCAAGGCGCTGCTCCGCTCGGCCGAGGTGTTTCATCAGATCAGGCATGCCGACGCCTATGGCCTCTCCGCGGACGAGCCGGGGTTCGACCTTGCCAAGGTGGTCGCGCGGAGCCGGGCCGTGGCGAAACAGCTCAACCAGGGCGTCACGCACCTGATGAAGAAGAACAAGATCACGGTGCACATGGGTGAAGGCACCATCACCGCACCGGGCCGGATGAAGGTCACCACGGAGGGCAAAACGACCGAGCTTGCCGCCAAGCACATCATCATCGCCACCGGCGCCCGCGCCCGCGAGCTTCCCTTCGCCCAGTCGGATGGCAAGCGCATCTGGACTTATCGCCACGCCATGACTCCGCCCGAAATGCCGACCGAGCTTTTGGTCATCGGCTCGGGCGCGATCGGGATCGAGTTCGCGAGCTTCTACAACGACCTCGGCGCCAAGGTAACGGTCGTGGAGATGCTAGACCGGATCGTGCCGGTCGAGGACGCCGACGTCAGCGATGCGCTCGCCAAGTCGCTGGCCAAGCAGGGTATGACCCTGCTGACCGGCGCGGGGGTCGAGAGCCTCAAGGCCGATGCCAAGGGGGTGGGGGCCAAGGTCAAGACCAAGGACGGCAAGGTCGTGGAGCAGCGCTTCAGCCACGCGATCGTCGCGGTCGGCATCGCGCCCAACACGGAGAATATCGGGATCGAGAAGCTGGGCGTGAAGACAACCAAGGGTCATATCGACACCGACGCCATGTGTCGCACCAACGTCTCCGGAATCTCCGCCATCGGCGACGTCACCGCGCCGCCCTGGCTGGCGCACAAGGCGAGCCACGAGGGGGTCATCGCGGTCGAGGCGATCGCCCAGGCGCTCGGCAACAAGGACGTCCACCCGCACGCGATGGACGTCCGCAACATCCCCGGCTGCACCTATTGCCGCCCGCAGGTTGCCAGCGTCGGCCTGACCGAGGCCAAGGCCAAGGAGGCGGGCCATGAGGTCAAGGTCGGCAAATTCCCCGCCATCGGCAACGGCAAGGCGATTGCGCTGGGCGAGGTCGAGGGCTTTGTGAAAACCGTGTTCGACGCCAAGACCGGCGAATGCTGGGCGCGCACATGATCGGTGCCGAGGTGACCGAGCTGATCCAGGGCTACACCGTCGGCAAGACGGCCGAACTGATCGAGCAGGACTTCATCAACACCGTCTATCCCGCACCCGACGCTGAGCGAGATGATGCACGAGAGCGTGCTGGCCGCCTATGATAGGGTGCTGCACATCTAGCAGCCGGAACGGACGTTAACTCTTACGTAGGGTCCGAGCCCTTATTCTTCGCGCATAGGAGAGGGCCTATGCACAGCTTTCGCCAATCGCGCACTCGGATCCTCTTTGAGGTTTTCTGCGCTCTTGCCATCTCGGCGTCATGTGTCGGCGCATGGATGCAGACGGGGGCGTCGGCGCTGTTGTCCGCAGCTGCCGTTTCAGCACTCTACGGTCTAGTTCACGCATTCGACATGGTCGGGCGGAGGACGGCGGTTGCCGTGGAACCGCAGCGGATCGATTTCGCGACCGATGACCAGGGCGACCTTTTGGCCTCACGAAAGTGCCGGCGAGCCGCCGGCGGTGGCCGAAAGGCAGCCGGATACGGACAAGGGCATCGAGCAGGCGGAACCCGTCGAGGCTCCCCAAAAAAACGTAAGTCGCCGGGCCAAGGCTCCCCGCAAGGGCGGCGGCCGCCGCGTCAACGCCCTCAAGGAAGAGGGGGTGACCCAGTCGCGCCCTTGGAGGAGGCCAAAATTGCCTCGATCCACCCCGAGGTGGCCGAACGCCGATTCGCCCATCGCTCCCGAAGAGGTGGTGCAGCCGCATATCGAGGCACTGTTCGAGCCGGATCCATTCGTCAGGATGCCGCGCCGGGCGTTTGGACGTAAAGGCGGCTAGACGAGCGGGCTAACCCCAATTGAAGCGCTGGACTTGGGCGCACTCGCCGTTAGCTTGCCGCGTCGATGACCACCGCCACCGGCACCCACCACTTCGTCCCCGATCCGCGCAACGCCGAAGTGCTGATCGACGTCAATGGCGATCTTGTGCCGCGGCCGCAGGCGAGCGTCAGCGTGTTCGACAGCGGCTTCATGCTCGGCGACGGAGTATGGGAAGGGTTGCGCGTCCATCAAGGGCGGATCGCCTTCCTCGACCGCCATCTCGACCGGCTTTATCGCGGCGCCAAGGCGATCGCGATGGACATCGGGATATCCAGGGAGGCGCTGGAGCGGCGGCTCTACGCGCTGCTCGACGCCAATGGAATGGACGGCGACGGGGTGCATATCCGCCTGATGATCACGCGCGGCGTGCGCTCGACGCCCTACCAGGATCCGCGCGTCGTCATCTCGCCGCCGACCATCGTCGTCATTCCCGAGTGGAAGGCGCCGGTGCCCGAAACGGCGACGCGGATGCTGAAACTGTTCACCGTCCATGTCCGCCGCGGCTATCCCGACGTGCAGGACCCCAAGCTCAACAGCCACAGCAAATTGAATTGCATCACCGCCTGCATTCAGGCGGCCGAAGCCGGAGCCGACGAAGCGCTGATGCTCGACCCGCATGGCTTCGTCGCGACCTGCAACTCGACCCATTTCTTCATCGTCCGGGGCGGAGAGATCTGGACGTCGAGCGGCGACTATTGCCTGGACGGGATCACGCGCGGGCTGGTGCTGGAGGTGGCCCGTGAGGCCCGCATTCCGGCCTTCGAACGCAACTTCTCACTAACCGACGTCTATGGCGCAGACGAGGCTTTCACTACCGGCACCTTCGCCGGGGTGGCGCCGGTCGGCATTATCGACGGGCGAGTGATAGGCGCCGAGCGGGGACCAATGGTGGAGCGGCTGCAAACGCTTTACCGAGCCAGGCTGGACCGCGACGTGGCGGGGCGCAACCGTCCGTGACGCTGCGCATCGCGATGTGGTCGGGGCCCCGGAACATCTCCACCGCAATGATGCGTTCCTTTTCCAGCCGGCCCGACTGCTTCGTTTCGGATGAACCATTCTATGGCGCCTTCTTGAAAGAGACCGGCGCCGACCATCCGATGGCAGATGAAGTCGTGGCGGCGATGGAGACCGATTGGCGCAAGGTAGCGGACAGGCTGGAGGGCGATCCGCCGGACGGTTCGCCGGTCTGGTACCAGAAGCAGATGGCGCACCACATGGTCGGCCCAATCGCGCCCGACGATCTTGACGGGCTGACCCACGCCTTCCTCATTCGCAATCCGCAAAGGATGGCGGCATCCTACGCCAGAAAGCGCGAAGCCGTGACCGTGGACGACCTGGGACTTCGGCTCCAGCGAGAGTTTTTTGATCGCGAGTGCGAGCGCCTGGGTCACGCGCCGCCGGTGATCGACAGCGCTTACGTGCTGGCCGAGCCCGCCGGGGTGCTGTCCCAACTGTGCTGGGCGCTCGGCATCCCGTGGGATCCGGCGATGCTAGGCTGGCCCGCCGGCCGCCATCCGCAGGATGGGATATGGGCGTCACACTGGTACGGTCATGTCGAAGCCAGCACGAACTTCGAGCCCGCCGATGCAGGCGATCCCCCGCAACTCGAACCGGCATTGCAGGCCGTCGCTGACGCCTGCATGGGCGATTACCTGCACCTTTCCCGATTTGCCCTGAGGAACGCCTGAAGGATCCGAATGCCGTCTTGATTGCTGCTTCGCTCCTCGCTCCGACTGCCGCTCCAATGGCGAGGGTGACGATCAGAGCGATCGGATATTTGCGATGAACCTTCACCCTCGGTCGCGGTTGTGGCCCTATGGGGCGGATCGATGCAGCAAAGGTGCGCAAACAATTTGAAGAGGTGGTCAATATGTCCGCCGAGGAATTGCGTGACTGGCTGGAAACAAGCGAGAGCCGGAAGGTGGGCATTCTGCGCGCCGGCTCGAGCGAAAGCGTCGGGCATGCCAGCGGGCGTCGAATTATTTCGATCCTTGGCAAAAGCGCCAGTGAGCTCGACAGCGACGATCTCTCTCACATGCGCAAGGTCGTTGGCTTTGTGCGTCGCCACCGTGCCCAGCGTCCCGTGAATATCTTTACGTCGCGCTGGCGCTATTCGCTGATGAATTGGGGCTACGACCCGACCAAGGAGGCGTGACGTGAAGGGTTATCATGACGATATCGAGCGGCAGACCACCGGCAACTCCGACTTCCGTCGGGTGCTTTATACTGGCCAACATCTCCAACTGGTGCTGATGACGCTCCAGCCGGGCGAGGAGATTGGCGCGGAGGTTCATGAGGACCGCGACCAGTTCTTCCGCTTTGAGGCGGGCCGCGGCCAGGTGGACATTGACGACAACAGCTATGACGTAGAGGACGGTAGCGGGGTGATCGTCCCGTCTGGCGCTCGCCACAATGTCCGCAATACCGGCGATGCGCCCTTGCAGCTCTACACCCTGTACGGCCCACCCGAGCATAAGGATGGCGTGATCCAGTCGACCAAGGTCGAGGCGGAAGCGCGGCATCACGATGAGGAATGGGACGGGGCGACGACCGAGTAGTCGTTGCGCTGCGGAAATAACGGTGGTCAGACGGAGGTCAATCGCTGGCCTGTGGGGGTGGCGGCAACGGTGTTGGTTGCGCCAACCTGTCCGTGCCGGAAGTTGATCTGTATCGGCTTGGCGCTGGTTAGATGAGGTTTCCCAAGTTCATCTTCTGGTCATAAGGCATTGATATAATTTTTGAATTGCGGCGATTCATGACCGTCGATATCAACGGAGGCGATATTGCGAAACATATCGATGGGGGCCATCGCGGCTCTTGCAATCGCCTCGGCAACTGGGGGTGCCTGTGGAATGAGCGCATCGACGAATGTGCCGGTGAAATGCCGTGTGGACGGGGCCGACAAGACGCTGGCCGCGGCCGGCGGTCCACAGGCGCTATGCGAAGCGATCGAGGCGGCCGCGAGCGCCAAGGCGCCGGGGGCTTCATTCTCCGTCGAGATACGTGCGCTTTCGTCCTATTCGCTTGCGGCCAAGATCCGTTTGGCAGACGGCCGGGACCTTCCGGAGCAGCGGATGGCGGTTAATGACCGGCGGATCGACCGCGGCTCGATCGAGCGATTTGCAGCCGCCATCGCGGACCAGGTCGCGAGCTCGCTCGGCTCATGACGACGGGACAAACATTTCTTCACCTTATGCGAGCAGTTAGCGGCGGAGCGGCAAGCCGTCTGCCGCGGGTTTCGAGTAGCTTGGGGGTAACGTGGTAGATATTCCCGGTAACAACTCGACCACCAGGACCATTACGGTCGGAGGCACGCTTACAGACAGCCTGGAGGTTGTCGGCGACCACGACTGGGTTCGGATCCAGCTGACCGCAGGCCAGTCGATAAGCATTGCGCTGGACGGGCTTACGCTGATCGATCCGTATCTTCGGATCCGCGACGCGAGCGGCAATGTGATTTACGAGAACGACGACATCACATCCGGCGTGAACCGGGATTCGTTGCTTGCCTTCACCGCCACTTATACCGGCACCTACTACATTGACGTCTCAGCGTGGGAGCCGCCGCCGGACAGTCCGGATTACCCCGGCTATACCGGAACCTACACACTGAGCGTCGCCAACTACACGCCGCCTCCGCTGGCGACGGTGCAGCAGGTCTCGAACCAGCTGGTCAGCGGATATTGGGACGGCGACACCCATCATTTCAACGTCGGCCCCGGGGGTTCGATCAGCGTCAACCTTTCCGCCCTGACACCGGCGGGGCAGACCCTGGCCAGGGCCGCGCTTGCGACCTGGACCGATATCATCGGCGTGAGCTTTCCCGAAGTGATGACGGGTGGACAGATCGTCTTCGACGACAACCAAGAAGGCGCTTTTTCGTCGGGCAATTGGACCGCAGCCGGCATCATAACGTCGGCCCATGTCAACGTTTCCAGCCAGTGGCTTGCGACCTATGGTACCGGGCTCAACACCTACTCCTTCCAGACCTACATCCATGAGGTCGGCCATGCCCTCGGCCTGGGGCACGCCGGCAACTATAATGAAACCGCCCGCTACCCGTTCGAGGCGCTGTTTCAGAATGATGGCTGGCCGGTCAGCATCATGTCCTACTTCAGCCAGGACGAGAACACCTACTTCGCCGGCCAGGGATTTCGACGAGAATTTCATTACCACCCCGATGATGGCCGACATTTTCGCGATGTCGGTGCTGTACGGGCTTTCGACGACGACGCGCGTTGGCAATACGACCTATGGTCCGTCGTGGACCACCAACATGGGGGCCCTGTGCATTTTCGACAGCGGGGGCACCGACACGATCGACGTCTCCGCTTTGAGCGGTTCGCACCGGATTGACCTCAATCCGGGATCCTTTTCCAACGTGATGGGGGAAGTCGGGAACGTCAGCATTGCCCTCGGCGTGACGATCGAAAATGCGACCGGCGCATCGGGAGGCGACACGCTGATCGGAAATAACGCCGCCAATCGGTTAAATGGGAATGGCGGCGCGGATTCGCTTCAAGGAGGGGCCGGCGACGACGAATTGATCGGCGGAACCGGCATCGACACGCTGACTGGCGGTGCAGGAAGCGACGCGTTCATTGACACGGCAGCTGGCCTGAATGGCGACACGATCATAGACTTCTCGGCCGGCGACAAGATCGTCATCAGCAACGCCGCCTTGGCCGGCTTCACCTTCAATCTTTCCGGAAATACGCTGACCTATGCTGGCGGCTCGCTGACGCTGATCGGATTTGCCGGCCAGCTGGCAGCGTCGGCCGCAATTGGCGGCGGGGTGCAGTTAACGGTGGTTGCCGATGACGCCCGAAACGATTTCAACGGCGACGGGCGGAGCGACGTGCTGTGGCGCAATGACGGCGGGGTGCTGACCAACTGGCTGGGCCAGGCCAATGGCAGCTTCGTCAGCAACCATGCCGTGGCGGTCTATCCGGTCGACGCCAGCTTGCAGGTGGTGGGCACCGGGGACTTCAACGGCGACGGCCTAAGCGATGTCATGTGGCGCAGCACGTCGGGGACGCTGATGGAGTGGCTTGGGCAGGCCAACGGCAGCTTCGCCTATAACGGAGTTGCCGCCTATCAAGTCGACATCAGCCTGCACTTGGTCGGCACCGGGGACTTCAACGGCGACGGGTACGACGACATCTTGTGGCGCAACGACGCGGGCGTGGTGACCAACTGGCTCGGCCAGGCCAACGGCGGCTTCGTCAGCAACCATGCCGTGGCCCGCTATGGGGTCGATCAAAGCCTGCACGTGGTCGGCACCGGAGACTTCAATGGTGACGGCCGCAGCGACGTACTGTGGCGCAATGATGCGGGCGTGCTGACCAACTGGCTGGGCCAGGCTAACGGCGGCTTCGTCAGCAACCATGCGGTGGCCCTCTATGCCGTCGACCCGAGCCTTCACGTGGTCGGCACCGGGGACTTTAATGGCGACGGCCGCGACGATGTACTGTGGCGCAACGATGCGGGTGTGCTGACCAACTGGCTCGGCCAGGCCAATGGCGGCTTCGTCAGCAACCATGCGGTGGCCCTCTATCCGGTCGGCCAGAGTTTGCATGTGGTCGACATCGGGGATTTCAACGGAGACGGGCGCGACGACGTGCTGTGGCGCAACGATTTAGGCGTGGTAACCGACTGGTTGGGACAGGCCAACGGCAGTTTCGTCAGCAACCATGGCGTCGCCCTCTATTCGGTCGATCAAAGCCTGCAAGTGCAGGCGCCCGATATCTTCCTGATCTAAGGCGAAGCCGGTTTGCCTCCTGCAATTCCACCCACTCTTCATTGTCCGCAAGGGCGAGATGTGGACCTCGATTGGCAAATATTACTGGGACTGGGTGCGGCGACCATGTTGTGATTTGGTCGCCGCACCAAGCTGATAGTTTAAATAGAATTAATGCCATTCGTTTGAATTGGTTGATCCACCATGCCACTCATTTGAGTCGGTTCCAACCGCACCACCGTTTAGAACCAGCAGGAATGCTATAAGCGCATTGAACATCGCTTGAGCCTTTCTTCAAGTTTCCCGAGCGCATCTTATATGTGCGCAAAGGTTGTCGATGGATACTTCCACAAAGTTAAGTTGTTGGGCCGTTTTGCACCGCATATCTGCACCAGGTAATTCGCGGCGGCTGCAAACGTTCGAGCAGCCATTGACCGCGTGACTCAGCACCGCTAATGGGCCGCTCGTCCGCAGGGCCTGCGATTCTTCGTATCCCCCAAGGACGAGAGCTGAACATTGCTCAACGACGTGAAGGCCGGGTGGCGACAAGCCGCCAGGTGTTCACGCTTTTGCGTTGCGCAAAGTAACCGCCGGGGTTCCGGCAACGAAAGGTGAAGGCTTCATGCCGACGATCAACCAGCTGATCCGCAAGGGTCGCGAACCGCAGAAGGCCAAGTCGAAGGTCCCTGCGATGGAGCAGAATCCGCAAAAGCGCGGCGTCTGCACCCGTGTCTATACCACCACCCCGAAGAAGCCGAACTCGGCGCTGCGCAAGGTCGCCAAGGTGCGCCTGACCAACAGCCGCGAGGTCATCAGCTACATCCCGGGTGAGGGCCACAACCTGCAGGAGCACTCGGTGGTGCTCATCCGCGGCGGCCGTGTGCGCGACCTTCCGGGTGTGCGCTATCACGTGCTTCGCGGCGTCCTCGACACGCAGGGCGTGAAGGACCGCAGGCAGTCGCGCTCGAAGTACGGCGCCAAGCGCCCGAAATAAGCTGGTTCGTCGGTAGCGCCGCCCTCTGAGGCAGGCGCGCCGCTCTGAAAGGAATTTCCTATGTCCCGTCGTCGTCGCCCGGAAAAGCGCGTCATCCTCCCCGATCCCAAGTTCGGTGATCTGGTCCTGTCGAAGTTCATGAACAGCGTCATGCTCGACGGCAAGAAGTCGGTTGCCGAAAGCATCGTCTACACGGCGCTCGAGAGCGTCGAAGCGCGCCTCAAGAAGGACCCCATCCAAGTCTTTCATGACGCGCTCAACAATGTGAAGCCGGGCATCGAGGTCCGCAGCCGCCGCGTCGGCGGTGCGACCTACCAGGTCCCGGTAGAGGTGCGCACCGAGCGCGCCCAGGCGCTGGCCATCCGTTGGCTGATCACCGCAGCGCGCAGCCGGTCGGAGAAGACCATGTCGGGCCGCCTGTCGGGCGAACTGATGGACGCCTCGCAGAACCGCGGCAATGCGGTCAAGAAGCGCGAAGACACCCATCGCATGGCCGAGGCCAACCGCGCGTTCAGCCACTACCGCTGGTAATTTTCGTACCTATATCTCGGGGGACCGGTCCGGCCGGTTCCCCGCAATCCTAAGGAAGCTCAGACCATGGCCCGCAGCCATCCGCTCGACCGCTATCGCAACATCGGCATCATGGCCCACATCGATGCCGGCAAGACGACCACGACGGAGCGAATCCTCTATTACACCGGCAAGTCCTACAAGATCGGCGAAGTGCACGAAGGCACCGCCACCATGGACTGGATGGAGCAGGAGCAAGAGCGCGGCATCACCATCACGTCGGCGGCGACGACATGCTTCTGGCGGGCCGATGAGGGCAAGGGCGAAGAGCACCGCATCAACATCATCGACACCCCCGGACACGTCGACTTCACCATCGAGGTCGAGCGTTCGCTGCGCGTGCTCGACGGCGCGGTTGCCTGCTTCGACGGCGTTGCCGGTGTCGAGCCGCAGTCGGAGACCGTTTGGCGGCAGGCGGAGAAGTATCACGTCCCGCGGATGTGCTTCGTCAACAAGCTTGACCGCACCGGCGCCAACTTCGAGCGCTGCGTCGACATGATCAAGGATCGCCTCGGCGCTCGCCCGGCGGTGCTTTACCTTCCGATCGGCATCGAAGGCGGATTCAAGGGCCTGGTCGACCTGGTCGAGAACCGCGCGATCATCTGGCTCGACGAGAGCCTGGGCGCGAAATTCGTTTATGAAGAGATTCCGGCCGACCTGGCCGACGCCGCTGCAGCTGCTCGCCAGGAGCTGATCGAAATGGCCGTCGAGCAGGACGACGAGGTGATGGAGCATTACCTCGAAGGCACCGAGCCTGACACAGCGACCCTGAAGAAGCTGATCCGCAAGGGCACGCTCAACTTCTCGTTCGTGCCGGTGCTGTGCGGCTCGGCCTTCAAGAACAAGGGCGTCCAGCCGCTGCTCGATGCGGTCATCGACTATCTTCCTTCGCCGCTGGACATTCCCCCGGTCGAAGGCCTCAAGATGGACGGCGAGACCACCGACACGCGGGCTCCTTCGGACGATGCGCCTTTCTCGGCGCTGGCGTTCAAGATCATGAACGACCCGTTCGTCGGGACGCTGACCTTCGCGCGCATCTATTCGGGCAAGCTCGAAACCGCGTCGCAGGTCCAGAATTCGGTCAAGGACAAGAAGGAAAAGGTCGGCCGGATGCTGCTGATGCATGCCAATGACCGCGAAGACATCCAGGTCGCTTATGCGGGCGACATCGTTGCTCTGGCGGGTCTCAAGGACACCACCACCGGCGACACCTTGTCGGCCGCCAATGCCCCGATCATCCTCGAGCGGATGGAATTCCCCGATCCCGTCATCGAGGTCGCGGTGGAGCCCAAGACCAAGGCCGACCAGGAGAAGATGGGCATCGCGCTCAATCGTCTCGCTCGCGAGGACCCGTCTTTCCGCGTGACCTCCGACCATGAGTTCGGGTCAGACGATCATCAAGGGAATGGGCGAGCTCCACCTCGAGATCCTCGTCGACCGCATGAAGCGGGAGTTCAAGGTCGAGGCCAATGTCGGTGCACCGCAGGTCGCCTATCGCGAATATCTCGCGAAGCCGGTCGACCTCACCTACACCCACAAGAAGCAGTCGGGCGGCTCCGGCCAGTTCGGCGAGATCAAGATCAACGTCGTCCCGGGCGAGCGCGGATCGGGTTTCCAGTTCTTCGACGAGATCAAGGGCGGCAACGTCCCCAAGGAATATATTCCGTCGGTCGAGAAGGGGTTGCGCGAAACCGCCGAAACCGGGATCGTTGATCGGCTTCCCGATCATCGACTTCGAAGTCCACCTGGTCGACGGCAAGTATCACGACGTCGACTCCTCGGCGCTGGCGTTCGAAATCTGTGCCCGCGGCGCGATGCGCGAAGCGGCCCAGAAGGCGGGCATCAAGCTGCTGGAGCCGATCATGAAGGTCGAGGTCGTCACCCCGGAAGACTATCTCGGCGACGTCATCGGCGACATGAATTCGCGTCGCGGCCAAATCCAGGGCACCGACAGCCGGGGCAATGCCCAGACGGTCGAGGCGATGGTCCCGCTGGCCAACATGTTCGGCTATGTGAACCAGCTGCGCTCGTTCACTCAGGGTCGGGCGCAATACTCGATGCAGTTCTCGCATTATGACGAGGTGCCGCAGAACGTCGCCGACGAAGTGAAGGCGAAGCTGGCGTAACCTATAATTTGTCGCTAAGGGCGCGCTCGCAACAGGGCGAGCGCCGCCCGAATTACCTTTAAGAGAAGAAGAGGCGTAAAATGGCGAAGGCGAAATTTGAGCGGAACAAGCCGCACTGCAACATCGGCACCATCGGTCACGTCGACCACGGCAAGACGTCGCTGACCGCGGCGATCACCAAGGTGCTGGCCGAAACCGGCGGCGCGACCTACGTCGACTATGCCAACATCGACAAGGCGCCCGAAGAGCGCGAGCGCGGCATCACCATCTCGACCGCTCACGTCGAGTATGAGACCGACGCGCGCCACTATGCGCACGTCGATTGCCCGGGTCACGCCGATTATGTGAAGAACATGATCACCGGCGCCGCCCAGATGGACGGAGCGATCCTGGTTGTGTCGGCCGCCGACGGCCCGATGCCGCAAACCAAGGAGCACATCCTGCTCGCCAAGCAGGTCGGCGTTCCGACCATGGTCGTCTATTTGAACAAGGTCGACCAGGTCGACGATCCCGAGCTTCTCGAGCTGGTCGAGCTCGAAATCCGCGAGGAGCTTTCCAAGCGCGACTTCGACGGCGACAATATTCCGATCATCTCGGGTTCGGCGCTCGCCGCGCTCGAAGACAAGAACCCGGAAATCGGCAAGGAGTCGATCCTCAAGCTGATGGAAGCGGTCGACAGCTGGATCCCGCAGCCGGAGCGTCCGCTGGACAAGCCGTTCCTGATGCCGATCGAAGACGTGTTCTCGATCTCGGGCCGCGGCACCGTCGTCACCGGTCGCGTCGAGACCGGCGTGGTCAAGGTCGGCGAGGAAGTCGAGATCGTCGGCATCCGCGACACCCAGAAGACCGTCGTCACTGGCGTCGAGATGTTCCGCAAGCTGCTCGACCAGGGCCAGGCCGGCGACAACATCGGCGCGCTGATCCGCGGTATCGGCCGCGAGGACGTCGAGCGTGGTCAGGTCCTGTGCAAGCCGGGCTCGATCAAGCCGCACACCGACTTCTCGGCCGAGGTTTACGTCCTGTCGAAGGACGAGGGCGGCCGTCACACGCCGTTCTTCGCCAACTACCGTCCGCAGTTCTACTTCCGCACGACCGACGTGACGGGCGAAGTGGTCCTGCCGGAAGGCACCGAGATGGTCATGCCGGGCGACAACGTCACCCTCGGCGTGAAGCTGATCGCTCCGATCGCCATGGACCAGGGCCTGCGCTTCGCAATTCGCGAAGGCGGCCGGACCGTCGGCGCGGGGGTTGTCGGCAACATCACGAAGTAATATAGGGCGCGGGCCGCGCGATTCTCGCCAAGGGATTTCGAGCGGCCCGCAACCAGTTTTCAGTTAAGCGCGGCGTCGGCCGGACGGCCAGTGTCGCGCTTGGCTTTTTATGTAAGGGCAATGCCTTCGGCTGAAGGTGGAGCTCAGGCTCTTTCGCATCGGTAAGTGGACATGGAAACGCAAAACATCCGGATTCGCCTCAAGGCCTTCGATCATCGCGTGCTCGACCAGGCAACTGGCGACATCGCTGACACGGCTCGGCGCACGGGTGCCCTTATTCGCGGTCCCATTCCGCTTCCGACGCGAATCGAGAAGTTCACGGTCAACCGTTCGCCGCACGTCGACAAGAAGTCGCGCGAGCAGTTTGAGGTCCGCACCTACAAGCGGCTCCTGGACATCGTCCAGCCGACGCCGCAGACGGTCGATGCTCTAATGAAGCTCGATCTCGCCGCGGGTGTAGACGTAGAGATCAAGCTGGCCTAAGGGGCTGGCACCGCGACCAAGATTCGGTCGCACGATCCTGCTTAAGGGTCGAAGCAGCGCCTCTCGGCGATGCAACGGATCAAGGGATACCGCAGGACGCTTTCGGGCATCCTGGTCTGCGTCCCCCGCATCCTGCCTTTCGGCAGGAATGGCCCAAGCGGGGCACGCATAGTTTCACGGGCCGCACGCCCCCGTATCGCATAGATCGCGTGCGGGACGGGGCCTCTGTAGGAGCATGGATCATGCGCACTGGCGTGATCGCGAAAAAAATGGGGATGACCCGCCTGTTCCAGGCGGACGGGCGCCACGTGCCCGTCACGGTTCTCCAGCTTGAAGAAGTTCAGGTCGTCGGCCGCCGCGAAAAGGATCGCGATGGCTACACCGCCGTCCAGCTGGGCGCGGGCAAGGCCAAGCCGAAGAATGTCGCCAAGCCGCAACGAGTCGCGTTCGGCAAGGCCGAGGTCGAACCCAAGGCGCAGGTGGTCGAGTTCCGTGTCGCCGAGGATGCTCTCCTCGACGTCGGCGCGACGATCACCGCGGATCACTTCGTTGCCGGCCAGATGGTCGACATTCCGGGCGTGACGCAGGGCAAGGGTTTTGCAGGCGGCATGAAGCGTTGGGGCTTCGGCGGTCTTCGTGCGACCCACGGCGTGTCGGTCTCTCACCGCTCGCTCGGTTCGACCGGTCAGCGCCAGGATCCGGGCCGCGTCTTCAAGAATAAGAAGATGGCCGGTCACATGGGCGCGCAGGAATCGCACCCAGCAGAACCTCGAGATCGTCCGCACGGACGCCGAACGCGGCCTGCTGTTCGTCAAGGGCTCGGTGCCCGGCTCCAAGGGTGGCTGGCTGACTGTCAAGGACGCGATCAAGATGCCGCGCGACGAGCGCGCGCCGTACCCGGCCGGTCTTCTGGAGAATGCCGCCGAGATCGTCGTCGAGCACGGCTCCGGCCGGCTTCGTCGACGATGCCGCGGTTCATGAAATTCCGGCGCTGCCCAGCGATGAGGAAGTGAAGGCGATCGCGGCCGAGCAGGAAGCTGGCGCCGCAGCGGAAGCCGAAGCTGCAGCCAAGGCTGAAGCCGAAGCGACAGAAACCCAGAACTCCGAAGCGGAACGGCGAAACGCCGGCTGCCGACGAGAGCAAGGAAGGCTAAGCGATGAAGGTCAAGGTTCAGACCCTCGACGCCAAGGCTGGCGGCGACATCCAGCTCGACGACGCAGTGTTCGGCGTCGAGCCGCGCGCCGACATCCTGCACCGCGTCGTGACGTGGCAGCTCATCAACCGTCGCGGCATGGCGCGCGCGGCTCGTGAGCGCTCGGACGTCGACCGCACCGGCAAGAAGTTCGGCAAGCCAGAAGGGCGGCGGTACCGCTCGTCACGGCGATCGCCGCGCTCCGATCTTCATCGGCGGCGGCAAGGCGCACGGCCCGCGGGCCCGCGTGTTCACCTCGAGCCTCAACAAGAAGGTTCGCGCGCTCGGCCTGCGCATGGCGCTGTCGGCGAAGGCTCAGGGCGGTCAGCTGATCGTCCTCGACAACCTCGACATGGGTGACGACGCCAAGACCAAGGCGCTGCAGTCGAAGCTGGCCAAGCTCGGCTTCGGCAAGACCGCGCTGGTGATCGACGGCGACGCGCTCAACGTCGGTTTCGCCCGCGCCTCGTCGAACCTGGAGGGGCTCAACCTGCTGCCCGGCGATCGGCGCCAACGTCTACGACATCATGCGCCACGAGACGCTGGTCCTGACCCGCGCCGCGGTCGAAAAGCTGGAGGCCCGGTTCAATGGCTAAGAAGCCCGACAGCAGCGGCGGTCGACATCCGCCACTACGACATCGTCCTGGCGCCGCACATCACCGAGAAATCGACCATGTTGTCGGAGCATAACGCGGTCGTGTTCAAGGTCGCCGGCACCGCGTCGAAGCCCGAGATCAAGGCCGCGGTGGAAGCGCTGTTCGGACGTGACCGTGACCGGCGTCAACACGATCGTCACCAAGGGCAAGACCAAGAAGTGGAAGGGTAAGCCCTACACCCGGTCTGACTCGAAGAAAGCGATCGTCACGCTGGCCGAAGGCCAGTCGATCGACATCACCGAAGGGGTGAAGGGCTAATGGCACTCAAAGCATATAAGCCGACGAGCCCGGCCCGCCGTGGCCTGATCCTCGTCGACCGGTCGCAGCTCTGGAAGGGCAAGCCCGTCAAGGCGCTGACCGAAGGCAAGACCAAGTCGGGTGGCCGCAACAACAAGGGCCATGTCACCTCGCGTGGCATCGGCGGCGGTCACAAGCAGAAGCTATCGCCTCGTCGACTTCAAGCGTCGCACCTGGGACGTTTCGGCGACCGTCGAGCGCCTGGAATATGACCCGAACCGTTCGGCGTTCATCGCGCTCGTCACCTATGAGGGCGGCGAGCAGGCCTACATCATCGCGCCGCAGCGTCTCGCTCCGGGCGACAAGGTCATCGCCGGCAAGAAGGTCGACGTGAAGCCCGGCAATGCGATGGAAATCGGCCAGATGCCGGTCGGCACCATCGTCCACAATGTCGAGCTGAAGCCCGGCAAGGGCGGCCAGATCGCCCGCGCCGCCGGCACCTATGTGCAGGTCGTCGGCCGCGACAAGGGCATGGTCATCGTCCGCCTGAACTCGGGCGAGACAGCGCTACATCCGCTCGGATTGCATGGCGACCGTCGGCGCGGTGTCGAACCCCGACAATGGCAACCAGACGCTGGCCAAGGCCGGCCGCACCCGCTGGCTGGGCAAGCGCCCGCTGACCCGCGGCGTCGCCAAGAACCCGGTCGACCATCCGCACGGCGGTGGCGAAGGCCGGACCTCGGGCGGCCGTCATCCGGTTACCCCGTGGGGCAAGCCGACCAAGGGTGCCCGCACCCGTCACAACAAGTCGACCGACAAGTTGATCATCCGGTCGCGTCACGCGAAGAAGAAGGGCTAACCGATGGCTCGTTCCATCTGGAAAGGTCCGTTCGTCGAACTGTCGCTCCTGAAGAAGGCGGAAGCCGCTCAGGACAGCCAGCAAGCGCGCGCCGATCAAGACCTGGTCGCGTCGCTCGACTATCCTGCCGCAGTTCGTCGGCCTGACCTTCAATGTCTACAACGGCCGCAAGTTCGTGCCGGTGTCGGTCAATGAGGACATGGTCGGAATGAAGCTTGGTGAATTCGCGCCGACGCGCTTCTTCCCGGGCCACGCCGCCGACAAGAAGGGCAAGCGCTGATGTCCAAGCCCAAATCCCCCCGCAAGGTCGGCGACAAGGAAGCGCTCGCCGTCGGCACCATGATCCGTGGTTCGGCGCAGAAGCTCAACCTGGTCGCGCAGCCTGATCCGCGGCCGCAAGGTCGAGGAAGCGCTCAACATCCTGAAGTTCTCGACCAAGGGCATGGCGCCCGAGGTGGCTAAGGTGCTCGCTTCGGCGGTCGCCAATGCCGAGAACAACCACAACCTCGACGTCGACGCGCTCGTCGTCAGCGAGGCGTCGGTCGGCAAGTCGATCACGCATGAAGCGTTTCGCGACCCGCGCGCGTGGCCGCTCGACCCGCATCGAGAAGCCGTTCAGCCGCCTTCGCGTCGTCGTTCGCGAGCAGGAAGAAGCATAATGGGTCAGCAAATCGTCTCCCGATCGGCCTTCGCCTGCAGATCAACCGTACCTGGGACAGCCGCTGGTTCGCGGAAGGCCAGGATTATGGCCGCCTGCTGCTCGAGGATCTCAAGATCCGCAAGCACATCATGAAGATCGCTGCCGCAGGCCGCGATCTCCAAGGTCGTGATCGAGCGTCCGGCCAAGCTGTGCCGCATCTCGCATCTATGCCGCGCGCCCCGGCGTCATCATCGGCAAGAAGGGCAGCGACATCGAGAAGCTGAAGAAGATCCTCGGCAAGATGACTTCGTCGGAGGTCAGCCTGAACATCGTCGAAATCCGCAAGCCGGAAATCGATGCGCGCCTCGTCGCGCAGGGCGTCGCCGACCAGCTCGAGCGCCGTATCGCCTTCCGCCGCGCGATGAAGCGCGCGGTCCAGTCGGCGATGCGTCTTGGCGCCGAGGGCATCCGCATCAACTGCGCCGGCCGTCTCGGCGGCGCGGAAATCGCGCGCACCGGAATGGTATCGCGAAGGCCGCGTTCCGCTGCACACGCTGCGCGGCAACGTCGATTATGCCGAAGCGCAGGCGCACACCGCTTACGGTGTGTGCGGCGTCAAGGTGTGGGTCTTCAAGGGCGAGATTCTCGGCCATGACCCGCTCGCCCAGGACCGCCTGATGATGGAAGCGCAGACTTCGGGCGTCCGCCCGGCGCGCGACGATCGCCGCTAAGGAACAATTGACATGCTGCAACCAAAACGCACCAAGTTCCGCAAGGCCTTCAAGGGCCGCATCCATGGCAATGCCAAGGGCGGGACCGAGCTCAACTTCGGCGCCTATCGGCCTGAAGGCGATGGAGCCCGAGCGGATCACCGCGCGCCAGATCGAGGCGGCCCGCCGCGCGATCACGCGTCACATCAGCGCGCCAGGGCCGCTTGTGGATCCGCATTTTCCCGGACGTGCCGGTGTCGTCGAAGCCGGCCGAAGTCCGCATGGGCTCGGGCAAGGGCTCGCCGGAATTCTGGGTCGCCCGCGTCAAGCCCGGCCGCATCCTGTTCGAGCTCGACGGGGTTCCCGGCCCGCTCGCCAAGGTCGCCTTCGAGCGCGCCGCCGAAAAGCTGCCGATCAAGGTCAAGGTCGTCGCCCGCCTGGGCGAAACGATGGTTGAGGAGGACTAATCATGGCCAAGAAGGAAGACATCAAGGTCGAAGACCGACGACCAGCTGGCGACGCCAGCTGGCGAGCTGAAGCGCGAGCAGTTCAACCTGCGCTTCCAGTCCGCCACCAACCAGCTCGAGAAGCCGAGCCGGGTTCGCGAGGTGCGCCGCACCATCGCCCGCATCAAGACGCTGCAGACCGACCGCGCTCGCGCGACGCGGCCAAGGCGTAAGGAGTATTTGAGATGCCCAAGCGCGTCCTCACCGGCACCGTGGTGTCCGACAAGGGTGACAAGACGGTGGTGGTCCGCGTCGAGCGGCGGGTGAAGCACCCGCTGTACGGCAAGATCATCCGGCTGTCGAAGAAGTATCATGCCCATGACGAAGGCAATGCCTTCAAGCTGGGCGAGCAGGTGCGCATCGAAGAGTGCGCGCCGGTGTCGAAGCTGAAGAGCTGGACGGTGCTCGATCGCATCGGCGCGGCCCCGGTGGCGGCCGACGAGATCGCCGAGACGGACCTGTCGCCCAAGCCCGACGTCGAGCCCAAGGCCGAAAAGCCGGCCAAGCCCGCCAAGAGCAAGGCCAAGAAGGCCGACGCCCGAAGCGGCCGAAGCATAAGGAAGGACTGAACCATGATCCAGATGCAGTCCAACCTCGAGGTTGCCGACAACAGCGGCGCCAAGCGCGTCCAGTGCATCAAGGTGCTGGGCGGGTCGAAGCGCCGCGTCGCCGGCGTCGGCGACATCATCGTCGTCTCCGTCAAGGAAGCCGCCCCGCGCGGCAAGGTCAAGAAGGGCGACGTTCACCGCGCGGTGATCGTCCGTACCGCCAAGGACATCCGCCGTCCCGACGGCTCGGTGATCCGCTTCGACACCAACGCCGCGGTGCTGGTGAACAAGAATGAGGAGCCGATCGGCACCCGCATCTTCGGGCCGGTGGTTCGCGAGCTTCGCGCGCGGAAGCATATGAAGATCATCGCTCGCGCCGGAGGTGCTGTAAGATGTCGGCTGCGAAGATCCGCAAGGGTGACAAGGTCGTGGTCCTGTCGGGCAGCGACAAGGGCAAGACCGGCGAAGTCGTCTCGTCGCTGCCCAAGGACGGCAAGGTCGTCGTGTCGGGCGTGAACATCGCGACCCGCCACAAGAAGCCGACCCAGGACAATCCGCAGGGCGGTCTCGAGCGCAAGCGAAGCGCCGATGCACGTCTCCAAGGTCGCGATTGTCGACCCCAAGGACGGCAAGGCGACGCGCGTCCGGTTCGAGACCGATCGGCGACAAGAAGGTCCGCGTCGCGGCGCGGTCCGGGGAGAAGATCGATGGCTGAAGCCAAGAAGCGGACGAGGCCTACATGCCGCGCCTGCGCAAGGATTATGACGAGCGCATCGTGAAGGCGATGACCGAGAAGTTCGGCTACAAGAATGCGCTTGCAAGTGCCGCGCCTCGACAAGATCGTGATCAACATGGGCGTCGGCGAGGCGACCCAGGACAAGAAGAAGGTCGAGCAGGCCGCGGCCGAAATGGAAAAGATCGCTGGCCAGAAGCCGGTGATCACCAAGGCCAAGACCTCGATCGCGCAGTTCAAGCTGCGCGAAGGCATGCCGATCGGCTGCAAGGTCACGCTTCGCCGCGAGCGGATGTACGAGTTTCTCGACCGTCTCGTGACGATCGCGCTGCCGCGCGTCCGCGATTTCCGTGGGCCTCAACCCCAAGTCGTTCGACGGCCGCGGCAATTATGCGATGGGTCTCAAGGAACAGATCGTGTTCCCCGAGATCAACTATGACCAGATCGACAAGGTCCGGGGCATGGACGTCATCATCACCACGACCGCGAAGACGGACGAGGAAGCGCGCGAGCTGCTGCGCCTCTTCAATTTCCCGTTCCCCGCGGACGAACCGAGAAAGCAGGCCGCGTAAGCGGACCTGCGCTGTAGGAAGAGAACTTAAGTCATGGCGAAACTGAGTTCCGTGAACAAGAATGAAGCGTCGCAAGAAGCTCGTCGCGAAGACCGCGGCGAAGCTTGCGAAGCTGAAGGCGAACGCGAACGACAAGTCGGTCGACGAGACCGAGCGTCTGATCGCGCGCCTGAAGATGGCGGAGCTGCCGCGCAACGGCAACCCGACCCGCATCCGCAACCGCTGCGAGCTGACCGGCCGTTCGCGCGGCATATTATCGCAAGTTCCGCCTGTCGCGGATCATGCTTCGGGAAATGGGCAATAAGGGCCTGATTCCCGGTCTCACCAAGTCGAGCTGGTAAGGGCACGCTATGCCGATGACCGATCCGTTGGGTGATATGCTCACCCGCATCCGCAATGGCCAGCAGGCGCGCAAGGACTCGATCCTGACGCCGGCGTCGAAGCTTCGCGCCAACGTGCTCGATGTGCTTCAGCGCGAAGGCTATATCCGCGGCTATTCCGAAGAAGAGCTCGCCGGCCAGAAGGGCCTGCGCATCGAGCTCAAATATTTCGAGGGCCAGCCCGCGATCCAGCATCTGGCGCGCGTGTCGAAGCCGGGCCGCCGCGTCTATTCGGGTTCGCGGGAACTGCCGCGCATCCGCAACGGCCTTGGCATGACCATCGTCTCGACGCCGCGCGGCGTTCTGTCGGACGCCGAAGCGCGCGACCAGAATGTCGGCGGCGAAGTGCTGGCGGAGGTGTTCTAATGTCCCGTATCGGTAAGAAGCCAGTCGCGATGCCTTCGGGCGTCTCGGCCAATGTCGAGGGCCAGACCCTGACCGTCAAGGGGCCCAAGGGCACCCTGTCGATGCCGCTGCTCGACGACCTCGTCAAGTACACGATCGACGACGGCGAGATCAGCGTGAAGCCGCTCGCCGACTCGCAGCGCAACCGCGCCGCGTGGGGCATGCAGCGGACCCAGGTCCAGAACCTCGTCACGGGCGTGACCGAGGGCTTCACCAAGGTGCTCGAGATCAACGGCGTCGGCTATCGCGCCGCAGGCTCAGGGCAGGAACCTGAAGCTGCAGCTCGGCTACAGCCACGACGTCAACTACGCCGTGCCGGAAGGCATCGACGTCAAGACCCCGGACGCGACGACGATCGAGATCAGCGGGATCGACCGCCAGAAGGTCGGCCAGGTTGCCGCCGAAATTCGCCGCTGGCGCAAGCCGGAGCCCTACAAGGGCAAGGGTATCAAATATCGCGGCGAGTATATCTTCCGCAAAGAAGGCAAGAAGAAGTAAGCCATGGCGAAACTCTCTCTCTTCGATCGCCGCCGGCGCCGTGTCCGCACCGCGCTCAAGGCGCGCGCTTCGGGCAAGCCGCGCCTGTCGGTTCACCGTTCGGGCCGGCATATCTATGCCCAGGTCATCGACGATGCCGCCGGCAAGACGCTGGCTTCGGCTTCGACGCCTGGACAAGGAACTCAAGGGCAAGGCCAGGCGCACCCGCGAAGGCGCGGCCGAGGTCGGCAAGACCCTGGCCGAGCGCGCCAAGAAGGCGGGCGTCTCAGCGGTCGTGTTCGACCGCGGCGGCTTCCTGTTCCATGGCCGGGTGAAAGCCCTGGCCGATGCCGCCCGCGAAGGCGGATTGGAGTTCTAAATGGCTGACGAAAACGAAACCCCGCAGGCCGAAAGCCCGCCGGTGAAGCAGATCGAGACCCCGCAGGTGGAAACGCCGACTGAGGCCAGTGCACCGGTCGAGCCGCAGGTCGCGGTCGAGGGCCGTGGTCCACGCGGTCCGCGCGGCGGCCGCGGCGGCGGCGCCGGTCGTCGGCGGTGGCCGTGACAATCGGCGGCGGCAACCGCGGTCGTCGCGACGATCGTCGCGGCGGTCGTGGCGACGACGATGGCGGCGAGGAGCTGATCGAGAAGCTCGTCCACATCAACCGCGTCTCCAAGACCGTGAAGGGCGGCAAGCGCTTCGGCTTCGCCGCGCTGGTCGTGGTCGGCGACGGCAAGGGCCGCGCCGGCTTCGGTCATGGCAAGGCGCGCGAAGTGCCGGAAGCCATCTCCAAGGCGACCGCCGCAGCAAAGAAGGCGATGGTCCGCGTTCCGCTGCGCGACGGCCGCACGCTGCACCATGACGGCAAGGGCCACTTCGGCGCCGGCAAGGTCACCGTTCGCTCGGCTCCGTCGGGTACCGGCATCATCGCCGGCGGCCCGATGCGCGCCGTGTTCGAAAGCCTTGGCGTCCACGACGTGGTCACCAAGTCGGTCGGCACGTCGAACCCTTACAACATGATCCGTGCGACCTTCGAGGCGCTCAAGGAACAGACCAGCCCGCGTTCGGTCGCGCAGCGTCGCGGCAAGAAGGTCTCCGACCTTCTCGGCCGTGGCGGCATGGACAAGGCCGAGGCCGAAGCCACCGCCGAAGCGGTCACGGAGTAACTAGTGATGGCCAAGATCAAGATCACCCAGACCGGATCGCCGATCCGCCGCGACAAGACCCAGCGCGCGACGCTGGTCGGCCTCGGCCTCAACAAGATGCATCGCACGGTCGAGGTCGAAGCGACGCCGGCAGTCATCGGCCAGGTGCGCAAGGTCGCGCATCTGCTCAAGGTCGAAGACTAATCAACCAGTAGCGAGGCCGGCGGCACAGCCGACGGGCCTCATGCGCGACAAAAGCGAAAGCGAGTGCAACATGACCATCAAGCTCAACGAACTCCGCGACAATCCCGGCGCCCGCAAGGGCCGCATGCGCGTCGGCCGCGGCATCGGCTCGGGCAACGGCAAGACTGCCGGCCGCGGCCAGAAGGGCCAGAAGAGCCGCTCGGGCGTCTCGATCAAGGGCTTCGAGGGCGGCCAGATGCCGCTCCACATGCGGCTGCCGAAGCGCGGCTTCAACAACATCTTCGCCAAGGATTATGCCGAGGTGAACCTCGGCGCGATCCAGAAGCTGATCGACGCCGGCAAGCTCGACGCCAAGGCCGTGCTCGACCATGGCGCGCTGAAGGCCGCTGGCCTGGCGCGCGGCGGCAAGGACGGCGTCCGCCTGCTCGGCAAGGGCGAACTCAAAGCCAAGGTCAGCTTCAAGGTCGCCGGCGCGTCGAAGGGCGCGATCGAGGCGGTCGAGAAAGCCGGCGGCAAGGTGGAGATCGTCGAGCGCAAGGACCCGGCCGAGCTGGCCGCCGCCAAGAAGGGCAAGGCGCGCGAAACGCGGCTCGCCGACAAAGCCGCGAAAACCGCCGCGAAGAAGGCTTGACCGGCATTCGTCGTTAGGGGGCTTCGCAACGGGCTTCCAGTGACTATATCGGGCGGCGGGGGGCAGATGCCCGTCGCCGCCTGACTATTTCTAGGGATCATCGATGGCATCCGCAGCCGAACAATTGGCCGCCAATATTTCGCTGGCAAGCTTCGCCAAGGCGACCGAGCTCAAGAAGCGCCTGTGGTTCACGCTGGCGGCGCTGGTCCTGTTCCGGTTGCTGTCGTTCGTTCCCATCCCCGGCATCGATCCGCGCGCGATGGCCTCATTGTTCCAGACCCAGCAGGGCGGCGTGCTCGACTTCTTCAACACCTTCTCGGGCGGCAGCCTCGAGCGCATGTCGATCATCGCGCTCGGCGTCATGCCCTACATCACCGCGTCGATCGTGGTGCAGCTCGGCGGCGTCGCTCTACGAGCCGTGGAAGGCGCTCAAGAAGGAAGGCGAGGTCGGGCGCAAGAAGCTCAACCAGTATACCCGCTATCTGACAGTGTTGCTGACCACCGTGCAGGGCTATTTCATCGCCGTCGGCCTCGAAGGCTGGGCCGCGACGCAGGGCATGGCCGCGGTGGTCGAGCCGGGCATGCTGTTCCGCATCGCGGCAACGGTCAGCCTGGTCGGCGGGACGATGTTCCTGATGTGGATCGGCGAGCAGATCACCAGCCGCGGCATCGGCAATGGCGTGTCTCTGATCATCATGGCCGGCATCGTCGCCTCGATGCCGCAAACCCTGGCGCAATTGTTCGAGGGCGGGCGCACCGGCACGATGGATGCGACCGTCGTGTTCGGCATCGTCATTGCGGTGGTGTTGCTGGTGCTGTTCATCTGCTTCATGGAGCGCGCCCAGCGCCGCGTTCTGATCCAATATCCCAAGCGCCAGACAGCGCGCGGCATGATGCAGCAGGAACGCAGCCACCTGCCGATCAAGATCAACACGGCGGGCGTCATTCCGCCGATTTTCGCTTCGTCGCTGCTGTTGATGCCGCTGACCGTGCTGCAGTTGGCCGGCGGCAATGCGACCGACCCCGATAGCGCGTCCAGCGACTGGCTGATCACGGTCAGCACCTATCTCCAGCATGGCTCGCCGCTCTATCTTCTGCTCTACGCGGCGGGCATCGCCTTCTTCTGTTTCTTCTACACCGCGGTGCAATTCAATTCGGAAGAGACCGCGGAAAACCTGAAGCGTCACGGCGGCTTCATCCCCGGCATCCGTCCGGGCAAGGCGACCGAGCACCTATTTCGATTATCTTCTCAACCGCATCACCGTCATCGGCGCGGCCTATCTGGTGACGATCTGCCTGATTCCGGAGATAGCGCTAAGCCAGGCGGGGATTCCCTTCTATCTGGGCGGGACCAGCTTGCTGATCGTGGTCAATGTGACGATGGACACCGTCAGCCAGATCCAGAGCCACTTGATTGCGCACCAATATGGCGATCTGATCAAGAAGGCGAAGTTCAAGGGCGCGCGCCGCCGCTAAAGCGGGGTGCTGCCAACGGGGAGCAGTTCACTTGGATATCATTCTGCTGGGCCCCCCGGGGGCGGGGAAGGGTACTCAGGCCCAGCGGTTGCAGCGCAATCGCGGCATGATCCAGCTGTCGACCGGCGATATGCTGCGTGAAGCAGTCGCCAAGGGCACGCCGACCGGGCTCAAGGCCAAAGCGGTGATGGAAGCTGGTGAGCTTGTCTCCGACGCGATCGTGTCGGCGCTGATCGGCGAGCGGCTCGACAGCGCGGCCGGGCATGGGGCGATTTTCGACGGCTTCCCGCGGACCAGGCACCAGGCCGAAGCGCTCGAAATCCTGCTCGGCGAACGCGGCCGCAAGCTCGATCATGTGATCGAGCTGGTGGTCGACGAGGAAGCGCTGGTCGACCGGATCACTGGCCGCTTCACCTGCACGACCTGCGGCGCCGGCTATCACGACAGGTTCCACCTGCCCAAGGTCGAAGGCACTTGCGACGTCTGCGGCGGGCATGAGTTCAAGCGCCGCCCCGACGACAATGAGCAAACGGTGCGCACGCGCATGGCCGAATATCGTGCCAAGACCGCGCCGATCCTTCCTTATTATGAGGACAGGGGTCTGGTCCGCCGGGTCGATGGCATGGGCAATGTCGAGGACGTTGCCGCCGCGATCGACGCCATTCTCGACAGCTAGCGAGCCAGTCTAATCGTCATTGCGAGGCGCGCAGCGCCGTGGCAATCCAGTGTTCGAGCGCTGGATTGCTTCGCTGCGCTCGTAATGACGGGGGATAATGCCATGCGTCTCGCCCTTCTTATTCCGGCTTTGGTTATTTCGTCACCCGCTGCCGCCGAGGTCCTCGGCGCATCCGATCACGGCTTTGAGGTCCAGCAAAGCATCAATCTGGTTATCCCGCAGCCCCAGGCATTCGCCGCATTCGGCCAGGTCGGTCAGTGGTGGGGTAAGGATCATACCTATTCGGGCAATTCCGCGCGGATGTCGATGCAGCTACGGCCCGGCGGGTGCTTTTGCGAAACGCTCGATGGCGGCGGCGGGATCGAACATTTGCGGGTGACCTTTGTGCAGCCGGGCGAGCGGGTGGTGCTGACCGGCAGCCTTGGGCCGTTGCTCTATGAGGCGACGGCGGGTGTGATGGACGTCAAGGTCGAGCGGATCGCCGGCGGATCGCGGGTCACCATGAACTATCGCGCGGCAGGCTTCGCCAAGGGCGGGGCAGCGAAGATTGCGCCGTTGGTCGATCAGGTGTTGGGCGATCAGATGAAGCGGTTCCGGGTATTCGCGGCCGGAGGGGCGCCCAAGCGCTAGGCTTTCACCTTGGCCTTGACCAAGGTCACCGTGCGCCAGGCCGGCGTGGTCGCCGTCGGCATATGATCCTCGCTCGCCACTTCACGCCAGCGCTCGCTGGAGCGCAGGTCGGGCATTGACACGTCACCGTCGACCTCCGCGATGACCTCGGTCAGCTCGATCTTGTCGGCGATCGGTTCGAACAGCTCGAAGATCGCGGCGCCTCCGATCACGGAAATCGGCGTGGTGCCGGCCAGCTGAATCGCGCTGTTTACGTCATGAGCTGTTTCGGCGCCCTCGGCCTCCCACTTGGGATCGCGAGACATGACGATGTGGCGCCGGCCGGGAAGGATTCCGGGCAGGCTGTCGAATGTCTTGCGCCCCATGATCATCGCGCTGCCCATGGTCAACGCCTTGAACCGCCTGAGATCGCCGGGAATGTGCCATGGCAGTTGGTTGTCCTTGCCGATGACGCCGTTGATCGCGCGGGCGACGACGATGGTGATCGGTGGCCGGGCCATGGCACTGTCCTACGCTTGCCGGGCCACTTCCGGCAAGGCTAGGGGAGGCCAGTGACCCCGGCCGCAACAATCATTGGTCGACGAAATCCGCGCTCGTTTCGGCGAGCGCGCGGTCATAACCGACGCCAACGATATCGAACCCTGGCTGACCGACTGGAGAGGGCGGTGGCACGGCAAGGCGGGCGCGATTCTTCAGCCCGGCTCGACCGAAGAAGTGGCGGCGATGGTCGCCCTGGCCGGGGAACGAGGCGTGGCGCTGGTGCCGCAGGGCGGAAACACGTCGATGGTCGGTGGGGCGACCCCGCCAGAGGACGGGTCGGCGCTGATCCTATCGCTCAGGCGGTTGAATCGAATCCGTTCGATCGAGTCGGGGGCGATGCGGGCGGTGGCCGAGGCCGGGGTGGTCCTGCAGGTGCTGCACGGGGCGGTGGCGGAACAAGGGCTGCGCTTTCCGCTCACTTTAGGTGCCAAGGGCAGCGCAACGATCGGCGGACTGGTCTCCACCAACGCAGGAGGGACGCAGGTGCTTCGGTTCGGGCCGATGCGCGCATTGGTCGATGGGATTGAGGCGGTGCTGCCCGATGGAGCTGTCCATGATGGCCTTTCAGGCCTCAAGAAGGATAATCGAGGATATAACTTCGACCAGTTGCTGGTCGGGGCGGAAGGGACGCTGGGCATCGTCACGGCGGCGCGGCTAAAGCTGGTGCCTGCCATCCACAGCCGCGCCGTGGCTTGGCTCGGCTTGGCCAGCCCCGAGAAGGCGCTCGACACGCTTCGGTCGTTGGAGGCCCAGACCCAACGGATCGAAGGATTCGAGATTTTGCCTCGGGAGTTGCTGGATGCCGTCATCAGCCATATTCCGGCCACTCGCGCGCCGCTCGAGGGGGCATATGCGTGGCATGCGCTGGTCGAGGCCGTGGCGGACGGCGTTGAGACCGAGCCGCCCGCTGAGTTGCTAGCCCGCTTGCTGGCGCCGCTGATCGAGCAGGGTATGGTAGCGGATGCGACGGTCTCAGCCAGCGAGGCACAGGCCGAAGCCTTCTGGAGAATCCGCGACAGCCTTTCGGAAGCGGAGCGTGCGACTTTTGGGCCTGCCACACAGCACGACATCAGCGTCGCGGTGGAAAAAATGCCGCTGTTCATGGCGGAAGCTGCGACGAAGGTGGAGCGGGCTTTTCCCGGCACTCGAGCCTCTGGATTTGGTCATCTGGGCGACGGCAACATCCATTTCCACGTCCGCGCCGGTGACCGCGGCGAACCCGACTGGCTGCAGCGCGAAGGGCCGGCCGTGACCCGGATGGTGCACGACCTGGTCACCGCGGCGGGAGGCTCGATCAGCGCCGAACATGGGATTGGACAGATGAAAAAGGACGAGCTTGAGCGGCTCTCCCCCGAGCGAGTGCGCTTGCTGCGGGCGATCAAGGTTGCGCTGGATCCGGCGGGGATCATGAACCCGGGAAAGCTCGTCTAGCGGGCTGCAGGGGGCCGGCGCGGCGCGCGAGGGGGAGAAGCGCGTTGCTTGATCGAAAGGCTCGAATCGGCGGAACGACGATGCAGACAATGCCGTAGGGCACGGCAACAAACCTGAGCATTGGCAAAAACCATCGGGAAAGCCCGCCACAATCTTTCTGCGGCGGGCCCGTACAGTGATGAGGAGCAGGGGGAGGCGCGTCCTCAGCAAAGCAATAACGTATCGCAGGCATTGCCGTTCCAATCCCCGGCGCCGAGAAATTCCGGCCGATATGGAGCTTTAGCTAAGCTCGTCGAATTTAAAATATGTTAGCGACGGTACGTTGAGAGTCAGCATATTTCCCCTTTGTTCAAGGGGGTTGCGTATGTCTGATTTAGAGTATTTTGCCGAGCGGGCACGAGCAGAGCGGGAACTCAGTAAGGCTGCCACTGATCCGCAAATTGCCGCCGTCCACGAAGAGTTGGCCGCGCGCTACGAGGAAAAGCTGGCCGGGCCGAGGCGCCCCACCCTTCATGTCCAGTGGGGAATTAGCTGGTCAGGCTAACTGGGGGAGTACGGTCGTTCCCTGGAAAACTGGCGCGCCCGGCAGGATTCGAACCTGCGACCTCATGCTTAGAAGGCACGTGCTCTATCCAGCTGAGCTACGGGCGCGCGTGGCAGGGGCGTTGTCGGTCAGGCGACCGCTTCGAACAACCCTTCGAACAACCGTCTGCCGTCCGTGTTGCCATGGGCGGGTTCGAACGCCCGCTCGGGGTGGGGCATCATACCGAGCACGTTCCCGGCTGCATTGAGGATGCCCGCGATATTTCCCGCCGAGCCATTGACCTCTCCCGTGTAGCGGAAGGCGACGCGGCCTTCGCCTTGGAGCCGGTCGAGGGTTTCGGGATCGGCCTGGAAGTTGCCGTCGTGGTGCGCGACGGGAATCTCGATCTCCTCTCCGGCCGAATAGCCGCTGGTAAAGATCGACTGGCTGTTCTCGACCTTGAGGCCCACCGGGCGGCAGACGAAGTGCAGCCCCGCGTTGCGCATCAGCGCGCCGGGGAGCAGGCCTGCTTCGGTCAGGACCTGGAAGCCATTACAGACGCCCAGCACCGGCACGCCCTTGCCTGCCGCTTCGGCGACCGCCTGCATAATCGGAGACCGCGCCGCCATCGCGCCGGAGCGGAGATAATCGCCGTAGGAAAAGCCGCCAGGAATGGCGATGAAGTCGGTGCCGGAGGGGAGCTCCACGTCGCGATGCCAGACCATCGCCGGCGCGCGGCCGGTGACTTGCTCGATGGCCACCGCCAGGTCGCGGTCGCAGTTGGAGCCGGGGAAGACGAGAACCGCGCTGTTCATGTCAGGCTGCCTGCTTCTCGATCCTGAAATTCTCAATGACGGTATTGGCGAGCAATTTCCGGCACATCGCCTCGATATCCGCATCGCTGGTGCTATCGGCGAGCTCAAGTTCGATCAGCTTGCCCGCCCGGACGTCTTCGACACCGCCGAAGCCAAGTCCTTCCAGGGCATGATGAATCGCCCTGCCCTGCGGGTCGAGCACGCCGGGTTTCAGGGTAACGAACACGCGCGCTTTCATGGACCTGGACTCCTGGAACGTCGATTGGCGGCCCTATGCCGCCGGTGGCGCAGATCGGCAAGCTTTACCCGATATTTACCCTTTTCCGTTCTAATCATGCGTGCCGGACTGTATCGGCCGGCGACGCGGGAGTTTGGAGCAATGGTCGCAATAGCCGCCGCCATGTTCATTGCGTTGTTCGGGTGGGGACATGATTATTTCCACTGGTCCGACCCGAGCGGAAGGGTCCAGCTTGCCCTGTTCACCTCCTTTATCCTCGGGATCATCTGCGGCTACAAGACCCGCGGCTGATCCAGGGGGCTGACCCCGCGACCTTGTCGCGCTAGGGCGGCCGGGTGAAAACGCTTCCCCCCTATGCCCAATTGCTAAGGCTCCGGACCGAAGAGCAGGGCGATGAGATGCGCTTCGTCATGCCATTTCACGACGATGTGGTTGGGCGGCCCGGTTTCCTGCACGGCGGCGCGATCGCCGGCCTGCTCGAATTCGCGGCCTTCACCGCCTTGTCGCGGGCGATCGGAGAGGATGTCGTGAAGAAGCCCATCACCGTGACCGTCGACTATATGCGGGGCGGGACGCGGGGGGACACCTATGCCGAGGCAAGGATCGAGCGGCTGGGCAAGCGCATGGCCAATGTCGAATCCTTCGCCTGGCAGCGCGACCGCGACCGGCCGATCGCATCGGCGCGGATCAATTTCCTGCTCGACCGCGGCTAATAGCCACTGAGCTCGGCGACGCGCGCGGCGTGGAAGCGGGGCGAGCCGAATAGTTCCGACAGCACGGCTTCGCGCTTCATGTACAGGCCGATGTCATGCTCGTCGGTCATGCCGATGCCGCCGTGCATCTGCACGCCTTCCTGGACGGCGAGCGCCGAGGATTTGGCCGCCTTGGATTTGGCGACGCGAGGCGAACAGCTCAGCTTTTGGATCGCCGGCATCGAGCATCTGCGCGGCCTTTAGTGTTACGGCGCGGGCGATCTCGATCTCGCCATAGAGGTGCGCGGCGCGGTGCTGCAGCGCCTGAAACTCGCCGATCAGCCGGCCGAACTGCTTGCGCTGTTTGAGGTAATCGAACGTCATTTCGCTGGCACCCGCGGCGACGCCGACCAACTCGGCTGCCGCGCCAGCGCGGCCAGCGTTGAGCGCTCGTGACAATGGCGCCCAACCGCCGTCGACTTCCCCGATCACCGAGTCCGCATCGACCTCGACCTTGTCGAGCTTGAGGCGAGCGGCCTTGCTGCTGTCGGCCAGCGCTATGTTGTCGATGTCGAGGCCCTTCGCGCCGCGCTCGATCGCGAACAGGGTGAGGCCCTGAGTTTCGCCTGGCGAACCGGAAGTGCGCGCGGCAACCAGTATGACATCGGCGCTGGCGCCATGGACGACGAACTGCTTCATGCCGCTAAGGGCGAAGCCGTTACCAGACCGCTTGGCCTCGGTTGCGACACTCACGGGATCGTGGTGCTTGCCCTCGTCGATCGCCAGAGCGGCGACCGTCTCGCCGGCGACAATGCCGGGGAACCAGCGCTCGGCCTGTGCCGAGCCTTCGAGCGCGCGGACTGCCCCTACGGCTGTCGTGAGGAAGGGCGACGGGGTGAGGTTCCGGCCGATTTCCTCAAGCACCAGTCCTGCTTCGACCATGCCGAGCCCGGCGCCGCCGTGGCTCTCCGGGATGAGGATACCGGTCAGGCCGAGCTCTGCGAACTGCTTCCACAGGCCCGTGCCGAAGCCATCCGTACAGCCGGTGTCGCGCCAGTGGCGCAGCTGCGTCTTGATCGCGCCTTCGCCCGCCATGAAGGGGCGAACCGTGTCGTGCAGCATCCGTTGATCGTCGTTCAGGGTCAGCATCGCGTCACGCTCCCGGAAGGCGGAGGATGTGCTTGGCGACGATGCCGAGCTGGATTTCGCTGGTGCCGCCCTCGATCGAATTGGCCTTGGTGCGGAGCCAGTCGCGGGCGGCCTTGCCTTGCCTGGACCGCTCGCTGTCCCATTCGAGCGCGTCGGAGCCGCCCGCCGCCACGATCAGCTCGTGACGGCGCTTGTTCAATTCGGTGCCGGCATATTTCATCATGCTCGGCATGGCCGGATGCGCCTCTCCGGCTTTCAGCTGGTCGATGAACCGCTCGCTCATCGCCGCGAAGGCGAGCGCATCGACGTCGAACGCGGCGATCTCGGCGCGAAGCATCGGGTCCTCGATCGGTCCAATCGCCTTGCCCAGCGCTTCCTTCTCGCCGCCGAGGCCCATGCCGCTGATCATCTCGCGCTCGTGGCCGAGCAGATATTTGGCGACATCCCAGCCTTTGTTCTCCTCGCCGACCAGCTGGTCCTTGGGTACCTTCACATCGTCGAAAAAGGTCTCGCAGAATGGGGAATTGCCGGAAATCAGCAGGATCGGCTTGGTCGAAACGCCGGGGCTTTCCATGTCGAACAAAAGGAAGCTGATTCCGCCATGCTTGGACTCGCTTGAGGTGCGCACCAGGCAGAAGATCCAGTCCGCCTCGTCGGCATAACTGGTCCATACCTTCTGGCCGTTGACGAGGTAGTGATCGCCCTTGTCTTCAGCCTTGGTCTGAAGGCCGGCGAGGTCCGACCCAGCACCCGGCTCGGAATAGCCCTGGCACCATCGGATTTCGCCGCGAGCGATTTCGGTCAGATATTTTTTCTTCTGCTCCTCGTTACCGAATTTGAGCAGCGCCGGGCCGAGCATCGAAATGCCGAAGCTCATCAGCGGATTGCGCGCCCCGATCGCCGCCATTTCCTCCTTGAGGATCTTGGTCTCGGCCGGCGCTCAGTCCACCACCGCCATATTCCCTGGGCCAGTCGGGCACGGTCCAGCCGCGCGACGCCATGGCGTCGAGCCATTGTCGCTGAGCCTCGCTCTGGAATTCGAAATGCCGACCCCCCCAGCAGGCGTCCTTTTCCGACCGCATCGGCGTGCGCATTTCGGCGCGGGCAATTGGCCTCCAGCCAGGCGCGGGTTTCGGCGCGGAAATGATCGAGTTCGGCCATCAATCTTGCCCTTCGCGGTCGAGAGTCCTAGCGCCGTATTGGAACCGGAAAGCGGGTCTGCGCAAGGGAGCGGTTGGCGATGGATTTTGACCTTACGGAACGCCAGTCTTTTTTCCGCGATCGGGTCCGCGAGTTCATCAACGCCAATATCCGGCCTCGAGTTGCCGAGTATAAGAAAGAGATTGATTCCGGCGATCGCTGGCAGCCGCTGCAGCTGATCGAGGAATTGAAGCCGCGGGCGAAATCGGCCGGCTTGTGGAACCTGTTCATGCCGCCCGGCGGGGCCCTGCAGCATGTCGACGAGAGTTTCGAATTCGAGGGCGAGCAGCTCACCAACCTCGAGTACGCGCTCTGCGCCGAGGAGATGGGGCGCATCCTGTGGTCGGCCGAGGTATTCAACTGCTCGGCGCCCGACACCGGCAATATGGAGGTGCTCCACCGCTACGGCACCCGCGACCAGAAGGATGAGTGGCTGGCCCCGCTGATGCGCGGCGAAATCCGCTCGGCCTTCCTGATGACAGAGCCGGGCGTCGCCTCGTCCGACGCAACCAACATCGAATGCCGCATTGACCGCGACGGCGACGATTATGTCGTCAACGGCCGCAAATGGTGGTCGTCGGGGGCGGGTGATCCGCGCTGCAAGGTTGCCATTCTGATGGGCAAGACCGACGCGGGCGAGGCCAAGCATCGCCAGCAGTCGATGATCCTGGTCCCGATCGACGCGCCAGGGATCACCGTCGAGCGGTTCCTTTCAGTCTATGGCTACGACGACGCACCGCACGGCCATATGGAGATTGAATTGAAGGATGTCCGCGTGCCGGCGTCCAACCTGCTGCTCGGCGAGGGGCGGGGGTTCGAAATCGCGCAGGGCCGCCTGGGACCGGGGCGCATTCACCATTGCATGCGGACAATCGGCGCGGCCGAAGAAGCGCTCGACCTCATGGCGCGGCGGCTCCAATCGCGCATCGCCTTCGGCAAGCGCCTGAGCGAGCATAGCGTGTGGGAGCAGCGAGTGGCCGAGGCGCGGATCGAGATCGATGCGACGCGGCTGTTGTGCCTTCTCGCTGCCGACCGGATGGACAAGGCAGGGAACAAGGCCGCCAAGGCGGAAATCGCAATGATCAAGGTCAAGGCGCCGCGCATGGCGCTAAAGATCATCGACGACGCGATCCAGGCGCATGGCGGGGCGGGCGTCAGCCAGGATACGACGCTCGCCGCCAGCTGGGCCGGAATCCGCACGCTGCGCCTCGCCGATGGGCCGGATGAGGTCCACAACCGCTCGATCGCCCTCATCGAATTCGCCAAGCATGCGGAGGTGTTGGGATGAGTACCACCTTGTTCCCCGGCGAAGGCCGGGGCCCAGGAGGCGAACGCCGGAAAACTGGTAACCTCATGAAAGCATTGCTTCGCAGCCTGGACCCCGGCCTTCGCCGGGGAACTGGGAGCATCGCACGATGACCTGCCCTCGGCTTTTCGACCTGGCCGGCAAGGTTGCAATCGTCACCGGCTCCTCGCGCGGCATCGGGCTGGCCATTGCCGCGGGGCTTGCCGAGCATGGCGCGAAAGTTGTCATCTCCAGCCGCAAGCAGGACGCCTGCGATGAGGTGGCCCAGGCAATCAACGGTCAGCATGGCGACCAGCGCGCGATTGCCGTCGCGGCGAATATTTCCAGCAAGGATGACCTGCAGCACCTGGTCGACGAGACTAGAAAGTCGTTCGGCCGGATTGACGTGCTGGTCTGCAACGCCGCCTCCAACCCTTATTATGGCCCGATGGCCGGGATCAGCGACGACCAGTTCCGAAAGATCCTGGAGAACAACGTTATCGCCAATCACTGGCTGATTGGGATGGTCGCACCGGAGATGCTGGCGCGCGAAGAGGGGTCGATCATTATCGTCTCCTCAATCGGCGGGCTGACCAGTTCGACGATGATCGGCGCCTACAATATTTCCAAGGCGGCCGACTTCCAGCTGGCGCGCAATCTCGCGGCCGAGTTCGGACCCAAGGGAGTGCGCGTGAACTGTATCGCACCAGGCCTTGTTAAGACCGATTTTGCCCGCGCGCTGTGGGAGAATCCGGACACGCTGAAGGCGGTGACGCGATCGACCCCGCTTCGCCGGATCGGCGAGCCGCACGAGATTGCCGGGGCCGCGGTCTATCTCGCCTCGCCCGCTTCGACCTTCATGACCGGCCAGGCGATGATCGTCGACGGCGGGTCGACCATCGGAGTGGGGCTGTGAAGCTTATGCCGTCATTGCGAGCGAAGCGAAGCAATCCAGCGGCGCAACTGGATTGCCGCGTCGCTACGCTCCTCGCAATGACGGGGAAGTGCACATGAGGCTCGCCAACAAAATCGCCATCGTCACCGGCGCTGGTTCCGGCATAGGCAAGGCGACGGTCGAGCTATTCCGCCGGGAAGGCGCCAAGGTCGTCGGCGCGGACCTGCAAGGCACCGATTTCGAATGCGATGCGGGGGACGAGGAGCAGGTCGAGGCGCTGGTCGCTCATACCGTCCGCGACCATCGCGGGCTCGACATCTTCTTCGCCAATGCCGGCATTTCCGGCGGGTTCGCCAGCATCTTCGAGCAAGATGCCGAGGACTGGGCCGAGATATTGCGGGTCAATTTGATCGGGCCGTTCCTGGCGATCAAATATGCGGCGCCGATGATGAAGGAACGAGGAGGCGGATCGATAATTGCCACCGCCTCGGTCGCGGGCCTGCGCTCGGGCGCGGGAGGGGCGGCCTATTCATCATCAAAGGCGGGGGTGATCAACCTGGTCAAGGTCGCCGCGACCCAGCTTGCCGGGGCCAATATCCGCGTCAACGCCATCTGTCCCGGGCTGATCGAAACGGGCATGACCGAGCTGATCTTCGAGCGCGCCCGGGCCAAGGGACAGGCGGGGATGATCGGCCAGCTCAATCCACTCAAGCGTGGCGGCGCGCCGGCCGAAATCGCCAATGCGGCGCTGTTCCTTGCCTCCGACGAGGCGAGCTATGTCAATGGACAGGCGATCGTCGTCGACGGCGGCCTTTCCGCTTCCCACCCTTTCAACCACCAAAGCTACGGACGGACCGCGACATGACCGACGTCATCGACAAGCCCACCACCAGCCCGATTTCGACTAGCCGCCACGGCGACGTCCTGATCGTCACCTCGAACAACCCGCCGGTGAACGCGCTTGGCGCGGCGGTGCGGCAAGGCCTGGTCGCGGCGATCGAGGAAGCCGAAGCTGACGATGCCATCAATGCGGTCGTCATCCGTTGCGAAGGGCAGACGTTCTTCGCTGGGGCCGACATCACCGAATTCGGCAAGCCGCCGGTCATGCCATGGCTGCCAAGCGTGGTGGACACGATCGAGAATTGCTCCAAGCCGGTGGTCGCGGCGATTCACGGCACGGCGCTGGGCGGCGGGCTCGAGGTTGCGCTCGGCTCCCACTATCGGATTGCCGTTCCCGACGCCAAGCTAGGAGTTCCAGAAGTGAAGCTCGGCCTGCTGCCAGGTGCGGGCGGGACGCAGCGCCTGCCGCGCGTCGCCGGGGTCCAGAAGGCGCTCGAGATGGTCACGTCGGGCACCCCCATTGGCGCGAGAGAGGCTTTTGCTGTTGGCCTGGTCGACCGGATTGCAGAGGGCGAATTGCTCCAGCACGCGGTCGCGCTGGCGGACGAGGTCAAGGACATCCGCCCGCTGCCCAAATCGTCGGAACGGGACGAGAAGCTGGCCGAAGCACGTGCCAATCCGGCGATCTTCGATGAATTCCGCAAGACCAACGCGCGCAAATTCCGCGGGTTCGAGGCGCCCGAGGCCAACATCAAGGCGGTCGAGGCGGCGGTCGCCAAACCCTATGCCGAAGGGGTCATCGACGAGCGCAACCTGTTCATGGGGCTGATGGCCGGGACCCAGGCCAAGGCGCAGCAATATTTCTTCTTCGCCGAGCGCAAGGCGGCGAAGATCGAGAATATCCCCGAGGACACCAGGCCGCGTTCGATCAAGAAGATCGGCGTAATCGGCGCCGGCACGATGGGCGGCGGCATTTCGATGAACTTCCTGTCGGCCGGAATCCCGGTGACCATCGTCGAAATGGCGCAGGAAGCGCTCGACCGCGGCACCGGTGTGATGCGCAAGAACTATGAAGCGACCGCAGCCAAGGGCCGCATGACCGCGGAACAGGTCGAAGGCGCGATGGGGCTGCTGAAGCCGACGCTCGACTTCGAAGCGCTGGCCGATTGCGACCTGATCATCGAGGCGGTGTTCGAGACAGATGGAGATCAAGAAGGAAGTCTTCGGGCGGCTCGACAAGATTGCCAAGCCGGGCGCGATCCTCGCCTCCAACACCAGCTATCTGAACATCGACGAGATCGCGGCCAGCACCTCGCGGCCCGAGGACGTGGTCGGCCTGCACTTCTTCTCGCCGGCCAACATCATGAAGCTGCTCGAGATCGTACGCGGGCGCCAATACCGCGCCCGACGTGCTGGTCACTGCGATGCAGCTGGCCAAGAAGATCAGGAAGGTCGCGGTGGTCGCCGGCGTGTGCCACGGCTTTATCGGCAACCGCATGCTCATGCCGCGCCAGGTCGAGGCGACCAAGCTGCTGCTGGAAGGCGCGAGTCCCGAGCAGATCGACCGTGTCCATGTCGAGTTTGGAATGCCGATGGGGCCGTTCCAGATGGCCGATCTGGCGGGTGTCGACATCGGCTGGCATCGCGATCCGGCCCGCATCGAGAATATCCGCGATGCGCTCTGCGCGATCGACCGCTGGGGTCAGAAGAAGGGCGCCGGCTTCTACGATTATGACGATAAACGCCGGCCCTCGCCATCGCCGGTCGTGCAGCAAATCATCGAGGAGTTTGCCGCAAAGCAGGGCGTCACCCGCCGCGACATCAGCGACGAGGAGATCGTCGAGCGCACTCTATACACGATGGTCAACGAAGGCGCGAAAATCCTTGAGGAAGGAATGGCCCAGCGCGCGTCGGATATCGATGTGGTGTGGGTCTATGGCTACGGCTGGCCGGTCTATCGTGGTGGCCCGATGTTCTGGGCCGACACCGAAGGTGTCGCGAAGATCGTCGATGGATTGAAGCGGCAGGAACAGCGGATGGGGAGTGATTTCAGCTTCTCCAAGCTGTTGCTCGACAAGGCCGACGCCGGAGGGAAATTCACCCGGTGAGCCGCGGGCTGGCGCTGCTGATCGCAGTGATTGGCGGCGCCCTGCTCGGTTATGCCCTGCTGCTGGTGGTCGCGGGCGGCATCCTTGGCTTCCTCTGGCTTTATGTCTTCGGTGACGATCCATGGCCCGCCTGGAGCGACTATGTGCTCGGCGGGGCGATCGTAATTGGTGGCCTGGTCAGTTGGATGATTTGCAGCCGGATCATCTGGCGTGCGTTGAAGTCGCGAATGGCCTAGCTGGACATTGGCCGCAAAGCGGGGAAAACTGCCGAAGAACTAGCGAAAAGGGGACGGTAATGAGCGATTACATGGTGACGGAAAGCACGGGCCCCGTCGCGGTGCGCTATCGGAAGATCGTCATGTGGATCCATTGGATCACCGCGATCCTGGTGATCATGCAGGTCTATATCGGATTCATGTTCCACCGAGTTCTTGAGCAAGGAACCCCTGAGCGTGCCTATGTCTTCGGCTGGCACAAGACTGGGGCGCGCTGATCCTGATCCTGGCGCTAGTCCGGCTGGCGGTTCGCCTGCTCAACCCGCCGCCGCCCTATCCGTCCGATTACCCCAAGTGGAAGCGGTTCTTGGCCGTGTGGAATCACCGGCTGTTCTACATTCTGTTGATCGCTTTGCCGCTGACCGGGCTGGCGGCGGTGTCGGGCAGGGCGGAGGACGGCTGGGTGGCGTTGCAGCTTGGCCTCAAGCTGCCCGCTATCCCGGGCATACCGCGAGGAAAACGAATTCGGCGACGTGCACGAATTGCTGGTCTGGACGACGCTCGCGCTGGTCGTGCTCCACGTATCGGCGGCACTCTACAACCAGTTCGCCGACCGCGGACCCGTTGCCGGCAGGATGTGGCCCTTCAGGCAGACACGCGAGGGTTAGAGTCGGGTAAAAGCCAGGCCATGGTGGCCGCCAGCGCGGCAATGCCGGCCGCGACTGTAAAGGTCTCGGTTGGGCCGCCCCGGTCCCACAGTATACCGGCACCGAGACTCGCGAGCAGGGCGGAAACCCCGCTGGCGAAGAAGAAGGCGCCGAAGCTCGTCGCGCGTTGCGATTCCGGCGCTGCGTCGGCGATCATGCGAGCGAAGATGCCTTGCGTTAGAGCCATGTGGGCGCCCCACAAGGCAACGCCGGCGAACACCGCCCACAGGCTCGTCGCCTGCGCAAGCCACAGGTCGGCGGCAACCAGGACCACGATGCCGGCCAGCAACAGCGACTTGGGATCGATCCGATCGCTTAGCGCGCCGGCCGGATAGGCAAGCAGCAGATAGGCAAGGCTGAACAGCGCAAGGGTGAGCGGCGACCAGGCGGCGGCGAGACCCACGTCCATCGCCTTCAGGATCAGGAAACCTTCCGAAAAGCGAGCAAGCCCGAACAGGAAGCCGACCGCGATCAGCCGCCTGACCTGCTTGTCGAGCGAGCGCCAGCCGCCCCAGGCGACGTTGCTTTCGATTGCGAGGTGCTGTTCCGGCTCGCGGAGCATCGCCCAGGCGAAGAGAAATGACAGGGCTGCCGGAATCACAGCGACCCAGAACACGGCGCGGATATCGTCGGTGAACAGCAGCATCAGTCCGATGGCGGCAAGCGGGGCCAGGAAGGCACCGGCCGTATCGAGCGCTTGCCGGAGGCCGTAGGCGGCGCCCCGAAGCTCGGGAGGCGTTTCGTCGGCGATCATCGCGTCGCGCGGGGCGCCCCGAATGCCCTTGCCGACCCGGTCGATGAAGCGGGCGCCGAGCACCGGGAGAGCGCCTTGCGCCAGCGGGAACAGCGGCTTCGACAGCGCAGCCATGCCATAGCCGAGCAGAATCCATGGCTTGCGCCGCTTATTGCGGTCGCTGAGTCGTCCGGACACCAGCTTGGCGATATTGGCGGTCGCCTCCGCAACTCCATCGAGCGCGCCCATCGCGACGACGGGAAGGCCGAGCGTGACCGTCAGAAAGGCCGGCAGAAGCGCGTGATAAATCTCGCTGGACAGATCCATCAGCAGGCTGACGATGCCCAATATCCAGACCGTACGAGGCAGGGCTAGGCGCTTCGCCATGACGCTTGCCTATAAGCAAATTTGCCAAATGCGAAATCTTTGATACCGTCAACGCATGTGGGGAACAGCATCACCGGGCGCTATCGCGGCGCGCTTCGCTCGGCTTGTCGAGCAACTGGGCGGCGACACTGCCGCAGCCAAGGCGCTGGGCCAGCAGCGCGACTTGCTGGCGGCCGTCCAGGCAACTGAGCCGGCAACGCTCAACCAGGTTGCGGCCAGGGTGAAGCGCGGCGCCCCGGCTGTCAGCCGGGCCGTCGACTCGCTGGTCCGTGCCGGGCTGGTCGATCGTCAGCCCGATCCCGACAATCGACGCCGGCTGGCGCTCAAGCTGACCGAAGATGGCCGCCAGCATCTGAACCGGCCGCCGGCGGCGGACAGTTCATTGGAAGGCCGCCTCGGCAAGCTGGCCGCGAGCGAACTGCGCGCCCTGGAACGGGGGATTGAAATTCTCGAACGGCTGCCGCGCTAGGCCCAAAGGATCAGGCGTTGCCGCGCCGGCGGCGGGTTTCCCAACCCTTCTTGGCCGCAGCGGAACGATCGGAGGACGTCCGGCTTGCAGCAGCCTTGCGGCCACCCTTCCGCGCCGGCGCCTTATTGGTCGTCTTGCCGCGTCCTGAACCGGATTTCTTGCCACCGCGGTCCATTGCATTGACCGTCGCCCAGGCCCGGCCCTCGGCTTCTTCGGTGCTGACGCCCCGCTTCTTATAGCCTTCCTCGATATGCTGGGCCTTGCGCTTTTGCTTGTCGGTGTAAGCGCCCTTGTCTCCACGCGGCATCGTGACTCTCCTACTGGACGGCAGGCAAAACGCTTGAGCAGCGGGCAGGATGCGGTTGCCGCAGCGCAGCATTTGAGGTAGGGGCGCGGCAACTTCACTCCGGGACATCGATAATGAACCTTCGCAACGTGGCGATCATCGCTCACGTCGATCATGGCAAGACCACGCTCGTCGATCAGCTTTTCCGCCAGTCAGGCACCTTCCGCGACAATCAGCGCGTCGAAGAGCGGGCCATGGATTCCACCGACCTGGAGAAGGAGCGGGGCATCACCATCCTCGCCAAATGCACGTCGGTCGAGTGGCCCGATGCAAACGGCACCGTCACCCATATCAATATCGTCGACACGCCGGGCCACGCCGACTTCGGCGCCGAGGTCGAGCGGATCCTCAGCATGGTGGATGGGGTCATTCTGCTGGTCGATGCCGCCGAAGGACCGATGCCCCAGACCAAGTTCGTCACAGGCAAGGCGCTCTCGCTCGGTCTCAAGCCGATTGTGGTGGTCAACAAGATCGACCGCCCGGACGCGCGTCCGGCCGAAGTGCTCGACGAAGTGTTCGAGCTTTTCCTCAACCTCGAGGCCAGTGACGAGCAACTCGACTTTCCGACGCTCTATGCGTCGGGCCGCGCGGGCTATGCCGGAACGACCGACGACGTCCGCGAAGGCGACCTGACTCCGATGTTCGAGACGATCGTCAGTCATGTCCCGGCGCCGGCGGCTCGATACCGCCAGCGAATTCAAGATGCTGACCACGCTGCTCGATCGCGACCCGTTTCTCGGACGCATTCTGACGGGGCGGATCGAAAGCGGCACGCTCAACGTCAACATGCCGATCCGGGCGATGGACGTGAACGGCAACGTCGTCGAGGACGGCCGCGCGACCAAAGTGTTCGCCTTCCGCGGGCTCGATCGCGTCCCGGTCGAGACGGCGCAGGCGGGCGACATCGTCGCCATTGCCGGCCTGATGAAGGCGACCGTGTCCAACACCATCGGCGAGCCGGCCATCGCCGAACCGCTCCACGCGCGCGAGATCGACCCGCCGACGCTGAGCATGACCTTCGCTGTCAACGACAGCCCGTTCGCGGGCAAGGATGGCGACAAGGTGCAGAGCCGGGTCATTCGCGACCGGCTCGAGCGTGAAGCGGAGGGCAATGTCGCGATCCGGCTGTCGGAAACGACTGGCGGCGAGGCGTTCGAGGTCGCCGGGCGCGGCGAACTCCAGCTCGGCGTGCTGATCGAGACCCTGCGCCGCGAAGGCTTCGAGCTCTCGATCAGCCGCCCGCGCGTCCTCTTCCGCGACGGCCCAGGCGGTCGCGAGGAGCCCTATGAGACGGTCGTGATCGACGTCGACGATGAATTTTCCGGCACGGTCATCGACAAGATGGCGATGCGCAAGGCCGAGATGACCGACATGCGCCCCTCGGGTGGCGGCAAGACCCGCCTGACCTTCTCGGCGCCGTCGCGCGGCCTCATCGGCTATCATGGCGAATTCCTGTCCGACACCCGCGGCACCGGCATCATGAACCGGTTGTTCGAGAAATACGGCCCCTATAAAGGCCCGATTTCCGGACGGCAGAACGGCGTGCTGATCTCAATGGAGCAGGGTCCTGCCGTGGCCTATGCACTAAGCGCGCTCGAAGACCGTGGCATCCTGTTCATCACACCCGGCGAGATGCTCTATGAAGGCATGGTGATCGGCGAGAATGCCAAGACACAGGACCTCGAGGTCAATCCGCTGAAATCCAAGCAGCTGACCAACTTCCGAGCCTCGGGCCCGAAGGATGAAGGCATCCGCCTGACCCCGCCGCGCCGGATGACGCTGGAGCAGGCGATCGCCTACATTCAGGACGACGAGCTGGTCGAGGTAACCCCCAAGGCGATCCGCATCCGCAAGCGGTTCCTCGATCCGCATGAGCGGAAGCGGGCGTCGCGACGGTCGGAAGCGGCCTAACCGGAGCCCAGCGCATAAGGGAGGGATCGCGCAGCGATCCTGAGCTTATGTCGAAGAGAGCGCGACGGCCGGCCAGCCTGCGCGACAAGGCCGCGAAAGGACCGACGTCACGGATTTACTCCGTGACGGCCTCCTATCCGCTTTCCACCCATTGCGATCATCTCCAAAAATGCTGTCCTACAGGCGGCCCGCTATGCAATGGCTGCATCAGCTTTTTCTCATTGTCGGCATTAATCTGGACGCGCCCGACGTGGCGTGGCGGCAACCCCCATGGTCAGTGTGAACATTGTGAACATTCGCAATCACTGCCCACGCGTCGGCTGCTACGTCTCCGCATTCGAGCGCTGAAGTACCTTCAGCAGGCTCTGACCGCGTGGGCCCACAACTTCGGCGATCCGCCATCCGTCGCGAGTCAGGCTTCGCTTTGCTCCGCAAAGGCTCGCCTATGTTTGGGGCCTCACGCACACCCCTCAATATACTGGATGCTGTCGTCGCCGGCATGGATGGTCTCGACCTTGCGCTGTGCGTCGGTTTCGAACCGGACACCGCTTTTGTTCGGTTTCAGCCAATAGGTCAGATATTCCGCCGGCAACTCGAGATAGTGATTGGGCTTGGCCTGCAGTTTCTCGCCATAGGCCGCACGCACCGCGTCCGCGTCCGCGCCAATGCCGATGCCCCGCGGCGTCGTCACCAGGCTCGGCGCGCCGACCGAAACCCGGCTAAGCTTTCCATCGAGAAACATGAAATACATGCCTGGATAGGCATCGTTGCTGGCGATGAGCTCTATGCACGAGCCATCATTGTCGAACGCGTCGCCTTCCAGCCCCGCCTTGAGCACATTTGAGACTTGAGAGCGGGTCATGCCGAGGCGCACCGGCCCCCATCCGGTCGGCGTGAGCTTCCACTCCGGTGTTTGGGTCGAAGCAGTCGCCAACAGCGCAGCAATCAACGCGATCAGCTTCACTTCGCCATCTCCAGGATCAGATTCCATTCCTCGTCGCGCACGGGAGCGACGGAGAGGCGCGACTGGCGGATCAATTCCATCTTGGCGAGCCTGGGCTCGGCCTTGATCTGGGCAAGGGTCACGGGCTTCGCCAGCGGCTTGATCGGCTCGACCGGTACCTTGACCCAGCTGCCGTCCTCACCGTCGGGCTGGCCGGAGCCGGTGATCTTCATGACGCCGACCACCGCACGCTCGTCCATGCTGTGGTAAAAGAAGGCCTTATCGCCGGGCTTCATCGCGCGCAGATGGAGCCGCGCGGCATTGTTTCGCACGCCGTCCCACGTGGTGCCGCCATCGCGGACCAGATCGTCCCAGCTGTAGCTGCCTGGTTCTGATTTCATCAGCCAATAGGCCATGCGTTTCAGCCTCCTTCAGGCCGCGCTTACAGATGAGCCGGGCTTTTAGGCAAGCGGTTAAAATTATGGAAAATACGCGGAAATCTGTCATTTTGTTCATAGTTCCCGTCGTTCACCCCGCGATGTGCTCCACTCACCGCCCGGGCGGTTGCGGTAAGGAACCAGGCGTTTATGTGCACTGCAGCAATTTTTAAACGAGCGGGTGGATCCCCTGAATTTCCCGAAGATGGGAAAGGGATCCCGGGGCAAGACGGACGAGCCCTCCGCGATCGCCAGTCAGCGTATTTGTTGAGCTTTCGCGATCGACGGACGGACGGCCGCCATATTTAGAGTGACAATTGAAGAAGTATTTGGGTACCGGCGGCGCGTCGGCGTTCGCGGCCGCCATGTTGCTTGGCGTTGGAGGTTCGGGCCAGGCGCTCGCCCAGCAAGTCACCAAGCTTCCGGTGGTTCAGGCCGTGGTGAAGACCACGACAACAATGGCTCCCTTGGCCACGAGCCAGGCCGCCCCTCTGACTTCGGATGAAGCAGTGGCGCGGGAAGCCGGAATGCTGCAGCGTGCCGGCTGGCCGCTGTACGCGCTGGTCGACCGGTTCAGCGCCGGCACTCCGATGACCGACGAAGCGAATTGCATCGCGGTCGCGGTCTATCATGAGGCGCGCGGCGAAAGCCTGGAAGGTCAGGTCGCCGTTGCCAAGGTCATCATGAACCGGGCCGCTTCGGGCAAGTATCCGGCCAGCTGGTGCGGCGTCGTCAAGCAACCTTGGCAGTTCTCGTTCGTGAACCCGCGTTCCGGTCAGTATCCGTCCGTAGACGAAGCTTCGGCTTCGTGGCGCAAGGCGCTGGGAGTCACCAGGCTCGCGGTTGCCAATGCGGTACAAAGCGTGCCCACGGATTGCCTGTGGTATCACGCCGATTATGTCGCTCCGTCGTGGGGACGGCGCCTGACCAAGGTCAACAAGATCGGCGCGCATATCTTTTATCGGGCTTGATCCATCGGCCTGCCGCAGCCGCGCCTCATCCTGGCGTTAACTATGTTCAAGGGGGATTCGCACCTGCCTCCCGCATCGCGCAGAATCCCTTTCAGGATAAGGATTTATCCAAAGGCGGGGAGGCCTTGCGGTGCTCAAGATCCTGATCGTCGAAGACGATGTGCAGCTGGCGACGACGCTGAAATATCTGGTCGAGGATAATCCGCGATACCGGGTGGTCGCCACCGCCGATGATCTGGACAGCGCGGTAGCGGCCGCGACCCACCATTTTCCTGACCTGGCGCTCGTCGATCTTCGCCTCGCCCATGGCTCGACCGGTTTTTCGGTCGCGGTGCGCATGGGCGATTTCGACATCCCCTGCTTCTTCATTACCGGCAAGGCACCCGACTTTCCGATGCCGGACCTGGCCCTCGGCTGCCTGATGAAGCCGTTCACCGCCGAGGACATCCATCGCAGCCTGGCCGCGGCGGAGGATTTGATGCGTGGCCGCGAAGCGCTTCGGCCCAAGATGCCGGTCAATCTGACCCTCTACGACAAGGTCGACGAGGGAGACAGCGAACCGCAACCGGGCTTCATTCCTTCCCGCCGCTCGCTCAAGACCCGGCTCGAACATTGGATCGCGGGCACGCAGCATTGAGCGCCCTAATGGCCCGCGATCATCGGTACGTAGCCGTCCGGGTGGCGCTGTCCGGGGGACGGCTCCACCCGGGCACCAGGCCGATGACCGGCTAAAGCCGCATCACGCCCTTGCGCGGTTCACGCTCGCCGTAGGTGTCGGCGGTCAGCCGCGCACCCGCTTCAAGCAGCGCCTGGCGCCGCCCCTGGATCGAAGTGCCGAGCTGGATTTGCTCAAGCCGATGCAGCCTTTGGAGAACCGGGTGAGCCAGCACTTCACCGACGAAACGGGCGGTCCTTGGCCAGCGTTCGGGATCGACTTCAAAACCGGCATAGCTGCCATTGCGGAAGAAGCTGGCGACGGCGATATCGGCAAGACCCATCGATCCGAACAAATAGCCGCGGTCGGGCAGCTCGCCTTCCAGATAGTCGAGCGCTGACGGGATGTCGGTGGAAAGAGCGCGTTCGATCCGCGCCTGATCGCCCGGCTCTTTCCACACATTGGGATGGACGAGCTTGGGGTAGAAAAGCCCCCAAATGAACAGGTCGCCAAGCCGTGAGTCCGCAAATTCCTCCAGCCAGCGGGATCGGGCGCGTTCTTCAGGTTCGAGAGGCAGCAGAGGTGGCTCCGGATACGCTTCGTCCAGATATTCGGCGATGACCGTGGAGTCGGTCAGCACCAGCTCGCCATCAATCAATACCGGAATGCGGCAGAGTGGACTGAGCCGACGGAACTCGTCGTTGCCGAAGAAGGGCGTGATCGGATCGACTTCATAGTCGAGGCCCTTCAATTCGAGGCAGACGAGGACTTTTCGGACATAGGGGCTGACGAAGCTGCCGATGATCTTCATCTCGCGTGAATGCGCCGGGCATTATCCTTCGTAAAGGCCGCTTTCGCGACTTCGCCCGGGCGGCCATAGGCGCGGCCCATGAAAGCCGACGCCTGCCATCGGCACGATCGCCTGGCTCATTCGGGATGGTTCCCTCATGCCGTCCGGGACAGTCAGCTGCTAACGCTGGATGCCCGACGAGGATTCGAACCTCGATTGACGGAGTCAGAGTCCGTAGTCTTACCATTAGACGATCGGGCAACTTGGGTCGCCGGGCGGGCAGATAGAAAGCGCCGCCTCCGCCTGTCAACGCCGACGCCTGTTTGAAGGCGCTGGCACAGCCTGTTGCGCGAAAAGCTTCATTCAGGTTAAACTCGCGCCAAGTCAGCCGTGCGGCACTCCTGCGCGGCCAAGGATAGAAGGGCACGTGACGATGGCGCAGCAAGTCGCCAGTGCGCCGAGTCCCCGCTTCGAGGGGCCCGGCAGGCGGAGCACCGCCAGCCCCGCAGGCAGCCATCGCGCCACACCTATGGCGCGATCGATCTCGGCACCAATAATTGCCGCCTGCTGGTCGCGCGCCCGAGCGACGGCGGCTTCACCGTGATCGACGCCTTCTCGCGCGTGGTGCGGCTCGGCGAGGGCCTGGCGACCAGCGGCAAGCTCAGCCAAGGATGCGATGGACCGCGCGGTCGCGGCGCTGGCGGTCTGCGCCGACAAGCTGCGCCGGCGCCACGTCAGCCTCGCCCGGTCGGTCGCGACCGAGGCCTGCCGCCGCGCCGTCAACGGCCGCCATTTCGTCGAGCGGGTGCGCGGCGAGACCGGCATCTGCCTCGAGATCATCTCCCCGAGGAGGAAGCGCGCCTGGCGATGCTCGGCTGCCACCGGCTGCTCGAGCCGGGCGACGGCCCCGCGCTGATCTTCGACATCGGCGGCGGCTCGACCGAGCTGGTGCTGATCGACACCGACGGCGAGGCACCCGCGCATCCGATGCTGGTGGAGCGCGCCGTGGGGCGTCGTCTCGCTGACCGAGAGCGAGGGCACGCGACGGCGACCGAGGGCGAGGAGCGGCTCGCCGGCTACGGCCGGATGCGCGAGCGCGTCCGCCACGCCTTCCGCCGCTTCCGTCGAGCTGCTGCCCGACGAGCAAGGACAACATCCGGCTGCTGGGCACCAGCGGCACGGTGACGACCCTGGCCAGCGTCCACCTCGCGCTGCCGGGCTACGACCGGCGGGCGGTCGACGGGCTGATGTGCCGGCCGAGGCGATGCGCGAGATCAGCACGATGATCGCCGAAATGGACATCGACGAGCGCGCGCAGCTTGCCCTGCATCGGCCACGAGCGCGCCGACCTCGTCGTCGCGGGCTGCGCGATCCTCGAGGCGATCATGGACATCTGGCCGGCCGAGACGCTCGGCATCGCCGACCGCGGCATCCGCGAAGGCATATTGCGCTCCCTGATGGCGCGCGACGGCTATCAGCTGTGAGCCGCTCGGGTCAAGGGCCCGAGCAGCGGGTCACGACCGCCAAGGGGCGCAAGGTCAGCTCGACCCGCTGGCTCGAGCGGCAGCTCAACGATCCCTATGTCAAGCAAGGCCAAGGCGGAGGGCTATCGCTCCCGCGCCGCCTACAAGCTGATCGAGCTCGACGAGAGGTTCGGCTTCCTGAAGGGCGTCGAAGCGCGTGGTCGACCTCGGCATCGCGCCGGGCGGCTGGACCCAGGTCGTGCGCAAGCAGGCGCCCGCAGGCGAGCGTCGTCGGCATCGACCTGCTGCCGACCGACCCGATCGACGGCGCGACCATCCTGCAGATGGACTTCATGGACGAGACGCGCCCGACCGGCTCAAGGAGGCGCTCGGCGGGCCGGCCGATCTCGTCCTGTCCGACATGGCCGCCAACACCGTCGGCCATCCGCAGACCGACCATCTGCGCACCATGGGCGCTGGTCGAGGCGGCGCTGCGAGTTCGCCGGCGAGGTGCTGCGGCCCGGCGGCGCCTTCGTCGCCAAGGTGCTCGCCGGCGGCGCCGACAATCAACCTTGTCGCCGAGCTGAAGCGCCACTTCACCACCGTGAAGCACGCCAAGCCGCCCGCCAGCCGCAAGGGCTCAGCGGAATGGTACGTCGTCGCGCAGGGGTTCAAGGGGCGGCTGGCCGAGAAATAACGGAAGCGGATTTGCCTGCGGACGTCCGTTAACCATTTATCCAATTGATGTTGCACCAGTTTTGATGGAACCTGCACCAGTCGTAAGGGGGCAACGGCGAGTGGACTGGCCCGGTTGCTGGAAATTTCGCTCCGAATACGAGCGCCCAGGAGAGCCGAGATCGCTGCAAGTCTGCCCTGAGTAGGAGGGCGTCATGGCGTACTCAGCGGTCTATGTGTTCGGTGACAGCCTGGTCGATCCAGGAAACGCTCTGAAGCTTGCGGAATGGTATGGCGGGCTTCCATTCACTGACCTGCCCGAAGGTGCGCCAACGGCTGGCGACGGCTATTTCAACGGCCGTTTTTCGAATGGCTATACCTTCGCAGATCTGCTGGCGAACAAGGCAATTGGCGTCGTGACCAAGCCGATCTTTCCCTATGAGTTCGAGGATCCTTGGCTGGGCATCGAGATTTCGCCTTTTTCGCCGGATCCGACCGGCAACAATCTCAACTTTGCCTATGGTGGGGCGCACATCGTCCAAGGTGACGAAGTGGTCCCCGATCTCGACGCGCAGACCGACGCATTTCGCAATGCGGTCGACGGGGATGCCGATCCCAATGCCCTCTACCTGATTACGACCGGCGGGAATGACATCCGGGACCTCGCACAAACGGGCGAAGATCCCGTCCCGCCGGCGGAAGCATACGAAGTGCTGGACGATGCGGCCGACAAGTTGCTCCACGAACTGACCCAACTGATCGAGATCGGCGCGCATCATATCGTCATCACGGGAATTCCCGACGTCGGCCTCATCCCCAGATACGATCGCGATAACAACGGTGTGCTCAATCCGACTGAGCAGATGAGAAGCGCCGCCGCCACGGACTATTCAATCTATCTGGATACGCTGATCCGGACCGAGGTGGTGCCGGCGCTTCGGGCGCTGGGCGCTAACGTCACCTATGTGCCCCTGATGGATTACCAGGACGCGTCGGGTAACACCGTGTCCGGTGCGCTAAGTGCCAATCTACCGACAATTGCAGCCTTGCACGGTCTGACGACGGAGGAACTGTCGCAGAACATTCTTGAGCATAAGGAGCTGATTTTCTTCGATCACGTCCATCCCAACGCCCAGGCGAACGCGCTGCTTGGCGCATATATGCATGCGCTGATCACCGGCACGCCCTGGATAGAGACGCTGCCACTGACCGGGTCGAACGTCGACTATCGAACGACTGCGACGATTGCCGCGCCCGGTGAGGTCGACCAGCTAGTCGTATCGTTGGTTGCCGGCACGACCTACAGGTTCGAGATGCTTGGCGTCAGTTCGCTCGGCACGGCAGGCAGCCTGGCCGACCCGTCGCTCCGCCTACTCGGGGTTGCCGGCAACCTCATCGGCGCCAGCTCCGACGAAGGTGTCGGATTTGATGCGACGCTAACCTTCACCGCATCGACCACCGGCGCCTATACCGTCCAATTCCTCAGCACCGGAGCGCCGACCGGCTCCTATGCCGTGCAAGCCGCGGTCATCGGCGGTGCGGCGATGAACGCTGGAAATAGCTATACGATCAACAGCGCCTCGCGGGTCGTAATCGAAGGTGCGGGCGGCATCGGGCAGGACATTGTCAGGACCAGCGTCAGCTACGCGCTGAGCGATGGCAGCGAGATCGAGGTACTGCGAACCACCAACGACAAGGGCAAGGGCGCGATCAATCTCACCGGCAATGAATTCGGCCAGACCATCGTCGGCAACGCGGGAAACAATGTCATCGAAGGCAAGGGCGGAAGCGATGTATTGATCGGCGGCGCCGGAAGGGATGTGTTCATCTTGAGCAGCACGGCGGTTACAAGCCCCGGCGCGGCGAACATCGACCGGATTTCCGATTATGGATCGGGGGATGTCATCGACATCACTCAGATTTTGAATGTGGCGGCCGGCACCAATATCCTGGGCGCCGGCTATCTCCGCGTAACGACCGGCGGGTTGATCCAGGTCGACCTTGATGGCGGCGGAAATAGTTGGATGACGCTGAGCAGCATCAATAATGGCGGCTCGGTTACCGTTCGCTATCTCGCCGGCGGCGTCGCAACGAATGTAACGGCACCGCGCGTCTCTGACTCGGCTCAGGCGCAAATGCTCACTGCAGCTACCCTTGACGCATTCGATGGCGCGCCGGAAAGCAGCCATGATCGTGGCCCATCGTGGGAGCCCGTTACACCTGTTGCATGGGAAAGCATCTGGTCCGGCGGAACGCTCATCGCCCATCACCACAGCGACCTATTAATCTAGAGTCGACTTTGATCGGTTCATCACCTGCGCCCGCAGCAGCCTATTCACAACGTGTCGTGGATGCGTCATCCGATAGTTGCTAAGGTGTGGAGCGAATGAGGTTTGGTCGCCTGTCCAAACTTCTATCGCCAATATGAGGCTGCATGGCTGACCCTGTTCAGACAATGATCGCAACTCGCGGCGCGCAGATGTTTCCGACACTCGCTCCGGACGAGATGACGCGGCTGCGCCGCTTTGGGGAGGTCGCGGCAGTTTGACCGGCGGGACGCATTGGCGACGGTCGGCAAGACCGGCCTCGGGCTTGGTCCTCATTCTCGGCGGCGAGGTCGAAATTTCCCAGCATGACGAGACTGGCAAGCGCGAGTCATATCGTCACCCATCAGCGCGGCACGTTCATGGGCGAGCTGGCGCAGCTTTCCGGCCGGCCGTCCCTGGTCGATGCCTATGCGCTGACCGATGTCGAGGCAGTGGTGATCCCGCCGGAGCGGCTGCGCGCGCTGCTGGTCGCCGAGGCCGAGCTCGGCGAGCGGATCATGCGCGCCCTGATCCTGCGCCGGGTCGGGCTGATCGAAGCCGGCGCGGCGGGCCGATCATCGTCGGCGCCGGCGACGATGCCGACGTGCTGCGGCTGATCAATTTCCTCAGCCGCAACGGCCATCCGCATCAGCGGCTCGATCCCGGACCGGACAGCTGCGCGCGCGACCCTGATCGAGCGCTTCCACGTCGAGCGCCGAGGAGCTGCCGATCGTGCTGTGCCCGGGCGGCCAGCTGCTGCGCAACCCGACCGAGGACGCGCTTGCCCGCTGCATCGGCATGGTCGGCCCGATCGATCCGGACCGGCTGTTCGACGTCGTCGTCGTCGGCGCCGGGCCGGCCGGCCTCGCCACCGCGGTCTATGCCGGCGTCGGAGGGGCTGTCGGTGCTGGTGCTCGATTGCCGCGCGTTCGGCGGCCAGGCGGGCGCTTCGGCGCGGATCGAGAATTATCTCGGCTTCCCGACCGGCATTTCCGGCATGGCGCTGATGGCGCGGGCCTACAACCAGGCGCAGAAATTCGGCGTCGAGATGGCCATCCCCGACGAAGCGGTGGGGCTCGAATGCGGCAGCGATCCGCTGCCGGCTGCACGCTGGCCAATGGCGAGCGGTCCAGGCGCGCGCCGTGGTCATCGCGACCGGCGCCCGCTACCGGCGGCTCGACGTCGACCGGCTCGAAGAGTTCGAAGGCTCGTCGGTCCATTACTGGGCCTCGCCGCTCGAGGCGAAGCTGTGCGCGGGCAGGAGGTCGCACTGGTCGGCGGCGGCAATTCGGCGGGCCAGGCGGCGGTGTTCCTCGCCGGCCAGGCCGCGCAGCGTCACGCTGATCGCGCGCCGGCCGCTCGAGCCAGACCATGTCGCACTATCTGGTCGAGCGGATCGCCGGGCTCGCCAATGTCGAGGTGGTCGCCGGCGCCGAAGTCACCGGCGCTCGAGGGCGAGCGGCGGCGCGCTCGAAGCGGTGACGCTGGCGCGACCGCGCGATCCGGGGCCGAGAGCGCCGCGCCGGCGCGGCTACCTGTTCCCCTTCATCGGCGCCGAGCCCAACACCGACTGGCTTGCGGGAACCGGCATTGCAGCTCGACGAGCGGGGCTTCGTCCTGACCGGGCTGAAGCCGGCGAAGAGCCGCTTGCCGCTCGAAACCGAGCCGCCGCGGCGTGTTCGCGGTCGGCGACGTTCGCGCCGGATCGATCAAGCGGGTCGCCGCGGCGGTCGGCGACGGCGCCCAGGTCGTGTCGGCGGTGCATGCCTATTTGGCGCAAGAGGCAGAATCGTTGCCCGAACGCATCGAGGTTCAAGCACTGCAATAGGCTTCGCTATAGCAGTATATACCCGCCTAGCTCTTTCGCGCGGCCTTCACTGCTTCCTTGAGCGCATCATAGCCGACCGCCGCGTTGATCACGCGATTGCCGACCACGAATAGACGGCGTGCCGGTCGCGCCCAACTGGCTGGCGAGCGTCATATTTGCCCTTAGTTCCGCTTCCTGGGTGGGGTCGTCAGTCGGCTGGGCAGGAATCCCGGCGGACTTGGCGGCGAGCGCGATGGAGTCCGGGCCCGGGCGGCCGGCGGCGTAGAGCGTATCATGGTACTGAAGGAACTTGCCGGCCTTGGAGGCAGCCAGAGATACCCGGGCGGCGGCGACGCTGTCAGGGCCGAGGATGGGAAGCTCGCGATAGACGACGCGCAGGCCTTTCTCTTCCTTCAACAGCCGCTGGATATCCGGGTTGCTCTGCCGGCAATAGCCGCAGCCATAATCGAAGAAATAGGTGAGGGTGACCTCGGGTTTCTCGGCGCCCTGCCAGCTTGAGAAGAACGGCCGCTCCAGCGAGGCGCGTATCGGCTCCAGCGTCGAAGCATATTGCTGGTCGCGCAACGCCTCTCCCGCCTGGACCAGCATTTCGGGATGGTCGACCAAGGCCTCCCGCACCAACCGTTCGCCAACCAACGACGGCGCGCCGAGGATCAAAACAGCCCCGGTCAGGGCCGCGCCGATAATTCCACCGGCGATGGCCGGAATCCAGCCTCCGCTATTCCTTTGGCTTTGGCTCACGGTATTTCTTGTCCTTCTTCAGCGCAGTTTCGGAGACCATGGCGATATCCTGAGCGCGAAGATAGTCCGGGGTTCCCTGGGGCAATCCGGCCAGAGCCATTCTGGCGCTAGCTAACGCAATTTTGTTTTCGCCTTGCAGGTTGCTCCGCTCTGCCGTCGCGAGTGCGGCGCGCGCGGCATCGCCTTCTCGATCATAGACGATGCCCAACTGATACCAGGCGAAGGGATTGTCATTGTCGCGATTGACAGCGGACTTCAGCACCTGCTTGGCCTCGGCAAAATTCTTCGGATCCTCAGACGCGATCAGGGCGTGGCCCAGCATCACGGCAATCATCGGCATGTTAGGCGCATTTGCGACGGCCTCGCGTAGTGGCGCGATGGCCTCTTTTGGCTTGCCGCTCTCCAGCAGGATCTGGCCCTTCAGCTCAAGGAAGAAGGGATCATTCGGCGCCGTGGCGAGCAAAGCATCGGCCTCGGCATTGGCTTTGTCCGGATAAGCGCCGAGGTGATAGGCATAGGCCCGCGCATAGTGACCGGGGATGCCGCGATCCTGTTCGGGATAAAATTTGACAGCTTCCTTCGGGGTCACATAGCCGATCAGCTTCGCCTTCACCCGCTGGAAGCGAGCCTCGAGGGCCGGGTCGGTCGGTCAATTCCACGCCGGGTCCTTCTGGTAGATTTCGGTCAGGTAGGCGATGCGTTCGCTCGATAGCGGGTGGGTGCGGTCGTAGCTGTCCTTGGCGTAGATCGCGAGGCGATACTCCTGATTCTGCAGTTTCTTGAAGAACTGGATGCTGCCCTTGCCGCTGACGCCCGCCTTGGAAAGATAGGCTGCGCCCGCGAGGTCGGAGCTCGATTCCTGTGCCCGGGTAAAGGCCAGGAACGAGCCGAGCGCCGCCTGCTGGCCCGCCGCGAATATTCCCATTCCGGCATCTCCGGCACCAGCCGCGATCGCCGCGGCGCCGAGGACCAGGCTGAGGATCGTGATGGCGGTCGCGCGGTTCGCGCCCTCATAGATGCGAATGGCGTGCCCGCCGGCGACGTGACCAAGCTCGTGTGCGATCACGCCCTGCAGCTGATTGACGTTGTCGGACGAGGTCAGGAGGCCGCTGTGAATGTAGACAACCTGGCCCTGGGCGACGAAGGCATTGATCTCGGAATCGTTGATCAACACCACCTTTACGCTCTTGGGATCGAGCCCGGCCGCTTCGATCAACGGATCGCTGATGGTCTTGAACAACAGTTCGGTTTCGCTGTCCCGCAGGATCGATTGCGCCAGCGCCGGAGGCGTGGCGGCAATGAACAGTGCGAGGCCGAGCATGATAAGCCGGGCCAGGCGGGCAAACCGAACTGACATGCCCCGCTGTCCCACCGCCAGCCTGAACGGCAAATGAAAACCAGCCCGCGAGTTCGATGCGCGGGCCGGGTTCATCGGTCAGTCGCCGCCATTAACCGAAGGTCCGCTGCCACCAGCCGCGCCGCGGCTCGCCGGGAAGGTCCTCGTTGCTCGCTTCAGGCGCAGGCGTCGGCTTGACGGCGGCCGGGGCCGGCTCGACCGGAGCATCGTCGGCCTTTTTCCTGGCCTTGGCGCGGCGCTTCGGTTTTTCTTCCGGAGCTACCTCTTCGGCAGGGACCTCGACCACCACCAGGGCTGGAGCTGCTTCCGGCTTGGCCGCTTCCTCGATCGCCTTTCGGGCGCGCGGACGGCGGCGAGTCTTGGGCTGCTCCTCCGCTGCCGGTTCGGTAACTTCGGAGACAGGCTCCTCGGAAACCGGCAGATCCGCCATCGGCGGGGCTTCGGTAGCAATAGCGGGAGCGGTTTCGGCTTCATCCCGGCGCCGGGCACCACGACCTCCTCGGCGGCCGCGGCGCGGCTTTGATGCCTCAAACTCAACCGGCTGCGACCGTTCGGCTTCTTCTTCCTCGCCCAGCAGTTCGGCTTCCGGTAAGTCGCGGGCGGTTTCGGGAAGCCCGGCGGAATCGCCGCGCTCCGTCTCGCCGTCGCGCCGACGATTCCGGCCACCACGGCGGCGACGGCGGCGGCGCTTGCTGCGCTCGCCTTCATCCTCGGCGCGATCCTCCCTGGGCTCGCCTTCGTCAACTTCCTCTTCGACCTCCTCTTCATCGACTTCGGGAAGATATTCCTCCTCGACGATCGGAAGAGCGGCCGGACGTTCCTTGGGCTGGGGACGGGGACCCGAGCTTTCGACCGTCATCCGGGCTCCCTCGAAACCTTCGTCGATTACGATCTCGACCGAGACACCGAAGCGCTCCTCGATCTCAGCCAATTCCAAGCGCTTCTTGTTGAGAACATAGATCGCCGCCTCGCGCCCGGCGCGAAGCGTGATCCGGTCGCCGCGGCCGCGGGCCGCCTCATCCTCGATGATGCGTAGCGCGCTGAGACCCGACGAAGATGCCGTGCGCATCAGGCCGGTGCCCTCGCAGTGCGGGCAGGCCTTGGTCGACGCTTCGAGCACTCCAGTGCGAAGGCGCTGGCGGCTCATCTCCATCAGGCCGAAGCTGCTGATCCGGCCAACCTGGATGCGGGCACGGTCGTTCTTCAGCGCTTCCTTCATCGCTTTCTCGACCTTCCGGACATGGCTCGATTGCTCCATGTCGATGAAGTCGATGACGACGAGGCCAGCCATGTCGCGAAGCCGGAGCTGCCGGGCGATCTCGGCCGCCGCCTCCAGATTGGTCGCGAAGGCGGTCTGTTCGATATTATGCTCGCGGGTGGACCGGCCCGAGTTGATGTCGATTGAAACCAACGCCTCGGTCGGATTGATGACCAGATAGCCGCCGGACTTCAGCTGGACGACCGGCTGGTACATCGCAGTCAGCTGATCCTCTACTCCGTAGCGCTGGAATACCGGCACTGGGTCGACATATTGCATCACCCGGCGGACGTGGCTGGGCATCAACAGTTTCATGAACCCGCGCGCAGCCTTGTAGCCGTCGTCGCCTTCGACCACCACTTCATCGATTTCGCGATGATAAAGGTCGCGGATCGCGCGCTTGATGAGGTCGCTATCGCGGTAAATGAGAGCGGGAGCCGAGCTGGCCAGCGTCTTTTCGCGAATTTCGTCCCACAGGCGGGCGAGATAGTCGAAGTCGCGCTTGATCTCGACCTTTGTCCGCGACAGGCCGGCAGTGCGGACGATCAGGCCCATGGTCGAAGGCAGCTTCAAGTCGGAAATGATCGACTTCAGCCGCTTGCGGTCGGAGCCGTTCGAAATCTTTCGACTGATCCCGCCGCCATGCGACGTGTTGGGCATCAGTACGCAGTAGCGGCCCGCAAGACTGAGATAGGTGGTCAGAGCGGCGCCCTTGTTGCCGCGCTCTTCCTTGACGACCTGGACCAGCAGCACCTGGCGGCGCTGGATCACGTCCTGGATCTTGTAGCGGCGGCGCAGTGCCTGACGCTTTTTGCGCAATTCTTCAGCGGCGCTTTCGTCGACTGGCGAGCGGGCCGATCCGGTGCCGACCTCATGCGCTTCTTCGAGCTCCGCCTCGCCCTCCGGATCGCCGGCATCCTCGCCGGTGTCTTCGAACTCAAAGTCGTCGTCGTCGTCCCCGAGCTCGGCGGCGCGGAGCCGCTCTTCCTCGGCGGCGTGCTCGGCCTCCTCGGCCAGCAGGGCGTCACGGTCGGCCTTGGGAATCTGGTAGTAGTCGGGGTGGATTTCGCTGAACGCAAGGAAGCCGTGGCGATTGCCGCCATAGTCGATGAACGCCGCTTGCAGCGACGGTTCAACGCGGGTCACCTTGGCGAGATAGATATTACCCTTGAGCTGCTTGTGCTCTGAGGATTCGAAATCAAATTCCTCAATCCGATTTCCCTTGGCGACGGCAACCCGGGTTTCCTCCGGGTGGCGCGCGTCGATTAGCATGCGCATTGACATTGAAAATTCTCCGGGCGCGGGGCGCGGCCCTGGTGGGCCGGCGGCGCGCAATGGTCTTGGCCAGCGCCTCTATGGCGATGGCGCGATGTGCGGAAATTGCCTCTGCTGCGTGTTGCTTCGCGATCCTTGTCGCGAACGACGCGTGGCCAAGCTCGAAACCAAGCGTGGCGGGGGCGTCCTGTGGCATCATGCAGCGTCAACCTTGAAAGCCGCGAATCCTGTAGGTCGCGGCGAACGCCCTTCCAAAGACGGGAAGGACATGGTCGGTTAGCACCCGCCTAGCTGCCCCGCAACCATTGCGCCGTCAAATAATCGCGCGATTGCGCCCTTGGCGGTGGAACGCCCGGGCCCTACCCTTGGCTCATGGACCGTAAGGGAAGGATTGGCTTGGCAGTCAGCGCGGCGGTGCTGATCGCCGTCACGCTCCTGGCGCTGGCCATGCTGCGCGGCGGTGGCGGAGTGGTTGGGAACGCGATCGCGCTGGTCGGCGAAGCACGGACCGGAGGCCTGACCTTCGACCTGCCCGAGGCAGTGAGGGATGTCCGGGTACGGGAGGCCCGGGTTCCCGGGCGACCGATCGTGCTGATCGACCCTGGGCATGGCGGGAAGGACCCTGGCGCAACAGGCGTTTCGGGATCGAGCCAGGAGAAGGATCTCGCTCTCGCCATGGCCCGGGAACTGGCTGACCTGCTTGAACAGCGTGGCCGGGTGCGGGTCGCCTTGACCCGCGAGGACGACAAATATCTGACTCTGGAGCAGCGCGCCGGGATTGCCCGGCGACTTCAGGCGGGACTGTTCCTGTCGCTGCACATGGACAGCGCACCGAATCCGTTGGCCAAGGGGGCGACGGTCTATTCCCTGTCCGATGTCGCATCGAGCGCCGAGGCGGCGCGTTTCGCCGAAGCGGAAAATCGTGTCGACGGGGCCCTCTCGAGCGAGCCCGATGGCTCGGTTCGCGCCCTGCTCGCCGATGTGGCACTGCGCGAGCAGATGGAAACATCCGCCGGGCTCGCGGAGCGGCTGCTAAGACGGGCGGCGGGCCGCGTCGAGCTTCGCCCCCGGCCCCACCAGTTCGCCGCTTTCCACGTGCTGCGCCGGGCCGAAACGCCGGCGGTGCTGATCGAGGCGGGATATATCAGCAATGCGGACGACGAGGCGATGCTGATCACCAAGGAAGGGCGTGCACCGCTCGTCCTTGCGCTGGCACAGGCCGTCGAAGCCGATCTTGCCGCACGCACGGTACGCTAAAATCGGTTCCACATCGGCAATGCCCCGGCATTGCCTGGATCAGGAACCTTTCGCCGCGGCGGGGAAGGCGCTAGACGGATCGGGAAGATGGCTTCCCTTGCGTTAAAGATTCCCGACCTCGCCGCTTTCAACCAGCGTGTGCACGAACGCGTCGATCCCTGGTTCGAGCGCAAATGGGTGCGGCGCCTTGGCTGGAGTCTGCTTGGCGCGTTGTTGTTCGGAAGCGTGATTTTTGCGTGGTTTGCGTCCGGCTTGCCCAGCTCGGAAAAGCTCCTTGCCTATCAGCCGCCGCTGCCCAGCAACGTTCGCGGCTACGACGGCAATCCCGTCCAGACCTTCGCCCGAGAGCGACGCGTGGAGCTGGCGTATGACGAATATCCGCCGCTGGTCGTCAACGCCTTCGTCTCGGCCGAGGACAAGACCTTCTTCCGCCATGGAGGGCTCGATTATCCCGGGTTGGTCGGAGCGGTGGTCGATTACACCACAAAGTCGGTTACCGGCGGCCGCGCCAAGGGCGGCTCGACGATTACCCAGCAGGTCGCCAAATATCTGCTGCAGGACGATGAATATGCGATCAGCCGCAAGATTCGTGAGATGATCCTTGCCTTCCGACTGGAAGACACTCTGAGCAAGGAGCAGATCCTCGAACTCTACCTCAATTCGATCTTTCTCGGCCGCAACGCCTATGGCGTCCAGGCTGCCAGCCGAGCCTATTTCGACAAGGATGTCGTCGACCTGACGCTGCCAGAGGCAGCCTATCTTGCCGTGCTGCCCAAGGCGCCGAGCAATTATGATCCGGTTCGCGCGACCGATCGGGCGCTCGGACGCCGCAATTATGTTCTCAGGGAAATGGCCAAAAATGGCCACATCAACGAGGACCAGCGCGCCGCTGCAGCGGCGACCTCGCTCGGCACAATCCGTTATGGCAGCAGTGCCAAATTCCGCGAGCAGGGCGGCTATTTCATGGAAGAAGTCCGCCGCGACCTGCTCAAGCGGTTCGGCGAGGAAGCCGACGACGGACCGAACAGCGTCTATGCCGGCGGCCTGTGGGTACGCACCTCGATGGTGCCCAAGATGCAGGATGCGGCCGCCGAGGCACTCCGCGAAGGCCTGGCGAGGTTCGACGGCGGACGGGGCTGGCGCGACACTGGGCTCAGCATCGACGTCAGCGGCGACTGGCAGACGCAGCTGCGCGTTGCGGCGCTGGGCACCGGTTTCCCGGATTGGAAGAAGGCGGTGGTCTTATCCAAGGCCGGTGGCAGCGCGCGGATCGGCTTTCCCGACGGTTCGACCGGATCGCTTCCGGCATCGGCCGCCGTGCAGCCGGTCCGGGGAGTCGGCGGGACGGCCTTCAACGCCCTTCGCCCGGGCATGATCATCATCGTCAAGCAGCTTGGACTGAACAGTTACGCGCTTCGCTCAATTCCGGAGGTCGGCGGCGGCTTCGTGGCCGAGGAAGTGCACACCGGCCGGGTGCTGGCGATGCAGGGCGGGTTCGACGTGATTGGTTCATCCTACAACCGGGCGACCCAGGCGCAGCGCCAGCCGGGCTCGGCGTTCAAGCCAATCGTCTATGTAACGGCACTCGAAAACGGGATGACGCCCTCATCGGTCATCGTCGATGCACCGTTCTGCGTATGGCAAGGGGCGGGCCTGGGAAACAAATGTTTCCGCAATTTCGACGGGAAATATTCTGGATCCAAGACGATGCGCTGGGGCGTCGAGCAGTCGCGCAATCTGATGACCATCCGCGCCGCTTCGCAGACTGGAATCGACAAGGTTGTGGCCAACGCTTCCAAGCTTGGGGTCGGCGATTACGACCGCTACCTGTCGATCGCTCTCGGTGCCGGCGACACGACGGTCCTGAAGCTGACCAATGCCTATGCAATTCTTGCCAACAACGGGCGGTCGGTCACGCCGACGGTGATCGACTATGTCCAGGACCGCAATGGCAGGGTGATCTTCCGAACCGATAATCGCTGCCAGGTGATGGAGGCCGGTAATGGCGGCGCCTGCAACGCCCCGGACTGGGATGGCAAGACCATGCCGCGCCCGCCGTCGCGGCAACGGCAGCTGCTCGAAGCCCAGGCGGCCTATCAGATGGTCCACATTCTGGAAGGCGTGGTCGAGCGGGGCACTGCAACGGTGCTGCGCGACCTTGATCGCCCGATGTTTGGTAAAACCGGAACGACCTCGGGCCCGACCAATGTGTGGTTCGTCGGCGGCACGCCGGACGTCGTTGCGGGGGTCTATATCGGTTACGACCAGCCGCGACCAATGGGCCATGGCGCACAGGGAGGACGGGTCGCGGCGCCAATCTTCAAGCAATTCGCACAGGTCGCGTTCAGGGATTTGCCCAAAATCCCGTTTGTCGCACCTCCCGGCATTCGCATGGTCCGGGTCGACCGGGCGACCGGGAGGCGCGTATTCGGCGCTTTCCCGACGACGGTTGATCCCAAATCCTCGGTCATCTGGGAGGCGTTCCAGCCGGAAACCGAACCGCGCCGGTCGTTCCGCCGAAGCGTCGAATTGGCCCGGGCACAGCCGAACGTCGAGAACCGGACCGCCGCTCGCCCTGTTCGCCGCGCGGGGCCGGCGCGTCCGCGAGCGCCCGCAGACAGCGCCGAATTCTTGCAAAGGCAGGGCGGCATCTATTAGTCGCGCCGGCCTGTTCCCGCGTGCGGGGATCCCGCTTTTCTTCCCGGTGCAGACAAGGCAAGGGTTCCCGCATTCACGGGAATGACGAAGTTAAAGGAACGACAAGATGCGCGCCGAAGCGCAAGCCCATATCGATCAGATCAATGCTGCTACCGCGCTCCTTCGCCGCTTTCTCGACTGGGACAAGGCCAACCGACGCCTTGAGGAATTGAACGGCAAGGTCGAGGATCCGACGCTGTGGAACGACCCAAAGGCCGCGCAGGATGTAATGCGCGAGCGCCGGCGGCTCGAAGAGGCGATCGGTGCGACGCGCAAGATCGAGGCCGAGCTCAAGGACACGGTCGAGCTGATCGAGATGGCCGAAATGGAGGGCGACGAGGCGCTGGTCGACGATGGGGTTCGCGCACTTGCCGAGCTTTCCGGCAAGGCCGACCGGGACAAGGTCGCCGCGCTGCTGGCTGGCGAGGCCGACGCCAACAATGCATATGTCGAAGTCAATGCGGGTGCTGGTGGCACCGAGAGCCAGGACTGGGCTGGGATGCTGCAGCGCATGTACAGCCGCTGGGGCGAGCGGCACGGGATGAAGATCGAGCTGATCGACCATCATTCTGGCGAGCAGGCGGGGATCAAGTCGGCCACCATCCTGATCAAGGGCGAGAATGCCTATGGCAACCTCAAAACCGAAAGCGGAGTCCACCGGCTGGTGAGGATCAGTCCATACGACAGCTCGGCGCGCCGCCACACCAGCTTCGCCTCGGTCTGGGTCTATCCGGAGGTCGATGACGACATTGATATCGAGGTCAACGAGGCGGAACTTCGTATCGACACCTATCGGGCATCGGGTGCGGGCGGGCAGCATATCAACACGACCGACAGCGCGGTCAGGATCACTCATATTCCCACCGGCATCGTCGTCTCATGCCAGAACCAGCGCAGCCAGCATAAGAACCGTGCCGAGGCCTATAAGCAGTTGCGAGCCCGCCTGTATGAAAATGAGCTGCAGAAGCGCGAGGCCGAAGCCAACGCGGTCAATGCGGCCAAGACCGACATCGGCTGGGGGCACCAGATCCGCAGCTATGTGCTGCAGCCGTACCAGCTGGTGAAAGATCTTCGCACCGGCGTCACGTCGACCGCGCCGTCGGACGTTCTCGACGGCGACCTCGACCGCTTCATGGCGGCCGCTTTGTCGCAGCGCGTAACCGGCGAAAAGGTGGACGTCGAGGATGTCGATTAGGGCCTCGGCCGCTCTGCTGCTGATCAGCCTCGCCGCCTGCAGGGCGGAACCACAGCCCAGTGCTTTTCCGCCGGCCGGTCGAGATATCGCGCCGATCGTCAGCGACAGCTATTCGACGGAGGACAGCCGTGACCGCGTAGGGGAGGCGGAGGAAGTCATGCGCCTGGCCGAAGTCGCGCCATCCATGTCGGTGGCGGACGTCGGCGCCGGCGAGGGATATTACACGGTACGACTGGCGCCCCTGGTCGGGCCGCGCGGTCGAGTGCTGGCCCAGGACATCGTGCCCGAGACCCGCGATCGGCTTGCCCAACGCGTCCAACGCGAAAGCCTCGACAATGTCGCGGTCATGCTTGGGCAGCCGGCCAACTCCTTGCTTCCGGCGAGGTCGTTCGATCGCATCTTCCTGGTCCATATGTATCACGAGGTAACCCAGCCTTATGAATTTCTGTGGCATCTGAGGGGCGGATTGAAAGACGACGGACTGATCATCGTCGTCGACGCGGACCGGCCGGTAAAACGCCATGGCATGAGGCCAAGGCAAGTGATTTGCGAGTTCGGGGCGGTCGGCCTGTCGCCGGCCAAAGCCAGCCGCCTGTCGGGAAGCGATGCCTATTTCCTGGCGTTTAAGGTGTCAGGACCGCGGCCGGAGCCGGGGCAAATCAAGCCCTGCGGAGAAATCTAAAGCAATCCCATGCGGCGCATGCTGCTGCAATCACGTCCAGCAAAGATCAGGTGGTCGAGGATGGCCAGGTCGATGACCTTGCCGGCACGGGCAAGCCTGCGGGTCGCCCGATAGTCTAAATCGCTGGGTTGGCAGTCACCGCTCGGGTGGTTGTGTGCCAGAACGACGCCGGCACTGCCCAACCTGGCGGCGTCGACAATGATCTGGCGCACGGGGATTTCGACTGACGCGGGTTCGCCCTTGTACCGCCCGACATGGATACAGCGCGCGGCACAGTCGACATGAGCGACCAAAAGCTGCTCGAGCGAGCGTCCTTCGGCGTTGAAACAGGAGGAGAAAAAGCGACGCGCAGCTTCGTGGCCGTTAAGGAGCGCAGGTGATCCGGCACGCCGATACCGCATGCGCAGAATCCTATGGGCGCGGCTGCTTCAAGCCTAAGCGAACAGGGTCCGAACTGGATAGATCCGCCCGACGCTTCGCACTCTGGACGTGGCGTGGCGGTCGGCTAGGGTAGGGCCCATGCGCCAATATCTAGACCTGATGCAGAGGATTCTCGACGAGGGTGTCGAGCAGATGGACCGCACGGGCACCGGTACGCTGTCGTTGTTCGGCGGGCAGATGCGGTTCGACCTGGCCGCAGGCTTTCCGCTGCTGACAACGAAAAAGCTCCATTTACGATCAATCATCGTCGAACTGCTGTGGTTTTTGCGCGGCGACACCAATGTTCGGTGGCTGCAGGACCGCAAGGTCCGCATATGGGACGAATGGGCTGACGATAGTGGCGACCTTGGCCCGGTCTATGGCAAGCAATGGCGCGACTGGGAGGGTCCTGACGGGCGCCACATCGATCAGATCCGCAATCTTGTCGACCTGATCAAGCGCGATCCGGGGTCACGGCGGCAAATCGTCACGGCCTGGAATCCCGGCGAGATCGATCGGATGGCGCTGGCGCCCTGCCATTGCCTGTTCCAAACTCAGGTGGCGGCCGGGCGGCTCAACCTCCAGCTTTATCAGCGTAGCGCGGACTTTTTCCTGGGCGTTCCATTCAACATCGCCAGCTATGCGCTCCTCACCCATATGCTGGCCCGCGAGTGTGGACTTGAACCTGGCACGTTCGTCTGGACCGGTGGCGACATTCATCTCTATTCGAACCATCTCGACCAGGCGCGGCTGCAACTGGGCCGCGAACCAAGGCCGCTGCCGCAGTTGATGATCAAGGACCGCGGCCAGGCGATCGATGCTTATGAGCCCGAGGATTTCGTCTTCGAGGCCTATGAACCGCACCCGCACATCGCCGCTCCGGTCGCGGTTTAGCGTCGTTTCACCTGCGTGATGGCACCGAATGGCGATTCCCGCGTTCGTTCAGCCACAAGACAGGAGATTATGCCATGCTTCGCAAGGTAGTGACCATGTTGGTGATCGGCGGCAGCCTTGCCGTCGCTGCGTGCAATACCGTTCGCGGTGCGGCGGAAGATGTGAACTCGGCGGCGAACGCAGTCGACAACGCCACCTGATTTCGGCCATGGTCGTTACGCCATTACAAGGAGTTCGACCATGGTTCGTAAGATGACGACATTTCTATTGATCGGTGGCGCCCTGGCGATTGCCGCGTGCAATACGGTTCGCGGCGCCGGCGCGGATGTATCGTCGGCCGCCAATTGCACCGAGAATGCCATTCACGGCGGCACCTGCTAAGTTAACCGCCAACTAAAAGAAAAAGCCCCGCCGGCAAATATGCCGGCGGGGCTTTTTTTACCTGGGCGATTAATCGTTCAGATATTCGCCCGCATCCGCATCGGTGCCATTGCCCGAAGGCGTGACCTCGGCCAGCGGATCGGCGTTGGTCGCTGCCTCCGGCCCTTGCGCGAGCTCGGCGGCATGCTCCTGTGCCGCCGTCTCCGGAGCGATCAGCGCTTCCTGCAGCTTTCGCTGCTGGGCGCGGAGCGCCGCGTCGCGGCTGGTGGCGGCGATGCGCATCCGGTTCATGCCCGCGCCGGTACCCGCCGGGATCAGGCGGCCGACAATGACATTCTCCTTGAGCCCGTTGAGCGTGTCGATCTTGCCCTGGACCGAGGCTTCGGTCAGCACCCGCGTCGTTTCCTGGAACGATGCGGCCGAGATGAAGCTGCGGGTCTGCAGGCTCGCCTTGGTGATGCCGAGCAGCACCGGCTTGCCTTCCGCATGCTTCTGCTTCTTCTCCATCTTGGAGTTGATTTCGTCCATCTCCTCGCGGTCGACCTGTTCACCGGCGAGGAGTGTGGTGTCGCCGCCATCGGTGATCTCGACCTTCTGCAGCATCTGGCGAACGATCACCTCGATATGCTTGTCGTTGATCTTAACGCCCTGCAATCGATAGACTTCCTGGATCTCGCTGACGAGATATTCGGCCAGCGCTTCGACGCCGAGAACTTCCAGGATGTCATGCGGATCGGGCGAGCCGCCGACGAGGTTGTCGCCGCGCTTGACGTAATCGCCTTCCTGCACGTCGATGACCTTCGACTTGGGCACCAGATATTCGACCGCTTCCGAACCATCGTCCGGGATGATCGCGATCTTGCGCTTCGCCTTGTAGTCCTTCTTGAAGCTGACCTTGCCCGATACCTTGGCGATGATCGCATTTTCCTTGGGCTTGCGCGCTTCGAACAGCTCCGCGACCCGCGGCAGACCGCCGGTGATGTCGCGCGTCCGGGCGGCTTCGCGCGGCATACGCGCCAGCACTTCGCCGGCCTCGACCTGCTGGCCATCCTCGATGGCGATGACGGCACCCGGCGCCAGCCGATAGACGGCGGCTTCGGTCGCGTCCGCACCCAGCAGGGTGAGGCGCGGACGAAGGTCCTCCTTCTTCGACTTGGCGAGGTCGTCGATCACCGCGCGCTGCGAGATGCCCGTCAACTCGTCGGTCTGTTCGACCAGCGTGCGGTTCTCCATCAGATCCTGGTACTTCACCGTACCGGCGCGCTCGGTAATCACCGGGCTGAACGACGGATCCCACTCGGCGATGCGATCGCCGCGGCTCACGATGTGGCCGTTCTCGACCATCAGGTGTGCGCCGTAAGGGATGCGGTGCGTGCTGAGCTCGCGGCCGTCCATGTCGAGAATGGCGATCTCGCCCGAACGCGACAGCGAAAGGTGCCGGCCGCGCGGATCGGTGATCGTCGGCATGTCGCGCAGTTCGATGGTGCCATCGACCGGCGCCTCGAGGTTCGACACTTCGTTGAGCTGCGCTGCGCCGCCGATGTGGAAGGTCCGCATCGTCAGCTGCGTACCCGGCTCACCGATCGACTGGGCGGCGATTACGCCGACCGCTTCGCCGATATTCACCGGTGTGCCGCGAGCAAGATCACGCCCGTAGCATTTGGCGCAAACACCCTGCTTCGAGGCACAGATCAGCGGCGAGCGGATCTTGATGCCCTGCAGGCCCAGGTCTTCGAGCTGGGCGACCATTGCTTCGTCAAGCAGCGTGCCTTCTGCGATCAACACATCGTTGGTCTTCGGATCGACGATATCCTCGGCCGTGGTCCGGCCGAGCACGCGGTCGGCGAGCGAGGCGATGACCGCGCCGCCCTGGACGATCGCGCGCATTTCCAGCGCGCGTTCGGTGCCGCAATCCTCTTCGATGATCACCGCATCCTGCGACACGTCGACCAGGCGACGGGTCAAATAGCCCGAGTTCGCGGTCTTGAGCGCCGTGTCGGCCAGGCCCTTGCGGGCGCCGTGGGTCGAGTTGAAATATTCAAGGACGGTCAGGCCTTCCTTGAAGTTCGAGATGATCGGCGTCTCGATGATTTCGCCCGACGGCTTGGCCATCAGGCCGCGCATGCCGGCGAGCTGCTTGATCTGAGCCTGCGAACCACGAGCGCCCGAGTGGGCCATCATGTAGATCGAGTTGATCGGAAGCTCGCGGCCGTCGTCGCCCTTCTTCACCGACGAGATTTCCTTCATCATCTCGCTCGCGACCTTGTCGCCGCAACGCGACCAGGCGTCGATCACCTTGTTGTACTTTTCCTGCTGGGTGATCAGGCCGTCCTGATATTGCTGCTCATAGTCCTTCACCAGCGTGCGGGTCTCGTCGACCAGCCCGACCTTGGTGTCCGGGATGACCATGTCGTCCTTGCCGAACGAGATGCCGGCCTTGAACGCGTGGCGGAAGCCGAGCCCCATGATGGCGTCGGCGAACAACACCGTCTCCTTTTGGCCGGTGTGGCGATAGACGGTGTCGATGACGTCGCCGATCTCCTTCTTGGTGAGAAGGCGGTTGACGGTCTCGAACGGAACCTTGTGGCTCTTCGGGAGCGTTTCGCCGAGCAGCATGCGGCCCGGCGTCGTCTCGAAGCGCTTCATATATTCATTGCCGCCTTCGTCCGTCTGCGGGACCCGGCTGGTGATCTTGGTGTGGAGGGTCACCGCTCCGGCGGCGATCGCCTGGTGCACCTCGGTCATGTCGGCCAGCAGCATGCCTTCGCCCGGCTCGTTTTCCTTCATCATCGACAGATAATAGAGGCCGAGAACCATATCCTGTGACGGGAACGATGATCGGCTTGCCGTTGGCTGGCGACAGGATGTTGTTGGTCGACATCATCAGGACGCGCGCTTCCAACTGAGCCTCGAGGCTCAGCGGTACGTGCACGGCCATCTGGTCGCCGTCGAAATCGGCATTGAATGCCGAGCAGACCAGCGGATGGAGCTGGATCGCCTTGCCCTCGATCAGCACCGGCTCGAACGCCTGGATGCCGAGGCGGTGGAGCGTCGGCGCGCGGTTGAGGAGCACCGGATGCTCGCGGATCACCTCGTCGAGGATGTCCCAGACTTCCTTGCGCTCCTTCTCGACCCACTTCTTGGCTTGCTTCAGGGTCATCGAGAGACCCTTGGCGTCGAGGCGCGAGTAGATGAACGGCTTGAACAGCTCGAGCGCCATCTTCTTCGGCAAGCCGCACTGGTGGAGCTTGAGCTCCGGACCGGTGACGATGACCGAACGGCCGGAATAGTCGACGCGCTTGCCGAGCAAATTCTGACGGAAGCGGCCCTGCTTGCCCTTCAGCATGTCGCTGAGCGACTTCAGCGGACGCTTGTTGGCGCCGGTGATGGTGCGGCCGCGGCGGCCGTTATCGAACAGCGCGTCGACCGCTTCCTGAAGCATGCGCTTTTCGTTGCGGACGATGATGTCCGGCGCGCGCAGCTCCATCAGCCGCTTCAAGCGGTTGTTCCGGTTGATGACGCGGCGATAGAGGTCGTTCAGGTCAGACGTCGCGAAGCGGCCGCCGTCGAGCGGCACCAGCGGGCGCAGCTCGGGCGGAATGACCGGGATGACTTCGAGGATCATCCACTCCGGACGGTTGCCGGAATCGATGAAGCTTTCGACGACCTTGAGGCGTTTGATGATCTTCTTGGGCTTCAGCTCCGACTTGGTTTCGCTGAGTTCCTTGAGCAGATCCTCGCGCTCGCCGACGAGGTCGAGGTCCATCAGCATGATCTTGACGGCCTCGGCACCGATTCCGGCCGAGAAGGCGTCTTCGCCATATTCGTCCTGGGCCGCGAGCAACTCGTCTTCGCTCAGCAGCTGATATTTTTCCAGGCCGGTGAGCCCTGGCTCAACCACCACATAGCTCTCGAAGTAAAGGATGCGCTCAAGCTGCTTCAGCTGCATGTCGAGAAGCAGGCCGATGCGGCTCGGCAGCGACTTCAGGAACCAGATGTGGGCGACTGGCGCGGCGAGCTCGATATGACCCATCCGCTCGCGGCGGACCTTGGAGACGGTCACCTCGACGCCGCACTTCTCGCAGACGATGCCCTTGTACTTCATGCGCTTGTATTTGCCGCAGAGGCATTCGTAGTCCTTGATCGGGCCGAAGATGCGCGCGCAGAACAGGCCGTCACGTTCGGGCTTGAACGTGCGGTAGTTGATGGTCTCGGGCTTCTTGATCTCGCCGAACGACCAGGAACGGATCTTGTCAGGCGACGCGATGCCGATTTTGATCTGGTCGAAGGTCTCCGGCTTGGCCACCGGGTTCGCGAAGTTGGTCAGCTCGTTCATATTTTTTAGTCTCCATTCCCCTCCCGCGGAGGGGAGGGGCGGGGGAATGTCGGTTATTCGGCGGCGATAGCCGTGGGTTCGGCGTCAGGATCCACGATCGAATCCAGTTCGACGTTGAGGCCCAGCGACCGCATTTCCTTGACCAGCACGTTGAAGCTTTCGGGAATGCCGGCTTCGAACGTGTCGTCGCCCTTGACGATCGCTTCATAGACCTTGGTGCGGCCGATGACGTCGTCCGACTTCACCGTCAGCATTTCCTGAAGCGTGTAGGCGGCGCCATAGGCCTGGAGCGCCCACACTTCCATTTCACCGAAGCGCTGGCCGCCGAACTGGGCTTTGCCGCCCAGCGGCTGCTGGGTGACCAGGCTGTACGGCCCGATCGAACGCGCGTGGATCTTGTCGTCGACCAGATGGTGGAGCTTCAGCATGTAGATGTAGCCCACGGTCACCTTGCGGTCGAAGGCATCGCCGGTGCGGCCGTCGAACAGAGTCACCTGGCCCGAATTGTCGAGCCCGGCCATGTCCAGCATCGCCGACACGTCCGCCTCGCGGGCACCGTCGAACACCGGAGTGCCCATCGGCACTCCGCCGATCAGATTGCCCGCCAGCTCCATTACCTGCTCGTCGTTGCGGGCATCGATGTCCTTGGCATAATTGCCGCCATAGACGTCCTTCAGCTTGGCCCGGACTTCCTTAGCGTCCTTGCCGCTGAACTCCGCACCGCGGGCATGGATTGCCTCCAGCATTTCCTGGATCTGCTTACCAAGGCCGCGGGCGGCCCACCCAAGATGGGTCTCGAAGATCTGGCCGACGTTCATGCGCGAAGGCACGCCGAGCGGGTTCAGAACGATGTCGACCGGCGTCCCGTCCTCAAGGAACGGCATGTCCTCTTGCGGCAGGATGCGGCTGATCACGCCCTTGTTGCCGTGACGGCCGGCCATCTTGTCGCCCGGCTGAAGCTTGCGCTTCACCGCGACGAACACCTTGACCATCTTGAGCACACCCGGGGGCAGTTCATCGCCGCGCTCGAGTTTCTCGACCCGATCCTCGAACTTGCGGTTGATGACGCCGGTGGCCTCGTCATACTGCGCCTTTAGAGCCTCGAGGTCGGCCTGGCGGCCATCGTCCTTGACGGCGATCTTCCACCAGTCGTGCTTCTCGGTCGACTCGAGCATATCCTGATCGATGGTCGCGCCCTTCTTGATGCTCTTCGGAGCAGCGGTCGCGACCTGGCCGAGCAGCATTTCCTGCAGACGCGAGAAAGTCGCGCGGTTCAGGATGCCCTTTTCATCGTCGGCGTCCTTACGCAGACGGTCCTTTTCCTCGCTCTGAATGGCGCGGGTACGGTCGTCGATGTCGATGCCGTGACGGTTGAATACCCGGACCTCGACCACCGTGCCGGTAACTCCCGGCGGAAGGCGCAGCGAGGTGTCGCGGACGTCCGACGCCTTCTCGCCGAAGATGGCGCGAAGCAGCTTCTCTTCGGGCGTCATCGGGCTTTCGCCCTTGGGCGTGATCTTGCCGCACAGGATGTCGCCCGGCTCGACCTCGGCGCCGATGTAGACAATGCCCGCCTCATCGAGGTTGCGGAGAGCCTCTTCACCGACGTTGGGGATGTCGCGCGTAATGTCTTCCGGCCCGAGCTTGGTGTCGCGGGCCATCACCTCGAATTCCTCGATATGGATCGAGGTGAAGACGTCGTCCTTGACGATGCGTTCGCTGATGAGGATCGAATCCTCATAATTGTAGCCGTTCCACGGCATGAACGCGACGAGCACGTTGCGGCCTAGCGCGAGTTCGCCGAACTGGGTCGACGGGCCATCGGCGATAATCTCGCCGGCCTCCACAGTATCACCGACCTTCACCAGCGGTCGCTGGTTGATGCAGGTGTTCTGGTTCGAGCGCTGGAACTTCATCAGCGTGTAGATGTCGACGCCTGATTCACCGGCGCGCAGGTCGCTGGTGACGCGCACGACGATGCGGGTTGCGTCAACCTGGTCAACGATGCCGGTGCGGCGGGCGGCGATCGCCGCGCCTGAATCGCGCGCGACCGTCTCTTCCATGCCGGTGCCGACCAGCGGGGCATCGGCCTGCAGGAGCGGCACCGCCTGCCGCTGCATGTTCGATCCCATCAGCGCACGGTTGGCGTCGTCATTCTCAAGGAAGGGAATGAGCGAGGCGGCGACCGACACCAGCTGCTTGGGGCTGACGTCCATCAACGTGATGGTGTCGCGCGGAGCCATCAGGAAGTCGCCGTTGCGGCGGCTCGAGACGATTTCCTCGACGAAGCCGCTTGTCTTGGACAGCTCGGCGTTGGCCTGGGCGATGGTATGCTTGGCCTCTTCCATCGCCGACAGATAGACGACCTCCTCGGTCACCTTGTTGTCGACGACCTTGCGGTACGGAGTTTCGATGAAACCATACTTGTTGACCCGGCTGAAGCTGGCGAGCGAGTTGATGAGGCCGATGTTCGGGCCTTCCGGAGTCTCGATCGGGCAGATGCGGCCATAGTGGGTCGGATGGACGTCGCGGACCTCGAAGCCCGCCCGCTCGCGGGTAAGACCACCCGGCCCGAGCGCGGAAACGCGGCGCTTGTGCGTGACCTCCGACAGCGGATTGGTCTGGTCCATGAACTGCGACAGCTGCGACGAGCCAAAGAATTCACGGACCGCAGCCACTGCCGGCTTGGCGTTGATCAGGTCGTTGGGCATGACGGTCGACACGTCGACCGAGCTCATCCGCTCCTTCACGGCGCGCTCCATGCGGAGCAGGCCGACCCGATACTGGTTCTCGAGCAACTCGCCGACCGAGCGGACGCGGCGGTTGGCGAGGTTGTCGATGTCGTCGATCTCGCCCTTGCCGTCCTTCAGATTCACCAGCTCCTGGACGACCGCGAGAATGTCCTCGCGGCGCAGGGTGGTGACGGTATCCTCGGCGTCGAGCCCAAGACGCATGTTGAGCTTGACCCGGCCGACGGCCGACAGATCATAGCGCTCGGAGTCGAAGAACAGGCCATAGAATAGCGCGTCCGCGGTTTCGCGGGTCGGCGGCTCGCCGGGGCGCATGACTCGGTAGATGTCGGCCAGCGCGCTGTCGCCGTCTTCCGACTTGTCGGCCTTCAGCGTGTTGCGGATCCACGGGCCCGTGTTGACATAGTCGATGTCGAGCAACTCGAGCCGGTCAACGCCGGCCTTGTCGAGCATCTCAAGGTTCTCGAGCGAGATTTCGTCGCCCGCCTCAACATAAATCTCGCCGGTCTTCTCGTTGATCAGGTCATAGGCCGAGAAGCGGCCAAAGATTTCCTCGGTCGGGATAATGAGGTTCTTGAGGCCTTCCTTCTCCGCTGCATTGGCCTTGCGCGGGGTGATCTTTTCATGGGCCTTGAAGACGACCTCGCCGCTGTCGGCATCGACCACGTCGTGGGTCGGCTTCTGGCCGCGCCATGCCTCGGGTGAGTAAGGGATCTGCCAGCCATTCTTGCCGCGAACGTAGGTTACGCGATTGTAGAACTGGTTGAGGATCTCCTCGCTGGTCAGGCCCAGCGCGTGCAGCAGCGCGGTGACCGGAAGCTTGCGCTTGCGGTCGATTCGGACGTTGACGATGTCCTTGGCGTCGAACTCGAAGTCGAGCCAGCTACCACGATACGGGATTACGCGCGCGGCGAAGAGATATTTGCCCGAAGCATGGGTCTTGCCGCGGTCATGGTCGAACAGCACGCCCGGCGAACGGTGCATCTGCGACACGATGACACGCTCTGTTCCGTTGATGATGAAGGTGCCGTTGCCCGTCATCAGGGGCATGTCGCCCATGTAGACGTCCTGCTCCTTGATATCGATGACCGACTTGGCCTCGGTGTCGGGATCGATTTCAAACGAGGTAAGGCGCAGCGTGACGCGCATCGGCGCGGCGTAGGTCAGCCCGCGCTGACGGCATTCGTCGGTGTCGTACTTGGGCGCTTCGAGTTCGTAGCGGTCGAAGTCGAGATGGGCGGTGCCGGCGAAATCCTGGATCGGGAAGACCGAACGGAGGGTCTTCTCCAGGCCCGAAACATAGCCGGTCGAGGGATCGGAACGCAGGAACTGCTCATAGCTCTCGCGCTGAACCTCGATGAGGTTCGGCATTTCGCTGATTTCATGGATGTTGCCGAAAATCTTGCGGATGCGTCGCGAGTTATTGGTGCGGGCCATGGTCGGCACGTCTTTTTGCTTGGTCGCCATCTTATTCCCTGCGCTCCGGGCGCGCGTCGAGGAACGCGGCCCATATGAAGTCCGGCGCGGCTTCCTGGAAATTCCTCACCATACGTTCGGACCGTTGCGCGGGGTCGGTCCGTGTCCCGGTGAGGACAGGAAAGGCCCCGGGCGCACGTCACCGTGCGGCGGAGCCGTTAAATGTTGGATTGAGCGGATATACGCTTTTTTAGGGCGGGTTCAAGGGGTGAATACCCTTTTGTGGCATAAAGGGGGGTCAAGCCCCGATCATCACGGTCGCTCCAAGGTCGGTGATGGTATACAGCTTCTTGGCGAATTCGGCAGGCAGGCGAATGCATCCGTGACTCGCCGGATATCCCGGAAGATGGCCGGCATGCAGTGCGATGCCGTATTTGTCGATCCGTTGCATGAAGGGCATCGGCGCCAGGTCATACTTGATGCTGCGATGCATCGGCTTCTTTGCCAGCACCGAGAAGATACCGGTGGGCGTCGGATTTTTCTCTGTCCCGGTGGAGGTGGTCGAAACCGCGACCAGCTGATCCCCTCGATAAAGGTAGGTCAGTTGGTCCGAGATGCTGATGACGACCCTCGGCTCGCCCTCGAAATTGCCCTTGCGCCATAGGTATTGCCCAGGCTTGAGGCGTTTTTCGCCGAACACCTGTTCCATCTCGTACCGGGCCATCGCGGCGGCGTCACTCGCCTCGGCCTTGGCTTCATGGGTTTCGATCGAAGCGACCGCGGGTGAGGCGGGAATCGTTAGGGCGAAGCCGCTCATTACCGCGAGCGCATGCGCTAGCCGTTGCATCGTATTAATCTTTCAAAATACTTGACTTTTGCGGGATTAATGCCTGTCCGCCGAGTTGGTTCCTCGGACTGGCGCATCAGCCCTCTTGAAACGGGCTGGCGAGCCACGAGCTAAAGCGACAAAGGTGCCTTTAGGAGCGAACCGATGATCCACGACTTTCACGCCCACATCTATTTCGATCCTGCTGAGCTCGATCAGGCCCGGTTGCTTGCCGCGGCCGTGCAAAAACAGTTCGATGTAGCGGTGGGTCACTTTCATCAGCGTCCCGTCGGGCCGCATCCACGCGGCAGCGTCCAGATGACGGTGCCGACCCAACGGTTCGGCGAAGTCGCCACCTGGCTGGCGGTGAACCGCGCTAGCCTGACTATTTTCGCCCATGCCTCAACCGGCGACGATCGTACCGATCACAGCCATAACGTCGTTTGGTTCGGGCCGAGCGAGCCGCTCAACCTGGCGATCTTCGACTAGAAGATCAGCGCGACGACGACGATGATCAGGATCAGTGCGCCGAGGCTGAGGGTGACGTTACGGCCCATATCAACTCTCCCATCGTGACGGATCGGTAACCGCTACGCCGTTCGCCGGGTTCCGGGCAAAGAAAAGGGCGGCCCCTTGCGAGGCCGCCCTTCCCATCCACAGGCGCTTCAAGACACCTGCGAAATCCGATTTGGAAGTTTATTTGAGCTCGACGGTGCCGCCGGCCTCTTCATTCGTCAAATCTGATGCAGCGTGCTTTGCCTGTCAGCACGAGGTCCGCCGCGCGTCGGGCGACGACATTGGCGTTGGGCTTCAGCGCATCGAACTCAGCGACCGGGCAGCCGGGTTTTCCTGGCCTGCCAATCGTCTCGACGATGAGGCGCGCCCATCGTCCGTTCGGCCACTTTCCCTCGTGAGGTGATGTCTGGGCGCGATAGATGACGGCAAAAGGTTTGCCGTCGAAGAGCCTCCATTCGATTACATCACCGAGGTGGTGAATTGGGCCCGACAAAAACGGGCCGTCGTTCTCGACACCCACATCGAGATGTGCGCGCTGGTCATCGTAGGCCCAGAATATCGGAATGCCAGCATAGCCCTCGCACCGCTCTGGATTCCCAATAGTCTGTAGTATGTTCTTCCCCTCCGGAGGTCGCCACCTCGCACCCGTGCCAATCGATTTTGGTGTAGGCGCTGGTGATGCGCGGCTGTTTCCCCGCGGCTAGCGTTCGACCACGAAAGCGCAGTTGTGATAGCGACGAGAGCGCGTAACACCGAAAGCATAGGCAAAAGCCTAAATGTGACCCACGGCCCGGGCTATCGAAATTCTGCGATCCCCCATGCGATGGTGCACCACTGACTCAACGCGAAAGAAAAGGGGCGACCCCTTGCGGAGCCGCCCCTTCCATCCACGAGCGCTTCAAGACACTCGTGAAACTTATTAGAAGCTTACTTGAGCTCGACGGTGCCGCCGGCTTCCTCGATCTGCTTCTTGATCTTCTCGGCTTCGTCCTTGTTGACGCCTTCCTTGACGGCCTTCGGAGCGCCTTCGACGAGCGCTTTGGCTTCGCCGAGGCCGAGGCCGGTGATGGCGCGGACTTCCTTGATGACGTTGATCTTCTTGCCACCGTCGCCGGTGAGGATCACGTCGAATTCAGTCTGCTCTTCGGCAGCCGGGCCAGCAGCGGCGGCGGCGGCGGGCGCAGCGGCAACCGCAGCGGCGGCCGAAACGCCCCACTTGTCTTCAAGCAGCTTCGAAAGCTCAGCGGCTTCGAGGACGGTCAGAGCCGACAGATCGTCGACGATTTTGTTCAGGTCAGCCATTTCAATCTCCTAATGGGCCTTGTCAGCCCCAATGTCGTGCGTGGTGAAACGAAAAACTTAAGCTGCGGCCTTGGCGGCGAGAACGCGCGCCAACTGGCCACCCGGCTCCTTGGCGATACGGGCAATTTTCGTGGCGGGCGCCTGAATGAGGCCCACCAGAGTGCCGCGCAGCTGATCGAGCGACGGAAGCGCGGCAAGCGCCTTGATTCCGTTCACATCGAGCAGCGTATCGCCCATCGCGCCACCGACGATCTCGAGACGATCGTTGGTCTTGGCGAAATCCACCGCGACTTTTGCCGCCGCGACGGGATCGATCGAGGTAGCCAAGGCGGTCGGGCCGGTCAGCATTTCGCCGATCGATCCGTACCTGCGTGCCCTCGAGCGCGATCTTGGCAAGCCGGTTCTTCGCAACTTTGAACTGGGCACCGGCATCGCGCATCTTCAGGCGCAGGTCGGTCGACTGGGCGACCGACAGGCCGAGATTGCGGGTGATCACCACCACGCTGGTCTCGGTGAAGACGTTCTTCAGCTCGGCAACCAGATCGGCTTTTTGCGAACGATCCATGCCATACTCCTAAACGTGTCCCCTTGCCGGACCATCCGGCAAGCGGTGGAGGCGCGGGAACTCCCACGTCTCCGAGATGTCCGGGGGATGGATCGAGAGGCGCTGGCAATGCCGACGCACGACCGGGAGGCGATTTGCGACCCGTTCTTGAATTCCTTATCCCCGTCTAGGCCGCAAATTAAGCCCTCGCGAATGCGGGGACAGCGACTGTCTCGGACGAGTGCGCCTCCGGGGAGGCGACCGGCGCTCCCTATCGATCAGCCGTGGAATGTCAAGCTGGACTGACATCAGCGAACGATGATCGTGCCGCTCATGCCGAAGAATTTGTGGAATGTGTGGGTACATTTGAGCTTGTAGCTCCCGGCGCCCGGCGCGGTCAGACGAATTTCGCGAACCTGGCCGGGTGGAACCTCGACCTCGCCTCGTTCCACCCAGCGCCGATCCGAGGGGGCGACCGGGGCAGCCGCGAAAAAGGCAGGGGCGGTGAAGTCATGGCCGCCGCCAGAGAGATTGTGCAAGCGGAACACATACGGCCGGCCATGATCGAGGACGATGGTTTTCGGCGTGAACTTGTAGTTGGCGAGTTGCACATTGACGACGGCCGGGGCCTGGGCCGTCGCGGACGGAACGGCAAGGGTGGCGAGCGTCAGTGCGGTGAGCGAAACGATACGCATGATACCGCGCTCCTTCTCGGGAATTCTGGCCATAAACGCCCAGAGGTCAGGGCGGGTTGCTTGACAAAGCGGCGGCGCAAGTGCCCTTTTCACCATGTTTCGCCAGGGGGTGCCAATGCTCAGGCTTTGGATTTGGCCTTTGCTCCTGTTCGCCGCGGCATTGATTCCCGCCGCGACGCTAGCCAAGCCCGCGCCGGAGCGGATCGTCGCGGTCGGCGACCTTCATGGTGATTACGACGCTTGGACGGCAATCGCCCGCGCCGCCGGGCTGACCGACGCCAAGGGCCGCTGGGCGGCCGGAGCGACCACCTTGGTCCAGATGGGCGACGTCGCCGACCGCGGCCCCGACAGTCTCAAGATCATCCGCCACCTGATGAAGCTCCAGCGCGAGGCGTCGAAACGGGGCGGCAGGGTGATCGTGCTGGTCGGCAATCACGAAGCGATGAACATGACCGGCGACCTGCGCTACGTCCACCCGGGGGAATATCGCGCGTTCGTCGACCGAAATTCCGAAGCGCGGCGGCGAGCGCATCTACCAGGCGAACCGGGTGGTGATCGAAACCGCCTATCGCGCCCGCGATCCCAACCTCACTCCGCGCTGCGATCCGCGACGCATGGATGAAGGCGACTCCGCTCGGCATGCTCGAACATCAGGCGGCCTGGCGGCCCGATGGAGAGATTGGCAAATGGGTGATCGGCAACCCGGCGGTGGTCAAGCTCGGCGATGCATTGTTCGTCCATGGCGGGATCAGCGCCGCTATACGCGAAATTTTCGCCTCGAGCAGATCAACCGGCGGGTCGCGGACGCGCTCAGGGCCGGGGACGAAGGCGAGACGTCGATCATCAACGATCCGCGGGCCCGCTGTGGTATCGTGGCTTGATCACCCGCGAACCGGCGTGACGAAACGAGGCCCGTCGCCGCCGACCGCGGTCGGCGTTCCCAACCCTTGCCATCGAACAGGAAATCGACCTGGTGCTGGAGGCGTTTCATGGCGCCAGCGATCGTCGTCGGCTCACACCCCGTCACGGACCGGGATCATCGCCTCGGACAGCGGCAAGCTGATGGCGGATCGATAGCTGCGATCAGCCGCGCCTATGGCGGCAGGCCGAGCTAGCTCGAGATCGTCGGCGACCGGGTCGATGGCCGCATGACGTGGCGCGACCGCCGGGTCAAACCTGGGGGGATAAATGATGAAGATGGCATTGTCGCCGCTGTTGCTCGCCGCAACGTCCGCGGCTGGCGCGCGCGCCGGGCCGGCCAACGCCGCTGTTTGCGAGAGATGCGCCGATCCGCATGACGATCCAGGGGCCCGGTCGGCGCAATCGCCCGGGGAGCAGAGGACTCGACGACTCCCCGCGACGCCACGCTTACCTTGGCTTCACCGCCTGAAACGCACGCCATCCGCCTTTCAGCCCGCGGCATTAGCCGGCGCCTGAAGAAACCTGCACCTTTCCCGCCGCTCCGTGTCGAGTTCGCCCGGCCGGCTGCTGCCGGTTCGTTGTTCGAGGGTCAGCGGCGGCTGAAACTGGTCACTCACTGCCGATCGCAGGAGGGTTTCCAGCAGCATCTGTTGCTCGAATATTCGGCTTACAGAATCTTCAACCTGCTAAGCCAACGAGTTATCCGGGTGCGGCTGGCGACGGTCGACTATGCTGAACCGAGCGGCAAGGTCTCGCCAGCCGCTGGGGTTTCTTCATCGAGGATTTGGGTGACGTCGCCAAGCGCAATGGACTTGCCGAAGCGAGGGTCGGCGAACGCATCCAATCGCACCCTGCTCGAACCGGCGACAGGCGGCGAGAGTAGCGTTGTTCGAATATATGATCGGCAATCTCGACTGGTCGATGCGTGCCGCGCCGAAAGGCGAGGCCTGTTGCCACAACGTCAGGCTGATGAGCGGAGTGGCGGGGCGCTTGTTCCGGTACCCTATGACTTCGATTATTCGGGACTGGTCGACTCGCCCTACGCCGTGCCGCCCGAGGGCTTCACCGTCAGCAGCGTCAGAACACGGGTCTACCGGGGCTATTGCCGGAATAATGCGGAGGCCATCACTGCCGCGGCCGATTTCCGCGCCACGCCGACCTGCGATCGAAGCGGTGTTCGGCCAGATCCCCGGGATGTCTGAAGAAAACCCGGAGCAAGGCAGTCGGCTATCTCGCCGGCTTTTTCGCTCAGATTGCCACCGACGAGACGGTCGCGCACCAAAATCCTCAAGGACTGCCTGGGCTAGGCGGCGACGGGGGCAGCGGCGCGGCGCGGGGTCGACCGGGACCGCGGTCTCCGGCGGGCAATTGGTCGGGTCGAGATCGGCCATGTAACGTTTCATGCCCGCGCGCTCGCCATATTCGGTCGCCCAAAGCAGCAGGAAGGCATAGTTGAAGCCGACTCCCATGACGATCGCCAGTTCGACCGCGCCGATACCGGCGGCAAGTCCCGTGCCGACCGAAATGAGGATGAACAAGGCATCGCCCGAACTCTTGAGGCTATTCTTGAACCGCACGGCACCGGCGATGCCGGCCAGAGCAAAGGCCAGCGCCAGGCTGTTCTGGACGATGATGACGATGCCGGTAACGACCAGCGGCAGGACAATGATGGTGCTGATCAGCGACTGGTCATATTCCTCGCCGGTGCGGATCTCCATATAGACCCAGCTGACCGGCAGCGCGGACAGCAGCGCGCCGAAGATCGCGGCGGACAGCCAGAACAGGCTTTCGCCGAACGTCCCGACCTGCTGTGCCGTGGCCGACCGCGCCGAACCTTCCAGCGGATTGGCATCCGGCTGGCTGATCAACGCCTCGACCCCGCCAACCGGGAGATATTCCCGGAGCGCCGGAAAGATGCTTAGCGCCGCGAAGATGATGACACCCAGGACGGCGTAATAAGCCGTCAGCTTTACGAACAGTTGAAAGGCCTTCATCCCGTCCCCCATCGCCAATCACTCAAACGACTAGGCCAAGTTGCGGGCCATGCAAAGCCGAACGAATATCTAGTTGTCCCTCGGCGCCCTGCCGACGTCGTAAGTAGGGATGGGCTCAAGCACTCCGAACTGCTCTTTCAGCGGCTTGTGCCGGAGCGGGGGCCAGGGAATCTCCGGTGTCGGAAGTTGCGTGTCCGGCAAACGGTCCAGCAAGTCCCGGAGCAAAGTCAGCCGGCCGATCCGCTGATCGTTGAAGTCGACCAGGGTCCACGGCGCCCAGGCGGTATGGGTCGCGGACAACATCCGCTCGCGAGCTTCGGTATAAGCCTGGTAGCGGGTGCGGGACTCGATATCGATGGGAGACAATTTCCACCGCCGCCGAGGGTTTTCCAGCCGTTCGGCGAACCGTTCCTCCTGCTGTTCCTGATCGCAGCATAGCCAATATTTGTAGAGCAGGATGCCGTCTTCGACGAGGTGCCGCTCAAACTCCGGCGCGGCCTGCAGGAAGCTCTCGGATTGCTCGGGCGTGCAAAAGCCCATGACCCGCTCGACGCCGGCACGGTTGTACCAGCTTCGGTCGAACAGGCTGATCTCGCCCTCGGACGGAAGGTGCTGTGCATAGCGCTGAAAATACCACTGGCCCTGCTCACGCTTCGACGGAGAGGGCAGGGCGACGACGTGACACTGACGGGGGTTGAGGGTGCGGACGAACATGTCGATCGAGCCGCCCTTGCCGGCCGTGTCGCGGCCCTCGAACACGATCACCAGCCGCTGGCACGTTTCCTGGATCCACCGGGCCGCGTCGGACAGCTCCTTGGTCAGCGGCGCCAGCAGCTCTTCATATTCCTTGTTGGAAAGTGCGCTCTTGCCGCCCATCGGTTGCCCCCCTTGGCGATGCGAAGCTGGCAGACGATATCCAACATGACAAGAAAAAGGCCGAGGCGTTGCCGCCCCGGCCCTTATGCTGTCGAACGCAAGACGCCTAGGCGCCGGCGATCTCTTCGAGGTCGAGGCGGACGCCCGGGCCCATGGAGGAGCTCAGTGCGACCTTCTTGACATATTTGCCCTTGGCGCCGGTCGGCTTCGCCTTGACGATCGCGTCGACAAAGGCGTCGAAATTGGCCTTGAGGTCGGCCTCGGGGAAGCTCGCCTTGCCGATTCCGGCGTGGATGATCCCCGCTTTCTCGACGCGAAACTCGACCTGGCCCGACTTGGCGTCGGTGACCGCCTTGGTGACGTCCATGGTGACCGTGCCCAGCTTCGGGTTGGGCATCAGGCCCTTGGGACCAAGCACCTTTCCGAGGCGGCCGACGATGCCCATCATGTCGGGCGTGGCGATAACCCGGTCGAAATCCGACTGGCCGCCCTGGATGGCTTCCATCAGATCTTCCGCGCCGACGACTTCGGCGCCGGCCTTGCGGGCCTCATCGGCCTTGTCGCCCTTGGCGAACACCGCGACGCGAACGTCCTTGCCGGTGCCCTTGGGCAGGTTGACCACACCGCGGACCATCTGGTCGGCGTGGCGCGGATCGACGCCGAGGTTGATCGCGACCTCGACGGTCTCGTCAAACTTGGCGGTCGCGAGCGACTTCACCAGCCCGATCGCCTCGTCGACGCCGTAGTGCTGCGTCGGATCGACCTTGCCGGCTTGTGCCTTCTGCTTCTTGGTCAGCTTCGCCATGTCCTTAGCCCTCCACAACCTGGAGGCCCATCGCGCGGGCGGAGCCTTCAATAATCTTCGTCGCGGCCTCAAGGTCGTTGGCGTTGAGGTCCTTCATCTTCGCGGTCGCGATCTCGGCGAGCTGCGAGCGCTTGATGGTTCCCGCCGAAACCTTGCCCGGCTCCTTCGAGCCCGACTTGAGCTTGGCCGCCTTCTTCAGCAGGAAGCTCGCCGGCGGGGTCTTGGTGGTGAAGGAGAAGCTGCGATCGGCATAGACGGTGATCACCGTCGGGATCGGAGCGCCCTTCTCAAGCTCCTGCGTCGAGGCGTTGAACGCCTTGCAGAATTCCATGATGTTGACGCCGCGCTGACCCAGTGCAGGGCCGATCGGCGGGGAGGGATTGGCGGTGCCGGCCGGCACCTGGAGCTTGATATAGCCCGTGATTTTCTTAGCCATTTTTCTCACTCTGTAGTGGATGAACGGGGCGAACCCCGCGCATGCCGTTCAAGTTTAGCGGTCCAGACGGCGAGCCGAAGCGCGCCTCCCGCAATCCAATGCTGTTGCTTTGGAAGGGCGCGCCTTTAGCAGAAAGTGGCCGCAATTCAACTGTTGGTTGAAAAGCGAAGTTGACTCGGTTGACCGTCTGACGCGGCCCGAATGTTCACAATGTTCACAATGTTCGCGGTGACGGCCGAAGTTTGCACGCCGCGCATTCAAATGGGGGGTCACAAACTTCACAAACTTCGTAACCCTCAACGAATTCAGGGCAGGCTTCTGGAGCGGCAGCGAATCCAACGGCCAGAGATTGGCACGGCTGAGGCGCTGTAGGACAGAAGTTTCTCGGTCGGGCACAGCTGAGCGTTTTGCGGAGTTAGCGGGAGCCAGCGCGAAGAGAGCGAATTGAAGAGGCTGGCTCGCCTGAGCCTCAACAAGCTCAATCTGCACCCGCCGTCCGACCAATGCTGCGGCGCGCTGGAGCGTTTCGATCGTGACGTTGCCCGCCTCCGGATCCAGCATGCGGTCCACCTGGGTTCGGCTGGTGTGCATTTGCTTCGCGAGCTGGTTCTTGCTGAGCTTGCGCTCGCGCATGGCCTCGGCCAACTGCCAGGCGACGACTTCCTTGATCGCGCGGGCCTGGAATTCCTCGAGCACGCCTTCCTGGGCGAGAAATTCGTCAAGGGTCGAGCCGCGATGCCGGTTGTCAGCCATTCTCCACCTCCGTCTTGCGCTTGCGCGCGATCTTCAACTCTTCGGGCGGAGTGCGCTGCGACTTCTTGACGAAGCCATGCAATGCAAACAACTCCCCGCCGTGAAAACAGAAAAGGACGCGCGAGATCGTCTTGTTGGGCAGGCTCGTCCGAATTTCGAACAAACCGTCGCCGAGCGGACGCACAAGCGGCATACCGACCGGCCACCGGTACTGGACCCGCTGAAGGTCCAGACCGATCTCGCGGCGGTTTGCCGGATCCAGCTCCACCAGCCAATCGCGCACCGGCTCGTTCCCCGCATCCGTTTGGTAGAAGACCAGATCGATCTTCGGCGGACGCGAACTCATCCCGTTTTCTCTGAGAGAAGATGCACTATATAATGTGCAATGTCAAGGTGCAACGTGCCCGGAACCAACATTCCACCCCACTTCATCCGAGCAACCACACTCTGGCGAGCGTCCGGGCAAAAGAAAAGGCCGCAGGTGCGACCCTTTGCTTCCTGTCGCGCGACGGGCCCATTGCGCGCATCGCGCGTTGAGCATCGACGAACTCGATCGTCGCACGGAGAGCCCGAGATGAAAGCTGCAGTACTGATCGTTGCCTTGGCCGTCCTGGCGGGATGTACCACTGTCGCAGATGACGCCACCGAACGGCGGGTGGAATATGTCTGCAATTATGGGCCCAAGCTGACGGTCGTCTATGCGCCGTCCGTGGCGCGCATCGAAAGCGGGGAGGGGAGCGTCACTTTGAAGCAGCGGCGGTCGGCGTCGGGCTTCTGGTATGAGTCGGGGACGCACTCGCTGCGTGGCAAGGGCGATGAGATCACCTACACGGACCGGCACATGGCGCCGAGGGTGTGCCGGGTGGGGTGATGCGCGAGCAGTTGCGATGTGAAGGGAAAGGTAGGCCGTCACGAAGTGAATTCGTGACGTCGATCCGGTCGCTAAGCGCCGGTCGGCCGGTAGTGGCCATCTCTTCGACATAAACTCACGATTGCTGCGCAATCGCTCCTTTATGCTCGGTGGCTCCTACTTGACCCTCTCAACCTGTTCGAACTCCAGCTCGACCGGCGTCGCGCGGCCGAAGATGGACACGCTCACCTTCACACGGCTGCGGTCGAAGTCGAGCTCTTCGACCACCCCGTTGAAGCTCGCGAACGGCCCATCCAGCACCTTCACCGCGTCGCCGATCTCATAGTCGACCTTGACCTTCTGCTTGGGCGCGGCGGCGGCTTCTTCCTTGGTGTCGAGCATCCGGTGGGCCTGCGCGTCGGGGATCGCCTGCGGCTTGCCGTTGGGGCCGAGGAAGCCGGTCACCTTGGGGGTGTTCTTGACCAGGTGGTAGACGTCGTCGTTGAGCGCCAGCTTGGCCAGCACATAGCCGGGCATGAACTTGCGCTCGGCCTGGACCTTCTTGCCGCGCTTGACCTCGGTAATGGTCTCGGTCGGGACCTCGACCTGCTCGACCAGCTGCTCGAGACCGAGGCGCCTGGCCTCGGACAGGATCTGGTCGCGGACCTTGTTCTCGAATCCGGAATAAGCGTGGATGATGTACCAGCGGGACATGGTTGTTCCTGTGAAAACTTGTTAGCCGAGCAGGCTCAGCAGCCATTTGACGATCGCGCTGAACGCCGAGTTGATGCCGAAGAAGAAGACGGCGAGGATGGCGGTCATGATCAGCACCATGATCGCGGTGGTCCGCGTTTCCTTCATGGACGGCCAGACGACCTTGCTGCCTTCGGCGCGTACCTGCCGGATGTATTCGCCGGGAGTAACTTTTGCCACTGCTCGAGCCTTCAAAAACCTAAAAAAAGGAGGTCCGCGGACGCGCCGCCGGACCTCATTGGCGGATGCCTTAACTTAGGCCGTCATGGAAGTAAATTCCATGGGAGGCCGAAGCCGTCACGGGAGTGAATCCCCTGACGTCAGTCCTGTCCGCTCCGCGGCAGGCTGGCCGGCCTTCGGCGGCTCTGCGCGCTGCGGACGAATGCTGCGCAATCGCTTCGCAGCACTCGATAGCTCCACGATGCTCGCCATGCCCCCGGCATGGCTGCGCGTCGTGGACCTGGCAGGGGCAGGGGGACTCGAACCCACGACCCTCGGTTTTGGAGACCGATGCTCTACCAACTGAGCTATACCCCTAGGCCGTGGCGCGACCTAATGCGCTAAGTGGAAGCGCGCAAGGGCCGCCGTTCGTCATTGCGAGCGAAGCGAAGCAATCCAGCCTGGATTGCCGCGTCGCTAACGCTCCTCGCAATGACGGCAGGCTTAAGCCGCTATGTCGTAGGGTTGAATCTCACCCGACAGATACAAGTTCCGCGCCTTGGTGCGCGACAGCTTGCCCGAAGAGGTGCGGGGCAGGCTGCGCGGGGGGATCAGTTCGACCACCGGGGAAATTCCGGTGATCGCGCGGACCCGTTCGCGGATGTCGTCGCGGAGACGACCGCGCTCTTGCGGGTCGCTGACACGGCAGTGGACCAAAACAGCGGGCGTTTCCTCGCCGCTGGGGCCGGTGATGGCGAAGGCGGCGATATCGCCCGACTTGAAACCGGGCAATTGCTCGACCGCCCATTCGATATCCTGCGGCCAATGGTTTCGGCCGTTGATGATGATCATGTCCTTGGCGCGGCCGACGATGAAGATGTAGCCGCCCGACATGTAGCCCATGTCGCCGGTGTCGAGCCAGCCGCCCTGCATGCAGGCCGCCGTCGACTTCGGGGTCCCGGAAATAGCCGACCATGACGCTGGAACCGCGCACCCAGACCTTGCCGATCGAGCGCTCGGCGAGCGGTTCGCCGTCGGCGCCGCGGATCTCGATTTCCATGCCCTCGACCGGCTTGCCGCAATTGACGATCGCGCGATATCGGCGCGGGCGCTCCTGCGCCGGCGTGCCGACGCCCGACAATTCGCTTTCCTCGACCAACTCGAGGCGGATGCCTTCGCCCGGCGGCATAAGCGACACGGCGAGTGTCGCTTCGGCCAGGCCATAGCTTGGGCAAAAAGCGCTGGCCTTGAAGCCGGCGTCTGCGAAGCTGTCGACGAACGCCTGCATCACGTCCGGGCGGATCATGTCGGCGCCGTTCCCGGCAATTCGCCAGCGTGACAGATCGAACCGGTCGGCGGCGCGGGTCTGCGAGCTCATCCGGCGCGAGCAAATGTCGTAGCCGAACGTTGGCGAATAGGAGAGGGTGGTGCCCGGATGGCGGCTGATCAGGTCGAGCCAGGCGAGCGGTCGGCGGGCGAAATCCTCGGTCTTCAAATAGTCGACGCTGAGCTGGTTGGCCATCGGCGACAGCATGCAGCCAACCAGGCCCATGTCATGATACCAGGGCAGCCAGGAGATGCAGCGGTCGGTTTCCTCGACATGGAGCCCAAGGCCATGCGCGCGAAGATTGTCGAGCAGCGCGCGGTGGGTCACCGCGACACCATGGGGGAAGCGGGTCGAGCCGCTGGAATATTGCAGATAGGCGATTTCGTCGGAGCCGGGCGCGGACAGCTCGTCAGCGGCCGGTTCGACGTCCGCTAGGCTGTCCCAGTCGCGGGCGGCGACACCGCGCCTGTTCGCCGCAGCGGTCGCGAATTCGGCTAGTTCCGGCGGGTAGAGGAACAGCTGCGGATCGCTGCTGGTCAGCATCACCACCAGCTGGTCGACATAGGCTTCGCGCCCGCCAAAGCTGGTTGGGAGCGGTAGCGGAACGGGCCACAGGCCGGCGTAGACGGCGCCGAAGAAGCAGGCGGCGAATTCCGGCCCGGTCTCGGCAACCAGCGCAAGGCGATCGCCCTTCTTCAGTCCCAACGAAAGGAAGCGGCGCGGCATGTGCCAACGCGTCCTGGCGCAGTTCGGAATAGGGATAGGAACGGATGAGGGTGCCGCGGGCATCGTGGAAGTTCATGCCGCGATTACCCTTGGCAGCATAGTCCAGCGCCTCGCCAAGCGTGGCGAAATCGGCGATGCGGCGCTCAAGCCGGTCCAGCGTCGGCGTATAACCCGACGGGCTGAGGGCTGGTGTCGATCCTGTCGGTCCGGTCGAGCACGCAGCAAATCCTGTCCAATGGTCCCATGTTGCCGGCATGCGCGCCAGCGGACCCGCCGTGGCGCGAGCCTTTTTGCCTGATGGTGAGGGAGTGTGGCACAAACATGGCCATGAGCGCCAATAATCCCCGCAAACCGCGCCCGCCACTCGACGCCGCCAGACTGGATGAGCTGGCGCTGAGCTATGTCGGCCGGTTCGCGACGAGCCGGGCCAAGTTGCTCACCTATCTCAAGCGCAAGCTACGCGAGCGGGGATGGGGCGGCGAGGGCGAGCCGCCGCTGGAGGGATTGGCCGACCGGCTGGTCCGGCTCGGCTATATCGACGATCGTGCCTATGCGCTGGCGAAAGCCAGGTCGCTGACCGGCCGGGGCTATGGCGGGCGGCGCGTCGGCAGGCGCTGGATCTTGCAGGGATCGCAGAGGAAGAAGCGGGAGAGGCGCGGAGCCTGGTCGAAGCCGAGGCAGTCGAATCCGCACTGCGCTTTGCCCGGCGGCGGTCGCTGGGTCCGTTCGCCCCGGACCGATCGGATCCGCGCCGCCGCGAGCGCGAGCTGGCGGCGATGATCCGCGCGGGTCACGGATTTCGGACTGGCCCGGGCAATAATCGATTTAAATCCCGGGGAAATTCCCGATTCCGAATCCTCTCGAAACTGCGTTAATTAACGGTTATGTCGGTTCCACGACACAATTGTCCGTGGTAAGGAATACCTCGTGCAGCGTTTGAGTGCCGAAACGACTCAGGAAGAAGTGCCCGCGGTCCTGCCTTTGCCGGAGGAGAGCCTTCCTGACGGTCAGCATTTGTACGGGTCGAGTCAAATGGTTCGACGCGACGAGGGGCTTTGGATTCCTCATTTCCGACGATTGCGAGGGCGATATCCTGGTTCATTTCAGCGTGCTGAAAGAACATGGCCGCCGCTCCCTTCCCGAAGGCGCGACGGTGGAATGCATTGCCGCGCACCAGGATCGCGGGTTCCAGGCGCGCAAGATATTGTCGATCGACCTGTCGACGGCCTTGCCCCTGCCGGCCCGGCCGGTCCAAGCTTCCGGCGAGCGCGCGGACCGCAAGGCCTTGGCCGATTCCGCGGGCGAGTATGAGCCGGTGGAGGTCAAATGGTTCAATCGCGTGAAGGGCTACGGTTTTCTCAATCGCGAGGGCGAAGGGGAAGAAGGCGAGGATATTTTCGTCCACATGGAGACGGTGCGTCAGTCGGAGATCGTCGACCTTCAGCCGGGCCAACGGCTGGAAGCCCGGATCGCGGAAGGGCGCAAGGGCCTGACGGCCGTCGAACTTCGCGAGCCCTGATCGGCCGGGCGGTTGCCCTGGGTATCGTCGTTGCGCTTGCCGCTTGCCAACCTGCGACATCGAACGCGGTCGAGCTTGAACGTTCGCCAGCCGGGCTGAGCAGGTTCCGCTGACCGTCACATCTGGCGCGCGAACGCACCGATTCACGGTCGAGGTCGCGCGGACCGTGGACGAACAGGCGACCGGCTTGATGAACCGATCGAGCCTGGCGCCCGACCGCGGAATGATCTTTCCGTTCGAGGCGCCCCGGCAGGCGAGCTTCTGGATGAAGAACACGCTGATTCCGCTCGACATCATCTTCGTTCGCGGCGACGGCAGCATTGCCAATATCGAGGCCAACACCGTGCCGCTGTCCTTGCAGCCGGTTACTTCCGACGGGCCGGTCATGGCCGTGCTCGAGATCGCGGGAGGCCGATCCGCCGAACTTGGCATCACGGCGGGCGACAAGGTCGAATGGAGCAGCTGGATTGAGCAGGACCCGGACAGGCCATCCGAACTTGCCTAGGCCGTCGTAACGGGGCAAAGGCCCGGCACATGGGTATGTTCGCAAACGCCTTCACCTGGTGGAACGGCGCCTCCTGGGGCACCACGATCTTTTCGCGCCGTAATGGCGAGGAAGTCGGCCGCGACGAGGCGGGCAATGTCTATTTCCGGCACCGCAAGGATCCGAGCCGCCGGTGGGTGATCTATAATGGCATCAAATGACAGCAGCCGGGTCCCGCCTTCCTGGAATGCCTGGCTGCGGGGGACGATCGACGAACTGCCCGAAAAGGCGCTGCCGCCACGCCGCACGTTCGAGCAGGCGCCGCAAGCCCAACCTGACCGGGACGATGGCCGCCTACCGGCCCGGCGGATCACTTGCGGCCAAGGGAATCCGTCCTGCCTCGACCGGCGATTACGAGGCCTGGAAGCCCGAATAAGCGTGACCAGCGCCCGCGCCATCCTGCCAGTTACGTTGCTCGCCCTGTCGAGCGCATGTGACCGCGCCCAGCAGGCTGATACTGGCGGCAATCAGCCGGTGACGATCGATATTCCGCGCGCTGCGGCGGAGCAGGCCGGGGTTACCCCGATGGCGGAGCGGGTCGCGGTGCTCGGGACTGCTCAACAAGCGCAACGGCATCGTTCGCGACCTTGACCTGAGGCCCGGCCAGGCGATGCGCGTCAAGGACGTCACCGTTCGTCTCCGCGCATGCGAAACCAGTGCCCCGTGGGAAACCGAGAAGCTGACCGGCGCTTTCGTGCAGATGGACGTGCGGCTGCCGGATGGTCGCTGGGTTCGGCGCTTTTCGGGTTGGCTCTACAAGGAAAGCCCGTCGCTCAACGTTGTCGAGCATCCTGTGTACGACGTTTGGCCCAAGAGCTGCGCAATGAGCTGGCCCGCCGGCCCGGCCGCTCCGGCGGCGCCGGCGCCCTCAAGCAGCCGGTCGAGCGCTTCGAAGTCGGGGGCGGGCGCGCCCTCCACCGGCGAATCGCCCGCCACGAATGGCGCCGAACCCATTGAGGAAAGCCCGACGCCAGGCGTGACACCGCCGGGCGACAATGCCGACGAAAGCAATCCGACATAGCTGTCCCGACTGACCGTCATCGCGCCTAGTGAGGCGAGATGGGGCGTCATGAACTGGCAGTCGAGCAGGGTGAAAGCCGCCAACCCTAAGTCGCGCGACCAGCCATGCCAACGCAACCTTTGAGGCATCGGTCATCCGACTGAACATCGATTTGCCGAAGAAGGCCCGTCCCAGCTTCACCCCGTAAAGTCCACCGACTAGGCCCCCCTCGTGCCAGCATTCGATGGAATGGGCATGGCCGACGGCGTTAAGGCCCAGCGTCGCTCGTTCGATGACCTGATTGATCCAGGTTTCTTCCCGATCGGCGCAGGCCAGGAGAACCTCGTGGAACGCCCGGTCGCGCGTCACGGTAAAGCATCCCGAGCGCACCCGCTTGGCCAGCGAGCGAGAAAGATGAAAGGATTGCAGTGGGATGATCGCCCGGTTGCGCGGTTCGACCCAGAAAATATCCCCGGCATCGCGGCTGTCGGCCATCGGGAAGATGCCGGCGGCATAGCCTCTGAGCAGCATCCGGGGATCAAGACCTTCGCTCATGCCGGCCTGGACCTTATAATAGTTGGCGCACTTCCTCTTGCGGGCGGCACAGCCTGACGCCCTTTTCCGTTTCGACCAGAGGACGCTGGATGAGGATCGGATGTTCCATCATCGCGTCGAGAATGGCGTCGTCGCTGACCGACGGATCGTCGAGACCGAGCTTCTCGACCAAGCGGTTCCCTGACCCTGAGGCCCTCCCGCGGCGAAATTCCCGCTCGCTGATAGAGACGCTTCAGCTCAATTCGGCTGGGTGGCGCTTTCAGATATTCGACCACCGTCACGTCGGCACCCTCATTCTCAAGGATTTCCAGCGTCTTGCGAGAAGTACCGCACATCGGATTGTGGTAAATGGTCGCCTTCATGCCTGTTCCGTTCAATTACCGTTCTCAAGACTGCCACAGAGAGGGGTCGCATAACAGCGGTAACGGCCAGCGGATGAGCAAAATCGTTGTTTTGCCGGAACCTCCTGCACCGATTGTCGTTGGGCGAACGTGACTTGTGCACCGCTGCCGGGGGCGTCGGGTCCTGGGGCACGGTCCGTCAAAGACCACAAAAGGGAGTCAGAAGATGCGTAAGTCGATGATTGCAGTTCTGCTCGCCGGTACCATTTCGCTCAGCGCTTGTGCGACCGACAGCCAGACGGCTGGCGATATTGCCCAAGGCGCGGCGGTCGGTGGAGCCGGCGGCGCGGCGATCGGCGCGGTAGTGCCGGGCGTCAGCATGATCGAAGGTGCCGCGATCGGCGCCGCGGTCGGCGGTCTCGCCGGCGCGGTCTGGGCCGACAATAATAATGACGGCTATGCCGACGGTTATGTCCAGAACGGCCAATATTATTCGGGCACGCCACAGGGCTATGATCCGACGCTTCGTCGCGTCGCGACCGGCGCACTTGGCGGCGCGGCTGTCGGTGCGGTGGCCGGTGCGGTGATCGGCGGGCCTCAGCCCGATCGAAGGTGCCGTAATCGGCGCCGCGATCGGTGGCCTGGCCGGCGCCGTATGGTCCGATAATGACCAGGACGGGCGAGCCGACGGCTATGTCTATAATGGCCAATATTATCAGGGCACCCCGGCCGGTTACGCGCCGACCAGCCGACCCGCGCCAGCCATGACGGGCGAACGCGGCTAAATGAAGAACCGGATCGTCTCAGGATGGTCCGTGAAACCCGCCGGACGCCCAGTGCGTCCGGCGGGTTTTGCCATTCTCGCCGCCGGCGCCTTGCTGACGGCCGTACCAATGCAGCCGGTTGCCGCCTCTGGCGATTCAGCGGCGGAGTTGGGACAGGTCGCTGCCCGGCCGCAATGGGTAATGCCGGGCGATCGCGGGCGGCGCTTCGCTTGATCGCCTTGCTGCAAAGCTCGGAGTTCGACGGTCTCGATCCCCAACAATTCAAACTAAAGTCGCTGAAGGGCGCCGTCCGATCAGCTGCCAGGAACAACCCGGCAGCGATGGAGCGGGCCAACACGATGCTCGATCGCGCGTTGATCAGCTATGTCACCGCGCTGCGGACTTCGCGATCGGCGGAGTGGCAAATCGTCGATCGCGCCGCCGTTCCCGTCGCGCCCTCTGCTACCGAGCTGCTGGCGCAAGCGGCTGCGGCACCTTCGCTCGAGGCATGGATCGATGCCATGCCGTTCATGCACCACAGCTACGCCGAACTGCGGCGTGCGCTGGCCGCTGACCAGAGTCGCGGCGACGCGCGGGCAGAGGCGTTGCTCCGGATAAACCTGCGCCGTGCGCGTTTCCTTCCGGCCGACGGCCGCTTCGTGCTCGTAAATACCGCGGCGCAACGTCTCTACATGTACGAAAATGGCCGGGTGGTCGACTGGATGCGCGTCGTGGTCGGCAAGCCGGCGCAACAAACGCCGATGATGGCGGCGATGATCCGTTACACCGCGGTCAATCCCTACTGGAACGTTCCGCCGGATCTCGCCGCCGAACGGATCGCCCCCGGCGTGCTTAAGGAGGGACCCGGCTATTTGCGTCAGCATGGCTATGTGTTGCTGTCCGACTGGAGTGACAGCGCAACGCCGGCCGATCCCTCAATGATCGATTGGGAAGCCGTCGCGGCGGGCCGGATACAGGTGCGAATGCGCCAGAATCCCGGTCCCTCCAACGCCATGGGGCAAATGAAGTTCATGTTCCCCAATCCTCAAGGCGTTTACCTCCACGACACGCCCAACAAGGAACTTCTGAACGAGGATGCGCGACTGTTCAGCGGAGGATGCGTGCGGCTCGAAGATGCGCCCCGCCTGGCGAATTGGCTTTACGGCGAGCCTCTCCAGATCAAGAGCAGGAAGCCGGAGCAGCCCGTCGACCTCGATCAACCCATGCCGGTCTATCTCGCCTATCTGACCGCGGTGCCAAGCGGCAGTCAGGTGGTTTTTTACGAGGATATCTATGGCAAGGACCGCGCCCAGCTCGCCGCAGCGAACGACAATCGCGTGGCCTCCCGCTAGTCGGTCTTGCTCCAGGTCGCGGTGTAGCGGACCTTGGCGGTGATTGGTCGTCCTTGCCTGTCACGGGCCGGGTCCCACCGGCTTTGTCTTATCATCAGGGAACAGAGCGCCTGGTCGACTCGCGAGTTGCCCGTGCCCTGCAGAACGCTGCAATCGGTTACGCGCCCTGTTTCGACCACCGTGAGCCAAAGGTGCGCATAACCCCTGTCGGTTGCGAATTGTCGAAGTAGGCTAGCAGGCAGCCTGGCGCTGTTGCCACCCAGTAATCGGACATCCGAACCAGTTCCCCCGCCGCCTCCGCTTCCGCCACCGCCTCGCCCGGTGCCGGAACCGCCAGCGCCGGGACCAGTACCAGTGGTCGCCGCTCCGGCGGTGGTTGCGCTGCCGGTTCCTGCGATAGGTGCGGCTGCGACGGGTGGCTGTGCCGGAATTTGGATCCTGGGCCTGGGCGCAACGACGGGGGTCGGTTCGGCCCTTTTGCCCGCTGCCCCTTCCTCTTCTTCGGCCCGGCCGGGCTCCTCTTCGGGCGGAGGTTGGGGCTCGGGCAGTTCATCAATGTCGATCAGGACGGTCGGATCTTCGTCGCGCTCAAGCGGAGTGTCGGTCCGCACCAGCAACAGGGCCGCGACCATCAGTGCATAGACCGCCACGACGGAGGTCATCGCCTTTACCCGGTCGGAACGGGAGGGTTCGGCGCGGTAGGGCATGGCGCAAAAACGCGCCGCGGGGGGCGAAGGGTGCGTCCTAGCCGCCCGGATTTTCATCCAGCCAGCGCTCGAGCCATTTGATCGTATAGTCGCCGCTGTTGAACTCGTCCGTGGCGATGATCCGCTGGTGCAGCGGGACGGTCGTCTTCATCCCCTCGACCACGAATTCCTCTAGCGCGCGCTTCAGTCGGCGGATGCAGCTTTCGCGGTCGATTCCGTAGACGATCAGCTTGCCGATCATGCTGTCGTAATAGGGCGGCACCTTATAGCCGGCGTAAAGGCCGCTATCGACGCGGACGTGCATCCCGCCCGGCGCGACATAATTCTTCACCAGGCCGGGCGAGGGGGCGAAGGTCTGCGGGTCCTCGGCATTGATCCGGCACTCGATGGCGTGGCCGTGCAGCTGGACCTGGCTTTGGGTCACCGACAAGCCGTCGCCCTGGGCGACGCGGATCTGTTCGGCCACCAGGTCGATGTCGCTGATCAACTCGGTCACCGGATGCTCGACCTGGAGCCTGGTGTTCATCTCGATGAAGTAGAAGTGGCCGTCTTCGTAAAGGAACTCGATCGTGCCGGCGCCGCGATAGCCCATTTCGGCCATCGCCTGGGCGACCAGGGCGCCCATCTCGGCTCGCTGTTCGGCGGAGATGACCGGTGACGGCGCTTCCTCGATGACCTTCTGGTGGCGGCGCTGGATTGAGCAGTCACGCTCGCCCAGGTGAATAGCCTTGCCTTCGCCGTCGCCGAACACCTGGAACTCGATGTGGCGCGGGTCGCCGAGATATTTCTCCATGTAGACGGTTGGGTCGCCGAACGCCGAATTGGCCTCCGACGAAGCCTGGCTCATCAGGCTTTCGAGCTGGTCTTCCGAAGGCACCACCTTCATCCCGCGCCCGCCGCCGCCCGACGCGGCCTTGACCAGTACCGGATAGCCGATCTCGGCGGCGATCTTGCGCGCTTCGTCAATGCTGTTGAGCGGCCCCGGCGAGCCGGGAACGAGCGGCAGGCCAAGCTTCTCGGCGCTGCGTTTGGCTTCGATCTTGTCGCCCATAATGCGGATATGCTCGGGCTTCGGCCCGACCCAGATCAGATTATGGCTTTCGACAATCTCGGCGAAGCGGGCATTCTCCGAAAGAAAGCCATAGCCGGGGTGGATCGCGTCGGCGTGGCTGATCTCGGCGGCCGAAATGATATTGGCGATATTGAGATAGCTGTCCTTGGCCGGCGGCGGACCGATGCACACGGCTTCGTCGGCCAGCCGGACGTGCATCGCGTCGGAGTCCGCGGTCGAATGAACGGCGACCGTCTTGATGCCCATCTCGTGACAGGCGCGATGAATGCGCAGCGCAATCTCGCCGCGGTTGGCGATCAACAGTTTTTGAATGGCCACGGCGATCTACTCGATGACGACGAGCGGCTGGTCGAACTCGACCGGCTGGGAATCGCCGACCAGAATCTGGGTCACCTTGCCGGCCTTGGGCGAGATGATCGGGTTCATCACCTTCATCGCCTCGACGATCAGCAACGTGTCGCCCTGCTTCACCGGCTGCCCGACCGCGATGAACGGCTTGGCGCCGGGTTCCGGCGACAGGAAGGCAGTGCCGACCATCGGCGATTTGACTGCGTCGACAGGAGCCGGAGCCGGCGCCGCGTCGGCCAGAGCCGTTGGGGAGGCAGGCGCGGCCGGCGCGGCGGCGGCAAGCGGGGGCGCAAAGGCCATCACCGGCGCCGGATCGCGGCGCACCTTGATCTTGCGATTGCCGTCTTCGACCTCGATTTCGGTCAGCTCGTTGGCGGACAGCAGTTCGGCGAGCTCACGCACCAGCGAGCTGTCGACGCGCATTGGCCCTTGGGCCTGCTGTTCCTTATGATCGGCCATGCTTTTACCCCTAAATTCGTAGCGGCGCTCCTGTCAGAGCCGGGCCGCCTCGTCCAGTGCCAGTGAATATCCGCGCGCCCCTTTGCCTTTGATCAGCTTGGTCGCCGCGAGCGCGACAAGGTCGGTATGACGGAAGGTTTCGCGCATGTCGGGATCGCTCAAGTGCACTTCGATCACCGGAGTCGCAATTGCCTTCACTGCATCATGCAGCGCAACCGAAGTGTGGCCGTAGCCGCCGGGATTGAGGATCACCGCGCGAGCTCCGGCCGCCTGTGCCTCGTGCAGCCAGTCGATGAGATGCCCTTCGTGATTGGATTGGCGGATGTCGAGCGTTAGCCCCATTTTCTCCGCCTTGCCGCTAAGCTGAGCTGCAATATCGTCGAGTGTTTCGGTCCCGTAGATCTCCGGTTCACGCTTTCCCAGCAAATTGAGGTTCGGCCCATTGAGCACGAAGATCAGCGGTGGCGTCGGCATGGAGAGCCCCTATATGGGCCGCAAGTTCATCCGTGAAGCGAAAGCGTGGGAAATGAGCCTCGACGGCAGCGCAGGCGTGGTCATCAATGGCGAACATCGCCGGGTTCCGGCCGGAACGACGCTCGCGCAATTGATTGCGGAAGTGGGCCTCGATCCGCAGCGGGTCGCGGTCGAACGCAACCTGGAGATCGTCCCGCGCTCCACCTTTGCCGAAGTGTTGGTCGAGGATGGCGACGCTTATGAGATCGTTCACTTCGTTGGCGGGGGTTGAAAATTTGACCGACAGTTGGACCGTCGCGGGCCGCACTTTCACCTCGCGGTTGATCGTCGGCACGGGCAAGTACAAGGACTTCGAACAGAACGCCGCCGCGGTGGAAGCCTCGGGCGCCGAGATCGTTACCGTGGCGGTGCGGCGCGTGAATATTGCCGACCCCAACCAGCCGATGCTGATGGATTTCATCGATCCGAAGAAGATCACCTACCTACCCAACACCGCCGGCTGCTTCACCGCCGAGGACGCGATCCGAACGCTGCGCCTGGCGCGCGAGGCGGGTGGCTGGACCCTGGTCAAGTTGGAGGTGCTGGGCGAGGCGAAGACACTTTATCCCGGATATGCTGGAGACGCTCCGCGCGACCGAAATTCTCGCCAAGGAAGGCTTCGAGCCGATGGTCTACTGCTCCGACGACCCGATCGCGGCGAAGCGGCTGGAGGATGCCGGCGCGGTGGCGATCATGCCTCTCGGTGCGCCGATCGGCTCGGGACTTGGCCTTCAGAACCAGGTGATGATCCGGCTGATCGTCGAAGGCGCCAAGGTGCCGGTGCTGGTCGACGCCGGTGTCGGCACGGCGAGCGATGCGACGGTTGCGATGGAATTGGGTTGCGACGGTGTCCTGATGAACACCGCCATCGCCGAGGCCAAGGATCCGGTGAGGATGGCGCGGGCGATGAAGCTGGCGGTCGAAAGCGGCCGACTCGCCTATCTCGCCGGGCGCATGGCCAAGCGGCGCTATGCCGATCCGTCGAGTCCGCTGGCGGGGCTTATTTAATCGCGGTGACGAGGTGCGCCGACATTGGCGCATCGAAGCCGTTGGGCCCTTCATATTGTTGCAAGGCCTCGGCGGCGGCGTCGGTTGCGCGTCCGAGCAAGTTGGGGTCAATCTGCTCAATGTCGGAGCGCATCGGCGTTCCCTGGACTAGCGCGATCGCGGCATCGCGGGCGGATGGCGCACGACTGCGCAGTTCCATCGTCTCGAACTCAATGTCCTGGAAGCCCGCGGCAAGCAGGTCATGCTCGATCAGGCCGCGATCATGATAGCGGAACGGAACCCGCTCATAGAAACGTCCGGCCTGAAGCGGGAATAAGTCCGCCACCGACCGGCCGGCGGTCATCGTCGCAAGGTTGGTCTCAATCTTGTTCCAGATGACCAGCATATAGCGGCCGCCCGTTCGAAGCACCCGCCTTGCCTCCGAATTGCCGCGCACCTTGTCCGGGAAGAACATCAGCCCGAACTGGCAGACGACCAGGTCGAAGCTCTCTTCGGGAAAGGCAATGCCTGTGCGTCCGCCGCCTCGAATCGCACCATGGGGCTGTCAATGCGTCGTGCGGCCTCTTCCAGCATCGGCGCATTGAGGTCCGTCGCGACAATTGCGGCGTCGGGCAGGGCGCGGTGCAGCGCTTCGGAAACGACCCCCGTGCCAGCCGCGGTTTCGAGGATTTTTCGAGGTTGGATCAGCACCGCCCGTTCGGCGACCATCCTGGCCCATGGCGCGAAAACCAACGGCACCATGTAGCGGTCGTAGATCGCCGGGATCGAGCCGGCGAACAGCGTGTCGGTAGTCGTCATCGCTTGGCCTCCATCGTCCGGAACGCACCATCAACGCTATCCGTTTCAGCATGGCGGAGGCACGCCATGAGCGACTATGCCGAACTCCGCGATCGTATGATCGATCGCCAGATCGCAGCACGCGGGCTGGATCGTCCCGCGCTGCTCGCCGCCTTTCGAGCGGTTCCGCGAGAAGAATTCATCGCCTCGTCCTACTCGGGATACGCTTACCAGGATTCGCCGCTTCCGATCGAAAGCGGCCAGACGATCAGCCAGCCCTATATTGTCGCGCTAACCATCGACGCCGCCGACATCGGTCCTGAGGACAAAGTGCTCGAGGTCGGCGCCGGCTCTGGGTACGCCGCGGCCGTCATCGGCCAGATTGTCGACAAGGTGATCGCGGTCGAGCGCCATCCCGAGCTGGTCGAACTCGCGCGGGAGCGGATGAACCGGCTCGGTTATGACAATGTCCGAATTGTAGCGGGCGATGGCACGCTCGGCTGGCCAGGGGAAGCGCCCTACGACGCGATCGTTGCCGCCGCCAGCGGCAGCCATGTGCCCAAGTCGTGGATCGATCAACTGAAGCCCGGCGGACGGATCGTCATGCCGCTCGGCGATCCCGGCTCGGTGCAATCGCTGGTCAAGGTCACCAAGCACGAGGACGGAACGCTGGATCGCGAGGATCTTGGCGGGGTGCGGTTCGTGCCGCTGATTGGCCAAGAGGGTTTTAGGGATAGCGGCAGCGAGGCGCTGATCGCCACGCTGCCGCAGATGATCGCCGAAGCCGCCGAGCCGCTGCCCGAGATTGAGGATCCGGAATTCGCAGCGCTGTTCGACCGCTACGCCGACGCCCGCGTCGTCCTGCTCGGCGAGGCGAGCCATGGCACCAGCGAATTCTACCGCGCCCGGGCGGCCATCACCCGGAGATTGGTCGAGCGGCATGGATTCGCCGTTGTCGCGCTCGAGGCCGATTGGCCCGACGCGGCGACGCTCGACCGGATTGTCCGCCATCGCGGGCCGCGCGAGGGCGAGGAACAGGCTTTCGCTCGCTTCCCGACATGGATGTGGCGCAATCGCGAATTCGACACCTTCGTCGGTTGGCTGCATGGCCACAATGAGGGCCGCGAGCAGCCGGAAATGGCCGGTCTGTTCGGTCTCGATCTGTACAATTTAGGCGCCTCGATGCGGGCGGTGATCGACTATCTGGAAAGCGTCGATCCGGCGGCGGCGCAGGAAGCACGCCAACGCTATGCCTGCCTGTCGCCTTACGGCCGCGACCCGTCGGTCTATGGCCGGCTGGCAATGTCCGCGGGCTATGCGTTCTGCCGGGATGACACGGTCGCCATGCTCAAGGATCTGCTCGGCAAACGGCTCGAATATGCGAATGAGGACGGCGAGGAGTGGCTCGACGCGACCGCCAATGCCCGGCTCGTCCAAAATGCCGAAGCCTATTACCGGGTGATGTACGAAGGCTCGGAAGCAAGCTGGAATCTGCGCGACACACACATGTTCGAGACGCTTTGCGCCTTGCTCGACGCTCGCGGACCGGAGTCAAAGGCGGTCGTCTGGGCCCACAACAGTCACATCGGCGATGCGCGCTACACCGAAATGGGCATCGCCCGCGGGGAGCTCAATATCGGCCAGCTGGCCAAGGAGAGGTTTGGCGAACAGGCGCGTAGCATCGGTTTCGGAACGCACGCCGGAACGGTCGCGGCGGCCGATGATTGGGATGCGCCGATGCGGGTCAAGCAGGTCAATCCATCGATGCCCGAAAGCTATGAGCGGCTGTGCCATGATAGCGGTGTCGGCCGCTTCCTGCTCGATCTGCGCCAGGGCCAAAACCGGCGGGTTGCGGGAAAGTTGATGGAACCACACCTCGAGCGATTCATCGGCGTCATCTACCGGCCGGAGACCGAGCGGTGGAGCCACTATTCGCAGGCGATCCTGCCCGACCAGTTCGATGGCTGGGTGTGGTTCGACGAAACCGAAGCGGTGACGCCGCTGCCCGGTGAAGAGCGGCCCGGCGAGCAGGCCAGCGCGGACGAGACCTGGCCGTTCGGATTGTAACCCTCTCCCCTTGAGGGAGAGGGTGACGCAGCGAAGCTGAGCGGGGTGAGGGGCAGCAGCGGTTTCATGCTGCCCTCACCATCCCACCGCTTAGCGGCGGGTCCCTCCCTCTCCCTCAAGGGGAGAGGGAATCTCCGAAGCCGACCCATTTTCGCGCATCCGGGCGCGCCTCGGCCGTTGGCCCTCAGCGCGCGTGCAACGCGGCGATCGTCGTCTGGTTCGAAATGACCTCGACGTCGGTGACGCAGTGGAGCAAGCGAATGCCCCCGCGCTCCAACGACCGAGCAAGCGCGGGGGCAAACTCTTCGGTCGTCTCGACGCGCTCGGCCCAGCCGCCATAGGCCTTGGCCAATTGCACGAAATCGGGATTGCGGAGCTCGGTCGCGCTGACACGCTTCGGATAGTCGCGTTCCTGGTGCATGCGGATCGTGCCATAGGCGCTATTGTCGACCAGAATGACGAGCAGGTCGGCGCCATATTGCGCCGCGGTTGCGAGCTCCTGGCCGTTCATCAGGAAATCGCCGTCGCCGGCGACGCAAACCACCGGCCGGTCCTTGAAGCGGAGTGCCGCGGCGACCGCGGCGGGAAGGCCGTAGCCCATTGTCCCGCTGGTGGGCGCCAATTGGGTCGGCATCACGCCATAATGCCAATATCGATGCCACCAGCCGGAGAAATTGCCGGCGCCGTTGCAGATGATCGTGTTGGCTGGAAGTGCCTCGCGCATCGTTTTGACGCAGGGGCCGAGGTCCAATGCAACGCCGTCGCGCGGGGCCGGTTCACTCCATTCGAGCCATTCGCGATGCGCTTCTTCGCCTGCGTGGAAGCGGACAGGTCGGGGTCGTGCCAGTCGGCCGCCATCTCCGCGAACTCTCCCATGTCGGCGCAGATCGGCAGGTCGGCCTTGAAGACCCGGCCAAGCTCGTTGGGGTCGGGATGAACATGGACGATCAGCTGGTCGGGATGGTCGGGCGTGACCAGCTTGTAGCCGTCGGTCGTGGACTCGCCGAGGCGGGCGCCGACGACCAGCAGCAGGTCGGCCTCGCGGATGCGCTGCTGCAGCTTGGGGTTGGGGCCATAGCCGAATTGGCCGGCATAGACTCCGCATGTCGTTGGGGATGGCGTCCTGGCGGCGGAAGGCGGCCGCCGTGGGAATGCCGTAACGGAAGGCGAAGGTCGCGAAGTGGTGCGCGGCAGCGGCGATCCAGTCGGCCCCGCCGATGATCGCCACCGGGTTGGTCGCGTCCTTCAGCAAGCGCGAACAGCGCTCCGATCGCGCCGGGAGGGGGTCTGCGGCGATCGGGGCGATCGCTGGGGCGGTCGATAACTTCGACCTCGTCCCGCAGCATGTCCTCAGGCAGAGCGAGCACGACCGGACCAGGACGGCCGGCGGTCGCGACGCGAAAGGCGCGCGCGACATATTCTGGAATACGCCGAGCATCGTCGATCCGCGCCGCCCATTTTGCGACCGGCGCAAAAAAGGCCGCCATGTCGATTTCCTGGAAGCCCTCGCGGTCCTTGTCGGCGCGGTCGAGGTCGCCGACGAACAGGATCATCGGTGTCGAATCCTGGAAGGCGACATGCACCCCGCAAGAGGCGTTGGTCGCGCCGGGGCCGCGGGTGACGAAGGCGATGCCGGGCCGTCCGGTCATCTTCCCATCGGCGTCGGCCATATAGGCGACCCCGCCTTCCTGGCGGCAGACCACCAGGTCAATTTCAGGCGAGTCGTGCAGCGCGTCCAATACAGCGAGGAAGCTTTCACCCGGTACGGTGAAAACACGGTCGCAGCCCTGGATCTTGAGTTGGTCGACTAGGATCTGGCCGCCGGTGCGCATGGTCATGGCGACGCGCTCTACCGATTTCGTCATCCCCGCGTAAGCGGGGATCCCAGATTTTTGTTTTCGCCAGGTTCCCGCTTTCGCGGGAATGACAACCTAGGGGGCCTTCTCCAAATCCTTCTTCAGCTTCGCCAGCATCGCTACCGCCGCCTCGGCGTGAGGGCCGATCCAGCGTTCGTGGATGGCGTGGATGGGGAGCGGGTTAAGGTGGTTCCACCGCTCCCGCCCGCGCCGCTCGACGATGATCAGGTCGGCGCCTTCGAGCACCTTCAGATGTTGCATGACGGTGCAGCGGTCGAGCTCGGGGAACTGGGCGCACAAGCACGCCGGTGGTCAGCGGCTGGTCACGCAGCACGTCGAGGATGGCGCGGCGGTGATGCGAGGCGAGGGCCCGGAACACCTTGTCCTGCTGCTCGCTCAACGCACTGGGCGGAATATTTGACATGTTATAGATTTATAACATAACAGTCGCCGCATCAAGAGAGGAGCCGAGTTCGATGGACCTCAAGTTCAAGGTGATGATCCACGTCGGCCGACCGGTGGGCGAGGTGTTCGAGGCGGTCGCGGACCCGAAGCAGCTGTCGTCCTACTTCACCACCGGCGGCGCCAGCGCGCGACTGGAGCGGGGCGCCACGGTGACCTGGGATTTCCACGATTTTCCCGGCGCCTTTCCGGTCGAGGTCGACGAGGTCGTGCCGAACGAGAAGATCGTGCTGCGGTGGGATGCGGCCGAGGGTGAGCAGATGTGCGAGGGCGCGCTCGACGTCAAGCCGGCCGGCTACAAGACCAGTCGTCACCATGTGGTTCAAACCGACAGATGACGGGCGCACGCTGGTCGAGATCGAGGAGAAGGGATGGCGCGAGACCAAGGGCGGGCTGCAGGCCAGCTACGGCAATTGCATGGGCTGGTCGCAAATGCTCGCCGCGCTCAAAATGTGGGTCGAGCATGGCATCAACCTGCGCGAGGGGGCGTATAAATAGGGCTTCCCCTCCACCTGCTTAACCCAAGTTATGGAAGTCCCGTCAGTCTTGCAATAAATCCCTAAAAATCAAGTGTTTGTTGCGGGGTGCGGGGTAACATGCGTGAGGATGACAGGAGCTATTACCGGAGGCGCGCGGAAGAGGAATTGATCGCCGCGGAACTGGCCAGCAACGAGCAGGCGGCGATGATCCATCGGGCACTCGCTGCGAGATATTATCAGCTTGGCCGGAACGCCGCGGAATTACCGTTGCAACTGGTCAGCGAGCTTCGGCGGGCTCCAGGGCATCAGGGCGAGGGATTTGAACATTCTGCCGGTCAAGATGAAGGTATCTTGGCTCAAAGTCCGCGACCTTCACCAACTCCTTCCAGTCCACAATCGTGATCTTCCGCTTGGTGCGGGTGATGAGCCCGTCCTGCTCCAGCTTCATCAGAGTGCGATTGACGTGGACCGGGGTGAGCGCGACCGCGTCGGCCAGCTGCTCCTGGGTGATGGGCAGTTCGTAGCTGGTATGTTCGCTTATTTCGGCCGCCTCCATCCTCATCGCGAATTCGCACAGCAAATGCCCGATCCGCGTCCGAGCGTCGCGGCGGCCGATGTTGAGCACCCATTCGCGGAAGATCGATCCTTCCACCAGCGTTTCGTACCACATCGCCATGCCGATCGCCGGATTGCGAAAGGCGAGATCGCGCATCGCCTGCACTGGCATCAACGCAACTTCGCCGGCGGCTAGCATCTGAACATTGTGATCGGCCACGCCCAGCAGCGAATTCTGCAAGTCGATGATGTCGCCTTTCATATGGATCGACACAATCTGGCGTCCGCCATTTCCGGCACTTTTGTGGCGATATGCAAAGCCTGACAGCAGCAGGCAGGTGCTTTGCGGCGTGTCACCGTCCCAGACAATATATTGTCCGGCATCGAGTTGGCGGCGCAGATAGGGGAGTTGGTAGATCTGGTCGCGATCCGCGGGTCCGAGCTCGGTCCACAAGCCAAGCTTTCGCACCATCGGTGCAAGCGCGTGTTCGGCAATTTCCGACATTGGCCACACTCCCAAGGCGGGAGCGCGAACCATTGTCTCTCAGCCACCAGGTTGCCACGATAGGACCCTGGTGATGATTTCTCTTTATACCAGTATAGGTGGCTTTCCTAATTTCGGATGCGAAATCTTCTCGGGCTCCAACCCGCCATTCTTGCGCATTTCGTCCAGCAGGCAGGTGAGGACGGCCCGGGGCTGAACGGGCTTTCGCAGCACCGGCACCTCGGGGTGAAGGAAGCTGACTGTTTCAGGCAAGGCGCTTTCGGCCTGAATGACAAACGGGATACCAAGCTGCGTCAGCCGGGATGTAAGCGTGAATATGTCCAGATCGGTGAGCTGGGCATCGACGATCGCCGCTGCAATCTCCTGCGAATCGAGCAACTCAAGCGCTTGGGAAATGCGGTTGGTCGGGCCGACGACCCGGCCCTCCAACTCCTCGATCGCCTCTGACAGATCGACCGCCAGGAACACATTGTCCTCGACGATCAACACCGGCTTTTCGCCGAACATCGCGCCCTCCGGCCGAGCGGGAGCGCCTGCGTCTCTCAGCCGCCGGTATGCCCACGTTGGCCGGCGATAGCTGTTAAACGAACCTAAAATAGGTTAGTTTCAAAACCTTATTAAGATTAGCTCACGCCTGGTGGATCGCCTTGACCACCTGATAGCTTTCAAGGCCCTCTTTGCCGCCTTCGCTGCCGAAGCCCGAGTCCTTCACACCACCGAACGGCGCGTCGGCGACGGAAATGGCAAATGTGTTGATGCCTACCATCCCGCTTTCGATCAGGTCGCCGATCATGTTGGCGCGGCGGCCATTCTCGGTGAAGGCGAATGCGGCGAGACCGAACGGAAGGCGGTTGGCCTGTCCCATCACCTCGTCGAAAGTCGAGAAGGACCTGGTCACCGCGACCGGGCCGAACGGCTCCTCGTTCATGATGTTTGCTTCGTTGGGGACGTCGGCCAGCAAGGTCGGCTGGAAGAAGAAGCCGCTGTCTCCCTTCGACCCGCCGGCCAGGACCCGCGCGCCTTTCGCCTCAGCATCCGCAATTAGCGCTCCAACGGCCTCGGGGCGGCGTTCGTTGGCCAGCGGGCCCATCCGCGTATCCGCGTCTAGCCCGTTGCCGACCTTAACCTTCTGCGTGCGTTCGGCGAAGCCCTTGAGGAAGGCGTCGTAGATCGAATCCTGAACGTAGAATCGCGTCGGGGAAACGCACACTTGGCCTGCATTGCGGAACTTCTGCGGCACGACCATGTCGAGCGTCTTCTCGAGGTCACAATCGTCGAAGATCAACACCGGCGCATGGCCGCCCAGCTCCATCGTGATCCGGGTCATGCTGTCGGCGGCGAGACGCATCAGATGCTTGCCGACATTGGTCGAGCCGGTGAAGCTGATCTTGCGGATTTCCTTGCTGCCGATCAGCGTCGTGCTGATCAGGTCGGCGTCGCCGTGGACGAGCTGGGCAACCCCCTTCGGGATGCCGGCGTCGGCCAGTGCGCGGAACAGTTCCGTGGCGCATCCGGGAGTTTCGTGCGGCGGGCGGGAAATGACGGTGCAGCCCGCTGCGAGGGCGGCCGCGACCTTCTTCGACAGAAGATAGATCGGGAAGTTCCACGGACTGAACGTCGCTACCGGCCCGACCGGCTGGCGGATGACCCGCGACAGCTGACCCGCCGGGCGAACCAGGGTGCGGCCATAGTCGCGCTTGATCTCCTCGGCATACCAGTCGAACAGCTGCGCCGATCCCGCAACCTCGGCCTTGGCCTCGGCCAGGATCTTGCCCTGCTCCTGGGTCAGGATGGCGCCGATATGGTCGGCCCGCTCGCGCAGCAGCGATGCCACCTTGTGGAGGATGGCGCCGCGCTTCTCGACATCGGTCGAGCGCCATTCGGGCCAGGCGCGATCGGCCGCGGCAATCGCTTCCTCGAGGTCGTGCTTGGTGGCGTAGGGCACCTCGGCGATCGCGTTGGCGGTGACCGGGTTGACGACCGGATGGGCATCGCGGCCTTCGCCGCTCTTCCACACGCCGTCGATGAAGAGTTGGAGATCGGTGTCGTAGCTCATGACAAGCCAGATAGGCCTGCCGACGCTTGTCGCCAACCCGTCACCTCGCTAGGCGAATGCGGGAACGATCCAGGAGACATTGCCATGACCAAATCGGAACTGTTGGCGAAGATGCAGGAACTCGGGGGCATGGCTGCCCGGAAAGACGGTCAAGATCGACTTCGGCGGCGATGAAGGCGTGATCCTCCTCGACGGCGTCAATTCGCTGGTCAGCGACGCGGATACTGCCGCCGACACGACGATCAAGGTCAGCTGGGATGACTGGCAGGCCCTGGCTTCGGGAACGCTCGACGGAATGACCGCCTTCATGACCGGCAAGTTGAAGGTCGAGGGCGACATGTCCAACGCCATGCAGTTGCAGAGCGTGCTGGGGAAGTTGCGCTCGTAACACCGTCATTGCGAGCGAAGCGAAGCAATCCAGACTGGATTGCCGCGTCGCTTCGCTCCTCGCAATGACGAGGAGAGGAATCGAATGCAGAAGATTTATTCCGCCGCCTCGAAATCTCTCGAAGGCCTGCTGTTCGACGGCATGACCATCGCCGCGGGCGGCTTCGGCCTGTGCGGCATTCCCGAGCGGCTGATCGATGCGATCGTCGCTTCGGGGGTCAAGGACCTGACCATCGCGTCGAACAATGCCGGGATCGACAATGAAGGCCTCGGCAAGCTGCTGCGCACGCGGCAGGTGAAGAAGATGATCTCCTCCTACGTCGGCGAGAACAAGGAGTTCGAGCGGCAGTATCTGGCCGGCGAGCTGGAGGTCGAATTCTGCCCGCAGGGCACGCTCGCCGAGCGGATGCGCGCCGGCGGCGCGGGCATTCCCGGCTTCTACACCAAGACCGGCGTCGGCACGCAGGTCGCCGAGGGCAAGGAGGTCAAGAATTTCGACGGCGAGGAATATATCCTCGAACGCGGCATCCGCGCCGACCTGTCGATCATCAAGGGCTGGAAGGCCGACGAGGCCGGCAACCTCATGTTCCGCAAGACCGCCCGCAACTTCAACCAGCCGGCCGCGACCTGCGGCAAGATCTGCGTCGCCGAGGTCGAGGAGATCGTGCCCGTCGGCAGCCTCGACCCCGACTGCATCCACGTGCCGTCAATTTACGTGAAGCGGCTGATCTTCGGCGCGCCCTACGACAAGAAGATCGAGTTCGTGACGACCCGCGAAAGGGAGGCCGCCTGATGCCCTGGGACCGCAACCAGATGGCGGCGCGGGCCGCGCAGGAGCTGAAGGACGGCTATTACGTCAACCTCGGCATCGGCATTCCGACGCTGGTCGCCAACAATATTCCGGCGGGGATGACGGTCACGCTGCAGAGCGAGAACGGCATGCTCGGCATCGGGCCGTTCCCCTATCAGGACGAGGTCGATGCCGACCTGATCAACGCCGGCAAGCAGACGATCAGCGAACTGCCGTCGTCCTCCTATTTCAGCTCGTCGGACAGCTTCGCGATGATCCGCGGCGGGCATATCGACCTGACCGTGCTCGGCGCGATGGAGGTCAGCGAGGGCGGCGACATCGCCAACTGGATGATCCCCGGCAAGATGATCAAGGGCATGGGCGGGGCGATGGACCTGGTCGCCGGGGTCAAGAGGATCATCGTCGTGATGGAGCATACGTCCAAGGACGGCGATCCCAAGTTCATCCCCGCATGCACGCTGCCGCTGACCGGCAAGAATGTGGTCGACATGATCATCACCGACCTGGCGGTGTTCCAGCGGCCGGATCACGACAGTCCCGTTCAAGCTGATCGAGACTGGCGCCGGGCGTGACGGCCGAGGAAGTGCGCTCCAAGACGACGGCGAATTACCGCGAATGAAATGGCGCGGCCTTTGCAGCATTGGCGCTCCTCGTCGCCTGCACGAAGTCGCCGACGGTCATCGACGGCTCCACGCCCGAGACGTTCGCCGAAACCACCGAAGATGCGCGCGCGCGATCTGTCGATCAAGGACCGGCTCACCTTCGACACGCGCGATCCGCACCATCGGCGGCCGCCGTCATGCCAACAATGATCCGGAGGCTATGGCGCGCCAGACATTTCATGGCATGACAGCCGCAGATGTCGTTGCCGATGCGCATGCGCGCGGAATCGAATGAAGGAGGCGAGGATGAAGAGGTTTCACTTGCTCGCGGCGGGCCTGCTGGTCAGCGCCTGCAATCAGACGGATCCGAACAACGCCGCCGAGGCCGCAGCGCAGCCTGCCGATCTGCTCCTGAAGTTGCAATGGCGCTGTCGCGTATCGACTGCGGCCGCGTCGACGTGGCGGACTTCACCGGCGTGTTTTCCGACAAGAAGGCCTATCCGCCCGGGCCGCGGCAGCTCGCGTCCAGCTGCTACCTGATCCGCCACGGCGAGACGATCATGATCTGGGACACCGGCTTCTCGATCGATCTTAAAGGGCAAGAAGAAGGATATTGGCGGCCTGATCGCATCGCTCGATCGGACCGTCGTCGAGCAGCTGGCAGATGGCGGGCTGAAACCGGCCGACGTCGATGTCCTCGGCATCAGCCACTCGCATGCCGACCATACCGGCCAGGCCGCTTTATTCCCGACCGCCCGGCTGATCATCGGCAAGGCCGATTTCGACGGCGCGAAGGGCAAGGACGACCCGTTCGGGCCGTGGCGGAAGCCGGACGCCAATGTCACGACCACCGAGGGCGACCTCGACGTTTTCGGGGACGGCACCGTCATCGCTTATTTCCTGCCCGGCCACACGCCCGGTCACATGGCGCTGCTCGTGCGCCTGAAATCGGGGCCGGTGCTGCTCAGCGGCGACGTCGTTCACGGCCACGACACGCTGGCGCTGAAGGCGGTGCCGACATTCAACACCGATCGCGCCCAGTCGATCGCCTCGATGGAGCGATTCGAAAAGCTGGCCCAGGAGACTGGCGCCAAGGTCATCATCCAGCACGAGCTGCAGGACATCGCCAAGCTGCCCGCCTTCCCGCAGGCGGCGGAACAGGCTGAATGAGAGGCGCTTGCTTTCCGCAACGAGCCCGGGTCCGGGCCCGAGACGCTTCGGCTCGACGGCGAACGCTGCCCGAGTCCCGACGTCGCCGGCCCGGGCGAACTGCTGGTCCGGGTCCGCGCGGCGGCGATCAACTATCCCGACGTGCTGATCATCGAGGACAAATATCAGTTCAAGCCGCCGCGGCCGTTCGCTCCGGGAGGCGAGATTGCCGGCGAGGTCGAGGTGGTCGGCGAGGGGGTCACGGGCTGGGCGCCAGGCGACCGGATGATCGCGGTCATCGGTCATGGCGGGCTGGCGGAAAAGGTCGCCGTCCCCGCCAAGGCGGCGATTCCGCTGCCAGAAGGGCGAAACTTCGCCGAGGGCGCGGCGCTGCTGCTGACCTATGCCACCTCGATCCACGCGCTTTACGACCGCGGCCGGCTCCAGGCCGGCCAGACCCTGCTGGTGCTCGGCGCCGCGGGCGGCGTCGGACTCGCCGCGGTCGAGCTTGGAAAGGCGAAAGGCGCGCGGGTTATCGCCGCGGTGTCGTCCGAGGAAAAGGCTGCTGCGGCGCTCGAGGCCGGCGCTGACCAGGCAATCGTCTATCCTCAAGGGCCGTTCGACAAGGACGGGCAGAAAGCGCTTAGCCTGTTATTCAAGGACGCGGTCGGACCCAATGGGGCGGATGTCATCTACGATCCGGTCGGCGGCGATTATGCCGAGCCTGCCTTGCGCTCCATCGCCTGGGAAGGGCGCTACCTGGTCGTCGGCTTTCCCGCTGGAATACCGCGGCTGCCACTCAACTTGACGCTACTCAAGAGCTGTGACGTGTGCGGGGTGTTCTGGGGCGCCTTCGCGGCTCGCGATCCCGAGGCCAATGCCGCTCATGTCGCCGAGCTGTTCAGGCTATGGCAGGAGGGAAAAATCCGACCTCGCGTCAGCGCGACCTATTCGCTCGACCGAGGCGGGGAGGCGATCGCCGCCATGGCCGCGCGCAAGGCGATCGGCAAGCTGGTGGTCACACTCGACTAGCTTCAGGCAGGCAGTAATGGCTACATATCTGATCGACGATCTTTTGCAGCCAACGGTCGCCGAACGGCCGCGCCGACACGAACAGCCGGAAAAATATCGGGCCCGCCGCCATTGCGAAGAGTTCCTCGCGGTCGACGTCGGCCGGCAGCTCGCCGCGCGCGATCGCCGCTTCATACATCGGTTCCATCGCGTTCCGGCGGCTCTCCCAGAAGCGCTCTGTCTCGCCCGGCGCGGCGCCGCTCCGCAACGCTGCAGCGGTGCTCATCAGCGGTGCGCCCAAGGGGCTCGTCATCACACTGGTGGTGGCTCGCAGGACATTAAGCAGATCCTCGCGAAAGGATCCGGTTACCGGAGCGGGCGTTTCGCGCTGGGCAAAATCGATGATCGCGCTCATGATCGTCGGCCAGCGGTCCGGATTGCGGCGGTAGAGGGTGGAGCGTTCGATTCCCGCCCTGGCGGCGACATTCTGAAAGTGCAGGCATCGATCCCACCTTCCACCAGCAATTCCAGCACTGCGTGGTTAATTCGGCGCGTAACGTCCGCGGTGCGGCCGCCGGGCCGGCGCTGGCGTGTAGTTCCTCTGAAGGGGGAGGCACTATGCTCCAATGTTGACTCCACGACATTTCCCACTTAACGCAACAGATCGTAGCTTTAACTGCAAAAGCCCAAAATGTCCAAACATGCAAACCGTCACGGGGGGACCGGGCGGAACGAGTTCTTCAGTGCCAGTTGACGACCGTCCCCGCGTGTTGATCACGGGTGCCTGCCGGGGCGTCGGCCGTGCATGCGCGGAAGCGCTTGCGCGATGTGGGACCGAACTGATTCTGTGCGACAATGACGCCGGCGCATTGAGCGAAACGGCGCAGCAACTCGTTGCCGTCGGAAGATTTTGCGATGTCGCGTCCGAAGCCAGCGTGGCGGTATTTGCAGCCGATATCCTCGAGCAATATCCAGCGCTTGATATGCTGATCAACGCGGCCGGTGGAGGCTATGAGCGGACGCTGGGCATGTATCGCGTGTCACGCGCGCTGCTTCCTGCCCTCCGCTGCGGCACACACAATAATTTGCTGCTGAATATCCCGCCCTCGGACGAAGATGCAGCCACCGCCATTTTTCCCTACGCCAGTTCGGTGCAGGCTTTTCATCGGCTTTCTTCAGCGCTGGCGGCGGAAACCCGCGGGACGGCGATCAGCGTCCTGATCGGCGATCCCGGAAGCAGGCGCGTATCACAAGTGCTGCCCGATCCCGATGCCGGCACACTGGTCCACACCAGCGAAATCCGGCGGACGACCGATAACTCGATCGGGACATTGGCTTCCAGGGTCGCTGCGCTGATCGAGGGTCCGCTGAGAAGCGCCGAGACCGGCGGACGGCGAGCCGGCTAGCAACGCGGACTTTCCCATCGTGCAGATCCTTTGCGTTCCGCCGCTGGACGGGGAGCGCGTCAGCGCCTATTTCAGCGCGCGAACAGCAGGATTTTTGTGATGCCCCAATTCGACGATCGCGAGCGTGCCTTTGAAGCCAAATTCGCACGAGACGAGGAAATGCAGTTCCGCATCATCGCGCGCCGCAACCGGCTGTTGGGCGAATGGGCCGCGCATCTTATGGGCCTGTCGGACGTCGAGGCCGAATCCTATGCCAAGGACGTGGTCCGCGCCGACTTTGAGGAAGCGGGCGACGGGGATGTGATCCGCAAGGTCCTGGGTGACCTAACAGCGGCCGGCGTCGATTGCGATGAAGCACGGATCCGTGAAGCGCTGGGCCACAAGCTGGTCGAGGCGCGGCGGCAACTGATCGAATCGCTGGGATAACCGAAATGCCGATGGCGGCGGACGAGATCGAGGCGCTGATCCGAGCCGCCCTGCCTGATGCGGCGGTTGAAATCCGCGATCTCGCGGGGGACGGCGATCATTATGCGGCGCGGATCGTGTCAGCAAGCTTCGCGGGAATGAGCCGGGTTCGCCAGCACCAGCTGGTGTACAAGGCGCTTGGCGGGCGTATGGGGGGCGAGCTTCATGCACTGCAGCTTGAAACGGCGGTGCCCTCGGGAGATCATGAATGAGTGACGTGAAGGAGCGCATTAAATCGCTCGTGAAGAGCAACGATGTGGTGCTGTTCATGAAGGGCAGCGTGCTTTTCCCGCAATGCGGTTTTTCAAGCCGCGCGGTTGCAATCCTCGACCACCTTGGCGTGCCGTTCGAGACGGTCGATGTGCTGCAGGACCAGGAAATCCGCAACGGCATCAAGGATTATTCCGAATGGCCGACCATCCCTCAGCTCTATGTAAAGGGCGAGTTCGTCGGCGGGTCGGATATCATGATGGAGATGTTCGAAAGCGGCGAGCTTCAGCAGCTGGTGTCGGCGGACGCGTAACAACCCCCTCCCCCCAACAGGGGTGAAGGGAAGGGGGCGCCCCGATCTGGACAGAAACTAAAAGGGGACGGCGAGGCGGGACCAGAAAACCGCTCTTGCCGTCCCCTTTGTGTTGGCGTGGAACCAAGTGGACGCAATTTATATTGCAACCCGTATGCCAAATGGAATTTTCGGCAGATTTCTGACGCGATTTCCTTTGCTCGGCCTGGGACAAGGTCCCTCAAACGTAAAAAAATCCGACGCTTTCATACCCCTTAATGCGCTCGGCATGATCCCTGTTTACAACTGTAATCGAATCGATTACAGCTGTAGTCGAGAGGGTGATAATGGACAAGCGCATAACCGATGCTGAGCTGGACGTAATGGAAGCGCTGTGGGCGGCAGTCGAGCCGTTGACAGCGGCCGACATTGCCGATCGGATCGACAAGGGCCGCGGCTGGTCCCTGGCGACCGTCAAGACCATGCTGTCCCGGCTTGCCGCCAAGGGCATCGTCTCGCATCGCGAAGATGGCAGGCGCTTTCTCTATTCGCCCGCAATCCGCCGCGAGGCCTATGTCGGTACTGAATCGCGTCGCTTCGTCGAACGCTTGTTCGGTGGCCGTCTATCGCCGCTGGTCGCGCATCTGGCCGAAGAAGATGCGCTGGACGACGAGGACATTGCCGCCATCGAGGCGCTACTGAAGGAGCTCAAGTCATGACCGACTGGCTGCTGGGCACGCTTCTCGCCACTTCGGGCCTGATGGTGCTGGTTTTGCTGATTCGTGAACCGGTGCGGCGCCATTTCGGCGCGCGCGTCGCCTATGGGCTGTGGCTGATCCCGGCGGCGCGCCTATTGATGCCGACGATCACCCACACAGTCGAGCGGCCGGTCACCATGACCGTTTCGCCCCGGCTGATGATGTCGCAGATCAGCGCCGAGCCCATGCTGCTCAGCCGCGTCGCCCCGCCCGAAGCCTCGCTGATCGACCAGCTCGGCGGATGGACTACCATCCTGCTGGTGATCTGGATTGGCGTAGCGCTCGGCCTTTTCTTGGGGCGAATGAATGCGTTTCGACGGGAGCGTTCGGAAATCCTCGCCAGGGCAGTCGAAGTAGCGCGCATCGGTTCGATCCGCATCGTTCAATCGCCTGAAGTCCGCGGCCCGCTCGCATTCGGCATATTCGATCGGGTGATTGCCGTTCCGGCGAATTTCGAACGGCTCTACCTTGACCATGAACGCCGCCTCGCGCTGGAGCATGAACTCGCCCATCACCGATCCGGCGATCTCGTCGCCAACCTCGTCGCCTTTGTCCTGCTCTGCCTTCAATGGTTCAACCCGGTCGCCTGGGTTGCTCACGCCGCATTTCGTTTCGACCAGGAAGCGGCGTGCGATGCCCGGGTGCTGGAAAAGCTCAAGGTCGGGGATCGGGCCGATTACGGCCGAGCGATTGCGAAGGCCGCTTCGGGGCGGACTCTGCTGTTCGCCAGCGCGCTCGATCAACGAAATACCCTGCACAGGAGGCTAAAGTCGATGCTTAGCAGTCCTACTACCGGACGCCGTTTGACCGGCCGGATGATGGTCGTTCTCGCCGTAGCGGTAGCGTTGCCGCTGACCGCATCCCGCGCGATCAACTATATCGACGTAGCAACGCCAGTCGCCGAAAAGTCGCCCGACGCGCCTGTCGTGTCAGCGGCCGCGATCGTGCAGCCTGTTGCACCCGCAGCTCCGGCGCAACCCGTCCAGCCCCTGCTGGTCGACGACGACATGATCCTGCTCAACGGAGAATTGAAGCAGTGGAAAGACCTCGCGCCGGCCGAGCGCGCTGAAGTGCGCCGCTCGATCAATGCAGCGCGTGAAGAGCTGAGCCGCACTCGGATCGATCGCGAGGAAATCGATCGTGAAATTCGCGAGGCGATGGCCGAGGCGCGGATCGATCAGGACGACCTCCGCCGCGAGCTGGCGGATGCCCAGGCCGATATTGCCGAGGCGATGAAGGAAATAGACACTCATGCCGTTGAACTCCGCCGGTCCGGCCAGAATCCCGAGCAGCTGAAAGAGACTATCCGGGCTTCGTTGAAGGGCCTGGAGAATCTCGACATTGAAGCGATCAAGCGCGACGCACTTTCCTCGCTCGATCCCCGCCAGATTGAAGCCAGCCTCGCTGCCGCCGAAGCGGGGATTCGTGCCGCCGAGGCCGAGCTCGACCGGCTGGACACGCTTAACCAGGACGACTGACAGGCACCAAGCGCGCAAGGCATCGCCCCTTCATCGCGCTATGTTGGGCGAGGCGCTCTTGGCGGGGAGACCAGGGGCGCCCCCAACTCAAGGAGGGGTTGCGTCCCGGCGGCTCCAGGCCCATCGGCCCGATGGCACCAAATCCGGTGCCGCGGGTTGGAGGGGGCGATGGCGCTGCACGATCCCGACGATGAGTCTTGCCCCGGCCTGCTCTATGCCGACCTGACCCAAAGCTGGTCCGACGTCGGTGGCGGGGTCGGCACCTATATTCGCCACAAGCGCCGGCACATCCTCGAAAACACACCTCACCGTCATTTGGTGATCGTGCCGGGGCCGCGAGATGCCGTGGAAGTCGAGGAGGGCGGCCGCGCGACAACGGTGTTTCTCGCTTCGCCCCGGGTCCCGGGAAGCCCGCATTATCGGCTGATGCTTCGCAATCGCGCCGTTCGGGACGTGCTGGAGTCCCTCACTCCCAATCTCATCGAATGCCAGGATGCCTATAACCTCCCTTGGGTGGCGATCGGCCACGCTCGGCGTCATCCGGCCACGGCGCTGGTTGCAGCCTATTGCACCGACTTCCCGACCGTTTACGTCGACCGTCCGTTTTCCAAATGGCTTGGGCGGCCGATAGGCTCTGCCGCGGCGCGACTTTGCTATCGTTATTGCGGAAAACTCTATGGCCGGTTCGATGCGGTTTACGCACTCAGCGAGAATGGTGGCGCGGCGAAGCTGAGGTCGATGGGCGTGCCGGAAGTCGATGTAGTGCCACTTGGCGTGGAGCTCGGACAATTCTCCCCCGACAAACGTGACGAACGCCTTCGTCGCAGCCTCGGCATCAAGGGGGCAGAACCGTTGCTGATCTACGCCGGACGGCTTGATGGCGAGAAACGCCCGCAGGTGGTGGCCGAGGCATTCCGCCGACTGCCGGCTTCACTCGGAGCATCCTTGTTGCTGCTTGGCGACGGCCCGCTTCGCGAGCAGTTTGTCGGTTGCGAAAGCGAGCGCATCTTCGCCCCTGGATACTGCAGCGACCGAAGCGACCTAGCGGCCTGGTTGGCCAGCGCCGACCTTTATGTCTCCGCCATGGCCGACGAGACGTTCGGAATTTCGGTCATCGAAGCGCAGGCCTCGGGCCTTCCGGTCGTCGGGGTCGCCGCCGGGGCGATGGTGGACCGTGTCCCGCAGGGCCTGGGTCTGGTCGGAGAGATTGACGATGCCGACGTGATGGCGTCGAACATCATGACGGTACTCGCCGGAGATTTTCAGGAGATGGGAGTGCGGGCGAGGTCGCATGCGCTTCAGTTCAGCTGGGACCAGAGCATGGAGTCCTTGTTCGGGCGGGTTTACCGCAAGGCGCTGATTCACGCCGGCGCGCGGGCCGGCCAGTCGCAGCCAACTGCCGTCCCAGCCCTGGTCGAAGCCTGAGGGCAGCCATTAGCGGCTTTGTTGCCATGCAGCGGGCGACCGTGCAGAGCCAGAAGCGTGGACTCACCTTACGCAATTGCCGAACCTCTTGAGCCGGGCGCCGCTCGACTGCTCGCTCGTAACCCTTCGCCATTCACCTATTTCGGGACGCAGACATATTTGGTTGGCGAAAAGGAGCTGGTCGTTATCGATCCCGGTCCCGACCTACCCGAGCATGTCGATGCGATCCTTGGGGCCATCGATGGCCGCCCATTGGCGGCAATCGCCTGCACGCACACCCACCGCGATCATTCGCCGGCCAGCCGAGCGTTGAAACGGGCGACCGGCGCGCCGATCGTCGGCTGTGCTCCGCTTGTCCTGGAGAGCATTGGGCCCCGCGCCGATGCGAGCTTCGACAAGGATTATTCGCCCGATCGAATATTGGCCGACGGCGAAGCGATCGAGTTCGACGGCGGCAGGCGGCTCGTCGCGGTGGCGACACCGGGACATACCAGCAATCATCTGTGCTTTGCGTTTGGGGATGCGCTGTTCACCGGCGATCATGTGATGGGCTGGTCGACGACGGTCGTGGTGCCGCCCGACGGCGACATGGCGGCTTACATGCAAAGCCTCGATGTGCTCCGCCGGCGGGGCGACCGCATCTATTATCCGGCACACGGTCCCGCAGTGACCAATCCTGCCCAACTGGTCCGCGGAATGACGGGTCACCGGCTGCAGCGCGAGCGGCAGATTTTGCGGCTGGTCGGAGAGCGGCCGCGCGACATATCCGACATCGTGGCCAACGCTTATCCGGGCCTCGATCAGCGGCTTGTGCCGGCGGCGGGAGGGTCGGTGCTGGCACATTTGCTGGACCTTCAGAAGCGCGGGCTCGTTGAGGCGGCAGAGGGTGAAATATGGATGAAGAAAGCCGAACGCGCCTGAACCGGCCGCTGGCGATCGCCGCGGTGGTCGTGGCGCTGTTGCTGGGCCTGGTGGTCGGCGGCGCGCTGGACATCGGCAAGCGACTGTTCGGTGGGCCCGATCCCGAAACCGTCGCCTCGTCCGCGCTGCAATCGATGCGGGCGCAGAACCGGCTGGTGCCGTTCGTCGCGCGCTATGTCTCTGTGGTCAGCAGCCGGCAGGAACGGCTCGGTGGACTGGTCAGCTCGGAGCGTACGTTGATCCTCCCCGGCAACGTCCGTTATGAGCTCGACCTAGCTCAGCTTGGGCCAGAGGATGTGGCCTGGAACTCCGCGAGCAGCACGCTCAACGTGACTTTGCCGGAGATCGAGATTGCCGGGCCCGAGGTCGATCTCGCCGCCGCGCGCGAATATGGCGAAAACGGCGTGCTCAGCGTGATCTCCGATGCGGACCAGTCGCTCGACCGCAACAACCGTGCGCGGGCAGTCGCCGATCTCAGGAAGCAGGCCGGTTCGGCGGTCCCGATGCGGCTCGCCCGAGAGGCGGGGCGCCAGGCGGTCGAGCGCAGCTTCGCGCTGCCGCTCCAGGCCGCCGGATTCGACAGATGCCAAGGTCGTTGCGCGCTATGCGAGCGAGGGCTCGCCAGTGACCGAGCCCCTTGACCGAAGCCGCAGCTATAACGATGTGCTTGATGAGGCGCGGCAACAACGCTGACGCCCAAGGACGTTTTATCATGACCGCCCCAACCACAAGCCTTAAGGGGCTCGATCTCCTCGCCGAGATCCAGCGACTCAAGCAGGAGCGCAATGCGGTCATCCTCGCCCACTATTATCAGAAGCCCGAAATCCAGGACCTGGCCGATTTCGTGGGCGATAGCCTTGATCTGTCGCGCAAAGCGGCGGCCACCGACGCCGAAGTAATCGCCTTCTGCGGCGTGCGATTCATGGCCGAGACGGCGAAGATATTGTCGCCGGAGAAGATTGTCATCCTGCCGGACATGGACGCCGGTTGCTCTCTGGAGGACAGCTGCCCGCCCGATCAGTTCAAGGCGTTCCGCGATGCGCATCCCGATCACATTGCGCTGACTTACATCAACTGTTCGGCGGCGGTGAAAGCGCTCTCGGATATCATCGTCACCAGCTCCTCGGCCGACGTGATCCTCAAGCAAATCCCAAAAGACCAGAAAATCATCTTCGGCCCCGACCGGCACCTGGGCGGCTATCTCGCGCGCAAAACCGGGCGCGACATGCTGCTGTGGCCAGGAATCTGCATCGTCCACCAGGCATTCAGCGAGACCGAGCTGTTGAAGCTCAAGGCCGAGTATCCCGGCGCGCCGGTAGCCGCGCACCCCGAATGCCCGCCGCACATTATCGACCACAGCGACCATGTTGGCAGCACAAAGTCGATCCTCGACTTCGCCATCCACAGCCCGTCGCAGACCATCCTGGTCGCCACCGAGCCGCACATCATTCACCAGATGGAAAAGGCCGCCCCCGACAAGACCTTCATCGGCGTCCCCGGCGGGGACGGCAACTGCAATTGCAACATGTGCCCGTACATGGCCCTCAACACGCTCGAGAAGCTCTACGTCGCCCTGCGCGACCTCCGGCCGCGCATCGAGCTGTCGGCCGAGGTCATGGAGAAAGCGCGGATTCCGCTTGAGCGGATGCTCGAAATGGCCGGCCGGACTGTTGGGCAGGGAGATGTTGGAATGCCGAAGATCAGCGGGGATTAACCAGCCCGCGCATCTGCGCAAATTCCAGGATCGCATTAGACTGGCGCTTGGACGCTGGAATAGGTGACTCGTCGATCGATTCCTCGATCGCCCGCCGCTGAAGCGGTTCAAACTGCGGCTGAAGCTCTACGGCGCGCGCCAAGGCTGGGCCCAGTTCTTCGGGCCGCTCGATTACTTGCCCCAACGCGAAGTGGGCGAACTGTTCGTTCCCCTGCCAGGCGACCCGGTGGGTGTTGATGAAGATGCAGGGACGCGGGTAGGCGAGGAATTCATAGACCTGGCTGCTTCCGTCGCCGATGTAGACCGACGCCGCCTGCGTATAGCTCATGTCGATCGATCGGATGCTGCCGCGATCGATCAGGATGTTGGGTGCGTCGGAGTGGACTTCGGGTCCACCCTGCAGCTTCACGTGCGGCGCGACGATGAAGCTCCAGCCTTCGATCCGCTCCATTTCGTGGACCAGCGCGTCGCCCTGTTCGAACCAGCTAGACAGGTCGGGCCTGGAGTGTGGGTTATAGAGGGCTATCGGCTTGTCGTTCGCAAATATCCGGGGCGGCGGCTTGATCAACTCAAACTTGGCATATCCGGTGACGATGCAATTCTCTTCGCGTAGCGAGACCCGCTTCGATCAGCCGCTGCCTGTCCTTTTCGCCGCCGACCAGCGACAGGTCGAAGTCGGCGACCCGCCGGTCGTCGAGACGGGTCGCAGCATCGCCTACGCCGTGCCGAATGCGGATAAGCGCGGAGCGAAATTTCGGATCGTCGCGAAGCCTTACGCTGGTCGATTCGGTGGTAACGAGGAGCGGATAGCGACGAAACAGCACCCGATAGATCCGATGGACCCGCTTTCTTGGCGGCAAGTCGAACAGCCCGTCGCGCCATTGGGCGGGCAGCCAGATGAGCTTCAACCGACGGTCGGGGTCGAACCTCCGGATGAAGCGGAGACCGGCCAGGCTGGGGCATAGTACATCGACCCGCACTCCCGGCTGACGCGCCAGCTCGAGCGCGGCCGGCAGCCAGTGCAAATGCTGATGTGCTTGAGCGAGGGCGAGAAAACCGACCTTGAACATGAACAACTCCGCTGGCGACCGCGTTCATGGCCGGTGCAGGCGTGGTGAGAGACAGGCGATGGCATATCGCCGAACGTTTTGCTTTACACCGCCAGTCATTGCGAAGGGTCAATATCGTTGAGCAGACCAGCCATGAAATTGCCGCCTCTGACGTTCGTGATCGAATGGGAAAATGCGATCGACGTCGAGGATGAATGGACCCATCGCGCAATGGGCGCGCTGGAACGCGAGCTGGCGGCCAACTCCGATCTGATGTCGGCCCGTCCCCGGATCATGTATCTTTATGATCAAACCACGGTTGCGCCCGGCACCATCGAGAAGGCCTTGGCCAAGGTGGCACCCCGGATTGGTGACCATGCCGACGTCGCGATCGTGCCGACGCCCGGCCTCACTTACTATAAGCTCAAGAATTACGGCATCGCCCGATCCGCCACCGAGCTGACCGTGATGGTCGACAGCGACGCTGCGCCCCAGCCGGGCTGGCTTGAAAATCTGATCAAGCCTTTCGCCGATCCGAAAACCATGGTGGTCGGCGGATTTACCGTCTTGGGCCACGAGGATTTCCTGTCGCGGACGATGGCGCTGGCCTGGGTGTTCAACCTTGCGCATGAGCGGAAAAAGACGGCCAAACGCCAAAAGATACATGTCAACAATTGCGCGGTGCGGACCGATTTTTTCCGCGATCATCCGTTTCCCGACCTGCCTGCATTCAAGAAGCAGTGCGTCTTCTGGCTGCGAGGAATTACCGCCGAAGGTCATAAATTCGTCCGCACTCCCGACGCGATGGTGATCCATGCGCCGCACCCCGGCGTCAAATTCCTTTCCTGGCGCGCCTGGACCGGTGGAATGGACAGCGATTTCCTTGGCTATCACACGGTCAGCCGCTCGCGCTTCGGGCGGCTCGGTTACGCCTTCAAATATTTTGGCCGGAAGCTTTGGCGTTCGTGGCGCAATATCGTTCGGCACGGCGGCAAGGTAGGGCTGCCGGCCTGGCAGCGGCCGTTCGCCATGCTGGTGACGCTCGCCTTCTATTTCGTCACGCTGCTCGGCCATCTGTGGAGCGTGTTTACCCGGGATTTCGCCCCGCTGCCGGCGATATATACCCAACAGGCCGCCGCCTAGCCCTGGTTGCGGATCGATCGGCGCCGGGCTCTGAACAGGCCGATGCCTTGCACCGTGAGGATAAGGAAGCGGAGCCAGCCTAGTTCTTTCGCCATCTGCCGGGCATCGCGCCATGCGTCGCCGAACTTGCGTCTCCTCACAACCCGCACGAAATGGCGGCCAAGATCGTGGGCGAAGCCCGGTCGATAGGCGGGGTTAGCGTAATATTCCGGGTGGCGGCGGTAGAAGTCGAGGGTAGGGCCGACGAAGTCGCCGAGGCTGCCGGAGATTGTGTCGGCCGAGTAAATCTTGACCCACAGCAATTCATCGGTGGTGGCAATTCGCGCAACTTTGGCCAGCCGCAGGATGAAGTCGAAATCCTGGCGACGGCGTAGGCCTTCGTCGAACAAGCCGGCGTTCAGAACCGCGTCCCGCCGAGCGGTGATCCCCGGCGTTGCTTTCCAGATGCGCCGATTGAACAGCGCTTCCAGAATCTGATCATTGTTGTCGAGCACGGGATTGCGCAGCTCGATGTCGGCCCGCACCCGCTCGGGATAGCGTTTGATGAAGCTGTCGAGCAGGACGTCGATCGCCGGCCGCTCCTGGAACGTGCGGACAACCGTCCCAAGCTTGTGTGGCAAGTAGACGTCGTCGCTGTCCTGAAAGGCGATCAGCGGGGCAGTCACGGATTCGATGCCGCGATTCCGCGCGGCGTTCCCGCCGGCGTTGGCAGGCAGGCGCATGAACCGGAGCCGCGGGTCGTCGATGGATTGAACGACGGCGGGCGTATCATCGGTCGATCCGTCATCGACCACGATCAGCTCGAAATCAGGGAAATCCTGCGTCAGCACGCTCTCGATGGCACGGCGCACGACTGCCGCACGATTATAGACCGGCATCACTACGGCAATGGCGGGTACGTTCTCGAGCATCAGTTCCCGTAGCCGAAGACGGGATCGAGGTGCTCGCGGACATATGACTCCACCCGCTCCCGGCCGACCTCGCTCAGTTGAGTGCGAAATCCGCCCGATTTTCCGGATCGAACTTTGTACGAATCCTCGTTGCCGGCTCGGCCGAGACCGAGGCGCGTCGAAGAGAAATAGCCCTGACGCTCCTTTTCCCTGAGGTTGTCGAAGCGGGCGAACCCGACCGCATCCCTGATCGCAGCTTCATCGCTGTGCAAGCCGATGAAGTCGGCGAGAACGCGCAAGCTCGTTTCCGGGCTGCTGAGGAAGTCTTCATAGCGGAGAATGAGGATGTTCGACCGCTGGCGCGCCAATAGTGCCCATTGGTTGAGGAAGCGCACGATGGACGAAATACCGCCCTGCTCCGTCCAGACGAAATCCTCAAGCGGTTGATCGGCCAGCCGCTGGCGAGCGGGGTCGTGGCTGCGATGCTTCAAGTGATAGTGACGCGACACTGCAACGTCGCCGGGATGGCGCGACAACAAGACGACCTTGCGATCAGCGAACGCTTTTTTGTTGATGCTGATCCGCGACGGCCGGCGCATGGCGTCGCCATTATGCGTAAACAGGATGCGCGGAACTGCTTTTGGAGCGCAGCGAAGGGTTGCGAACCTGAGGGCTTCCCGCTCATCGATACCGAATTGACGCTCGTACAGCCGAGCGAGCATGACGCGCACGAACGTTCTTCCCGACTTGGGGAAAGACACAAGTGCGACGTCCGCGTCGCTCAGCCGCTCTAGGTCGCGCCAATAACTTGCAAGGCCATGCGCCCGGGAGCCCGGAACTTGCCGCATCAATCGCGTAACGGCTTTGCGCAAGAGGCCCATTCGGCGCTGCTCGCCTATCGCTCGATGCAGGTCAATCCACGCCGGATTATTTGCCTGAAGGCCGCACCTCTATCGTCCCGGTATCCGGATGATGCTTGTCGAGGTGGCGTTTGACGATCCGTACGTTGCGCGTGTTCGAACGGAAGAAGAGGTCAGGTATCGCGCCGACCCACGGGATCAAGCCGAGCAGCATGTCGAAGCCGATGTTTCCAGCCATGCGTGCAACCTGCCATTTCGACATCCGGAGATTGCGCGCTTCCCACGCGATGTAACTTCCCAGCGCGGCAGCGGAAATCGTGCCGACGCCGGGGATGATATCGAGGATGACGTCAAGGCCGACCGGCTTGTTGATTCCGGGAATGACGAACATCCGCTCGAGCAGCTTTTCCATTGCTTCAATCCGCTGCCTCACGGCCTTGGGATCGGAACCTAGTCCAGGCATTTCACGGTGCATCTTCGGCGTGGGCCGATCTGGCGGTTCTGTCATCGCAAGTCTCCGCCAATGCCGCTGCCGGTCAAGTCGACCAACGTGTGGCGGGCAAATGGGTTCTCCGCAAAGCCCGGTACGCGGCCCGACACCAACGACCAGCGGATTGGCGCCGCGATGGAGATGAACAGCTGGCTCTCATCCATCAGCCGCGCTGCCTCCAGAAACAGCGATGCGCGCAGCCCGCCGTTCAGCGCGGCCCGGGCTTCGTTGAGCAGGGGCTCGGCCGTTTCGACGCAAATCGCCACCACTCCGCAGCGAAAGCGGCGGAGGAACCAGGCCGGAGAGGAGGAGGGAGCTACCTCGTCGATCCAGACGAGGTCGGCTGAGGCTGCGCCCGGCGCCCTCTCTAGCTTGATTCCCAATGGCCCCCAATCGTATCGCAGGCGAGCGAACAGATAGTCGCCCCCCGGTCCTTCGGGAATGGCGATCCGCAATGTCGGGCGCTCGGTGTCACCAAACAGCCGGTTCGTTTCCGCCAGCAACGACGCGCGACGTTCCTCGACCGGCTGGCCAAGCCAATCGGGCTGCGAAGGTTGTCCGATGCCGTCCAGCCCGGCCTGGAGCAGCGTGGCGCGCGGTACGAGCCCTCCGACACGCAGCCCGGCAACCAGCGCCGGCCGGTCGATTGCCCGGCTAAGCAGGCGGCGGACTTCGACTTCCTGCAGCACTTCGCTGCGCGCGGTAGGAAGCAGTCCGAACAGGCCCGCAACCGGATCAAAGCGAAGCGCTCCCCGCGGCATCTTCTCGCCAAAGGCATGGGGCAGGTCGGCGACTGTCCCCCCAAGCACCAAATCCAGATTTCCGTCCGCAAATGCCGCGACCAGCGCCCTTACGTCTCCACCTCTTAGCAGTATTTTCTCGACCGGATCCTGCGCATCGGGAATGCGGATGCGTCGAATAATGAGCATTTCGCCCGGCTTGATCTCACGGGGCGGAATAGTCGCTAATTCCACTTCGGTCGGCTTGCGGAAAGGCCCGGTACCGGCGCCCGCCCGAACCAGCCCGAATTCGGGCTGAGCGAGCAACTGCAGCAGGTTTGGGCGCGGCGCACTGAGGCGGATTTCAATCACCCGCTCGGTCATCGCCACGATCTCACCGACTGCCCCCAGCGTGTCTTTCAACGGATTGCCGCTTGCGGGCCTCAGTTGGCGATTGAGGATGCGCGCGACGTCATCGGCGCGGAACTTCCGCCCGTCCGGCCATTCTCCTGTCTGCAGCCGAAAGATGTAGCTGAGGCCGTCGTCACTGACGTTCCATCGCTCGGCAAGACCGGGAACGACTTGGCCCCTTTCGTCAAAGCGGACCAGGCCCTGCGCCATGTTCGCCCTGACCAGCGCATCCCCAGGCGAAAGGGGCGAATTGACCGTTTCAATCAGCTTGGGCGTAGGCCCGATTGCAGCGACTCGAGTCACGCCTTCGCTTTGGCGATCGCACCCGGTCAGCAGCGAGGCGCCGGCCAACGACGCGGCCAACAAGCAATGGATCAGGTTTCGAACAGCCATCGAGCAAGGGGTTTAGCTTTAAACCCTAGTTCATCAACCACTGGATATTCCCGCGCGACTGTTTTACCTAACTAAAGCAGTGCGGACCGCCCGTCGGCGTGCCGGAAGGGGAGAGATGGCGGACGATTACGGCATTTGGCAGCGCGGCGGTGTTGCTGTGGAAGATCTGCCCGATCCGTTCCCCTCCGCGTCTCAGGCGGGTGGAGCCATCCCGCCGCTCATCGACGAGCCGAAGCGCCATCGTCGGCGCTGGTGGCGGTTGGGCTTCATCGCGTTCGGGGCAATGCTGTTGATCGTCCTGCTGTGGCTGATCGTCACCGCGCCATTGAGCCGCGCGCTCGAACCGCTCGATGATCCTGCGATGCTGCTGCTTTCGGAGGAAGGTCGTCCGATCGCGCGGCGCGGAGCGGTCAAGGACGAACCGGTCGAAGTAGCAAAGCTCGATCCCATGACTTCATCGGCATTCATCGCGATCGAGGACCGCCGCTTTCGCAGTCACTGGGGCATCGATCCGCGGGCGATCGGCCGGGCGATGGTCGCCAACCTTAAGGCCGGTGGCGTCCGCCAGGGCGGCAGCACCTTGACCCAGCAACTGGCCAAGACCAGCTTCCTGTCCGCCGACCGATCGCTGAAGCGCAAGGCGCAGGAGGTGATCATCGCCTTTTGGCTGGAAGGCTGGCTGACCAAGGACGAAATCCTGTCGCGGTATCTGTCGAGCGTCTATTTCGGCGACGGCGTCTATGGGCTGCGCGCCGCGTCGCGCCATTATTTCGATCGTGAACCGGAGCGTTTGAACCTCGCCCAGTCAGCGATGCTCGCCGGGATGGTCAAGGCGCCCTCGCGCCTGGCACCGACCAGGAACCTCGTGCCGGCACAGAAGCGAAGCCGTTTGGTCCTCCAGGCGATGGCCGATACCGGCGTGATCAGCCAGTCACGCGCGGAGGACACCAGGTCCGCGCGCCCGGTCGGCAACAATAGCAGCGTGCCGACCGGAACTTATTTTGCCGATTGGGTCGCACCCCAGGCCGCCCAGGCCTTCGACGCCGATTATGGCGAGGTCCGCGTTCCAACCACGCTTGATGCGGATTTGCAGCGGCTGGCGGTGCGGGCTGTCGCCAATGCCGGCATCGGCGATGCGCAGGCGGCACTGGTAGCGATGCGGCCCGATGGGCGCGTCGTGGCGATGGTCGGCGGGCGCAATTACGGGAAAAGCCCGTTCAATCGCGCCACCCAGGCTCGGCGTCAGCCGGGAAGCGCGTTCAAGCTGTTCGTTTATCTTGCTGCCCTTCGGGCCGGCTACACCCCGGACAGCATCATCGACGACCGCCCGATCACCGTCGACGGCTGGTCGCCGGGCAATAACGACGGGGTCTACCGTGGGGCGATCACGCTTCGCGATGCGTTTGCCCGATCAAGCAATGCCGCCACCGTGCGGCTTGCCGAGCAGGTTGGACGGCAGAACGTCACTCGCGCCGCCAGGGACCTTGGCATCGATTCAGCTCTGACCGACCGCCCGAGCTTGTCGCTCGGCACGTCCGGTGTGAGCTTGCTGGAGCTGACCGCCGCCTATGCCGCGATCGCGGGCGGTCGATATCCGGTCGAGCCGCGCGGCTTGCCCCCGCCCGGGGAAGAGGATGGGGGTCTGTCATCCTTCTTCGCGCGCGGGGGACGGCTCGACGACCGCCGCGATCGCGGGCCGATGCTCGACCTGCTGTGGTCCGCCGCCAATCACGGCACCGGCCGCCGCGCCGCCATTTCGACCGCTACCTTCGGCAAGACCGGCACGACCCAAAATAACCGCGACGCCTTGTTCATCGGCTTTGCCGGAAACCTGGTGGTCGGCGTCTGGGTCGGCCGGGACGACAATCAATCGCTGGGCAAGATTACGGGCGGCACCGCGCCGGCCGACATCTGGCGCCGCTTCATGTCCAACGCCATTGCGATCGATGGGCGCCGTGGCCCGGCGCTGCCTGCGGGCTTCAGGGTTCCCGAACGGCGCCGGCCGGCGGATGGCGAACGCAAGAGCCCGCTCCCTGAGGACTGGAGCGATGGGGGCGAAGCGATCCGCGAGATCATCGATATGGTCGAGCAGCTGATTGACGAAAATTGACCCATGCTAAAGAAAAATGAAGGTTAACGATTCGAAACCGCCCGCTTTAAGGCTTTCTCAACCCTTCAGGTCGTAATTCTCTCTGCAACCGACGCGCCGTTTTGTTTCGCGGAGGTGGGGAAATGTGGATCCCCTTTGTGGAGCCTGAAGGAGACCAGAAATGGCCAAGTTTCTTAAGCTGATCAAGAACGACAAGGGTGCGACCGCGATTGAGTACGGCCTGATTGCCGCTCTCATTGCCGTTGCCGCGATTGCCGCTATGGGCAACATCGGCAACCAGCTGGGCAGCACCTTCAACGAAGTCTCGACCGAGCTGCAGACCAGCTAATCGTCGAAGACTCGTCGAAAAGAGGCGGTGGCGTCGAAAGACGCCGCCGCTTTTTTTTGGCCTATGAATGGCCGGCGTTGAAGCTTTGGACGTTGAGGGCCATGTTCCGCTAAGCAAGTTCATCCCACCGGTGCCGTTCGAAGGAATTTCAGCCATGCATCAACTTCGGGTTTTGCTGCTGGCTTCCTCGCTTATGTTGCCTGGGGCAGCGATGGCGGCACCGGATCAAGCACCTTCGGCACCGACTTTGCCCTCTGAGCACCGCCTCAGCCCCGATCAAATCGAGACCGTCCTCACGGACGCTGCACGAAGGCGCGAGCTTGTCGAGCCGACCGAGGAGAAGCTTCCGCCGGCGATTCATGGTGAAATCGGCTTTGCGATCGGGACCGGCGGCTATCGGTCCGCGTTCGGCACGGCGGTCGTCCCACTGCCGGGGGACGGGGTCGCCATATTGTCGCTCGGCACGGATCGCTTCGGGCCCAGCCAATTCGGACCCGGCCGCGGCGTCTATTATCAAGAGCGATAGCGCGCGATTACGTCCGAATGGCCCGATCCTATCTGGCAGGCATTGAAACCGGCGGGACAAAGATCCTCGCTCGCCTGCAAGACCTGGCCAGCGGTGAAACGCTCGCGGAAGGGAAGTGGGCGACCGGGACGGCGCAGCGTGCCGCCGACGATCTTCTCGACTTCCTGACGGCCGTCCCCGATGACGGCCGGCTTGTCGCGGTGGGAGTGGCGGCCTTCGGGCCGCTGATCGTCGATCCATCCTCTCCCGATTATGGCCGGATGCAGGCCACGACCAAGCCAGGCTGGGCGGGCAGCAATCTTCGTGGTGCGCTTCAAGAGCGTCTGGGCGTGCCCGTCGCGGTCGAGTCCGACGTCAATGCCGCCGCGATCGCGGAGCAGGAGCTTGGCGCCGGTGTCGGCCTTCCAAGCATCGCCTATGTCACCGTCGGCACGGGGATTGGCGCAGGACTGGCGATGCGGGGGCGAAGCCTGGCCGGCGCACTGCACCCGGAAGCAGGTCACTTGCGGCTCACCCGGAGAGCAGACGACGACATCATTAGCGTTTGCCCATTCCACGCCGATTGCGCCGAAGGGTTGGCGTCGGGCCCCGCGGTGCGGAGGCGGCTGGAGGACGGCAGGGAGCTGGCGGACGATCCCAGAATGATCGAGCTGGTCGCTCACTATCTCGGCCAGCTGGCCGCCGCGCTGGTGCTGACCTGGTCGCCGCACCGCATCGTCTGGGGTGGCGGAGTGATCGGCGCGGCGCCGCTGATCGAGGCGATCGATGCCGCCATGCGGTCGTCACTGGGCGGCTATGGCGTTGGCCCGGCGCTTGCCGAGCCGGATTTCTGCGTGCCGGCCAAGCTCGAGAATGCCGGACTCGAAGGTGCGCTGCTGCTGGCCCGAAAACTGGTCGGTTAGGGCATAAAAAGCATCTGAGACGCGGCCTGTACCTGCCATTCGATCCATTTGCAGCCGCTCGGCCGTGGCGGCTTGGGTGCCGACCTATTCATGGTTAAGGGTGCTTTTCCAGCACGTCATTTTCCGGAATGATCGGTCGGCGTGATTGGCGGTCTTATCTATGCCGTGACTCTCGTCGCCTTTAGATTTTGTGGAGAATCAACGTTGCGTGTGGTGATACATTGTTTGCTTCTGGTACTGGCCGCCGCTTCTGCCGCTTCGGCCAAGGCGCAGGTCGTGATCGAAAGCGGCGCCCACGATGCGTTCGAGTCCGGCTTCGAGGTTTATAAGAACTATCTCGGGCAACGAGCGCGCAGCGCCGGCGTGCGCGAGGCGACCGTACAGGCCTATCTGCCAACCATAAGGCTGAGCGAGCGCGCCATCCAGCTGGACCGCGCTCAACGACCCGGCCCTTCGAGCGGCACAAGCAATCCGTCGCTTTCGCCCTATTTGCATCAGCATGTGACGCCATCCCTGATCTCGCGAGGCCAGTCTCGCTATTATCACCAGTGGCCGCACCTCGTGCGAATTCATGCGAAATATGGCGTCGATCCTGCTGTGCTCATGGCCATCTATGGCAAGGAAACCAGCTACGGGGCGGTCACCGGTAATTTCGACCTCCTCGATGTGCTTGCCTCGCTGGCCTATGAGGGGCGCCGTCGCGCACTGTTCGAGATGGAATTCATCTCCGCACTGAAGCTGATCGATTCCGGCGTTGGACGGGAGCGATTGAGGGGCAGCTACGCCGGCGCCATGGGCTATCCCCAGTTCATGCCGTCAGTGGCCTTGCGCCTGCGAGCCGACGGAGACGGAGACGGATATACGGACATCTGGCGCAACGAGGCCGATGCCCTGGCGTCGATCGCAAACTACCTCCAGGATGCCGGGTGGAAACCAGGCATTCCCTGGGGCATCCCGGTTCGGGTGCCAGCCTCATTGAACAGGAATGTAATCCGGCGCGTCGAGGAGGAACCCCGCTGTCCGGCCGTATTCCGCCGGCACAGCCGGGAACTTACCGCCGCACAGTGGCAGGGGCTCGGCCTGACTGCGGTCCGTACGACGATGCCTGACACAGAAATGGCGCTGATCGAGCCGGACGGGCCCAACGGAACGGGTTACCTGATCACCGCCAACTACCGCGCGATCCTGGCGTATAACTGCTCCAACCTCTATGCGATGTCGGTGGCACTGCTCGCCGACGCAATCGCGCGGCGATAACGCCGCGGAACGCCTGCCATGCGTGAACCATACGCAAATCCAGTCGTCAAAGTCGACCTGGATTTCAAGCTGGCGGACTTCTGGAAAGGACGGATGGTGGAGCCGAGGGGGAACGCTCTAGCGTTTCCTAAGCATTTGATCCCGCACGTTCTTTTCTGCCTGCTACAGCAAGTCAAGTAACATATTCCTGTAGCAGTCAGCAGCGTACGCCGTCGCCAGCCTTCGTCGCGAATGTGGCTCTGGCGACAGAAAGTGCTTCTTCGACCATGAATGGCTGGATACCATATTTCTATTAATCCCAATTAAAGTTATAGGTAGGAGCGTTGCTGAATAGGTTCATCCGGCGATATCGGGGGCGGCTGCTCGGTGCCCCAAACGATTGAGGCGACCCATGCAAGTTGCTCATATGGAGGCCCGAGCCCTCCAGGTATTGGTCATTACTGGCGTAAAGACTTGTCGCGAGGCGCTGGTGGCCGCCCTAAACGGCTGCGATCGCATTCACGCCTACGGCCAGCCGACCGGGGCGGCGGCTCTGCTCGAGGAACTAGGGCTCTTTAGGACCGAAGTGATCGTTGTCGACGTGTCGGCAGCACGGGGGCTGGAAACTATCGCGGCGTTGCGCGGCAATAGTGGTGGAATCCCGGTGATTGCCCTCGGCGTCGAATCCGACACGACCGACATTATTGTCTGCGCGGAGGCGGGTGCGGCTGGTTATGTCCTTGCCGACGCCTCGCTCGACGAATTGATCGAGGCGATCGAGGATGTCCGCTCGGGCCGTCTCGCCTGTCCGCCGACCATCGCCTTCGATCTGTTCCGCATGGTCGGAACGACCCGACTGTCCCAGCGGTCGGACGCGGCCGATTTCACGCCGCGCGAACAGCAGGTGTTGAAGTTGCTGGGCAGTGGTCAGTCGAACAAGGAAATCGCGCGCAGCCTCGGAATCGCGGTGTCGACGGTCAAGAACCACGTCCACCATATCCTTGAAAAATCGGACGCCTGCTCGCGCCGGCATGCGGCGCAGAAATCGCCGTTCATGCTCGCTCCCCCTCGCGGTCATAGATCTACAAATGATCTAGTTCCCTCGCTGCTCCCGATCTAGATCCTCGACCACTAGTTTCTGGACCATCAAGGCGGATTACCGCCGCCTCCGACAAGCGGCATCCTCAGCATTATGAGGATCGCGGGGTTCCTGCCATTTCGGCTGTCCGCTGCAATCGCCCGTTCCGGCGGACGATGGTGCTTGGCGCGACCCTTGCTCACCAACGGAGGCAAGTCATGAGCACGATGGCACTTGGACCGACAATGGCTGGCGGAATGCAACCGATCGTCGAAGATGGCTACGAGCTGCTCTATTTGCCCGACATCAACAATGATGCCCTGCAGAGAGAAGGGAAGCCGGCGGTTTTCTACTGGCTTCCCAACTACGTGCACATGGCCCGCAAGGGCGGCACTGAAAATGGCGACTTCAAGTTCAACCTGATCCGTTTCGCCGGAGTCCAGACCGCCGACACCACGACTGGCATGACGGAGGGGTCGCGCGAGGCCGCTGGGGGCGTGCTGACCTTCACCTCGACCAGCAGGCCGCCCGACCGCGTGCTGCAAGTCTCGCAGGACAAGATCATCCAGCAATGGTCGACGCAGACCGATCATTTCTGGGGAATCAAGGGCGGTCAACGACCGATCTTCCGGCCGGCGATCATCACGTCCAACATCACGACGATTTCCAACGTTTCCCCAATCGCCAACCGGGGCGTGCCGATGCTTTCGAGGCAGGGTCCGGGTCGAGCTCCCGCCTTCCGCGTGGCGCCCTCGGCGCGGCCGCCGCAAATGCCGGAGCGCGTCCGCGACGGCGAAGCGGGCGCCGCCAACCTCGACCCGTGGTACTGGCAGATGCAGGGGCAAGGGGCGGGCAGCATCGACCCGTCAGGCGAGAATGCCTTTTCCGCGCTGGTCGGCACCTATCCGACCGCGATCCTGTGGGAGGCCTTTCACGGCGTCTCCAGCCCGATCGTGGTCAACATGGCATTGAAGCTCAAGGTCTGGTCGCCGGTGGTCGAGCTGACCATCAAGGGCGATTGGAAGATGATCCACGAGCATTTCTCGGTCGCCGTTCATGCCCATTATCTGTGGGCGTCGGTCGACATCGCTCATGAAGTCAACAAGATGCGCGCCAACGGCACGCTCGACGTCGACGTCAAGGTCGACCAGACGCTCCCCGGCGCCGACAAGATGGCGGAGATGATCGACAAGCGCACCGACCTGATCCTCACCAAGTTCATGGAGCAGGCCCAAAAGGTGATTTTCGATCCGCCGCCGCCCAAGGTCGAGCCGGCGCAAGCGTCGGGGGGTGGTGGCCCATGGGGCTTCGGAGTCGCGCTCAAATCCCGTCGCGATGAAAAGCATTTGACGCTCGACTATCACGAGACTCGTCAGTTCGCTTACCTTCAGGAACATACCATCAGCAGCTCCCTCGAGGGCATGTACGACGAGATCAAGCGGGACCCGACCGCCGAGAAGAAATACTTCCTCACCGTACCGCTCGAGGATTGGCCGCGAGCTCTTGCCCGCGTCTTCTGGCCCGTCGTCAATTATGACACGCAGCCCGTGGCATTTGTCGCAGCGCAAGTTGGCTACCCCGACGCCCAAGGGGCAATTCAGTGGCAGGGCCGGCCCCTCCAGAAGTCGGATGGAGAGAGTGCGACCTACCGGGCCAAGGTCACCAAGAAGGATTTGGCCGATGTCAGCAATCCGCCGCCAGGGTGGGAGCCGGGCCTGACATACATCAAGCGCACGATCCACATGAAGGAGCCGCAGGACATTTTCGCCGACCCGTTCGTCGTCAACCAAATCGACCAGAACAAAATCGATCTGGATCCGGGGCCGAACGGCACGCTGATGAACGACACGACGCTGGAAATCCGCGCCGATAGCGCGGGGCGGCTGGCCGTTGGCCCAATCAGCCTCGGCGTCGTCCTCGAGGATGCCAGGCAAACGGTCGAGATCATCCTCGATCCGACCGATCCCGCCGGCGCGTCGCTTGGCCGCGAGCAGGTCAAGTTCCGCTGGTCGTTCCAGGATCAGGACAGCCCCCGCTTCTGGTCGATTTGGACCGGCGATCCCGCCTTCCGGCCGTTCTACCGTTACAAGGTGCTGGTGACCCTGAAAGGCACGCTGCTGCAAAAGGGCCAGTCCTGGGAAGGCCCATGGCAGCAGGCCAATGCCAACGGTCCGCTGACTGTCAACGTGCCGTTGCCGGGCGATGAGGGCGTCGTCACCCGCGAAATGCCGCCGCTGGTGATGGTCGATGCCCAGGGGACGATCAAGCCCGGCCGGCGCAAGGACACGCGGGGAACCGACGTTGCCGACCCGCCCCGCGATCGGCAATTGGGTATCCGCCGTGTCGGAACCAACCAAGAAGCCCGCCCCGGCCGCAACCGGGTCGGCCAGGCAGCCCGCTCCGACGCGGTCGGGCAAGCCCAAGAAGGACGTTGCAATCGCCGGCGCGGGGAACGGTCCGTCGCGGTCGCGTCGATAGCTAGCGCGCCGCCCGGAAAGTTGCGTCGATGCTGCGCGCCACATTGACCGTCAACCAGGGCGGACCTTCGCGCCGCCCATTGGCAGTTGTTCAACGAAGGTCCGGCCGGGCCGGACGCTTCACGGGCTGTCCGGCACAGCGGTCGATGCCCGCAACGATGGTGACGGGCGCGACATTCTCTATCTGGTGGCGGCGCCGGGATTGGCCCGGGCGCCAGGGTCCGGCAGGCCCCGACTTGGCCTGACGATCGTCGAACGGGCGCCGACGTTTGAGGATTTGGGGCTTGAGCCGTTGGTGACCGGCGGCGTCCTTTCGATCGACCTGACCGTCGCGCCGACCGCGGCCGAGCTCGCCCAGGTCGCCGCCGACACGGGACAGGACGTGCGCGCACTGTTCGTGCGCCGCGCCAGTTGGCTCTTGTCGGATATGAATTCCGGCGAAACCCCTGGCCGAGGCGGACATCCACGACAATGGCGGATCGGCCGCCATCTCGCAGACCGTGGGGGGAGGGATGCTGCGCTTGCCGTACTCGCCGCGATCCGCGGTGAAGCCACGGGCATCGCCGTCAGGTGCGAGGCCGAATTCCGGGCCGCCGCCAGTGAAACCACGACGTCCCACAAAACGCCGAGTGCGGCCAACGCGACGACCGTCACCATTTCGACCACGCAGCTCGGAACCATGCGCCGGATCGAGCTTGAGAATTCGCTTGAAGCGATCTGCCGGGAGGCTTCCAGCGAACTGCCGTTCGATACGCTCGTCGGCGCGGTCTGTCCTTCGCCCGACGGGATGCTACAGCCAGTCCCGTGGCGGATCGATAGCCCGCGCCAGTCGCGCGGACCCGCGCCGGTCGCCGGCTATGCCGCCATCGGCGACAGCATCGCCGCCATGCCGGCGGTGCTCAAGACCTCGCGGGCGACTCGGATCAATGCCCATGCCCTCGCGGCGAGCGGTCTCTCCAATCGCATCAGCGGCCGCCTCAATCACTGGCATCTCGCCGACCTCGTGCTTCATCCCGGCGTCACCGAGCAGAACCAGAACCTGCCGCTGATCGAGGCGGATGCTCCGTTGTGGCCCGACCGGGTCGAGGCCCAGCGTTACTGGTATGCGCCGGCGTTCTCGATCCGCATGCCTGAGCCAACGATGGACTTGGCCAAGGCGCCGTTCCGCTTCGGCTTCTCGGTCGTCGGCCATGACGGGGCGGGGCGGCCGGCACTCGAAGCCCATGTGAGGTTCACCCTCGACCAGTCGATGGCGAACGCGACCCGCGCGGCATGGGACCTGCTCGGCCAGCCGCGCTGCGATCCGGTTCCGGCCGAATGGCCTGTCGGCGATGCTGATTCTCCGCCCTTCGTCGACGAGAACGGGACCGCGACCCAGACCAGCATCGCCGCAACCGAGCTCCATGCCGTGGAGGGCGGCGTGGAGGTCGCCTTTGCTCTCACCGACCGCTTCGCGCGGCTCGCTTATGGGGTCTTGGGAACGCCGGGTTTCCAGTCGTCCTCGGCCCGGATCGAGGTCGCTTATTGCTTCCCCGCTTATGTCCCGCTGGAGTTATCGAAGAGCCGTGTCGTGTGGGGCGGAAAGTCGGCCAGGGTGGCTGTTCGGGCCGAGCGCAGGCCGCTGGGCGCATGGACCGCGACCCAGCTTCACGCCACATCGGCTGTGCTGGCGTCGCAGCTCAATACCGTGGCCGCCCACGCCATCCTGCTCGAGCCCGCCATATTCGTTCGTCCCAAGACCTACGGGATCCGCACCCAGGGACGCAGCCAGTCGCTCGATGCGTTCGTCCCCTGTTCGACCTTTGGAACGCTCTACGTCGAAGGAGGGGATCCCGACAAAGGCGAGGCGGCCAAGCCGATCGGCTGCCTCGACGCCTGGACTTCTTGGGGCAGCTAAAGCTTCGCCTCTACGAGCCGCTCGACGTCGATCTCGGGATCCCCGACGCGCCCTATCTCGTCTATCGCTCGACGCAGGTCCCGGGTCGGTTCCTGGTCCTTCCGAAAGCATATACCGTAACCCGGTACGAACCGTCCGATTGGCACGGCAGCCGCCCCGCCCTCTATCTCTATTCGAACGTCGACGCGGTTCATCCTGAAAAGACCAGCTGCATCCTGACGGGAACGTCGCGGCCGGCGCTGACGCCGGCCGATCGGCGGACGCTCCTCGATGCGCTGAGCAGCAAGGTCCATGTCTCGCCGGTGCTGGAATGGCCCACCGACCTGGCGGCCGAGCCGCAATTCAGCTGGGCGCTGCCCGGCGGGCCGATGCAGATCGCCAGCTCGGCGGTGCGCAAACTCCCGAAGGCTTCCAGTTCAGCCTGGGCGCGTCGGTCGACCATATCCTGACGCTCAAGTTGCTGGTCGAAACCAGCGGCGTTACCGGCAGCGTCGCGTTCCGGCTGGCGGACGGAAGTGCTCTTCAATCCACACTGCTGATCGACCTCTCCCGGATCGATGGTCCCTGGGAAGCCGGAGCAGTATCGGTGACGATTTCGGGGGCCAGGCCGAGCTTGCCAACAACACTGGAGGCAGCGGCGGACGTGAAGGAGCTGTTGCTGTTCAAGGCGGGAGCTCGCTTGGGGATCATTCCCGTCGAGCGCCGGATCGAGCCTCATCAGAAGCTGGTGATCCACCTGCCCATGGCTGGCGCCGACGAAGCCCTCGCGGCCTATTCGCTCGCCCCGACCGGCTCCAGCCTCGAGGAGATCCGGACCTTCGTCGAGGATCTTCACATCAATGTCGTCTTCATTTGCGGGTTCGACCTTGCCGCCCACCAGATCCAGAAGGTCACGGTCGAAGGCCGGATCGCCGGCGTGTTGGGGGCGGGGGTCGGTCGAACTCGTGCCCGACAAGAGCAGCGGCGAAATCGGCTTTGTGCTGCCGCTTACCGCCTATCTTGGCCAGCCCACGCTCCAATACCGGACTACAGGCCTGTCGAGCGATGGAAGCGCCCGCACTAGCGCATGGCGCGACTGGCGTCTCGATCTCCAGGGCAACGTCATCGAACTTCCCATCAATCTGATCAAGGAGGGTTAGTCATGCCAAATGCAAGATCGATTTCATATCGGCCTCAACTATGTCGATCCGGGCGCCTACAACGGCTGGGACGGTGAGCTCAGCGGCTGCATCAACGATGCAACCGACATGCAGTCCATCGCCGACAGCCTTGGATACAGCTCAACTAAGCTGATCGATTTCGATGCCACCAGCTATCGGGTGATCTCGGAAATTGGTCAGGCCGCGGACGAACTGGAAAGCGGCGACATATTGTTCCTGTCCTATTCGGGGCACGGCGGCCAAGTCGACGACGTCAATGGAGAGGAGGATGACATCCTCGACGAAACCTGGTGCCTGTGGGACCGCCAACTGGTCGACGATGAACTGTATTGCCTGTGGAGCCGGTTCAATCCCGGGGTTCGAGTCTAGTCCTTTCCGACAGCTGCCACAGCGGCACGGTTTTGCGCATGCTCAAGACTGTCGAGGACATGACGCAGAAGATGAACCGCACGCGTGAAATCCCCTCGGCGGAGCAGAAGGCGACGCTCGAGGCGCTTTCAAAGGCCGTCGGGATCGAGCCGAAGGAGCTTTCGAAGGCCTGCGCCCGCGGCTCGAAGAAGGCTTCGGCCAGAACCGCGTCACGGTCTCACTCCCGGGCCACCGCCGTGGCAACGCCGCCTGCCAACCTGTTCTGGTGTGCCACGACGCATTCCGTCGGACATCCAGGATCTCGTCAACCGAACGCATCGCGACGCCAATGCCGCTGCCCAATATCTGGCGGGCCCGGCGGAACGAGCCAATGTGTCGGCGGCCGTGGGTCTTATGTGGGGCTGTCAGGACGATCAGCTATCGATGGATGGCGCAGGCAACGGGCTGTTCACCGAAAAGTTGAAATCGGTCTGGAACGACGGTGCCTACAGCGGTAGCTACGAGGACTTCTGCAACGCCATAAAATCAAGCATGCCGGCCAAGCAGCAGCCCAACTATTATGTCGTTGGCGTATTCAACCCGACATTCGAGGCGCAGAACCCGTTTGAGATCGGTGATGGCAGCGAAGTGCCCTTCTCGCCCTCACCCGAATGGACCGAAGAGCCGATCGAGCCGTTCTGACTTTGACGTACAACCGGACGAAGGTAGCTCGGCCGGTCCTTCGCATCGGTTCGACCGGACCGGATGTCCGCGATTGCCAGCAGATGCTTCAACAGCTGGAATATAATGTGGCGGTCGACGGTAAATATGGCTCGGGCACAGCATCCGCCGTCCGCTCATTCCAAAACTCCTTCGGACTGGAGGAAACCGGCGAGGTCGACCGTGAGACCTGGGATGCCCTGGAAAGCAGTGTCGATTACCGCGAGACGCAGGTCCAGGAACCGTCGATGGCTTGATGGAGTCACGACAGGGTTTCGGGCGCCATGGGCCCGGGGAGCCGCGCGAGAATTGACTGGCACACCAGCCAATTCGAGCGCGGCTTCTTCCGTTTGCCAACGCTTCGGTGAACTTGAAAGGAGTGACCTAATGAACGCCAATTCGAATGAACTGCACGGCGTCGTTAGCGACATCGAGGCCGTGGCGTTAAGAGCGGCAAAGGACCAGCCACCTGAAATCTCCGCGCGGGTCCTCGCCTTTCTGACCAAGGTCGCCCACGTTGTCGACCAGGCTTATCGCGACGTTCTGGCGCTGCTGATCGACCTAAGGTTCATCGGCGACGATGCGCTGGCGACGGGCGAGATCCAGGATTTGCGCCGGCGTGTTGCGCTCGTCTTAGAGACCAGCCGTTACCGGGACGCCGAGGAAATTTGCAGCCGCCTCAAATCACTGAAAGAAACCTATCTGGCCGACCTGCAGCAGTATGTCGATCCCTACCAACGCAACCAATGGACAGGACTATTTGGACTGATCGAGGAGCGCGAGGGCCGGATCGTGAGCATGATCCAGTCTCAATTGTATGAGCTGGACCGAGCCCTGCAGCACGCCGACACCCCCGCCGATCTAGAGCGATTGAGGCGAATGGCTTCGAGCAAGACGGGATCGATCAAAGCGGATCTCTCCGACCTTAATACATTCACTAATCAAATTTTGGGGCTCGGCGGAGATCCTGGACTGCTCGAAATGCTTCGAGACGAGCGCACTCAGTCGACCGTGGTGAAACAGATTTCGGTGATGGTCGACAAGCGCCAGGAGCATAAATACGGTGGCGACCATAGCGTAATTATTGGTGCTTCCGCGACCACCGGCGATATCCACAACATCCATCGCCAGAAGACCAGCGACGTCGATCTTGTGCAGCTTGCCAAGGAGCTTTCAGCGCTGCGCCATGCGATGCGCGCAGCGGCTAGCGGCGATCCTGAAGAGGATGTGGCAATTGGCGCGGTTGCTAAGGCGGAAACCGAAGCAAAGGCCGGGAACGGCCCCGCCGCCGTTACCTCGCTAAAAAATGCCGGCAGGTGGGCGCTAGGTGTTGCCGAAAAAATCGGTGTGGGAGTGGCGATCGGCGTTCTCAAGCCAATCGTCTGCGCTCCATGAGCGGAATGAACTGTAGCAAAAGGACGTAGCAGATTGAAAAAGAAAACCTCGGAAAACCTGGCTTTATTGGATTTCCGCGACATTCTGGACGGATGGTGGAGCCGGGGGGATCGAACCCCAGACCTTCGCAATGCCATCGCGACGCTCTCCCAGCTGAGCTACGGCCCCCGGGTACCCATCGAAACAGGACTTCGATGGGACGCTGGTCGCGCCTTTAGGCGATGTTTTCCCGGCTGGAAACGGGAAAAATCGCATCGCCCGGACGCTAGCTATCCCTATTTGTTCGTCGTCGTCGCCGGTGGCGACGCCCAAGTCGTCGTCGCCGGTGCCGAGATCGACCTCGTCGTCGGCGCTCGGCTCCTCGTCCTCGTCGGGGACCAGGTCCTCGGCGCCGAGATCGGCGTCGGGACCTTCCTTGGCCTACTCGGGCGGCGGCGCTTCGAACGGCATCGGCTGCTTCGACTTCAGCACCGGCTCGGGCACGAATTCATTGTCGCAGGCGATGCAGTGACCGGATCGTCCGTGCCAAGATCGTAGAAGCGGGTCGAGCATTGGGGCAGGTGCGCTTGGTGCCCCATTCGGGTTTCACCATAGGAATTCATACTCCATGGTCAATGCGATTTGGGTGGCGATGGCCGCAAGACCGCCGTCGAACGGCGGCGCCTTGCCATAGGCGTGTCCCACTGTCAAAGCGCCGCGCTTGACCGAGCCTGCTTTCACCAGACCAAAGGGTCCACGCGCCAAACGCGCCATTGTGATTGCCGTCGATGGCCCCGCGGCGAGCGGCAAGGGCACCATCGCCCGCGCGCTCGCCAAGCATTTCGACCTGCCGCACATGGACACCGGGATGCTCTATCGCGCGGTGGCGCTCAACTGTGGCGGTGGGGCGGCGACCCCGGCAACGAATTCGAGGCGGTGCGCGCCTGCGACGTCGTCGGCAGATCGACCCGAGGATCCCGAGCTCGAAGCGAAGTGGTCGGCGGGATCGCGGCGCGTGTCGGCCTATCCCGGCGGTGCGCGCGGCGCTGCTCGAGCGGCAGCGCGAGTTCGCCGCGCAGCCGGGCGGGGCGGTGCTCGACGGCCGCGACATCGGCACGGTGATCGCTCCGCAAGCCGACGCCAAATTGTACGTCACCGCATCGGCCGAGGTCCGCGCGCGGCGCCGCTGGGCGAGCTGACGGCGCGGGGGATGCGGCCCACCAGGACGACGTTCTGATCGACATCAGGGCGAGGGACGAGCGCGATGCCGGCCGCGAGGTGGCGCCGCTGGCGAAAGCCGAGGATGCCGACCTGCTCGATACCAGCGGCATGAGCGTCGACGAGGCGATCGCGGCGGCGATCGAGCTGGTCGAGCAGCGGCTGGCCGTCATTCAGGCTTGAACGGCAAGAGCTACAAAAAGTGGCGAGCAGGTCGGCGGCGCGGACGCCGCCGGCTTATGCCTGGCGAGGCCGCTTTGTCGTCATCTACTCAGCGTCAAAGAATGAAATCCGATCCGGATCCACTGCCGGTCAAAGCAAGAGTCCCTGTCAGCATGATCATGAAATCGGCAACGCCGTCGCCATTCACGTCGCCTTGGACGAACGTGTCGCCGCCGCTCTGCTGGTAGCGCAGCTGGCCCGCAATTCCGGTGAAGGCGCCGGTGCCGATGAAGGCAAATGCCTGATCGCCAGCCGCGGCTGTGTTCGCATCGATCAAGGAAAGGTCGATGATATCGCCGCCCGAGGTATTGAAATCCTCGATCGTATCTGCAGCGGCGACCGTCGAATCCGCCACGCCCGTGTATACAGATCGATCGGCGTCGCCGCCACCGCCAAGGCTGTCTTGCCCCAGTCCGCCGACGAGCACGTCATTGCCGGTGGCGCCGCCGTCGAGTTCGTCGTCGCCGTTTCCGCCGACCATCAGGTCGTTGCCACCCTGGCCGTTGATATTGTCGACGCCATCGTTGCCAAACAGCAGGTCGTTGCCCTCCTTGGCCGAGCAACTGTTCCGGTCCCGATGACGAGGCGATGACGTCCGGGTCCCCCGATCCTGTCAATGTCCCGCTATTGTCCGTTGATAGGAAGTAATCGCCGGTGCCAAATGAGATATCCGAACAAGGTGCCGCCGTTGGTGAACTGGATTTTCTCGACCGCCGTTCCGGCATAGTGGTTGCGGACGACGATCTCGGTCGAGCCGACGTCGATCACCAGGTTGGACCGGCAATTGTTCGAAGCCGAGCGTCCCGATAGGATCCGTGCTTGACGCGGTGGCAATTCGAACCCGGTCCTCGGTGCCCGACGCGTCGTTAATGATGTCGCTGCCGTCATTGAGGTCGAACTGATAAATGTTGTTGCTGCCGGACGTGATGGCGATCAACACGTCGTGGCCGTCGCCGCCGACGAAGGTAACCGAGCCGCTCCCGAGCAGGATGTCCGCCGAGGCCGTTCCGTTCAAATCACCGACAGCATCCTGGGTCACGGTAACCGTTGCCGACGGACTGGCGGTCGTGCCGTCCGTGGCGGAATAGGTGAAGCTGCCGCCCGCTGGCGCAGGATCGGTGAAGCTGACGTGGCCGCCATTACCGATGCCCGGGGTATGCGCCGCAGTTCCGCCGCTGCCGACGGAGACCGTGGTCACATCGAGCGTGGCGCCCTCCGGGTCTGTATCGTTATTCAGCAATGCCCATTCGGGAATGGCAAACGACGATCCCAAGGCGACGTTGGTGATGACATTGTCGCCGTTCGCCGTCGGCGCGGCGTTCGCAGCTGCGACATTGATGAACGCCACCGCGCCGTTCACGTCCCAGCCGAAGTTGTCAGTCCCATCGCCGTCGCTGACCCAGAAATGAAATTTCCTCGGTCGTAGCCCTGCTGCCCGTGGTTGCGAACGTGATGTTCTCCAGGAGAGCCGATATCGCGGCTTGCGTCGCATTGGCGTTGAAACTGATCGACAGCTGCGCTCCGCTCATCCCGCCGGTGAAAGTGCCGATGATGACACCGCCATAAGTGACATTGCTGCCGGCGACCCCAATCTGCCCCGCACTCGTGCCTTGGTTGCGTATCGCCAGCGTATCGCCCGACGTGCCGCCCTGCGCGAAATGGACCGGTCAGGTATCCGCCGTCTTAGTTTGGGCAATTGACGTCTGTAACGGTGGTGCTCGGTGCGATGATCGCCGTGCCCGTGCCGGCTGTGTAATTCAGGGTCGCGGCATTTGTTTCTGGGTCCGGATTGAGATCGAGGAACGGGGGATCATTTGACGGCAATATGGTAAGATTGGCTGTTCCTGAGTCTGGATAGGCTACCGTCCGTTACCGTATAGGTGAAGTGTAACTGGACCACTGGTATTTTCTGCCGGACGATAGAACCAGGTTCCATCATCATTGGGATAGAGCGTTCCACCACCCGTCGCGATGATCAGATTGGTGATGGTCAGCGCATCGCCTTCTGCATCGGTCGCACCGGCCAGCAACTCGGCCGGCGTGATCAACCTCAGCCCATCCTCATGGTAGGAACCGAGCGACACTGTGGCTGCCACCGGTGCGTCATTCGCCCCGCTGACATTGACCGTATAGGTCTGGCTGACCAGTCGCATCGTCGCCGTCGTCGACGGTGACGGTGAACACGTCGCTGTCGGTCTCGGTCTCGTCGAGCGCCTCGATCGCCGCGGCGTTCTTGGCGAACACGTAGGCGCCGGTGGGCGGTGGTCGACCGTCAGCGTGCCGTAGTCGCCGGCCAGGCTCACCGTGCCGTCGCCATTGTCGCTGCCGCCCTGGATGCCGTAGGTCAGCGTCTCGACGTCGACGTCGGCCCCGGCCAGCGTGCCGCTGAGGCCGCTGTCGAGGGTCGTCGAGCTCTGGTCGACCTCGGCGATCGACCCGGAGGTCACCGCCGCCAGCGTCGGCGCGTCGTCGGCGCCCGACACGTTGACGGTGTAGGTCTGGGTGACGGCTGCGCCGTCGCCGTCAAAGACGGTCACGGTGAACACGTCGCTGTCGGTCTCGGTGGCGTCGAGCGCCTCGATCGCCGCCGCGTTCTTGGCGAAGACGTAGGCGCCGGTAGCGGTGTCGACCGTCAGCGTGCCGTAGTCGCCGGCCAGGCTGACCTCGTGCCGTCGCCATTGTCGCTGCCGCCCTGGATGCCGTAGGTCAGCGTCTCGACGTCGACGTCGGCCCCGGCCAGCGTGCCGCTAGGCCGCTGTCGAGGGTCGACGAGCTCTGGTCGACCTCGGCGATCGACCCGGAGGTCACCGCCGCCAGCGTCGGCGCGTCGTCGGCGCCCGACACGTTGACGGTGTAGGTCTGGGTGACGGCTGCGCCGTCGCCGTCAAAGACGGTCACGGTGAAACGTCGCTGTCGGGTCTCGGTGGCGTCGAGCGCCTCGATCGCGGCCGCGTTGGGTGCGAAATTATAGGCGCCGGTCGAGGTGTTGACGGTCAGCGTGCCGTAGGCGCTGACGAGGGTGGAGACGCCGGCCGCGACGGTGCCGCCGACGATCCCGTAGGTGAGCGTCTCGCCGTCGACATCGGCGCCGGCGAGCGTGCCGGCGAGGCCTGCGCTGGTGGTCGACGAGCTCTGGTCGACCTCGGCGATCGAGCCCGGCGCGACCGCCGCCAGGGTCGGCGCATCGTCGGCCCCGGTGAGGCTGATGGTGTAGGGCTGGGTGACGTCGGGGCCATCGCTGTCGCTGACCGTGACGGTGAAGTTGAGGACCGGGTTCTCGCCGGCGTCGAGCGCCTCGATCGCGGCCGCGTTGGGTGCGAAATTATAGGCGCCGGTCGAGGTGTTGACGGTCAGCGTGCCGTAGGCGCTGACGAGGGTGGAGACGCCGGCCGCGACGGTGCCGCCGACGATCCCGTAGGTGAGCGTCTCGCCGTCGACATCGGCGCCGGCGAGCGTGCCGGCGAGGCCTGCGCTGGTGGTCGACGAGGACTGGTCGACCTCGGCGATCGAGCCCGGCGCGACCGCCGCCAAGGTCGGCGCATCGTCGGCGCCGGTGAGGGTGATGGTGTAGGGCTGGGTGACGTCGGGGCCATCGCTGTCGCTGACCGTGACGGTGAACTCGAGGACCGGGTTCTCGCCGGCGTCGAGCGCCTCGATCGCGGCCGAGTTGGGCGCGAAATTATAGGCGCCGGTCGAGGTGTTGACGGTCAGCGTGCCGTAGGCGTTGACGAGGGTGGAGACGCCGGCCGCGACGGTGCCGCGCGATGCCGTAGGTGAGCGTCTCGCCGTCGACATCGGCGCCGGCGAGCGTGCCGGCGAGGCCTGCGCTGGTGGTCGACGAGGACTGGTCGACCGGGTCGAGCCCGGCGCGACCGCCGCCAGGGTCGGCGCATCGTCGGCCCCGGTGAGGCTGATGGTGTAGGGCTGGGTGACGTCGGGGCCATCGCTGTCGCTGACCGTGACGGTGAAGTTGAGGACCGGGTTCTCGCCGGCGTCGAGCGCCTCGATCGCGGCCGCGTTGGGCGCGAAATTATAGGCGCCGGTCGAGGTGTTGACGGTCAGCGTGCCGTAGGCGCTGACGAGGGTGGAGACGCCGGCCGCGACGGTGCCGCCGACGATCCCGTAGGTCAGCGTCTCGCCGTCGACGTCGGCGCCGGCGAGCGTGCCGGCGAGGCCGGCACTGGTGGTCAAGGACTGGTCGACCTCGGCGATCGAGCCCGGCGCGACCGCCGCCAGGGTCGGCGCATCGTCGGCCCCGGTGAGGGTGATGGTGTAGGGCTGGGTGACGTCGGGGCCATCGCTGTCGCTGGCCGTGACGGTGAAGTTGAGGACCGGGTTCTCGCCGGCGTCGAGCGCCTCGATCGCGGCCGCGTTGGGCGCGAAATTATAGGCGCCGGTCGAGGTGTTGACGGTCAGCGTGCCGTAGGCGCTGACGAGGGTGGAGACGCCGGCCGCGACGGTGCCGCCGACGATGCCGTAGGTCAGCGTCTCGCCGTCGACATCGGCGCCGGCGAGCGTGCCGGCGAGGCCTGCGCTGGTGGTCGACGAGCACTGGTCGACCTCGGCGATGGTGCCCGGGTGACCGCCGCCAGGGTCGGTTGATCGTCAGAGCCGTTAATCATCACAGTGATCGTTGGGGCAGCACCCCCGTCCGCTGAGGTCACCGTCAGCAAATCGTAAACGACATCCCCATCATCCAGACCCTGCGTGGCGGCGCTGCTATTATCGAGCGTATAGACCCAGGCGCCCGTACTGGATCGAAGGTGAACGTGCCGTAGGTTCCGTCCAGGGCGGCATCGGGCGGCGTCTGGAAATGGTCTTCGCCGGCATCGGCATCGGAAACTGACAGGCTGCCCGAAGCGGTTGGATTGCCCGGAGTTCCGTTGGCGACTCCGCCGGCCTCGGTCACAGAGCGGTCGTCCGGCACGGTGGCATCCACAGCGATCGAAGACTGATCGTTCGCGCCCGTGATATTGATCTTGACGACCGCCTCGCTCAGCGTGCCGTTGCCGAGCCGGATCGCGTAGACGAACTGGTCGCTGAAATTCTCTCCCGCGGTCAGCGAATCGACCGAGAGGGCTTCCTCCGGATCGTCGGATCCTTCGACGGCAATGCGAAATTCGATTTTGCCGTTATTGATCCGGACCCAATTGCCTTCGAAGGTCCGTTCCCAGGGGGACACCCCCGCTGCATTGACGTCCTTGTCGAGCAGCTCGAAATCGTCGTCGATCAGGTCGCCGTCGCCATTCTCGACCGAGAACAGGGTCTTGGCACCGCCGCCGAGATCGTTCGACATGACGTCGAGCAAAAGCGTGTTGGTGGTGCTGTTGTAGAGCGTCGAGTCCGCCCGAAGCAGGTCCTCGAGATAGTTGTAGGTGTCGTCCTTTGCCTGCGGCGTATTGGTGAACGAAGTGGTCGAGCCACCGCCCGTCGTCTGAGTAGCCATTTGTCCGAACCCCCGATACAGGCCCGATTTCAACTCGGGCTTTCTGTTAAATCGCCGTTAACTATGGAGGATTTCCGAGCGACAACAAGAGCTAAGCGTGTTTGCGCGTGCCAGATCGGGACGACCGGGCCGCGCGGCGGGCAATTTCCAAGCGCTTGCGCTCCTTGCCCCCTTGAACCCTTTCCGCTATGCGCGCCCCCATCCGGCGGGTGCGGTGCGCTCGCGGAAGCCCGTCTCTTTGGCGAGCGCGTGGGTTCCGGGCCGACAGGCCGGGTTCCTGACGCGCTTTTCGTCATTGGGAAGGCTCCGCGTGCTCTTTCATCCAACGGATGCCTCCCCGGGATGGGGCCGGCGGGGCGGCATATGGGTTTCCAGGTCCGCTTGACGGTAGTCCGGCCAATGGTGGTCGGCGGCGGCATGAAAACTGATTTTTGGAAGACACATTATTTTATGGCCACTACGGCATTTCCGAGCCGCGACGATTTCGCGGCGCTTCTCAATGAATCGCTCGGCGGCGAGAACGAGACCTTCGAAGGCAAGGTCGTCAAGGGCATCGTCACCGGCATCGAGAATGACCTCGCGGTCATCGACGTCGGACTGAAGAGCGAAGGCCGCGTCGCGCTGCGCGAATTCGCGGCGCCTGGCCAGAAGGCCGAACTCAACATCGGCGACGAAGTCGAAGTCTATGTCGACCGGGTCGAGAATGCGCAGGGCGAAGCGATGCTCAGCCGCGATCGCGCCCGCCGCGAAGCCGCCTGGGACAAGCTTGAGAAGGAATTCGAAAAGGGCGAACGCGTCGACGGCGTGATCTTCGGCCGGGTCAAGGGCGGCTTCACCGTCGACCTGGGCGGCGCAGTGGCCTTCCTGCCGGGCAGCCAGGTCGATATCCGCCCGGTCCGCGACGTCGGCCCGCTGATGGACCTGCCGCAGCCGTTCGTGATCCTGAAGATGGACCGCCGCCGCGGCAACATCGTCGTGTCGCGCCGCGCGATCCTCGAGGAAACCCGCGCCGAGCAGCGTTCGGGCCTGATCCAGAGCCTCGAAGAGGGCCAGGTGATCGACGGCGTCGTCAAGAACATCACCGACTATGGCGCCTTCGTCGACCTGGGCGGTATCGACGGCCTGCTGCACGTCACCGACATCAGCTACAAGCGCGTTCAGCACCCGAGCGAGGTCATCAACATCGGTGACACGGTCAAGGTGCAGATCATCCGAATCAACCGCGAGACGCAGCGCATCAGCCTCGGCATGAAGCAGCTCGAGAGCGATCCGTGGGAAGGCGCTGCGGCGAAATATCCGATCGAGGGCAACTTCACCGGCCGGGTGACCAACATCACCGAATATGGCGCGTTCGTCGAGCTGGAGCCGGGCATCGAAGGCCTCGTCCATGTCAGCGAAATGAGCTGGACCAAGAAGAACGTCCATCCGGGCAAGATCGTCAGCACTTCGCAGGAAGTCGAAGTGAAAATCCTTGAGGTCGACGAGGAGAAGCGTCGGATTTCGCTTGGCCTCAAGCAAGCGCAGTCGAACCCGTGGACCGACTTCGCCGACAAGCACCCGGTCGGCTCGACCGTCGAGGGCGAGGTCAAGAATTCGACCGAATTCGGCCTGTTCATCGGGCTCGATGGCGACGTCGACGGCATGGTCCACATGTCGGACATCGCATGGGGCGTGTCGGGCGAGGAAGCGCTGGCGCTTCACCGCAAGGGCGAGACCGTCAAGGCGGTCGTGCTTGATGTCGATGTCGAGAAAGAGCGCATTTCGCTCGGCATGAAGCAGCTTGAGCGCGGCGGAGTCGCGGTCGGCGGCGGTGCCTCGGCGGGCGGAGTCAACAAGGGCGAGGTCCTCACCGTATCGGTGCTCGAGGTTCGCGACGGCGGGCTTGAGGTCCAGGTCGGCGAGGACGGGGCAACGGGCTTCATCAAGCGCACCGACCTTGGCCGCGACCGCGACGAGCAGCGTCCGGAGCGGTTCCAGGTGGGCCAGAAGTTCGACGCGATGGTCATCGGGTTCGACCGTTCGAAGAAGCCCAACTTCTCGATCAAGGCGATGCAGATTGCCGAAGAGAAGCAGGCCGTTGCGCAGTATGGTTCGTCCGACAGCGGCGCTTCGCTCGGCGACATCCTCGGCGCGGCCCTGAAGGAAAAGGAAGCCGCCAAGGCCAAAAAGAAGAAGTAAGCCATAGGCAAGCGGGCATCGCCGTGCACGCTTGTCCTCTGGACAAATTGCGCGTGACGATTGTCCCGCCGCGATACGAAAATGAAGGGCGTGGATGCAGTGTTGCATCTGCGCCCTTTTCCTTTGGCGAACAGGCTGATAGGCAAAGCGCAACGCCGGGGGGCGTCGTCTCGAAATTCTAATTACGCGGGGACCTTAATGATCCGTTCCGAGCTGGTGCAAAAGCTGTGCAGCGACTTTCCTGACCTCAGCCAGCGCGAGGTTGAAAATGTCGTCAGCGCGCTGTTCGATTCCATTACCGATCAGCTCGCCAAGGGGGGCCGCGTCGAACTGCGCGGCTTCGGCGCTTTCTCTACTCGCCAGCGCGATGCGCGCACCGGGCGTAACCCGCGCACCGGCGAAGCGGTCGACGTAGAGGCGAAACGAGTCCCTTATTTCAAGCCGGGCAAGGAAATGCGCGAACGGCTGAACTTAAACGGCGAGGCGACCGCCGAATAGTTGCGCTCCAGCCGGTCCGGCGGCAGGAGCAATTAAGCGGACGTGGCGGAATGGTAGACGCTGGAGACTTAAAATCTTCTGCCCCCAGGGGCGTGCGGGTTCAAGTCCCGCCGTCCGCACCACCCATGCTCCCTTCGGTGTGGAGAAAAAATTAAGCAATCCGCGTTAATTCACGGGGTTGTGGGTAGTAATTCGTCACGAAGGTCCGCGTCGCGGGACTGGAGCCAGTCGCTCGCCAATGCCAGGCGAGATGTGCTGGTGCTTGGCATTCTCATCGCCGCCATGGTCCTTTTGATCTGGAATGGCAGCGAATTCTTCCAACAGCTGACCAATGCCCGCAACGGCATGGGGCCCAGCCTGAAGATCGCCCTGATCGCGCTGACGTTGAACGTTGCGCTGATCCTGTTCGGCTGGCGCCGCTATGTCGACCTGCAGCATGAGACAGAAAAGCGGATCGAAGGCGAGGAGCGGGCGGCCCTGATTGCCTCGACCGACGGCATGACCGGATTGCTCAATCGCAAGGGCTTCGCCGATCAGGGAGAAGAATTGCGCTGCCGTGCCGCCGTCGAGGGCCTGCAACTGGTGATTTTTTCCCTGCAGCTCAACCGGTTCAAGGCGATCAACGATCGCCACGGCTACGATATCGGCGACCGCGTGCTGCGGATGATCGCTACGTCGCTCGAGCAGTTGGCCGGGCCCGGCGACCTGGTGGCCCGGCTTGCCGGCGACGAGTTTGCGATTGCCTTGGCCATTCCTCGGGACAGGCAAGCCGACACCGAGCAGCTTGCCGAACGGCTGCTGCGCGCCGTGACTCGCCCGATGGAGGCTGAAGGACGGCTGGTCCAGGTCGGCGCTTTCCTCGGAATCGCGACTTCCGACCCGAACGAGGGCCAGATCCCGGATTTCCTGCGCCGCGCCGACATTGCACTGGACCGGGCGAAGTCGAGCTGCTCGGCCCGGCCGGTATGGTTTGACGAGGGCATGGAGCGCGCGCTGATCGTCCACAGCGAGATTGAGCAGGGCATTCGCTACGGCCTGGAGCACGCCCACTTCATCCCCTATTTCGAACCCCAGGTGAATTTGCTCACCGGGGAGATCATCGGCTTCGAAGTGCTGGCGAGGTGGGACCACCCGCTGAGCGGCCTGATCGAGCCGGACCGCTTCATCCCGGTAGCCGAGGAGCATGGCTTGATCGGGCGCCTGTCGGAGCAGGTTATCCTTGCCGCAATGACGCAGGCGGTCGATTGGGACCCCGCGATCAAACTGTCGGTCAACATTTCTCCATCGCAGCTCGCCGACAGTTGGCTCGCCCAGCGCATTGTCCGGCTGCTGGCCGAGGCGGGCTTCCCTGCCGAGCGGCTAATGGTCGAAATCACCGAAAGCTCGCTGTTCGCCGATCTGGACCTGGCCAAGGCAATCGTCACCAGCCTGAAAAACCAGGGCATCCAGCTGGCGCTGGACGATTTCGGCACCGGTTTTTCATCTCTCGCCCATCTGCGTTCGCTGCCGTTCGATGTGATCAAGATCGACCGAAGCTTCGTTTCCAAACTGGTCGAAGATCCGGAGAGCGCGGCGATCGTTCGAGCCGTCACCACCCTTGCCGAGGCGCTTAAGGTTCCGGTGACGGTCGAGGGCATCGAGGATGCCGCGACGCACGCTGCGGTCGCGGGCTTTGGCTGCGCTGTCGGACAAGGCTGGTATTTCGGCAAGCCGATGAGCGGCGACCAGGCGACTGCGCTGTTGCGGTCTCGTGAAAGCACTCCCGCACCCGCACCGGCGGCCTCGGCAAGCCGCAGCGGCTGACGTTTCCACCAATGAAGGCTGCTGAAGTCCCGTCCTGGGACGGTTGGATCGTTGCGCCGTTTGGAGGTGTTGATGCCTTGGTAAAAAAGGCGTTAAGCATTTCCAATGCGGACCGATCAACATCCCGACCGCAACGTGCGGCCTCGCCCTTTCGGGCGAGCTAAGGCCTCTTCCGCCGCAGCCATCGCGACACCTTCAACGATCGCCGACGATCTGCGGTTGTTCTTGCTGACCTTTGCCGGCGGCTTCCTGTTCATGACGATCTTTCTCGCCTGAACTGACCGCCCCTAATCGCAGGCCAGGTGCAGCTTCCAGCCCAGCCATGCCGCGACGATGCTGGCGGCGGCGACGATCAGCAGGCTGTCGGCGACGGTAACGCCCATTTGAACGGCCGCGGTCAGGACCAGGGTGGCGGCGACCATCAAGCCCGAGTTGACGATATTATTGGCGGCGATGGTCCGGGCGGTCTCCGCCTTTGGGACTGTGGTGGTCAGGAAAGCATAGAGCGGAACGACGAACATGCCCCCGGCTATGGCGACACCGAGGAGGTCGATGACGATCATCCAGGCGTTCGGCAGGTCAAGGAACGCAGTCAGGTCGCGCAGCTGGCCTCCGTTTGCCGGCCAGCTCTTGATGCGGCGAAACAGGTCGAGGACGAAAAGTCCCATCAGCAGGGCCGATGCCGGCGCGTAGCGGGCCCCAACCTTGCCGCGGAGCAGTCAATTCACCGCAACCGAACCAATTGCGACACCGACAGAGAAAGTGGCGAGGAACAGGGTGGCGACGGTCTGGTCGGCACCGAGGGCATTCTTGACCAGCGGCGGGAATTGGGCGGCGAGCACGGCGCCCATCGCCCAAAAGAAGCTGATCGCCATGATGGCCAGGAACAATCGGGGAATGTGCATGGTCGCCCGGACCAGGGCGATGGATGCCCGGAGAATATGCCAATCCATGCCGCGCTGCGGAAAACCGGGGATTTCCTTGTCATGCGCAGGAGGAGCGGGCGGGACGAAATCCTCCGGCATATCGGCCGATCCCCGCCACCAGCAACACGGCCAGTGCGGCCCATTCGGCATGATAGCTGCCGTCGGCGCGTTGCAGGACGAGCACTCCGCCCAAGATCGTGCCGCCTAGAATGGCAATATAGGTACCGGCCTCGACCAGTCCGGTGCCGCCAAGCACCTCGTTGGGCTCGAGATGCTGGGGGAGGATGGCGTATTTGATCGGACCGAAGAAGGTCGAATGCACACCCATCGCGAACAAGCCCAGGAGCAGCAGCGGTACGTTGTGAAGGATAAGGCCGGCGGCGCCGGCCACCATGATCAAAATCTCTGCGTTCTTCACGATCCGGACGATGCGCGCCTTGTCGTGGGCGTCGGCCAGCTGACCGGAGAGGGCCGATAAGAGGAAGAATGGCGCGATGAACAGGCCGCCGGCGATGGCGCTGAAAGTCGCTTCCTGCTCCGCGTCGCGATAGATGCCATAGATCACCAGCATCACCATCGAAGTGCGGAACAGATTGTCGTTGAACGCGCCGAGGAATTGCGTGACGAAGATCGGCAGGAAGCGCCGTGTTCTGAGAAGATGTGCGCTGTCTTGCATCGTCGGCTTCCCCGCTGATAGCGCCTCTGGCTACACTCGCAAGCGTGACGTTTTTGGGTCTGTGCAATCACCGCGCCTTGGCCTAGCCATTGGCTCGATGCTGACACTGCCCAACCTGCTGACCTTGTCACGGATCCTGGCTGTGCCGATCCTCGTGTTCCTGCTGTGGCGCCCGACCCCGATCGATTATGCGATCACGTTCGTTCTCTATTGCCTGGTTGGCATCACCGATTATTTCGACGGCTATGTCGCCCGAGCTCAAGGCCGAATTTCGAGGCTTGGCCAGTTTCTCGATCCGATAGCCGACAAGATCATGGTCGCTGCCGTGATCCTGATGCTGGCCGCAAGTCGCAAGATGTCGGGCGAGCCCGTGATTCACGGATTGCACATCATCCCGGCGCTGGTCATCCTGCTGAGGGAGATCATCGTCTCGGGCCTGCGCGAGTTTCTGGCGCCGCTGAACGTATCGATGCCCGTCAGCACGCTGGCGAAGTGGAAGACCACTTTGCAGCTCGTTGCGCTGGGCGCGCTGATCCTGGGCGGTGCCTTCCCGGCCGAGGACTGGGTTCATCAGGTCGGTTTGGTCAGCCTGTGGGCCGCGGCGGCGCTGACGCTGGTGACCGGCTATGATTATCTGCGGATCGGCCTCAAACATATGGACTGAGCAGCCCCAGCGCTCCGCATTAATCGATTTTCCAACTCTCTCTGACGAACTTATCTCGTTTCCGCCCGTTCCAATTGCGGCCTAGCGTCGGCCGAACCATTGGACAGGAGGCAGGGACATGGATGCGAAGACCGGCAATTCGATGGGCTGTCCGGTGGACCGCCCAACCACAGTGCGCTCTCTGCTCGGCCGCACGAACCGTGAATGGTGGCCAGAGGCCCTGCCGGTAGAAATCCTTCACCAGGGCGGCGTTTCGCCCGACCCGATGGGTGACAAATTCGATTACGCCGAGGCGTTCAAAAAGCTCGATTACCAGGCGCTCAAGAACGACCTCAAGGCCCTGATGACCGACAGCCAGCAGTGGTGGCCGGCCGATTACGGCCATTACGGCCCGTTTTTCATTCGCATGGCCTGGCACGCCGCGGGAACCTATCGCACCGCCGATGGGCGGGGCGGCGCCAACTCGGGCAACCAGCGTTTTGCCCCACTCAACAGCTGGCCCGACAATGGCAACCTCGACAAGGCGCGGCGGCTGCTGTGGCCGATCAAACGGAAGTACGGGAAGAACATCAGCTGGGCCGACCTGTTCATTCTCGCCGGTAACGTCGCAATCGAAGACATGGGCGGACCGATCTTTGGCTTCGGCGGCGGCCGCAGGGACATCTACGAGCCCGAGCGCGACGTTTATTGGGGCGCCGAGGAAAAATGGGTCAGCGAAGGCGCCGAAACGCGCATCCAGCCCGACCGGGAAATGGAGCTCGAGCATCCCCTGGCGGCGATCCAGATGGGCCTTATCTACGTCAACCCCGAAGGCCCGGGCGGCAATCCAGACCCGCTGCAGTCGGCGCGGGACATCAAGGTGACCTTCGAGCGCATGGCGATGAACCATGAGGAGACGGTGGCGCTCACCGCCGGCGGCCACACTTTCGGCAAGGCCCACGGCGCGGGCGACCCGAGCCTGGTGGACGTCGCGCCCGAGGCGGCCGATATCGCGCTTCAGGGCCTGGGTTGGGCGAGCGCTCACGAAAGCGGCTTGGGCGAGCATGCGATAACCAGCGGCATTGAGGGATCGTGGGTGAACACGCCGACCCAGTGGTCGGAGAATTATTTCCGCCTGCTGCTCGATTATGAATATGAGCTGGTCAGAAGCCCGGCCGGAGCTCAGCAGTGGCAGCCCATCAACCAGAAGCCTGAGGACATGGCGCCGGCGGCGCACGATCCGTCGAGGCGGGTGCCGACGATGATGACCACCGCCGACATGGCGCTGAAAATGGACCCGGAATTCCGTCAGATTTCGGAAAAATTCCGCAACGACCATGAGGCTTTCAAGGATGCCTTCGCTCGCGCATGGTTCAAGCTGACCCACCGCGACATGGGACCGAAGGTCCGCTATCTCGGCCCGGAAGTTCCGGGGGAGGATCTGATCTGGCAGGATCCGGTCCCGGCCGGCACCAAGCCATCGGACGCCGACATAGCGGCTTTCAAGGGTAAGATTATCGACGCCGGCTTCAGCGTCGGCCAGTTGGTCAAAACCGCCTGGGCCTCGGCCTCGACCTATCGCAGGTCCGACCACCGCGGCGGCGCCAACGGTGCGCGGATCCGGCTAGCCCCGCAAAAAGATTGGGCGGTCAACGAGCCTGATGAACTGGCCAAGGTTCTCGCCAGGATCGATGAGCTGCGAGGATCCGTTTCGATGGCCGACGCGATCGTCCTGGCCGGCACTGCAGCCGTAGAAAAGGCGGCGAAGGACGCCGGCTTCAATGTCGAGGTGCCATTCACCGGCGGGCGCGGCGATGCGATTCAGGACTGGACCGACGTCGACAGCTTCGCGGTGATGGAGCCGGCGGCCGACGGGTTCCGCAACTATCTCAAGACCAAGCATTCGGTGAAGACCGAGGAGTTGCTGCTTGACCGCGCCTCGCTGCTCGGCCTGTCGGCGCCGGAGATGACGGTGCTGCTTGGCGGGCTGCGCGTGCTCGGCGCCAATTACAAGGACGCCTCGCTCGGTGTCTTCACCAGCCGCAAGGGCCAGCTCACCAACGACTTCTTCGTCAATCTGCTCGACAACGATACCTTCTGGAAGGTGATCGACGAAAGCGGCGATGAGGAGTTCATCGGCTATGACCGAGGCGGCAGGCAGGAGAAGTGGCGTGCAACCCGTACCGACCTCATCTTCGGATCGAACAGCCAGCTACGCGCGACTGCCGAGGTCTATGCCGAGAAGGGCAATGAAGAAAAGTTCGTCCGCGACTTCGTCAAGGCCTGGACCAAGGTGATGAACGCCGACCGCTTCGACGTGCCGCAGAACCCGAAGAGCGCCGAGCCCATCGGCATAGCCGAACCGGCCATGGCGAAGTGACCGGGAGACAATGCACCGCTGCCTGGCCACCTGAAGCCTGAGCTGTATGCCGTGGTCATTCGAAGCCGGAGTTCGACTAGGTCACGAGCTGCCCGCACGGGTGCGCGCGGTGACGCTCGGTCGCCGTCTGCCAGGCCTGGAATGACCTTGGTGGCGATCTGGCGAAGGGCTTCGGCGAGGAGCTGAAACTCTTTCTCCCGCGGGCTCGACCGGCGCCAGGCCAGCGCGATCCTCCGGAAGCCATTTTCGGATTGCAGCGGCCGGGCGTCGACATTGGTCCCTTCCAGGATGCCGGCATCGATCGCCATGGCCGGTACGAAGGTGAGGCCCAGGCCGTTGTCGACCATCTGCACGAGGGTGTGCAGCGAAGTGCCCATCATCGCTGCCTCGGCGCGCAGCTCGGGCCGGTTGCAGGCGGACAGCGCATGGTCCTTCAGGCAATGGCCATCCTCCAGCATCAGGAGTCGATTTTCGTCGATCATGGCCGCATCAACAGTGGGCGCCAGCGGCGCTTCGCCACGCGGAAAAGCAACGAACAGCCGGTCGTCGAACAATATTGCCTTGTCGACGTCTCCGCAGGCGTAGGGCAAGGCGAGCAGCACGCAATCGAGCTGCCCGCGGTGCAGGGCGTCGCAGGCGGCCTGACTGGTTTCCTCACGCAAGTAGAGCTTCAGGCTGGGCCATTGATTGCGAAGGTGTGGCAACATCGCGGGCAGCAGGAAGGGAGCGATCGTGGGGATGACCCCCATCCGCAGTTCGCCATGCAGCGGCTGGCCTTCCGCCCGGGCAATATCGGCAAGTTCCTCGCATTCCCGGAGGACTCGAACCGCCTTGTCGGCCACCTTTTGACCCAAGGGAGTGAACCGGACCACGCGCCGGGTGCGCTCGACAAGCGTCACGCCAAGCAGCGTTTCAAGTTCGCGCAGCCCGGCCGATAGCGTCGATTGCGTCACGAAGCTGGCCTCGGCGGCCCTGCCGAAATGACCGTGCTGGCGGAGGGCGACGAGATATTGCAGCTGCTTGATCGTCGGCAGATAGGCTGTCATCGATAAATCCAATCAATCCGATTGATATAATGAACTTGAACGATTAGCGCCAGTCCCTTAGATGCTGCGCTGCAACCTGATTTAGTGCGGTGCACAAACGAAGGAGTTTTGAATGCTCACCGTTGGCGATAAGCTGCCCGGTCTGATTGTTCCTGTTCAGCAGGGTGTCGCTGCGCTTCCGGCAGGGGAGACGCTCGACCTCGGCAAGAGTGACGGCAAGTGGAAGATCCTGTTCTACTGGCCCAAGGATTTCACATTTGTTTGCCCGACGGAGATCGTCGGCTATGGCGAACTCAAGAATGATTTCGCGGACCGCGATGCGGTGCTGATCGGCGCCTCGACCGACACCAGCCATGTCCATTTTGCCTGGCGCAAATCGGACGAGCAGCTAGCCAATGCGGATTTCCCGTGGATCGCGGATAATTCGAAGAAGCTTGCCGAAGCGCTCGGCATCCTTCACGCGGAAGAAGGCGTGGCCCATCGTGCAACTTTCGTAATTGATGCGGACAACATAATTCAGCATGTCACGGTGAATGGTTCAAACGTCGGCCGTAACCCGGCTGAAACATTGCGGGTCTTGGATGCATTGCAGACCGATGAGCTTTGCCCCTGCAACTGGAGCGAGGGCGAAGAGGTATTGAGGCCGGCCGCATAGCACCGGTACATGAGAAACTGCTGTTATCGCGACGCGAGCAGCAGCGACGGCGGGGGCGTTCTCCCCTAAAGAGCCCCCGTCGTCACCCTTTCCCAATTTCGTTCGAGCGACGATCCAGCCGGCTGGTTGCGCCCATGGCACTGGCCATCGACCCCCGTCGCGGTCGCGACGGTACACGCGACATTGTGAGGCAAGTTCAACTCAGAACGCGATAGAGGCCGTAAGCGCTGGTCAGCGTCAGCACGGCACCGACAAAGGTCAACAGCAGGTCGGGATTCACCCTCTTGGCGATCCAGGCCCCGAAGGGCGCCGCCAGGACGCCGCCGATCACCAGGCCGATCACCGCCTTGAACAACAGCTCCCGATGTTCTTCGTTGCCGGCAAACGTCAGCGTGGCGAGGAATGTGGCGGAGATCGAGATTGTAAGGAAGAATTCCGCGGTGTTGACCGTGCCGATGGTCTTCCGAGGGTTGCTGCCTTGAACCAAAAGGTTCGATGTCACAATCGCGCCCCAGCCGCCACCACCAGCCGCGTCAAGAAAGCCCCCGACTGCGCCCAGCGGTTCGACAATCTTGGGGCGCCGTTCGGTATGCCGGTGCATCACGCCCCGGTAGAAGAGGTAAAGGCCCAGCGAACTCAGATATGCGAGGACGAAAGGCTTGGCGGTTGAAGCGTCGACCTGTGTCAAAGCGTAGGCGCCGATGATCCCGGCTAAAATCCCGGGTATGGCGATGCGGAAGAACAGTCGCCAGTCGACGTTGCGGTGTGCGACGTGACTGATCCCGGACACCGCCGTCGTAAACGTTTCGGCAGTATGGACTCCGGCAGACGAAATGGCCGGGGGAATTCCAATACTAAGAAGGATCGTGCTTGAAATTTGCCCAAACGCCATGCCGAGCGCGCCGTCGATCATTTGCGCCACAAAACCGATCATGACGAAGGGCAGCAGGGCGGCTGGGTCAGCCAAAATGTCCGTGAGAATGACCGTTCTCCGCCCTGTTATACTGCCATTAACTGCCGGAGATGGTGCGGTGCGGCAAGCCCGTCCGGCGCGCGAAAAGGGCCGTCCGGCTTTTCATTACGCCCCTGACAGCTTAAATTGGGGTCAACTGATCGAGGATATTCGCTTGGCTTCGACCCTTTTTGAATATTTGGACTCGGTGAAGGCCCGTGATCCGGCGGCGCGGTCGCGATGGGAGATTTTGATCTATCCAGGCGTCTGGGCGCTCGCGCTTCACCGCGTCGCGCATTGGCTTTATGGCGGCAGGCTTTATTTCCTGGCCCGCTCCGTGAACCATTTTTCACGGATGATAACCGCCATCGACATCCATCCCGGAGCAAAGATCGGCGAGCGCTTCTTTATCGATCATGGGTTCACGGTGATCGGAGAAACAGCCGAGATTGGCGACGACGTCACCATCTATCAGAGCGTGACGCTGGGTGGCACCAATCCATCGACCGGCGTCGGCGGCAAGCGCCATCCGACGTTGAAGTCGGGCGTCGTGATCGGCTCAGGGGCGCAGGTGCTTGGACCGATCGAGGTTGGCGAGGGCGCCAAGATCGGGGCCAATGCAGTGGTGACCAAGGATGTCGAACCGGGCGCTACAATGGTCGGGATTCCGGCGAGGCCGGTACCGATCGACGCGGTTCATTATAGTCCCGGTTTCGTTCCATACGGCACGCCGTGCGGCGAGGATTGCGACCCGGCGCGTGCCCGCCAGGGCGAACTGGAAGAGCAGATCGAAGCGCTGCGGCGCGAAGTGGCCGAACTCCGCGCGCGGAGCCAGCCCAAGCCAAAGGTCAAAAGCGCTTGAGCGTGGTGACGCCGTTTCCGCATCCGCGGGACCGGCGTCCTATTGCCGCATTCGACCGGGCAGAGCTGCAGCGGATCCTCGACCTCTATGGCCGCATGGTCGCGGCCGGCCACTGGCGCGATTATGGCCTGTGGTTCGACCCGGATGTGGCGGTCTTCGCTGCTTTCCGACGCACCGCCGAGCGGCCCGAGGTGCGGATCGAGAAACGCCCCCAGCTCCATTTGAAGCAGGGGGCGTACGCATTGGTATCGGAGCATGGCGCGGTGCTCAAACGAGGCCACGAACTCCATGGAGTCCTGGCCCCGCTCGAGCGCCGGCTCATGCGGCTGGTTGGGGAGTAGCCGTCCGGCTGGTGAGCGGCAACTTGGCCCGCAGCGCCTCGGGCAATTGCCCAACGACCAGGGACCGCGCCTGGTGCCAGAAGGCCGACAGCAGCAGCAACGCCGATCCGATCACCAACGCCGTCAGTGCGATGTTGAGCTCGACAGCTCCGACCTGCTTGAACAGCTCGCTTAGTGCGTAGAGCACATAGGCCAGGGCCGAAACGAGCAGCGCGCGGCGGTCGATCGCCAGCGCGGTGATGCCCAGCACCACGTAGAGCGCGATCACGATCAGGCCTTCGCCAATGGTCGCTGTGCCGTCGTTCAGCCCCAACAGGGTGAAGACCGGATGGACGATCATTGGTGCCGCGAGCAAGTGAAGCCAGAAGGCGACGTCCGAGCGGCGGGTGACCCGAGCCGGATCCGAGGAGTCCCAGCGCATTGCGAACAGGAATACGCCAATGCCGAGGACGAGAACGAAGCCGAGAATGACATTCTCGATATCGTCGACGCGGCCCATTGCCGCAACTACCAGGCCAACCGCGATGGCCGAGACGGCCGCAGCGCCAGCGGCAACGGTGATCGGCACCCGGAAACGTTTCCAGTGCAGCCAGGCGGCTGCGGCGGCCACCGCACCGGCGACCGCGCCAATGATGCCGGCAAGCGCTTCGTTGTCGTCGAGCCGGCTTTCGCCGAGGATCAGGACTTCAGCTAAATCCAACCGTCACGAATACGCCGCCGACAAAGGCAAGCAGGAGGAGGATCGAGGGCAGCGCCATTCGGCGCTTCGCGGTGAAGAATAACGCCAGACCCCAGGCGGTCGCCGCGACTGCCGCCGGAGCGAGCGGGCTTGGACCATCGAATTCAACCACCAAGCCGCTGGCCTGGCCGATCGACTGACCGATCCAGCCGACCGCGAACAGCAGGATCGCGCTGGCGATCGAGACGAAGATGTCATTGAAGCCGGTGATGAGCCGGAAATTTTCCTCGTCGACCGCGGGCGAGGATCGCTGGCTGTCGACAAAGGCACGAAGCGCAGTGGCGGCTTCGGCGCTGATTGCGCCCGATGCCACCGCCTCGTCGAGGTCGTTCTGGCTGTACATGGACAATATCCTCCCTGATGCGCCTTAGTCGCATAGGTGTATTATTGTGTCAATACAGCGATGCAGGAATAAGCAATAGAAGGACGGCGCGAAGTGCACTTCTTCGCAAACGCTCATAAATGCTCGGGCGCTCAAGTGAGGGGTGGCCGGCGCCCGATCAGGGGTGGGGAAGGGCGCCGGCCGAGCTGGTTAGTTCAGATAATCAGCGGCAGCGCACCCGGCTGCGGTCGATCTCGCGTCCGACCAGGGCACCAGCGGCTGCGCCAAGGATGGTGCCCGTCGCACGCTCCCCTTTGGTATCAATTGCTCGTCCGAGCAGCGCGCCTCCGGCCGCTCCGACGATAAGTCCGGTGGTCCCATTGGGGCGCTTGCAACGATAGCGGCCCTGGGAATCGCGCCAGACCCGACCCTTGTAATATCCGTCCTGGGCGAAGGCAGTGCTTGGCAGTGCCGGAACCGCTAAAGTAGCGCCGGCCAGCGCCAGCATGATCCTCCGCATTTTTACTCCTTATTGTTGGTTGCGGCGGCAACGCCTCGCTTCCCAGTTTGGTTTCACAAACCCCAGACGGGCGGCAAGCGGCGATTACCAGTTTCCTAGCGATTTACGACGAACGGTTCGGCCCTGGGCGGTGGAAGGATCCAGCTTGTATCCGCAAGCTTTACGGCAGCGCCCTTCGAGCTGCGCTTGCCAAGGATGCCAGACGCGAGGATAGGCATGTCGCAATGGCTTCGCGCGGTGAACATCTGGTTCGTTCGGGACGGCTGTTCGCCAATGGCAGCGGTCTTATCGGCCGGCTTGTCGCTCCTGCTTTCGCCGCGTTGCTCGATGAGCTTCATGACCGGCTCGAATCCGGCGGGATCGAAGCAGGCTTGCCTGAAGGATCCCGGCAACGGATCGGCTTTCGATCGCCCGGCCCGGTAGCCGTCGTCCAACTGCATAGTTGGATGTCGTTGGTGCGGCTCGCAACGTCCGGATCAGTTGGCTGGTATCGCGCATGGGAAAAGGGCGAGTGGTCGTCGCCCGATCCGGTGCCCTTGTTCGACCTGTTCATGCGCAATTCCGCTCCCTTGGGCGAGCTCGGCCGCTCCAAGGGTTCGGCCCGTTGGTTTAATCGCCTGATGCATCGGCGCCGCGACAATGACCGGCGCACCGCGTTGCGAAACATCGCCGCGCACTATGACCTTGGCAACGACTTCTATGCCGCTTGGCTCGATCCCAGCATGACCTATTCGTCGGCCCGCTTCGCGCCGGGGGACACGCTGGAACAGGCCCAGCGGCGAAAAGTGACGATGCTGCTCGATCGGCTCGAATTGAAGCCGGGGGGCCGCCTGCTCGAGATCGGCTGCGGCTGGGGAAGCTTGGCGATTGAAGCGGCGCGGCGCGGCGCAAAGGTGGTTGGATTGACCTTATCTGCCGAACAGAAAAGTTGGGCGGATGATAAGATTGCCGAGGCTAATCTATCGGACCGGATAGAAATCCGGCTGAAGGATTATCGCGAGATGTCCGAGCAGTTCGACGCAATCGCCTCGGTCGAGATGGTCGAGGCGGTGGGGCAGCGATGGTGGCCAGCTTACCTCGAATTCCATCTCCCGCAATTTGAAGCCAGGGGGGCGGGCGGCGTTGCAATTCATCAGCATCGACCACCGCCTGTTCGACGGATATTCGAAGAATGCCGACTTCATTCAGGCCTATATCTTTCCCGGAGGAATGTTGATCGACGAGCCACAATTTGAGGCGCTCGCTCGCGAACGCGGGTTGGGATGGGGGAAGCGCGAAGGCTTTGGGTTGGACTATGCGGAAACTCTCCGGCGTTGGCGTCGAGCGCTACGAAGAGGCTGTGTGCGCGGGCCGACTGTCCGGCTTCAGCGAGAAATTCCACAATCTGTGGCGATATTATTTGATGTATTGCGAAGGCGGGTTCCGGGGCGGCGGGATCGACGTCGCGCAGGTCACGATGGAGAAGAGCTAGTCTTCAACCCTGCAGCGGCTGCCGGTCGCCGCGTCCCCCAGCAGCCGTCCGACGATCGCCGCCGCAACCACTTCCGGACCCTTGACGCTTTCCGGCTCTTCGCCGGGAAAGGCGAGCTGGCGCATGCGGGTGCGGGTGGCACCGGGGTCGACAATCTGAACGCGCAGGCGGCCGGCGTGGGCGGTTTCGTCCGCGTAGGCGCCGAGAAGCGTTTCGAATGCGGCTTTGGAGGCGCCATAACCGCCCCAGAAGGCGCGCGGTTCTTCGCCGACCGAGGAGGTGACGCCGATGATGTCCGCCTTGTCGGCGCGCCGGAGGAGCGGGTCGAAGGCGGCGATCAGCGCCTGGTTGGCGAGCACGTTCAGCTTGAAGACGCGCTCCAGCTCCTTGGCATCGAGATGCTCAACGGGCGAAAGGCTACCCAGCATCGCGGCGTTGAGGACCAGAATGTCGAGGCTGCCCCAACGCTCGGCAACCGCCTGGGCGAGCTTACGGATATTCTCGTGATCGTTGAGGTCCATCGGCGCGATCGTGGCCGATCCTCCGGCTGCGTGAATCCGTTCCTCGACCTGCTCGAGCGCTGAGCCGCCGCGCGCGGTCAGGATGACATGGGCTCCGGCCTCGGCCAGCGCTTCGGCAGTTGCGGCGCCGATGCCCCGGCTTGCGCCGGTGACGAGCGCGAGCTTGCCGTCGAAGGATTTTGTCGAATCAGTCATCACGGGCGGTCATTGGGAGGAGCGGAGCGACGAAGCAATCCATGAAAACGCAGTTGGATTGCATCCTCCGGCTCAAGGCCGGGGTCGCAATGACGATCAGCGGCTCGCTACCAGGGACAAAGGCTTGGGTTTGCCATCCGTGTCGCAGTCGGTGAGGGTTGTCGGATAGTCGCCGGTGAAGCAGGCGTCGCAGCGCTGCGGCGAGGCGCCGTCACGTTGATCGCCAAGTGCGCGATAGAGGCCGTCGATCGAGATGAAGGCAAGGCTGTCGGCGTTGATGTAGCGGGCCATTTTCTCGACGCTCATTTGCGCGGCGAGCAGCTTGGCGCGCTCCGGCGTGTCGACGCCGTAGAAGCAGCTGTGCTTGGTCGGCGGCGAGGCGATGCGCATGTGCACTTCCTTGGCGCCGGCGTCGCGCATCATCTGAACGATCTTCACCGAGGTGGTGCCGCGAACGATGCTGTCGTCGACCAGCACGACCCGCTTGCCCTCGATCAAGGCCGAATTGGCGTTGTGCTTGAGCTTGACGCCGAGGTTGCGAACGTCCTGGCTCGGCTGAATGAAGGTCCGGCCGACATAGTGAGAGCGGATGATGCCGAGCTCGAACGGAATGCCTGCTTCGCGGCTGTAGCCAAGTGCCGCGGGGACGCCCGAAGTCCGGCACCGGTACAATGAGGTCGGCCTCGACCGGCGCTTCGCGGGCGAGCTCGGCTCCGATTTCCTTGCGGACCTCATAGACCGACGTGCCTTCGATGATGCTGTCGGGGCGCGAAAAATAGACATGCTCGAAAATGCATGGGCGCGGTTTGGCAGGGGCGAAGGGCCGGAAACTGCGGATTCCGGCTTCGTTGACGATAATCAGCTCGCCCGGTTCGACGTCGCGCAGGTAACGGGCGCCGATCACATCAAGGGCGACCGTCTCGGAAGCGAAGATTGTCGCCTCGCCAAGCTTGCCCATGACCAGCGGGCGAATGCCCAACGGGTCGCGGCAAGCGACCAGACCCTCAGGCGTCAGGCAAAGCAGCGAATAGGCGCCCTCGACTTGCCCCAGCGCGTCGGTCAGCCGGTCGAGCGGTGTCGAATAGCTGGAGGTGGCGACGAGATGGATGATCACTTCGGTGTCGCTGGTCGACTGGAAGATCGAACCGCGGCGGTTCAAAGCAGCACGCAACGTCATCGCGTTGGAGAGATTTCCGTTATGGGCGACCGCAAAGCCGCCTTCGGCGAGGTCGGCGAACAAGGGCTGGACGTTGCGCAGCGCGGTCTCGCCGGTGGTCGAGTAGCGGACATGGCCAATTCCGACACGGCCGGAGAGCTTGCGGATGATGTCGTCGCGGTCGAAATTGCCGGCGACATGGCCCATGGCGCGGTGGGCATGATAGTTGGTGCCGTCGAAGCTGACGATGCCGGCCGCTTCCTGGCCGCGATGCTGGAGCGCATGGAGGCCGAGGGCCACGAAACTGGAAGCGCTTTCGGCACCCCAGATTCCAAAAATGCCGCACTCTTCCTTGAGCTTGTCGTCGTCGAACGGGTTGGTCGTCAGCATGAAATGTTGCGAATCCCTGGGGGCTGTTGCGGCGCCTATAACCGCATGTCGTCGCATTTGTCGCCTTTCGCCTTGCGAGAAGCTGAAGCAAGGTAGGGTCATGAGAACCATCATTCCAGCGGCCTTGCTGCTCGCCGCCTGCTCACAGGAGCGCGAAAATCCTTCAATGCCTACCGGCACTTACGCCGGGCAGGGTCGCGATCGACTGTGTATCGCTGGAGAGGCCGGCAACTATCGCGCCGGGCTGATTGCCTTTGTCCAGGACGGCGTCAACTGCTCGGCGAGCGGCCCGTTGAGCGCTCAAAACGGGCGATATGTGCTGGTGCCACGCGGAGAAGGCGAATGCCGCATCCCGCTTGAGATCGAGGGCAATGTCGTGCGGATCGGGCAACCGCCGGCGGCTTGCGCTTATTATTGCGGTCCGGGCGCCGACATGGCCGGCCGCACCTACAATCGGTCCGACATGGGCGCTCAGGCAGTCGATCTGGCGGGCGACCCGCTTTGTTGACCTTTACGGAAACGTAAAGTAGAGCCCTGGGTCATGCTTCAGCACAAAGAGCATTATTCGATCGGCGAACTGTGCGACGAATTTGGAGTTACGGCGCGCGCGCTTCGATTCTATGAGGACGAGGCGTTGATCGCGCCCGAGCGGCGCGGCACGCAGCGGCTTTATTCGGATCGCGACCGCGCCCGGCTCGCCTGGATCCTGCGCGGTAAGCGGGTCGGCCTAAGCCTCGCGGACATCAAGGAATTGCTCGACCTCTATGACATCGGCGACGATCGCCGGACGCAGCGGCTCAAGACCATCGAACGCTGTCAGGAACAGGTCGACAACCTCAGGCGCCAGCGCGTCGACATCGACGCGACGATCAAGGAACTCGAGGGCTTCATCGAGCTGGTGAAGGCCCAGACTGCCGGATAAATCGACCTAGGAGAGAGTGATGCCCGTCTATTCCGCGCCCGTTCGCGACACCAAATATGTGCTCGATCACATCGTCGGCATCCAGAACTACTCAAACCTGCCGGGCTTCGGCGAAGCCACGCCCGATCTGATCGAGGCGATCCTCACCGAGGGCGGGCGCTTCTGCGAAGAGGTGCTGCAACCGCTCAACCGGGTCGGGGACGAGGAAGGCTGCAAGCGGCACGACGATGGATCGGTGACCACACCGACCGGCTTCAAGCAAGCCTGGGACCAGTTCGTTGCCGGCGGCTGGACGACGCTTCATGCGCCGGTCGAATATGGCGGCCAGGGACTGCCTTCGGTTGTTGCGACCGCAGTCGCCGAATATCTGGGTTCGGCCAACCACAGCTTTGAGATGTACAACGGCCTGACGCAGGGCGCGGTCGCGTCGCTGCTGGTCAAGGGTTCGGACGAGCTCAAGCAAAAATATGTGCCGAACATGGTCGCCGGAAAATGGACCGGGACGATGAACTTGACCGAGCCGCATTGCGGTACCGACCTCGGTTTGCTCAAGACCAGGGCCGACCCCAATCCGGACGGCAGCTACTCGATCACCGGCACCAAGATATTCATCTCGTCTGGCGAGCACGACCTGGCCGAGAATATCATCCACCTGGTGCTGGCCAAGATCGCCGGTGCACCCGACAATGTGAAGGGCATCTCGCTGTTCGTGGTGCCCAAGTATCTCGTCGAAGAGGACGGTTCGCTAGGCAAGCGGAACGGCGTCAGCTGCGGATCGATCGAGCATAAAATGGGCATCCACGGCAATTCGACCTGCGTCTTGAACTACGACGGGGCGAAGGGGTGGCTGGTCGGCGAGCCGGAGAAGGGGCTGGCGGCCATGTTCATCATGATGAACGCGGCCCGGCTGGGCGTTGGCCTCCAAGGCCTGGCCCAGGGCGAGGTCGCATATCAGAACGCCGTGGCTTACGCGAAGGATCGTCGGCAGGGCCGCGCGCTGAGGCCCGAAGAGCGCGACCCCGACGCCAAGGCGGATACGTTGTTCGTCCATCCCGATGTGCGTCGGATGCTGATGGAGGCCAGGGCGTTCAACGAAGGCGCGCGAGCGCTGATCTTGTGGGGTGCGCTGCAGGTCGATCTGAGCCGCAAGGCGCAGACCGAGGAGGAGCGGCTGGCAGCCGACGACCTGATTTCTTTGCTGACCCCTGTGATCAAGGGATATCTCACCGACCGCGGGTTCGAGGTCGCGGTGAACGCCCAGCAGGTGTTCGGCGGGCATGGTTATATCCGCGAATGGGGGATGGAGCAGTTCGTCCGCGACGCCCGCATCGCCCAGATCTACGAGGGCACCAACGGCGTGCAGGCGATGGACCTGGTCGGGCGCAAGCTGGCCAAGGACGGCGGCCGCGGCGTGCGCGCCTTTTTCGATCTGGTCGGTCGTGACGTCGCCGAAGCCAAGGCGGCGGGCGATCCGGCCGGTATCGCGGAGCCTCTGGAGAAGGCGGTCGGCCATTTGCAGGGCGCGACCATGTGGCTGGCGCAGAACGGTATGGCCGACCCCAACAACGCCGGAGCGGGCGCCTATGCCTATATGCAGCTGATGGGCCTCGTCAGCCTCGGCTGGATGTGGCTGAAGATGGCGGGAGTTTCAGCGGGGCTGAAGAATGAGGGCGGGGAGGACCAGGCATTCCACGATTCCAAGATCGCGACCGCGCGCTTCTTTGCCGAGCGGGAACTGGTTGTGGCAGGGGCGCTTCGCCGTAAAGTCGAAGCAGGGGCGGAGAGCCTGATGGCGCTGCCGGTCGAGGCCTTTTGATATCTAACTGGCGGCCTTGTTGCCCGGGGCTACATACCAGGGCCGCAGCATAGTGACGTCGTTGGACTTGGCAGGCTTTGCCGAAAGGCGGGCTGATGTCGAAATTCTCGGTGAACTGAACGCCGAATTTGCCAGCCTGGGTCCAGCGGACGGTGCCAATCACCGGCCCGACTCCGACGATGTCGATGGTCAGGCTCTGACCAGCGCTAACCGACTGCGTCGCATTCGACCAGCGCGCCCATTGCCGAGATGTTGCGCAGCCGGATTTCGGTGGTCTCGCCATTGATTGCCGCAATGGCGCGGCGCATCAGCCGCTGCCTTGGCTCACGGATGCACTGAAAGCCATCGGCTTCGACGCGCGGTGCTGTTGGCCATCTCGCGCGCTTCAATGCCGGGCATGGGCTTGCCAAAGATATATCCCTGGACCTGGCTGACGCCGAGCTCGCGGATGAGGAACAGATCGTCGTGGGTTTCAACGCCCTCGGCGGTGGTATCCATGTCCAGGCTTTCGGCCAGGGTGACGATAGCCCGGATGATTGCGCCGTTGCGCTTGGTCGTTGAGGCTGCGCCGCGCACAAAGCTCTGGTCGATCTTGATCTTGTCGAACGGTGCGTTCTTCAAATAGCCGAGCGAGGAATAGCCGGTGCCGAAGTCATCAAGCGCCAGCCGCACCCCGAGCGACTTCAGCCGGGCGAAGGTTCCGGCGGTCGCATCGCTGTCGGCCAGGAATACGCCTTCGGTAATCTCCAGCTCGAGCCGTGACGGCTTGAAGTCAAAGTCCGACAGCACTGCCGCGATCGTATCGCAGATGTGCGGGTCGTTGAACTGGATCGGAGACAGGTTGACCGCGATCCGAACCTGCTCTGGCCATTGGGCGGCTTCCTCGACCGCCGACCTCAAGACGAACTCGCCGATCTTGCCGATCATGCCGCATTCCTCGGCCAGACCGATGAACTTGTCGGGAGAAATTGGGCCGCGTACCGGATGGTTCCAGCGCACCAGCGCCTCGAAGCCGCTGATCTCCTCACTCGCGGCGCGGACGATCGGCTGATAGGCGACTGGTCATTTCCTGCCGCTCGAGCGCCTGGCGCAGATCGTTTTCGAGCACCTGGCGGTCGGTCGCCTCGCTGTGCATTGCGGCTTCGTAGAAGCAATGTTTGCCGCGTCCTGCTGCCTTGGCGGCGTAGAGCGCGAGATCGGCGTTGCGCACCATCGAGTCCGCGCATGCCCGTCCCGGGTCGCCGATCGCGATGCCGACCGAAGCACCGATCGTCACTCGGTGTCCTTCGATCAAATAGGGCCGCGAGACCTGCTCGATCAGGGTTCGAGCCAAGCTTTCGAGCAGGCCGGTTTCCACCGTTCCGGGCAGTACCGCCATGAACTCGTCGCCGCCCAACCGGCCGACCTGGCCATGGTCGCCCATCACCAGTTTCAGCCGATCGGCGACCTGGCGGAGCAAGGCGTCGCCGATCGGATGGCCCAGCGTATCATTGACGTTTTTGAACCGGTCGAGATCGATCAAGTATAGCGAGCAGCCCTTGCGTCGGTTGGTGGCATTGCGCAGCGCTTCGTCGAGTGTCTGGCGCATCAGGGCTCGGTTGGGCAGACCGGTCAGTGAATCGAAGCGGGCCAGGCGGCTGATTTCCTGTTCGGAACGGCGCTGCTCGGTGAGATCGGTGCCGATGCCGCGGAAGCCGAGAAAGCGTCCGCGGTCGTCGAACAGCGGATTGCCCGACAGCGACCAGTGGATGTCCTCGTCGCTGGCGGCGCGGACGATCACGTCGCTGAACGGGAAGCGGGCGGACAGATGGAAGCCGAGGGTGCGTTCTTCGCGCAGGCTGTCGGGCGAGCCGCTGTCGACTGACAGCAAGTCGGTGAACTGGCGGCCGAGAAGCTCTTCCGGCTGACATTTGAAGTCATCTGCCAGCTGCTGCGAAACGTAGGACAAGGTGCCGAGATTGTTGGTCTCCCAGAACCAGCCACGGCCGCTATTCTCAAACTCATCGACGAACTGCAGCGCCTTGCGCGCCTGGGCCTCGAGCTGAAGCCGCGCGCGGGCGTTGGTGAGCACCGTCCGTGCGCCTGCGACGCTGTAAGCGATGTTGACTACCGCCAGGAAGGTGATGCCGGCGAGTACCTCTGGCTGGCGAGAAACGGCGGTCGCACCTGCCACGGCCACGACCGCATTGACAATCGCAACGGGCGGGGAGGAAATCGAAACGATTGTTGCCGCGCAGAGACCCGCGCCGAATGCCAGCGCAATAAAGCCTTCGCCCGGCGCATGGCCGGCGGCGCTGAGGTTGAGCCCGTAGGCCATCCACAGCGCGCCGCTTATCCCGATATAGGCACACAAGCCCCATGACAGCGTCCGCGCCGAGGCCCGCGTCCGATCCCGGTACCAGATGCCCAAGAACGCTAAACCGTCCACCACAAGGGCGGCCAGGACCGGCAGCATCGGGTTGTCGGTCAAGAGGAGCGGAAGCCGCAGCGGGGTGCAGCAGTAGGCACGCCAACCCCCAGACAATATGGGTCGCGCCAAGCAGTGCCGGCGCGAGATCGAACATGGCGACGCGCTGCATCGCCAGATTCTCGTCATCCATCGTGTCCGGCGCCCTGAGGTCGAAGGTCAACGCGTCCTTGACCGAGGCCCTTTCGCTGATCCTGTCGCCGTCGGAAACGGCGAACCTGGCCCTACGCATCCCCTGATACACTCCTTCAAGCGTAAGCGCTTATCGGGAAAGGATTAACGGAGGGTCAAATGGACGGGGTTTCCGGGTGCTTAACCCTGTTCTTCGGGTAGAAAATCCGGCACTGAAAGGTAGCGCTCGCCCGTGTCGTAATTAAAGCCCAGAATCCGCGGATTCTCGCCGAGTTGCGGGATCTGCTGGGCAATCGCCGACAGCGTCGCGCCCGATGAAATGCCTACCAGCAGGCCCTCCTCGCGGGCAGCCCGGCGGGCCATTTCCTTGGCATCTTCGGGCGCAACCTGGATGACGCCGTCCAAAACGGACACGTCGAGATTCACGGGAATGAAGCCCGCGCCGATGCCCTGGATGGGATGGGGCGATGGCTGGCCGCCGGAAATGACCGGCGAAAGAGTAGGTTCGACGGCGAAGACTTTCAGCGCCGGCCAGGCTTGTTTCAGCACTCGCGCGCAGCCGGTGATATGGCCTCCGGTGCCGACGCCGGTGATCAGCGCATCGAAGGGCCGGTCGCGAAAGTCGGCAAGGATTTCCTGGGCAGTGGTCCGGACATGGATATCGACGTTGGCGGGATTGTCGAACTGCTGCGGCATCCAGGCGCCGGGCGTCTCATCGACGATTTCCTGGGCGCGGGCGATGGCGCCTTTCATGCCTTTTTCGCGCGGGGTGAGATCGAATTCGGCGCCGAACGCGAGCATCAGACGGCGCCGCTCGACCGACATGCTGTCGGGCATGACCAGGATCAGGCGATAGCCCTTGACCGCTGCGACCATCGCGAGGCCGATGCCGGTGTTGCCGCTGGTCGGCTCGACGATCACTCCGTTCGGCTTGAGCTTGCCGGATCGCTCGGCGTCCTCGACCATCGACAAAGCGATGCGATCCTTGATCGAAGCCGCCGGGTTCGACCGCTCCGATTTGATCCATACCTCAGCCCTGTCGCCGAACAGTCGGTTGACTCGGATGTGGGGCGTGTTGCCGATGGTCTCGAGGACGTTGGCGGCCTTCATGGGCTAGTCTCCTTCGCGGGTGCAGCACCATTGTGCGGCTTGAAGCTTGTTGCAAGCGGTCACGCGCCTCCGGAAACGACGGTGGCTTCCTCGGGTGGCGGCTCGGTAAGTTCGAAGCTGCGGGCGCGGCGCAGCTCGGGAAACCACAGGGCCCACAGCAGGGTGACGCCGATCGCGGCCACCCCGCCGGCGACCGTGGCGGCCACCGGGCCGAGCAGCGCGGCCGTAAAACCGCTGCGGGTCTCACCGAGCTCGTTCGACGCCGAAATCGCCAGCGTCGATGCCGCCGATACTCGGCCGCGCATTTCGTCTGGTGTGTGCAGCTGAATGAGCGACTGGCGGATATACACCGAGAACATGTCGGCGGCGCCAAGCAGGGCTAGCATCGCCAGCGACAGGAAATAGGATCTCGAGATGCCGAACACCGCCGTGGCAGCTCCGAAAATCACGACGGCCGTGAGCATCTTGACGCCGACGTTGGTGTGGAGCGGCCGGACGGAGAAGAAGATCGCGGTCAGCGTCGCGCCCAGGGCGGGCGCCGCCCTAAGCGGGCCCAGCCCATCCGCGCCGACGTGCAGGATATCGCGAGCATATAGGGGAAGCATCGCTGTAACGCCGCCGAGAAGCACGGCGAACAGATCGAGCGTGACTGCCCCAAGAACGAGCCGGTTTCGCCGCACATAAACCAGGCCATCGACCATCTGCTGCCACGGTGTTCCGGGTTTGAGCGCCGATCGGGCGAACGGTCCTATGGTGAACAGGCACAGCGCCGAAAAGGCGAACAGCCCCGCGCTTAATGCATAGGGGAGATGCGGCGCGACATCGTAGAGAATGCCGCCCAGCGCAGGGCCGATGATCGCTCCGGACTGCCAGGCCGTGGAGCTCAGGGCGATGGCGTTGGGCAATATTTTGCGTGGGACGAGATTGGGCGCCATCGCGCCGAGCGCGGGGCCGGCAAAGGCACGGGCGACGCCGAGCAGCGCCGCGACGCCGAACAGGATCGGCAGGCTGATATACCCGCCCGAGGTGGCTGCGAACAGGATCAGCGCGCAGATCAGCTCCAGGATGATCACCGCCCGGGCGACGTGGCGCCGGTCGAGCCGGTCGGCAACCCAGCCGCTGATCGGCGTCAGGACGAACAAGCGGCACGAACTGAACCAGGCCGATCAACCCAAGCTGAAAGGCGGCTTCGCGGATATCCATCGTGGAACGGGCGATGTCGTAGACCTGCCAGCCGATGACGATCACCATCGCCATCTGGCCGATGGTGGTGGTCAAACGCGCCAGCCAGAAGGCTCGAAAGTCGGGGATGCGCAGCGGCTCGGGGATCAGGGCCATGGCCCTGCGCGGTAGCGACGGCAAACGCGCTAGGCAACCGAGCGGCGGGCCGCTAGCAATCGGTCTATGGCCAAGCTCAAAAGTCGATATGTTTGCCAGGCGTGCGGGTCCGAACAGCATCGCTGGCAGGGGCAGTGCCCCGACTGCGCGGAATGGAATACGCTGGTCCAGGAAGCGAGCGCGCCGACGGTGTTTTCGGCCAAGCATGACCTCCGCTCCGGCGGACGGGCGGTCGAGCTGGTCGGGCTGGACGCGGTGGTCGCGCTGCCCGGACCGGATGCGGACCGGGATCGAGGAGTTCGATCGGGCGATTGGGGGCGGGATCGTACCGGGATCGGCGATGCTGCTGGGCGGCGACCCGGGGATCGGCAAATCGACGCTGCTGTTGCAGGTGGCGGCGACGCTGGCAGCGTCGGAGCACAAGGTTGTCTATGTCTCAGGCGAAGAAGCGGTCGACCAGGTTCGGCTGCGCGCCATCCGGCTGGGGCTGGGCGGGGCGCCGGTGCAGCTGGCCGCGGCCACGTCCGTCCGCGACATACTGGCGACGGTCAGTGGTGGCGAGCCGCCCGCACTGCTGGTGATCGAACTCAATTCAGACGATGCACAGCGACCTCATCGAGGGCGCGCCGGGGACCGTCAGCCAGGTGAGGGCTTCGGCGCAAGAGCTGGTCCGCTTCGCCAAGGACCACGGCACGGCGGTAGTGCTGGTCGGCCATGTCACCAAGGACGGGACGATCGCCGGCCCGCGCGTACTCGAACATATGGTCGACACGGTGCTCGGCTTCGAGGGCGAGCGCAGTCACCAGTATCGTATCCTTCGCGCCGCCAAGAACCGGTTCGGAGGGACCGACGAGATCGGCGTGTTCGCGATGGACGGCGGCGGGCTGATCGAGGTGCCCAATCCGTCAGCGCTGTTCCTGACTCAGCGTGGCGAGGCCGTCAGCGGGACCAGCGTGTTCCCGGCGCTGGAGGGGACGCGGCCGGTGCTGGTCGAGATTCAGGCGCTGACCGTGCGACTGGCGAGCGGTGCAACTCCGCGGCGCGCGGCGGTTGGCTGGGACAGCGGACGGCTGGCGATGATCCTGGCTGTGCTCGAGGCTCGCTGCGGGATCGGCTTCGCAACCACCGAAGTCTATCTCAATATCGCCGGCGGCTATCGGCTGAGCGACCCCGCGGCTGACATGGCGGTGGCGGCGGCGCTGGTTTCGGCGATGAGCGAGCGGCCGGTGCCGCAGGAAGCCGTTGTGATGGGCGAAATCGCGCTGTCGGGAGAGGTTCGGCCGGTTGGGCATGTCGGCTTGCGGCTCAAGGAAGCTGCAAAGCTGGGCTTTGATCAGGGATGGGTGCCCAAGGGCACAGAAGGGCCAAGTGGCATCGCCCTGAACTCGTTTTGGTCGGCTCAGGGAATTGGTCGACCAGATTTTGGGTCGGTAACGCGACCGGCCATTATCCGAATTGCGCGGGGTCCAGCTTGGCCGTTGGTACGGCATACTCAGCCACAATCTGAGCCGCAATCAGCGGATCGAGGACATTCGTGCTTTGCTCGATCGCTTCCTGAATGGCGAACCCGATTGAAGTCGCTCGCATCTGCGCCGGCACTTCATAATGGTCGAGGGCATCCCGGACCATCGGCCATTGGTGTTTGACGTAATTGATCGGCAGGTCGCCGGGCGTGTGCTCTTGCGGAAGACGCGGGATGCCAAAGTTGGGCTCGCCGACCGACGTGGCCACATGCTTCATAACCTCGACTATCATGTTCATTGTGACTGGGGCGCCATGCCGTTCAGCCGCACCAAACGCGAGGCTGAGCAGCGACAGCGTGTCTTCAACCAGCGCTTTGTTGGGCAGATCACCAAAGAAGTAATTATTGCCGTCAGATGTTTCGACGATGGCTATCTCACCCTCTTGACGCGGGATCGACAGTGCACCGACGATACAAGCGAAACCCCCTGTCGCCGCGAGGATGCCCAATAAGTCCTCAATCCGCGCCCCTTTTTCACTCGAAATCATTCGATAAGTGCTGGTGAAGAGCGCCTTGCCCGCCAAGCGCAGCCGAGCAGTTGGGTCTTTCTTGTCATTCCGTGCAAGCGTCTTGAGAACCGCAGCATGAGATAGATTTTCAGTTGGAGCGGATTTGCGCCCGAAGCGTAGAAATTTCATGACCTTCCCGATTTGGTTGAGTGCCTCCTCGTAGGGCCGCCAAATTCTGCAAGCTGTCGAAATTTCAAGCTCTCGCATTAGCGAAAAGAACCGGCTAGCCGGAGCCGATATGACTGCGCTCGACATATTCGTTGTCCTGTTGCTGGGCGGGGCCGCGCTCATCGGCTTCGTCCGCGGGTTCACGCATGAGGTGCTGTCACTGGTCGCCTGGGTGGCCGGGATCGCGGCGCTCAAGCTGTTTCACACCCCGCTGCAGGAACGGCTGGTGGAGACGGTGGGAACTGAGGCGGGCGCCAGTGCAGTCGCCTTCGCACTGCTGTTCCTGCCGGCCTATGTGGGCGTTAAGCTGTTTGCCCGGGCAGTTGGCGGCAAGGCGCGAAGATCGGTGTTGGGGCCAGTCGATCGGCTGCTGGGCGGCGGGTTTGGAATGTTGAAGGGACTGATCGGTGCGACGCTCTTCTTCCTGCTCGCTAACCTGGCGACGGACATGATCTATGGCGGGAAGGCCGACCGCCCTGAGTGGATGACCAACTCACGCACCTATCCACTGCTCAACGCGACCGGTCGCGCGGTCGTGGATTGGGTCGAAACGCGGCGCCGGCCGGGGGTCACGACGTGATCCATCTCCACGACACGATGGCGCGCGAGAAGCGGCCGTTCATCCCGCTCAATCCGCAGCGCATCACAATGTATGTCTGCGGCCCCACGGTCTATGGCCGGGCTCACATCGGCAATGCCCGGCCAGCTGTGGTGTTCGACCTGCTTCGCCGGGTTCTGGAGCATGAACATCCCGATGCAGAGGTGATCTACGCCCGCAACGTGACCGACATCGACGACAAGATTATTGCCTCGGCAGCCGAGGAGGGTGTCGACCCGTCGGTAATCACCGAGCGGTACGAGCGCTTCTATCTGGAGGACATGGGGGCGCTTGGAGTCCAGCCGCCGACGATCGCGCCGCACGCGACCGACGAAGTTCTCCCAATGATCGAGATGATCGGGAACTTGATCGCCAAGGGCCATGCCTATGAAGCCGGCGGTCATGTGCTGTTTTCAGTGACGAGCGACCCGGATTATGGCGAGTTGAGCCGCCGCGACCGCGAAGCGATGATCGCGGGGGCGCGGGTGGAGGTCGCACCCTATAAACGCGACCCTGCCGACTTCGTGCTGTGGAAGCCGAGCGACGAGGGCGTGATCGGCTGGGATTCACCCTGGGGTCGCGGGCGGCCGGGCTGGCACATCGAATGCTCGGCGATGATCCGAGCCCATCTGGGAGAGACGATCGACATCCACGGTGGCGGCCTCGACCTTATTTTCCCCCATCACGAAAATGAAATCGCCCAGAGTCGCTGCGCGCACGGCGGGCTGCCGCTCGCGCGTTATTGGGTGCACAACGGCTTCGTCGACATGGGCGCGGAGAAGATGTCCAAGAGCCTCGGCAATGTGATCACGGTCGATCAACTATTGAGCGGGGGCCATCGTGGCGAGGTGCTCCGTCTGGCGTTGCTATCGGCTCAATATCGGCAGCCATTGCCATGGACCGAGAGCCTGATTGCTCAGTCGAAATCGACGCTCGACCGGCTTTATCGTGCAACAGGCGCTGTCGAGACGGGCGAGGTCGATCGCGGCGTGATGGAAGCGCTGGCCGATGATCTGAATACACCACTGGCACTGACGCGCCTCGTTGCCATCGATGATCCGGCGTCGCTCAAGGCTTCGGCGCGAGTGCTGGGCCTATTGTCGATGAGCGCCAGTGAATGGTTCCAGGGAGCGGGCGATTCCGGCGATATCGAGGAGCGTATCGCGGCGCGGGCCGAGGCCAAGGCGCGGCGCGACTTTGCCGAGGCCGACCGGATCCGCGACGCCCTTAAGACCGAGGGCGTGCGGTTGGAGGACAGCGCCTCCGGCACCACATGGCGCAGGGAATGACCGCGCCACCCTATAGCCGGGAAATCCTGCGCCTGGCGGCGTCTATCCCTTACCTCGTCTCGTTCGAAGAGCTCGAGGGCGCAACCGAGCGTCGCTCTCCGACTTGTGGCAGCAGGGTGCGCATGGCGGTAGAGCTTGATTGGGCGAGCCGGGTAGTTCGGATGCGTCAGGCGGTCGAAGCCTGCGCCTATGGCCAGGCCACGGCGGCAATCATGGGTGGGCATGCGATGGGCCGAAGCGCGGAAGAAGTCGGCGCAGCAATCGCCGAGTTGGAAGAATGGCTTGCCGGGAACGGCGATTTGCCGAATGCCTGGCCGGGACTGGACGTGCTGGCGCCGGCGCGGTCACGCAAGGGCCGGCACGGCGCCATCCTTCTGCCGTTCCGAACTTTGCTAGCAGCGATTGAGGGGGCAAGGTGAGCGCGGAATCCCAGGCTATGGAGGCGACCACCACCCTGCTTGAAGGCGGCGCAATCATGCTTGGCGCGGCCCTGGTATTCGTCACGCTGTTCCGCAAGCTCGGACTGGGCGCAACGCTGGGCTACATCGTCGGCGGGGCCCTGATCGGGCCGCACATTCTCGGCCTGGTCGCGGATACCGAGCAGTTGGCGAGTTTTTCCGAGATCGGCATCGCGCTGCTGCTGTTCATCGTCGGCCTCGAGCTTCATCCCAGCCGGTTGTGGCGGCTGAGGAAGGACATTTTCGGGCTGGGGCTGGCGCAGGTGGTGCTCTGCGGGCTGGCGCTGAGCCTGTTCATTCATCTTGCGCTGGGCGTGACTCCGGCGGCGGCGCTGGCCATCGGGCTTCCGCTCGGCCTGTCCTCGACCGCGCAGGTCTTGCCGATGCTCCGGTCGGACAATGAGCTGAATACGCCGCAGGGGGAGCGGGCATTTTCGATCCTGCTGTTCCAGGACCTGTCGATTGTCCCGATGATCACGATCGTGGCAGCCATGTCGCGGGTTCCGCCAGACCCCAGCGATCCAAGCGGGTGGACGCTGGCGCTCTACACGGTCGGGGCGATCGTTGCGCTTGTTCTTGCCGGGAGGCTGGTGCTCAATCCGCTGTTCCGGCTGATCGGCCGGCTTGGCGAGCGCGAGTTGTTCATCGTCGCCGGGCTGTTCACGGTCGTCGCTTCAGCCGCTCTGATGCATTTGCTCGGCCTCTCGGTTGCACTGGGAGCGTTTGTGGCCGGCGTGATGCTGGCCGAATCGCCCTACCGCCACGAGATTGAGAGCGACGTCGAGCCGTTCCGATCGATCCTGCTCGGCCTATTCTTCCTGTCGGTCGGTATGATGCTCGATCTGGGTGCGATCGCCGCGCAGCCACTGTTCGTGGTCGGGATAGCGCTGGCGGTGATCCTCATCAAATGCGTCATCATCGCCGGCCTGGCACGAGTATTCGGAAATAGCTGGCCGCGCAGTGTCAGGCTTGGCCTGCTGCTCAGCCAGGCGGGCGAATTCGGGTTCGTGCTGTTTGCCCAGGCGGCAAGTGCGCGGCTGATCCTGCCCGAGGCAGCGTCGCTGTTTGGGGCAGTGGTCACCTTGTCGATGGCTGCGACGCCATTCCTCATGCGCCTGACCGACTGGCTCGAGCGGCGTGAGGGCGGGAGCGCCGATGGACTCGATGGGCCCGAATTGTCGCCTGAAACCAGCGTGATCGTGGTCGGCTATGGCCGGTTTGGCCAGACCGCTGCGCAAATGCTGATGGCCAAACGCATCGGGGTAACGCTAATCGACAAAGAGCCCGAGATGATCGAGGTGGCGGGCACTTTCGGCACCAAGGTCTATTACGGCGACGGAATGCGGCTTGACCTCCTGCGCATCGCGGGCGCCGAAACCGCCAAGGCGATCCTGTTCTGCAATGACAACAAGGACGAAGGGCTGACCCGCGAAGCCATCATTCGGGTGCTGGAGGCCTTCCCGCAGGCGGCGGTGCTGGTCCGTGCATTCGACCGCGTGCACTTGATGAAGTTCGATAATCTCGATCTCAGATTCGCCCAGCGCGAGATGTTCGAAAGCGCGGTGACGATGGGACGGGCGGCGCTGAAGGCAGTGGGCGTTGGGCAGGAAGAAGTCGATCGCGTCGATCGGGAATATCGACTGCGCGACTGCGAGCTGCTTGAGCGCCAGAGCGCTACCGGCGATCTTCATGCAGGACAGGATCGCGCCTTCGGTCCCGACCGGGCGCTGCCTGACGAGGGATCCTAGGCGGTTCCATTCAGGAAATTCGCCAGGCGCCGTTCGTCCACCAGCGGTTCGAAATATGCTCGACCGATGCCATTGGCCAGCACCAGCGCAATTCGGTCCCGGCTGCTCTTCTTGTCGCGCTTCATCCAACCCACGAGCTTTTCACCGCGCCCGTTGAGCCCAGCTTCCTGGAGCCGCGTCGGAAGGCCGCAGGCAGCGAGATGGGTAACGACCCGGTCGGTATCGGCAGCGGGGCATAGCCCAAGTTCGGTCGAGAAGCGGAAGGCGAGGCTCATGCCAAGTGCGATCGCCTCCCCGTGCAGGATGGCGCCAAGACCGGCCTCGGCCTCGATTGCATGACCGAAACTATGCCCAAGATTGAGCAAGGCACGCTTGCCGCGACGGTCTTCGACATCCTCGGCGACGATCCGTGCCTTCGCCCGGATCGCAGCGACGATGGCATGCTGACGTAGATCACGGTGCCCGGCGAGGACTCCCCGGCCATTGGCTTCGCACCAGGCGAAAAACGCGGGGTCGTCGATCAGGCCATATTTGACGACTTCGGCGTAGCCGGAGCGGAGTTGACGGACATCAAGCGTGTCGAGAAAGGCCGGATCGGTGACGACCAGCGCCGGCTGGTGAAAGGTGCCGATCAGATTCTTTTCGCCGAACGCATCGATGGCGGTCTTGCCGCCGATCGCGCTGTCGGCCTGAGCCAGGAGGGTCGTGGGGAGATGGACGATCGGGCAGCCGCGCTTGAACAGGGCTGCAGCCAGACCGGCGAGGTCCCCCACACTGCCGCCGCCCAGTGCAATGATCGGGGTGTCGCGGGTAACTCGGCGTTCCGCCAGAGCGGCGAGAAGCTGGTTGAGGGAGGCCCAATCCTTGGCTGCCTCGCCCTCCGCGACCAGGATAGGGTCGGCGCCGAGCGCCTCGGCAATGCCGGTGCCGTGGAGGGCGAACACCCTGGGTTCGCTGACCAGAATTGGGGTCGCCGCGGGAATGAGGTCGCGGATTCGGTCGTAGCTCGCGTCGATCGGGCCGATCAGGACATCATATCCGCGCTGGGGCAGATCGATCCGGACGATCGTCATTCCCCGAGATGCTCGCGAAGGGAGGAAATAATCGCCTCGACGACATCGCCATGCGCGCCGCCGCTGCTGCGGATGTGGATTTGGGCCTCGGCATAGTTGTGGCGTCGCTCCTCGGCCAAGCGAGCGAGAATCGTGGCCCGGTCGCCCTTGCGCAGCAACGGGCGATTGTTGCGACGCCCGGTGCGTTCGGCGAGGATCTCGATCGGCGCATCGAGCCAGACGGTGATCGCGCGCTCGTTGAGCAGCTGTCGGGTCCGCGGGTCGATGAATGCCCCGCCGCCCGTGGCGATGACCCGTATATCACCCTCGACCAGGCGAGCGACCAACCGGCGCTCGCCATCGCGGAAATCATGCTCGCCATAACGTTCGAACAGTTCGGCCGTGGTGGCTCCGGATGCCTCTTCGATTTCGACATCGCTGTCGACAAACGGCAGGCCCAGGCGCTTGGCGAGCCGGCGCCCTACTGTCGATTTGCCCGCGCCCATCAGCCCGACAAGGACGATGGGTCGATCGAGAAGGTCGGTCAGCTTTTGCACGTTGTCGCGGCTTCCATTTGGCCGGGGCTATACATAGAGGCTCAAGGTCGGGCAAAAGCCTTTCTCCTGTTGCCACCCCAAGCGGAGCCACCATGCCTCGAGGCCTGATTCTCCTGATTGTCATCATCCTTCTGCTGGCCGGCGGACTGTTCCTGCTGTCGCGCAGTGCGGAGGAGGTCCCCGTGCAAACCTTAGAGGCCGACGTTTCAAGCAATGCCGCTTCGAACTAAGCAATTTCTTCTGGGCGGCGTGGCGCTTGTCGCCGCCATTGCGTTGCCCGCCATCGCGCAGGATCAGCCGGAATCAATCCTGCCGCCTGGCTTTGGCGATCCCGCAACGCCTGCGCCGGAGCCGGCGACGAACGGCACGGAGCCGGCCTCGCCCACCCCATCCCGTCGACCTTCGATCGAAAATTCGCTGGTTGAAATGGTCGATTCGCTGATTTCCGGCGAGTTGAACGAAGAGGAGGTGGTACCGCAGGTCGAATATCCTGATTCGGCGCGGCGCGACCCCCGCTATGCCGGTACGCTCGATCCGGAAGCCGTCGGAATCGGTCCGCGGCCGTGGGGCGCGGCGAGCGGCAAGTCGCTCGAAATATTGATGCGACGGATGGACACGCCGTTCGCCTCGCGCTGGGTTCAGATCGGTCTGCGCAACGTGCTGCTGGCCAAGTCTCCTAGCCCGGCTGATGTTCATCCAGCGGACTGGGCAGCCGAGCGCGCCTGGTTGTTGCTTCGGATGGGCGAGGCCGACGCGGCGCGGTTGTTGATCGCCAGCGTCGATACCGATCGCTTCACGCCGAAGATGAACCAGGTCGCGCTGCAGTCTGCGCTGGCCAGCAGCGATCCGTCGGCGATGTGTCCGCTCGAAGCGGGACTGGGCGAATTGGAGCAGCGAGTTTCGGGCCTGGTCGCCGCGATATGCGCTTCATTGTCGGGCGAAGGCGAGCAGGCCGCGGCTGACATAGAGGCCGCTCGCCGGCGGGGACGGGTCGGAGGGATCGATCTCGCGCTGGCCGATAAGGTCGTCGGAGCGGGAGCGGAGACCTCGCGCGCGGTGACCATCGAATGGGAGCCGGTCGATCGGCTGAACAGTTGGCGTTATGGGCTTTCCACGGCGACCGGCATGATGCCGCCCGAGCGCCTGATCAATGCTTCGAGCCTCCAGACCCAGGCCTGGCTTGCCCGCGCGCCGATGTTCCCCGCAACCCAGCGGCTTCCCGCGGCCCGGATCGCGGCGGCGCTCGGTGTTCTATCCAGCCAGGCGCTGCTTGACCTTTACGCAACCTCGTACGACGCCACCGACCCCGATGAGTTGGGCGGGACACAGGCTTGGCAACTGCGCCTGGCCTTCATCGGCAAGGACCTGGACGCTCGGCTTGGGGCCATGCGGAGCATCTGGGGCAACGCCCAGTCGCCACTCGACCGCGTAGCGGCGCAGGTACTGCTGTCACGTGTGGCACGGCGAGTGGCGCCCGACGCCGAGCTGCAGTCGGACGCGCCCGATCTGGTCGCTTCGTTGTTCGCCGGCGGATTCGACCGCGAGGCATCGCGTTGGAGCAGTGTGCTTGGCGACATGGATAATGGCTCGGCCGATCGCGTGTGGGCAATGCTCGCGCTGGGTGCGCCCGACCATCGATCGCTAGGTATTGACGCCGGCCGAATTGAGGAATTTGCCGATCGCGACCAAAGCGAGGGCAAGCAGCGCACGGCCTTGTTGATCGCAGGCCTGGTGGGGCTAGGCCGGATCGATGCCAACACGGCAGGGCGGCTCAACCGCCAGTATCAGTTGGGTCTTGGTGCCCAAACCAGCTGGACCCGCTTCATCGACGGAGCGATGCAACGTCGCCAGGCCGGGACTTCGATGCTGCTTTCGGCCAGCGCTTTGCAGGGCCGGGAATTCGATGAAGTGGGCGGGGTTTACCTGTTCCATTTGGTTAATGCCTTGCGGCGTACCGGGCAGGAATATTTTGCGCGGATGATCGCCGCCGAGGCGCTGGCACGGACGTGACGCCCGACGACCGCGCGCTGGTCGACCGTTTCTGCGACATGCTCGCGGCGGAGGTGGGGGCCTCGCGCAATACGCTGCTCGCCTATCGCCGGGACCTGGAGGCCACGACTGAGGCGATCGGTTCGCTTGAGGCTGCCGGGTCGGTGGAGTTGAGCCGATTGGGCGAGTCGTGGGCTGGCCTGGCAGCCTCGACCGTAGCCCGGCGCTCGGCCGCCCTTCGCCGCTTTTATGGTTTCCTGCTCGATGAGGGCCTGCGCCCCGACGATCCGTCCGCCTCCCTGCCACGCCCAAGCCTGCAGCGGCCGCTGCCCCGCGTGCTCGACACGGCGGAAGTGGAGGCAATGTTCGCGGTGGTTGGAGAGCGGGCCGCAAGCGGTGAGCCCTTGGCGCTGCGAAACCTTGCCCTGCTCGAACTCCTCTATGGCTCGGGCCTTAGAGCGACCGAGCTGGTGTCGCTCCCACGACGCGCAGTTCGACCCAGCCAACCGTTTCTGATGCTTCGCGGCAAGGGGGACAAGGAGCGGCTGGTTCCAGTGTCGTCCCGTGCGACGGAGGCGGTGCAGCAGTGGCTGCCCCACGTGCCGGACGCAAGTCAGTGGCTGTTTCCCAGCGGAAAGTCCCATTTGAGCCGGGTACGGTTGTTTCAACTAGTCCGTGGCATGGCGGCGCAGGCCGGGATCGCGCCGGACCGGGTCAGCCCGCACGTGCTCCGCCATGCCTTCGCCACTCATTTGCTGGCGGGAGGCGCGGATTTGCGTGTGCTCCAGTCATTGCTCGGCCACGCCGACATTGCGACTACCCAAATCTACACCCATGTCGATGCGGCCCGCCTGGTCGAGCTGGTCAACGCGCGCCATCCGCTGGCCACGGACCGTCGTTGACGAGAAGCTCGCCGCCCCTTACCCCGCGCCGCCAATGCTGACCTATCTAGACTTTGAAAAGCCGATCGCCGCGCTCGACCAGCGGATCAACGAACTGCGTGAAACCGCCACCGCCGGTGAGATAGACATCGAACCCGAGGTCGCGAGGCTCGAGGCAAAATCCAACAAGCTGCTGCGCGAGACCTATGCCAAGCTGACGCCCTGGCAGAAAACGCAGGTCGCCCGGCATCCCGAGCGGCCGCACTTCAAACATTATGTGGCCGGCCTGGCCGACGACTTCATGCCGCTGGCGGGGGATCGCGCTTTTGCCGATGATCCAGCAATCATCGGTGGCCTGGCAAGGATCGAAGGCCGGCGCGTGATGTTGATCGGCCACGAGAAGGGTGACGATACGGCCAGCCGGCTGAAGCATAACTTCGGAATGGCCAAGCCGGAGGGCTATCGCAAGGCGATCCGCCTGATGCAGTTGGCCGATCGATTTGGCCTGCCGGTCGTCAGCCTGGTCGATACATCGGGTGCTTTTCCGGGGGTCCAGGCAGAGGAGCGTGGTCAGGCCGAGGCGATCGCCCGCTCGACCGAACAGTCGCTGGCGTTGGGCGTGCCGATGATTGCCGCGGTCGTCGGCGAGGGGGGATCGGGCGGTGCTGTCGCGATCGCGGCCGCGAACCGCGTGCTGATGTTCGAGCACGCCGTCTATTCCGTCATTTCCCCGGAAGGCTGCGCGTCGATACTGTGGCGTACTGCGGACAAGGCGGCCGACGCCGCCGAGGCGATGCGCATTACCGCTGGCGATTTGCAGGCGCTGGGCGTGGTCGATCGGATTGTTGCCGAACCGCTTGGCGGAGCGCATCGGGCGCCGGCGGAAGCGATCGACAGCCTCAAGGCTGCAATCCTTGAGGAATTGGACGGCCTGACCAAGCTCGATCGAGGCCAGATCCTGGAGCAGCGACGCTCCAAGTTCCTGGCCATCGGTTAGAGCCCTTACGGAACCATCGCCGCCGATCTCCCGTTCATTCGGGAGAAATCCGCGATTGGCGATGGAGAGTATCGATGCGTACGCCTTTGGCCCTGCTTGCCGCAACCGCGGCGATTGTCGCACCAGCCGCTGCGCAGGTCCAACAGCAGCGCTATCTGAACCAGCGGGAAGTCCAGCAGGCGGCCCAGCAGCACGCCGAGGTCGTGGAGGAATTCGGCGGCGCCGAGACCGGGCCGCGCGCCGCCTACGTTGAAGCGATCGGCCGCCGCATCGCGGCTTTTTCGGGCACTGCCAATGCCGGTCAGGTCTATCACTTTACGACGCTCAACAGCGCGGTCGAGAATGCCTTCGCTGTGCCCGGCGGTTACGTCTACATCACTCGTCAACTGATGGGCATCATGAACGACGAGTCCGAACTGGCGTTCGTCGTGGGCCATGAAACGGGACACATCGCCGCCAATCACCATCAAGCCCGCCGTTCGGCCGCGAACACCAGCGCGATCTGGGGCGTGCTCGGTCAGATTTTGGGTGCCGTGGTCGGCAACAATGCCTTCGGCGGCCTCATTTCGCAGAGCGCGCAGCAATTTTCCAAAATGCGGCTGCTAAGCTTTAGCCGCGACCAGGAATATCAGGCCGACGTGCTCGGCATCCGCTATATCGCGGCGGCGGGCTATGATCCCGCCGGCAGCGCGACGATGCTTGCGCAGCTGACCCGGACATCGGCCCTCGAAGCCAGGATACAGGGAGACAGGAACCGGTCGACCCCCGAATGGGCAAGCACTCATCCCCTGAGCGAAAACCGGATGGCCCAGGCCGGGCAGATGGCCCGCCAAACTGGGCGTGTTGGCACCGGACTGCGCAATCGCGACGCCTTTCTGGCGCAGGTTGAGGGAGTGATGGTCGACGACGACCCGGCGCAGGGCGTCATCGATGGCCGAAGCTTCACTCATCCCGACCTTCGCATGCAATTCTTCGTGCCGACCGGCTACATGATGCAGAACGGTACCAGCGCCGTCACCATCCAGGGTTCGGGCGGCCAGGCGCAATTTTCCGGCGGCCGCTTCTCCGGAGGGATGGACGCCTATATCGCCAGGGTCCTCCAACAGCTTACCGGCGGCCGTGCGCAGATAGCGCTGGGACAGCCTCAGCGGACGACCGTGAACGGCCTTCCGGCGACCTATGTTGTTGGACGCGCGAATACATCTTCAGGTGCGGTAGACGTGAGTGTATTTGCCTATCAGTGGGACGCCAACACAATCTATCACTTTGTGGCGCTGACACGGGCGGGACAGGGGCTGGCGCCCTTCGCTTCGATGGTCAATTCATTGAGGCGGATCAGCTCCGCCGAAGCGGCGGCAATCCGGCCTCGGGTGATCGATGTCGTGACAGTCGGCAGAGGAGATACAATCCAATCGCTCGCCAGTCGCGATGGCCTATCGCGATTACAAGCTCGACCGCTTTCTGGCGCTGAACGGCCTGGCCGCGAACAGCCCGCTCGCGCCCGGCCAAAAGGTCAAGCTGGTGGTCTACGGAAATCGACGAAGCTAATCCGAAGCCTCGGTCACTCTGTTATCCAGCTCGCTCCACATCCCGCCGGCTCCTCCGCCCAATGAGCGAAGCGCGCCGACGATCGCGACCGCGATTAAAGCGCAGATCAATCCATATTCTATAGCGGTCGCGCCGCGCTTGTCCGAGCGAAGCTTGCGACCCATCGTCCGGATAGCAAGCATGCCACCCTCCTCTGGTCCTGGTCCACGAAGCGGGTTTAGCTGGAAAACGATTAAGATTTGATTGGAGGAACGAGGTTAACCCGCCGCTTTCCGCGATTATTTTGTCCAAGCCAGAAAATGGAGAATTTCCACAATTTCCTCGGTCTTGCCCTTGTCGGCACGCTCGGCAAATGCGTCTCGCGCACGGCTCGCCCCGATTTTCGACAAGGCCGGTGGCCGGTCCGCTAGAACGGCCGTCGCGGCCATGGCCCGCAAGTCCCGGACCAGGTCATCGAGGCATTCATAGCGAAGTCTGACCCGGTCGACGTCGACGACGGGCATGGCGAAGCCGGCGGCGACAAGCAGCTGAGCCAATGAGGCCGGTTCGATCCGCGGATGGGTTCGTGCCACAACCCTTCCCTTTGCCCGGTCCGCCTCGATGAGGCTGGCACGAAGCGCGGGAAGACTGTTGCCCCCAACGATTGCGCCGATGAACGGAGCGTCGGGCCGAAGGGACCTCCTGATCAGATTCAATGCGAGCGGCAGGTCATTGACGGTGTCCAGCGTGCCGATCGCCAGGCACAGGTCGTAACGCGCTTCGCCGAAATCATGACGGTCCTCCTCGACCTGTGTCCCGCCGGCCTGTTTCGCGAACAATGATCCGGGATCCAGAACATCGACCCCACTCGCCAAGTCACGAATTCGTCGCGGCCATTCCGGAGATGGACATCCCAGGAGAAGCGCACGCCTAAATTGGCGGGGAATATCACGCAGCCGATCGAGGCAATCTTCAAAGGCGCGGTGGGACAGAAATGGGTCGAGGCCTGTGCGAGCGGCGCGGTCGCGCCGCACTGCTCGCAATCTGCGGTCGAACAAGTCCTTCGTCACGGCGGCGCTTGTGCGGCCCGCGGCTGCAGGCGACAAGGGGTGATGACGATCCCCTTCACTCGTTTAGTCCGCAGCCTAGGCAAGCTGTTGCTCGACTTCGCGCTGCCGCCTCGCTGCGCGGGTTGCGCGGAGGTGATCGAAGAGGTTGGATCCTTTTGTCCGGCGTGCTGGGGCCGGTTGGAATGGCTTGGCAATGCCGGTTGCCAGCAATGTGGCTTGCCGCTGGCCGGGACCGAGATCGATAAGTGTGGGCGCTGTCTGTCAGATCCTCCAAAGCTCGACCGGATGCGGGCCGTGGTCGCCTATGATGAACTCCCTCGATCGATCGCGCTGCGCCTGAAATATGGGCGCAAGGTGGCGCTGGCGCGGACCATGGCTCGATATATGGCGCCGCTGAGGAGCGATTGGGATAGCAGTTCGGTGATCATCCCGGTGCCGCTCCATCGGTGGCGATTGTGGAGACGCGGTTTCAACCAGTCCGACCTTGTGGCGCGCGAGCTGGGCCGGTGCTGGAGTTTAGCCACGAACAGCGGCGTGCTTCGGCGGGTCAAGCGAACTCAGCCGCTGAAGGGCATGAACCATGTCCAGCGGCGCAAGGCGGTGGCGGGCGCTTTCGCCGTTGCAAATGCCGATTATATCCGAGGCAGAACTGTCGTTCTGATCGATGATGTGATGACCAGCGGCAGCACCGCCGAGGCCTGCGCCAAGGCGCTGCGGCGGGCCGGCGCGAGCCGGATTGAGCTGATTTGCTGGGCCAGGGTGGTTCGCCCAGCGCAACTCATGCGTTAAGAAACGGACAATTGGATTCGAAGGAGGGGCTTTTGCCCAAGGTCGAGATATACACCAAGATGACTTGCGGCTTCTGCTTTCGCGCCAAGAAGCTGCTCGAGATGAAGCAGGTGCCCTACGAGGAATATTCGGTCGACTTTGGCGGAGCCAAGCGGGCCGAGATGCTCGAGCGCGCGGGCGGGCGAATGACTGTGCCGCAGATTTTCATCAACGGTCGCCATGTGGGTGGCTGCGATGATCTGATGGAGCTTGAGTATCAGGGTAAGCTGGACGAAATGCTCGCCGCATGAGCGCGGTGCGGATCGCTATTTACCAGGCGCAAAGCGGGATCGATCCCGCGGCCAATGCCAAGCGGCTTGTGGCGGCGGTCCGGGAGGCGGCCGAAGGCGATGCGGCTATGGTGTTTACTCCGGAAATGTCGGGAATGCTCGATCGCGATCGCGAAAGGGCATTGGGCAATGCCAGGGCCGAAGGGAAAGACGAGGTGCTGGCCGCCGTATGTGCCGCCGCGAAAGAGGCGGGCATCTGGGTGCACCTGGGCTCGCTCGCTTTAAAAGGCGAGGGCGGAAAGCTGGTCAACCGCGGCTTTGTCATCGATAGCAAGGGCGAGGTGCGGGCGCGCTATGACAAAATCCACTTGTTCGACGTCAACCTTCCGACAGGGGAGAGCTGGCGGGAGTCCGCAATATACGAAGCCGGCCGGGAGGCAGTCGTTGTGCCGGATACGCCGGTCGGAAAGCTCGGCCTGACCATTTGCTACGATCTTCGGTTCCCAGCATTGTTCGAGCGGCTGAGCGAGGCGGGTGCCGACGTGATCTCCCTACCTGCCGCCTTCACCGTTCCGACGGGGCGAGCGCATTGGCAGGTGCTGCTGCGCGCACGGGCGATCGAGGCCGAGTTGTTCGTCGTCGCGGCAGCGCAGGCCGGCCGGCACGAGGATGGGCGCGAGACCTATGGTCATTCGCTGGTTTCCGATCCCTGGGGCGAGCTGGTGCTGGAATTGGGCGGCGAGCCGGGGCTTGGCTTCGCTGAAATCGACCTCGGCCGCATCGCCGATGTCAGGGCGCGCATCCCGGTCTACCAGCATCGCCGTGTGATTGCCCCCGTCGCGAATTGATTTCAACGGCCGCGCTTTCCTAAGGGACGGCGAAGGCTCCGTAGCTCAGCAGGATAGAGCAGCAGTTTCCTAAACTGAAGGTCGCAGGTTCGAGTCCTGCCGGGGCCACCACAGGCCATTGAAATCAAAGCAAAAAGGGGATTCATGCGATGTTCGGCCGACTGTTTTGGGAGCATCCCAAGTCGCTCGGAATGAGCTGGGCGGAGCATGGCGCCGGGGCCGTCGCGATCGGCTTTCGGATGATCGGCGGCGGCCTGGCCTGCATCGTCCATGCAGCGGTGCCGGCGCTGTTCACGCAGACGGCAGGACGAACCGTCATCAGCCTTCACGAGCATATGATGAGCCGCAAGGCCAGCGCAGCCCATCCCAACGTCTGGCCTGACTATGAAATCTGACGGGCATGACTGTTAACGTGCAGGCCGCCGACGTCGTCATCGTCGGAGGCGGTTTTTCGGGAACCATGCTGGCAGCCGAGCTGGCTCATCGGGGAATCAGCGCTGGCGTGATCGAGAGCGGAGATCGGGCGGGCCGCGGCACGGCTTTTTCAACGCCTGAATCAGTGCATTTGCTCAACGTGCCTGCCGGAAAAATGGGAGCCTGGGCCGATCGACCGGAGCATTTCGCGGCAACGGTCGGGGCGGAGGGCTACGCGCCGGAAGATTTCGTTCCGCGCCGGCGGTTCGGGGCCTATTTGCGCGATATCCTGGACGAGGCGCGGGCTGGCGGGCTTGTTACCGTGATCGAGGGAGAGGCGATTGGCAGCGCGCCCAGCGACGGCGGCTGGGCAGTTTCATTAGCCGGCGGGTCGAACATTGAGGGCCGGGCCCTGGTCCTCGCGCAGGGCAACCAGCCGCCCGAGCCGCTGCGACTGGCGCAAGACGTTGGCACGCCCCTGTTCATCAACAACCCGTGGAGCGACGAGGGCCGCGCGGCCGTGTTGCGGGCCTCGGCCAGTGGCGGCGACGTGTTGATTATCGGCACCGGCCTGACCATGGTCGACGTCGTGCTCAGCCTCGATGCAGCGGGCCATCGCGGACGGATCGTTGCCTTGTCGCGGCGCGGCCAGGTGCCGAGGGGCCATGAAGCGAATGAGCCGGCGCCCGTGGAATTCGGTGTGGTTCCTCAGGGGAGTGTGCTGGACCTGTGGCGCTGGCTGCGGCGGCGGGGCGCCGAGGTTGGTTGGCGCGCGGCGATCGACGCTTTGCGGCCGCATAGCCATGCGCTGTGGCAGTCAATGAACGGGCGGGAGCAACGACGCTTCCTGCGCCACGCGCGCCCATGGTGGGACGTGCATCGCCATCGCATTGCGCCGGAGGTGGCGGCGACAGTTGAGCGGCTGAGGGCTGAGGGGCGGCTGGAGGTTGTTGCCGGGCGGATTGGGGCGATGCGCGAAATGGGTAGGGATCTGGTGGTGGAGATTGCTAGGCGTGGACAGACCACCCTGCCAAGCGCTTTCCGCGGCCTGGCGATGGAGCAGCGCTTCTCGCTGGGAGTGAATTGCACCGGGCCGCTGGGTGCGATTGGGCGGAGCGAGGATGGGGTACTGAAGGGGCTGATGCAGGCTGGGCTGGCACGGCCCGATGCGCTCGGCATGGGCATCGAGGTCGATATGCGCTCGCGGGTCGAAGGGGCTCCGCGTGCTCTGGGCGCTGGGGCCGCTGACCAAAGGGAAGTTTTGGGAGATTGTCGCCGTTCCTGATATCAGGGAGCAAGTCGCCGCAGTGGCGGACGATATCGCCGGGGAGCTTGAACATGCCGTGCAGTCCTGAAGATGGCGACCTGGTCCAGGGCGCGCCCAAGGTCGCGGTGCCTGACGAAGTGGCGGAGGCGGTCCGGACGCTGATCCGCTGGGCGGGCGACGACCCCGACCGCGAAGGGCTGTTAGACACACCAAAGCGGGTTGCACGGGCCTGGCGCGAATATGCCCGCGGCTATGCCGAGGACCCGGCCCTCCATTTGTCGCGGACCTTTGAGGAGGTTGGCGGGTATGACGAGATCGTGCTGCTGAAGGACATCCCATTTCAAAGCCACTGCGAACATCACCTCGCGCCAATCATCGGAAAGGCGTCGATTGCCTATCTGCCGCGCGATAAAGTGGTTGGAATCAGCAAGTTGGCGCGAGTCCTGCACGGCTATGCCCGACGGCTGCAGGTGCAGGAGCGGCTCACCGCGGAAGTCGCCGACTGTATCTGCGAGCATCTGCAGCCCAAGGGCGTCGCGGTGGTGATCGAGGCGAGCCACGCCTGCATGACCGCGCGCGGGGTCGGCACGCCGGGTGTGATGATGACCACCAGCCGCATGATGGGCGTGTTCCGCGAGGATGAGCGGAGCAGGAAGGAAGTGCTGGGGCTGATGGGGTATTAGGGCGGTCTCCAAACGGGCATTACAGCACGCGCGCCTCCGCTTCCCACCCTTAGCGGCCGGGAATCACAGCTTTAGTCGCTTAGCGCACCTTCCGATGCTTCCTGCCTCTTCAGCATGCTCAGCATCTCCGGGAACGTTCCCAGCGCGAGAGGAAAAGCAAAACGCAGGAAGTGGCCGATTTGCTCGCGATCATTGGCTGCCGGATATTCACCTATAAGTTCATGAGCCACAGCAAAAACCTTCCGACTGCTTAACTGCAGATTAAGAAGGCTTGTGCCGAGGATTACACCGGCGGAATGTCCTTTTCACCCATTGCGGACATCGCCCGAACCGATTTGCTATATGATCGGGGACTCCGGCTGGAGGTGCCAATTGGTCGGCAGCTGGTAGGCGGCGTTGGGGTTCCAGACGAAGGAGCCGTCGGTCTGAGCGAGCCATTCGGACATCGCGCCGACGTCGTTGCGCCATAAGATGTCGTCGCGCCCGTCGCCGTTGAAGTCGCCGGCCATCGCCAACTCCCATTCGGTGCCGAGCTGGTAGGCGGCATTGGGGTTCCAGGCGAAGGAGCCGTTGGCCTGGCCGAGCCACTCGGACAGCGCGCCGACCTCGTTGCGCCACATGATGTCGTCGCGGCCATCGCCGTTGAAGTCGCCGGTCGCGGCAGCTTCCCAGTTGGTCGGTAGCTGGTGGACGGCGTTGGGGTTCCAGGCGAAGGAGCCGTCGGCCTGAGCCAGCCACTCGGACATCGCTCCGGCCTCGTTGCGCCACAAGATATCGTCGCGGCCGTCGCCGTTGAAGTCGCCGACTCCGGCAACCTCCCAGGCGGTGCTCAGCGATTGCTGGGCGGCCGGGTTGGCAATGAACGAGCCGTTGCCCTGGCCCAGCCATTGCGTCAGTGCCCCTGCCTCCGTGCGCCACAACATGTCGTCGCGGCCGTCGCCGTTGAAGTCGGCGATCCCGATAAGATGCCAATCGGGCTGCATTGGGTTGGGTGAGATCGGGTTCCAGGCGAAATTACCGCCGGCCTGGGCGAGCCACTCCATTATGTCGCCATTGGCATGCTGCCACAGGATGTCGTCGCGCCCGTCGCCATTGATGTCGCCGAAGCCGATGATCTGCCAGCTTGTTTCGAGCTGGTAGGCGGCATTGGGATTCCAGGCAAACAAGCCCTCGCCCTGGGCGAGCCACTGGGACAAGGCGCCGACCTCGTTGCGCCACAAAATGTCGCTGCGGCCGTCGCCGTTGAAGTCGTTGCGGGCGTCACTGACCGGGGACCCAACCACCGTCAGCTGAACGCCGCCGCCGGCGGCCGCCGAGGCCTGTAGCTGCCCAGCAAAGCCGGTCAGCGTCAGCGATCCGCCGGTGTAGGTCAGCGTGTTGCCGCTGAGCGAGAAGCTGAATCCAGCCGAAGCATCGCTGATGACGATCCGGTCGCCCGCCGCAAAGTCGCTGATCGTGTCGCCGTTGAGGCCGGCGGCCGCGCCGCGGAAGGTGTCGTTATCGGCTCCACCGGTCAGCGTATCCGCACCGCCATTGCCTTCCAATATGTCGGCACCAACGCCGCCCCTAATCGATTCAGCGCCGGCGCCACCCCGCAGTGTATCGTTGCCTGCGTCGCCATTGATGTTCCCGCTGATGCTGCCGTTGCGGCCGTCATAAAGATCATCCCCTGCGCCCAGGTTCACCGTTCCGGCGACCGTCCCGGCGTTGGTGACTGCGTCGTTCAGTCCCGACAGGGTAATGGCGCCGTTGATGGTTCCGCCCGCAAGGTTGTTGACGGTCGTCGCCGACGTCGCGCTGAGGATCGCGGTCCCGGTGCCCGTGACGGTGCCGCTGTTAGTGATGGTCGTGGCCCCAGTACCCGTCGAGGCGATGCCCAAATCACCACCCAACAGCGTCCGGCCCGTCGCTACGGTTACGCTCTTCGCACCATTGCTGGACACGTCCACCGCGTCGTCGGCGCTGGTGACGTTGGCACCGTTGACGTTGACGGCGATCGTTCCCGAAGTGGAAACGCCATGGACGCCATCGAGCCCACCATTTATCGCGCCGTTGACCGTGATGGCATGATTGCCCGTGGTCGAAGTGGTGTCGATGCCGTGGCCTGTCGAAGCACTGATTGCCCCCCCAGTGGTAACGGTCACGGTTCCGCTTTTCGTGTCGATCTGGATGCCGTGACCTGTGGTCGTGTTGATGGCGCCGCTGTAAGCGACGGAAGCAGAGCCGGTACCATTGATGAAGACGTCGATGCCGTCGTCGACCACGAAAATGGCACCGGTACCAGAGATCGAAACATTGCCGGCCGCAGCAGCATTGTTGATTGCTCCATTGATCGCGGTTGCCTGGGCGCGATCTCCGGACGAGCCAATGGCACCGTTATTTTCGATGGTGATGTTCCCGGTGCCGAATGAATTGACATCGATACCATCCAGCAACGTGTTGACGGTCGTTCCGCTGTTGATGGCCGCGTCGTTGACGACTTCGACGTCGCCAGTTCCCCACGTATCCACGTCAATGCCGTCACCGTTGCGCGAACTGATCACTTCCCCTGTCGTGGTGACGCTGATGGCCGCGGCTGAAGCATTGGACGAGGTGATGTGAATGGCATCCATTCCGGTACCGGTGACACTGCCGCCCAGCGCGAGCGTCACCGACCCGGTTCCAGCGTTCAACGCCCGGATGCCGCCGTTCCCGACAAGATTGCCGGTGGCGGTGACGGTGATTGCGCCCGTACCGGCCGCATTGGTCTGCCGAGCATCGAGGGCTTCGTCAGAAACCGTCGTGACGCTTCCGGCCGTCATCGTAATGGCGCCGCCATTGGAAACGGCGGAAATGCCGTCGTCATCGTCGGTAACCGTGCCGACGGCACTGATTGAGATCGTCCCCGAACCGTTGTTGACGGCCAGAATGCCGTTGTTGTCGGCGTTGATGACGCCGTTAGCCGTGATGCTGACATTTCCGGTCGCACTTGCATTCAGGAGCGAGGCGATGATGCCGTCGTCGTCCGAATTGATCGCTCCGTTGACGACGACCGTGACGTCCGCGGTCGTGCTGGAGCTTTGCACGTCGATCGCGTCGCTGCCCGCACCGTCCGAGGTGACGGCTGCGAGGGTGACCGAAATATCGCCGCCCGTCGCGGTGTCGCGAATGTTGATGCTGTCTCCGCCGGCAGACGACACCGCGGCGGCGAGATCGACCGTGATGGTCCCGGAACCATCGGTCAGAATGGTGACGGCATTCCCGTTGCCAGAAGTGATGGTATTTCCAGCCGTGGAAGTCAGCTCGACGTTGCCGGTCGCGGCGTCGTCGTTCTGATCGAGGATGATTCCGCGTCCCGCCGCTGAAAGGATATCCCCATCCACGGTCACGTCGATCCCGCCGAAGCCCGTGCCGCCGTTGGCCGTGACGTCCAGCGCGGTCGAACCAGCGCCGAGCGCGGTCAGCGTGCCAGTCGTCATGGTCACGCTCCACGCGGTGATGAAAAGCGTGTCTGCTGCCGTGGCCGTGGCCCCGCTGACGAGCGTCGATCCGGTCCCAGTGTAAGTGAAGGCCTGGTTGGTCGTAATGCGGATGACGCCGCGACCGGCCGTGGCCGACTGAATGTAGCCGGTGGTCAGGGCGGAATCACCGTTGCCGGTGTAGACCACCACCGCAGCGGGGTCCGTGAGTGACATGTCGATGTTGCCGGAGTTTGCAACGACCTCGGAATGGCCGTTGCCGTTTGGGCTGGTGAAGTCGGCCGCTTTGCCGACAGGGGCAGGAGTCACCGGCGTCCCGGGAACGCCGGTCGAATCCGTCTCCACTTCCGCCATCGTGAGACCGCCACCAAAAGCCGTACCGAACAGAGCACTGCCGCCAAATTCAACAGAACGCATACCAAATACCCTTCACCCACGTTACTCGCGCACCGAAATGATGGAGATTAATTTTACGCGAATTTTACACTAACGTCGAACGGAAAAATTTGGTTCCGCTTTGTTCCGCGAGTGTTTGGATTGGATTCCGCGATCCGCTCCAGTGATTGAGGATCGTCAGAAAAACATGGCCTGCTTTTCACCTTGGAATTGCGCTGATCGGAGACGAGGCCGGAGATCAATTTAAAATCATGGGGTGATCCCAACCGTAAAATATCCATACCCAACATAGGTAAAAGTCGTTGCTTTTCCGATCTGTTAGGTTGGCCGAGTGCAGGTTGCGTTATGGACCACGTGGATAGATCGCCGGAACAATATCGTCGGTGGGAAGCTCAGGCGCGAGAAGCAGCGGCTGAAGCTCGTTCACATAATACCCGGCAAATTCAGCTGGAACTCGCGGACGTTTACAAATCCCTTGCTGAACAGGCTCCGACCACCAGCGCCGAATCGCCCGCGCTAGATGGAGTTCCGCGCAGCCTAGCTTTCTGATCGCGCTTCTGCGTTGCTGCACTTAAGATTAAGCGGCGCGGCGATCCTATCCGGGTCAAACGTCAGAAAAGCCAAAGCATTAGCCTCCGCAGTAAGCGGACCGCAAAGGCCGCGACGATACCGACTCCCAGAAGCCCCAAAGCCAGGGCGGTGGCACTGGCAGCTTCTCGGAAATCTGCCGCAGTTGGCTCCGCCTTCCTGCCAATGCGCAGCCACAATTGCGCGACGCCCAGCAGGAGCAAGCCGGCCATGAACAGCGGCACCAAGTAAACTAGATCCTTCAGGCCGCGATACATGCCTACATTATACCACGACGCTGAAATTCGGCGCTAGACTGCTTGGCGATTTCACGAACGTCCCTGAGACGGACGGATAATGAACGGCGGCGCCTGAGCCTCGCCGCCCGCCCGTTCAGCCGGTTACCGCGCCCGCTGAGCCTGAGGCTGCGACTGATAGGTTGAGGGCCGCTTCTGCGCCACCATCGGGAAGGTTTCGCCGCCGTGGTAGGTTACGGTTCCGCACATAAGGTCGCCCTTGGCCGAGAGCCTGCCGTCGAACAGGACATCGCCCTCGCGGGAGGCGACGACCATGTGAACGCGGTTGCCGGTCAAGGTGATCTTGCGCAGGACAACGGGCGCGGTCCTCACCGGCGCCAGCGATCCGCCATATTCAGCGCCGACGAAGCCGATCGACATAAGCCCGAAACTGGGCGTTCCCCGGGGAACCATCAGGAAATCCCAATGGCCGTGTAGGTTCGGGGCCTCGCCGCCCGCCGTAGCGGCTCCCGCGTCGCAGTTCACGGCGATCGACGATGCAGGCTGTGCGGCAAGTGCTGCAGGGGCAGCGAAGGCGGCGGTCAGGGCAAGCGTCATCAAGCATTTCATCGTCATTTCTCCATGTTGGACAGGTTTTGGGGCGCGGATCGCGCCGGCGGCGATCGACATCCGCCTGTCTCCGCCGCATCGACAAGCCGGGATTTCGCCAATAGCTTCCGCTTTTTCGCCAATGTGGGAAGCATGCAGTTCACGCAGCGCCAACGGCCTTCCTGGGGAAGATGGAGGCCGTTCCTGGCCGCGATACCGGTGGGCCTGCTCCTCGGCTTCGCAGGCCCCTTCGGCTCCTACCCGGCCTTCCCAACCGCGATTCGCTACGCATTCTGGCTAGGGCTGACGGCGGCCGGCGTGGTGACCGCAATCGCGGCGGACGCCGTGCTGTCCCTGACAAGGGTTCGCGCCGGTGCGATCCGGATCGGAGCCGTCGCCCTGGTCTCCGCGTTGCCGATGACCTTCGTCGTGGCGTGGACCATGTCGCTTGTTCAACCGGGCCGCTTCTACACGCCGCAGCAACTGCTGGCTCTGTTCTGGGGGGTCTCGGCCGTTCAACTGCTGGTTGTGTACGCGACGACCGCCATCGCGCCCACGGCCGATGGCGCTGAGGCACCCGGCCGTGCGCCGGCTCTCCCGGAACCAGGGGCAGAGGCGATTCCTCCTGCCTTTCCGTCCGCCCTGCTCAGGAGACTGCCGCCGGGGATCGGCAGCGACATAATCGCTCTCGAAACCGAGGATCACTATCTTCGCGTGCATGCGGTCGGAGGGAGCGCCCTGATACTGATGCGGATGGCCGATGCGGTAGCCTTGCTCGATCCGCGGCTAGGGGCGCAGGTTCATCGCCGCTGGTGGGTTGCCCAAACAGCGGTCGCGGGTGTGCGGTCGGAGGGGCAGAAGCTTTACCTCTGCCTGATCGACAAGAGCCTGGTGCCGGTCGGCAGGACCTTCTCCGCAGCAGCAAGGGCAAGGTTTGCCAATGCCCGCACCATCTGCCCGTCCGGTCAGACTCCAGCCGCTGGCAAAGGGCCCTCCGTCGGCCGCGCCTAGCTGCGCTTATACCTCGTTCGCTGCTTGCTCCCTCTGTAGATAAAAAGCTCCGATACAAGGGGCGAGCCGACGCCGCGCATTCACATTCCATGGCGGAACAAAATTGTTCCTGCTTGCATTGCGGCGGCAAGATTGCGTTGATCGGCGAGGGGAAAGCGCATGGCCGACAGCCGCCAGCTCAAATCATTGGCGCTCCTGTTGGCGATGACGGCGCTATTTCTCGTCGGCGCCTACTGTGCCTTCGAAGCAGGTGAGCGCAAGGCCGCTGAGCGCAAATATCCGACTTTCGCAGCAGAAAGTATAATCGCCTTGAAGGACGGTTCGACCATGGTTGCCGAGCAAGGAACCCTTGGCCGCGAGATGGTCGACTGGCTCAACGACAATGCCGCTGGGGAGGCCCAGTTCCTGCTGGCCGGCCAGCCCTTTGTCGTGGGCTCGACCGATCCTACCCCTGAGTCCGAATTGAGAATCGGCCGTTTTGTCGCAATGCTCAAGGCGAGCCGAGATGTAACGGCCCGCATTATCGTATTGGCCGATGGTCAAGCTGACCTGCAACTGGCCTCGGCGCGTGCCGAGCGACTAGGCCGCGAGATTATGTCCGACGGAATCTCTGAGGATCGGATGGCCGTGGAAGGCCGCCAGCGCTCCAGCATGCCGGATCGATCCGATGGTGGTTTGGCCTTTCGCGGAGGGCAGGTCGCAATTGTGCTCACCCGCAAACCTTGATCGAATTGTCGTGCATTGCCCAAAGTCCGCAGTCCCCAATTGCGGACGTCCGAGCGTGGACCATTCGGGCGGCGACTAGATGAGCGCTCGGTCGGGATTCTACCGGATGGCATTCTACGCCTTTCAATACGAGGGTATATTCCGAAGCGGGGTCAGTAAGAAAAGTGCCTACGCCATTCTGGAGAGCTACGCATGAAACGTCGTGTTCCTGTCCTCGCCGCAGCTTTTCTCCTCGCTCCACAGCCTTCCGGCGCTCAGCAGATCGAGGAGGTGCGGCCGGGCCCCGACGCGCCGGCGCTGCCGGAGGATCTATTCAGGCTGTCGCCTGGAACGTGGGCGTTCGCCAAGCAGCTGTGGAAAGGTGACGATCCTTGCACGGCCAGCGAGTGCGAAGCGGGCTACACCTCCGGTGATCTTGCCGTGAGCGTTGAACGGCACGTAACCTCTCTTCGAATCGTCGCCGGCTTTCGCGGTTGCGCGAGCGTCGCATGGAATGAATATGAGGTCGGGAACAAAGCCTCGAATCGCGACACGAAGACGATCGGCAAACGGCTCAAAAAGACAATCGAAACGTCCGCGAAATACTGCAAGGTTCCAGCTCCGCCCATCGCGACGCTCGATGCCCGCCAGCTTTACCCAATTCAGCCCGGGTCAACGCAATAATCACTTACATCGTGCTGGGTTTAGAAGTCTCCGAGCACCAGCCGCTGCGGATATCGCGCGGAGCGGCATCCACTGCATTGTCCGGTTTCTACCCACGGCTGCCATGGACGCTTTCAGCCCAAAGCGGACATGTCGCGCTCGATCGAACGTTGCTGGCGTGCATCGCCGAGTCCTGCGTTCCTCAATCTTGCAAGGTCAGCGGAATAGCCAAGACATCAAGCTGGGGTGGCGACGACGGCGGCCCCACTCGTATCGCGCATGAGCCATGCTGGCGACCGGGGTCCCTTTAGCATCAAGGGCCGGTTTGAAGCGCATCCTTTCCTCTACGAGGCGACAGGTGAGGGCATCCAGATCGGCATTGCCACTGCCACGAACCGGCCCGCAGTTCGAGACGCGCCCATCTGGCCGAACGGTGAACTGCACGATCACGCTCCCCACATGCCGGCCGCGGCGATTGTCCAAGTGCGTCGGGCCCCCACCAATCAATTGTGGCGGACTATGGACTTCGCTGGTCCTTGGTTGGACGGCCACGGAAGTGTGAACTTGCGGTAGCGCAGCTGCCGGGCCAGGCAGCACAACTGTGGGTGTCTGTGCACGAGGGGGCAGGGGTGCCGGCGTTGGCGCGGCTGCTGCTGCTGCCTCGGCTGCCGTCGAACTCTGCCCTGATGAATTGGGAGCGATAGGCGGTTCCGTCGATGAAGCAGCTTTGCCCCCCGAGACCGCCGCCGCGCCGGGTTGGGTCTGGGCTTCGTTTGCAATTCCTTCCGGAACTGGGAGTGTCTCGCCGGGCCCCTCAGTCCGTACTTTGCCGGATAATCCATCCGGCTCGACCGCCGGCGACAGTTTGGCCAACCGTCCCGTCGTCGGCGCGCCGGAGTTCACCTGTGGTTGCCCCGCCGGCGGTTGCGCCGCCGTCTCGGTGCTGGGAAGCTGCGGATCCCCGCTCGGCCAGGTGAAGTAGAAGAGCGAGCCAAGCGCGAGCGTTACAGCAGCTGCGCTGCCCCAGAGTTTCGCCGAGCCATGCTTGACATCAATCCGGCTGGAGTCGTCCTCTGGCGAAGTCACATGCTGATCAGCGGACGGGACGATCTCGTCATTGCCTGTCTCGACTGCTTCGGCAGGCGCAGGATCCGGCTCACCGTCGCTTAAGCTCATCGCAGCTGTGGTTGACTGGGGTGTCGGTTCGGGTGGTGGCTGCCCCTCGCCAAGGGGTTGGACCATGCCGGCTTCGCCGGCTTCGGCTGGATGATTGTAGGCCGACGCCGCCGGCCAGAGCGGTCGTTCCGTGGCTACCTTCAGCGACTCGTCATAGGCGCGCCGCTGGGGTGGATTGCGAAGTGTTGCATAAGCCTCCTTGATCTCGCGCGCCCTCTGCCATTGGTCGCGAAGTGGCACACCATTCCGATAGCCTCCCTTCTCGATCAGCCGATGAAAGGCGTCGTCGATCTCCTTGGGGCTGGCGTTAGGGGATACTCCCAGCACCTCGTACGCGTGCGTGTCGAGTGTTTGTAAACCGGCCACGGCAACTTCTCCCGGCGTCGAAAAATAGTACAACAACAACAGGTTAGCTGGATATAACCCTGGTTGATCCTGCTGTCCATCTGCTTGCGTCGGTAGTGTCCGTTGCTGCGATCCTGCTGTTCAAGGTTGCGAAAAACACGCTGTGCAGCTCGATCTTGGGTCGATCTCCGAGATCACAAGGGAAGTTGGTTCTATGCCAGCCGCAGCACCATGAGGGGTGTCCCCCTCATCCGGCCCGAGAACACGTCAAATGTGATCTATGGCCCATATCGAGGCGCTCGGGGCGTCGACGTCACCGGGACCGAATTCCACGCTTGAAGCGATCTTTTTCACCGCAATTCTTTTCGATCGGCTGGTCGAAAGTATCGGTAAGCAGTGATTGGCAAATCTGGCCGAGATTGTCCGTGGGAACTAAAGTAGGTAGGTCACATTCCACCGTGTAAATCACGGCGGCGCAGCGCTTTTGACTCACAGGAGTCGCAGGGAACCAGCGCACGTCGCGCCGGCCGACCTTTTCCCCGGTTTTGCAGAATATAGCCTGTTTCATCATCTCGAGCCGCTTTTTCTCCCAGCGTAAATCCCGCAATTCCGCCGCCGTGAAATAGTAAATGGCGAATACGTAACCTGATCGAGCATTTTGCCATTCGCGGTTGGCGGCAAGTCTGTCAGGCGGCGCAAGCGCACATCCGCCTAACGAGGCTATCCAAACGAGCGATGCAATCGACGCGGACCTCATGAGAGGAGCGGCCTCAACGAACTTGGCATTATCCTCTCCTGTGAGCGCCAGTTAGCGAGCGGTCACCAATCGCTGGAGGGTGGCGATGAAGTAGATTCGGACATTGCTCGGCAACTATCTCTCCAGAAACTCCTCCACCACCCGCGCATATTTCGGCCAGCCCGGGTCGGTTTCCAGCAGCAGGTGGTTGGGGCTTTCGATGGCGATGAATTTGGCGCCGGGGATCCGGGCGGCCAGCGCCCGGCCGGATTCGAAGGGAACAACCGCGTCGCGGGTGCTGTGGCCGACGAGCGTGGGGGTGGTGACCTTCGACAACAGGGACGTGACGTCGATGTCGCCGAATACGCGCTGCAGGGCCACGGAGTTCTCGGCCGAGGTGGTGATGCGCTGCATCTCGTTATACCAGTCGCGTTGCTCGGGGCTGGCTTCGGGAAGGTAGAGCGAGGTGAACAGCTGGCGGAAGGCGGGGTTGTCGAGCGCCCAACCCTGGCGGGTCAGCTCGAGCATCGCCTCGCGCCGCTCGATCTCCGCCGCGTCGCCGCGATGCGCCCAGCCGAGCGCATAGCCGCCCCACAGGTGCATTTTGCGGACCCGCTCCGGATGGCGGACCGAATAAGCAATGGCGACGGCGGCGCCCTGGCTGATGCCCGAGCAGGTCGAAGCGGTCGAGGCCGGCGGCGTCGACCACGCTTTCGAGGTCATCGACGAACGCTTCGAAATTGAGCGGGGCGTTCCAGTCGCTGAGGCCGTTGCCGCGTTCGTCATAGCGCCATAGCGATCGGATCGACGACAGCGCCCTGATCCAATGGCGCCACAGGGGGCTGGCGAGATCGGCCTCCAGATGGTTGAGCCAGTTCGCCGCCTTGACCAGCGGCGGGCCGGCGCCGGTAACGGAGTAGGCGAGGGTGGTGCCGTCGCTGGCGGAGCAGAAGCGGATGTCCTGCTTGAGCGGCGCGGGCTTAAGTTCGGCCGGCGCAATTGGCGGATCTGCGGAGCGCCGCGGTGGCGGGGATGCCGGCGTCGCCGAGACGGCGGATGGCGAGCGCACGCTGCTGCTCGGCTTCTCCTTCGCGGCCGGCGGCGTCGAGGAGTCGGACCAGCGCCTCATTGGCCTCGACATCGTGCGGGCTGCGCTCGACCCAGGCCCGCACGTAAGGCAGCAGCCGGTCGGGCGGGAGGTCGCGGGAGACGAGCTCAGCGGTGACCCGGTCGAGCCATGACCGCGCATCCTCGCACATGGCGATCCGCCAGGCGTTGAAATCGTCACAGTTGGCGAGATCGAGATCGTCGAGGAAATCACCGGCGCCGGCGGCGCAAAGCCGTTCCAGCTCCTCATCCGAACGGGCGAGGTCCTGGTCGATGGCCGCCCGAAGCTCGATGAAATCGACCTCGATGCGGGAAGTGTCGAGCGTGGCGGTTTCGCGGTCGGCGACGATCGCTTCTCCGAACAGGCCGCGCAGCTTGCTCAGGCTCCAGCGGAGCGCGCCCTTGGGGTCGTCAGGGACCTCCCAGAACAGATGGCATAGCCGGTCGCGTCGGACCGGACGGGATTCAGCGGCAAGATAGCCGAGCAGCGCGCGAGTCTTGCGCGAGGCGGGGAGCGGCAAGGCCTCGCCGTCGCGGATCACCGCCATTGGACCCAGCAAGCGCAGCTGCATGGCTACCCCCGAGCGTGGAAACGCACCTTGGCGCTGAAGAAGGTCGATTCCAACGCTTTTTACCACGGGTCCTTCCACCATGGCGCGCCATTGGAAGCAGGAAGAGGGGCGGAACCGACGCTCCAAACATGGGAGCAAGGGATGTTCATTCAATCTTACGGCCAGGACCGGCTGACCTGCGCGCTTGGCGCGCTGACGTTCGCGGGCCTCGCTTTCGCGGCTGCCCTGTATCCGCTCGATTTGAAGGTAGGGCCTGATGTTCCATGATTTTCGCTATCCCGCGATTCTCGCCGCCTCGACCCGCGCCGCGTGGCAACTCGACGATGTGATCGCCCCGGGCGCATCATTCGATTTCACTCGGCCGTTCCTGCCGGAAGACCTGGCGCGGACCGCAGGGGCTCGACATGCTGTCCGACGGAAGAGCGGCTGACGCTCAACCACATCCGAGCGCATGATTATCTGTGCCTGTTCGGGCTGGTCGAGGAATTCATCCTGCCGTTCCTGATGGACCATATCCGCGCCGAGCTGCCCAGCGCTGACGGCGACCGGGTCCGGGCGATGCTCAACTTCGCGGCGGAGGAAGCCAAGCATATCCAGCTGTTCAAGCGGTTCCATGAGGCCTTCACCAAGGGCTTCGGAATCGAATGCGAGGTGATCGGGCCGCCGGATGCGGTGGCCAAGGAGGTGCTGGGCCATGAGCCGCTCAGCGTCGCGCTGTTCATCCTGATGATCGAGTGGATGACCCAAAGTCATTATGTCGGCAGCGTCCGCGGCGATTCCCAACTGGAACCGCAGTTCGCCAACCTGCTGCGCTGTCACTGGATGGAGGAAGCCCAGCACGCCAAGCTGGACACGCTGATGGTCGAGACGCTGGCCGAGGGCCGCAGCGAGGAGCAGATCCACGGGGCGGTCAACGGCATGCTGGCGATCTGCAGCTTCATGGACACCGGCCTCAGGCAACAGGCGCAGTTCAACCTCGACGCGCTGCAGCGGGCGATCGGCTGGCCGCTCGAGGATGAGGCGAGCGCGCGGTTCATCGAGCAGCAGCACCAGGCCTTGCGCTGGACCTACCTCGGCTCTGGAATGCGCCACGAGAAGTTCCGGGCGACGCTCGGCGCGCTGTCGCCGCTCGAGCTCAAGCACATCGATTCGCTCGCTCCCAAATTCTGCTGATTTTTCACCCAAGGAGACTTTTATGTTGAGTCCGATCATGAAGAATATCGTCAACGACATCGACGTCGACGCACTGGAGGCGTTCGTCGCCGAGGTCGGCGCCAATCCCGAGCAGGCGACCATGCAGTTCGGGATCACCACCCGCTGGACCGGGCAGTTGCGCAGCGAAAGCCGCGCCGAGCCCGATCGTGATGGGCAATGGCGACATGATCGAGCGCGACTTCACCATCGCCGCCGACGAGCCCGAGCAGATTTTCGGAAGCAACGAGGCGCCCAATCCGCAGGAGCTGCTGCTGGCCGCGCTCAACGCCTGCATGACGGTCGGTTATGTCGAGGGCGCCGCGGTGCGGGGCATTCGCTTGAGCAAGCTTGAGATCGCGACCCGCGGCGAGCTTGATCTGCGCGGCCTGTTGCAGCTGTCGGACACCGTGCCGCCGGGCTATCCGGCGATCGACTATGTCGTGAGGATCGCGGGCGACGGCACGCCCGAGCAATTCGCCGAGATCCATGCCGAGGTGCAAAAGGTTTCACCCAACTTCGACAATCTGGCGCGAGCGATCCGGATGAACGCGACGCTTCAGGTGGAGCCCGCCGACGCGGATTGAGGCGACCTTAAGAAAATGGCCCGCCGGCGATATACGCACCGGCGGGCCTATCCCAGGGATCAACAAAACGCGTCTGATCCTACAACGCCCGATATGGTGCAGCGTTCCGCCGGATTGCCGGCAGCCGGTCGCAGTCCCCGGACAAAGGAAGAGGGACGCCTCGCCCCCGCCAAGCGTCCCTCTAGGGGATCAATCATGCTCCCCCGCAAGAGCGTTCATAACCTAGATTAACATGAATGGCGAGTCCGTCCAGCAATGGCGGATTCGCGGTGAAAAAAGCGAACCCCCGACTGTCGGGGGCCAGCCGGGGGTCCTTCCAAGGGGACGGCATGCTCTCCCTCTCATGCCACGGCGAGAAGTAGCGTCGTTTCCACGCCGAAATAAGCTATCTTTAGTTAGGCAGGGTTGCGGATGCCCATCCAACGCTTGCGCACCCGATAGGTTGGAACCACTATTGGCGGATGCTGACCCAGAAGACGCGATACGCGCTTCGCGCCCTCCTTTACCTGATTGAAGAGGGGCATGGTGACGCTGTCCAACTGCAGCGGATCGCGGAGACACAGAAAATCCCGCGCAAGTTCCTCGAGCTGATCATGCTCGACCTGAAGTCGCTAGGGATCGTCAAGAGCGCTCGCGGACCCAAGGGTGGATATCGCATGAGCCGGCATCCTCGCAGCATCTCCTTTGGTGATGTCGTCCGCGGCCTCGAAGGTCCGATCGCTCTGGTCCCCTGCGCCAGCGTGAATTTCTACAAGAAGTGCGGCGACTGCCATGACGAAGAGACCTGCGCGATCCGGCGATTGTTCGTTCAGGTGCGGGATCGGAGCCTAGACTTGCTCAATTCAGTCAGCCTGGAAGATGGCGCACGCTGGGAGTTGAGGATCAGCGACTCGCTCAATCAGAGCCTACCGCCGGCCGAACCGCTCGAACCTGACTGGCAGATCTGAACTCCCAAAACCCGCGACGAACCGCATGCCTGCTGCGCCGCAATGCAGTAGGAGGCAATTGTCTATCAAAAAAGTAGGGTATATTAAATTCACGTAAATTCAGGGAGGTCGTGATGCCCTACGCCCGCGTACTTGTCGGCGGACTTGCTGTTGCACTTGCAGTGGGGACTCCCTTGCCGGCCGCCGGCCAATCCTCCCAGCTCTTGAACGTCTCCTATGATCCGACGCGGGAGTTGTATCGCGACATCAACGCGCGTTTCGCTGCGGCGTGGCGCGCCCAAACCAAACAGCAGGTCACCATCCGGCAGAGCCACGGCGGATCTGGCAAACAAGCCCGGTCCGTGATCGACGGCCTGCCGGCAGACGTCGTTACGCTGGCCCTCGCCTATGACATCGATGAGATTTCCCAGCGTGCCAAGCTGATCGCCCCCGATTGGCAGAGTCGTCTGCCGAACAACAGCGCACCCTATTATTCGACGATCGTCTTCCTCGTGAGGAAGGGAAATCCCAAGGCGATCAAGGATTGGGACGACCTTGTCCGTCCGGGCGTAAAGGTCATCACGCCAAATCCTAAAACCAGCGGCGGGGCTCGATGGAATTATCTTGCCGCCTGGGGCTATGCGCGGGGCAAATATGGCAGCCCCGTAAAGGCCCGCGAATATATGACGCGGTTGTTCCGCAACGTGCCCGTGCTGGATAGCGGCGCCCGGGGTTCAACCACCACCTTCGTCCAGCGCGGCCAGGGAGACGTCCTGCTCGCTTGGGAGAATGAGGCGTTCCTCGCGGTCAACGAGCTCGGCCGAGGCAAATTCGACATCGTGGTGCCGTCGGTGTCGATCCTTGCCGAACCTCCTGTCGCCGTGGTCGACAAGGTGGTCGATAAGAAAGGCACTCGCAAGGTCGCGGAGGCCTATTTGCGCTACCTCTATACGCCGTCTGCCCAAGACGTGATCGCCAAGCATTATTACCGCCCGCGCAACCCGCAGGTGGCGGCTCGCTACAAGGCGCAGTTTCCGAATGTGAAGCTATTTACCATCGACCGGAATTTCGGGGGATGGAACAAGGCCCAGGCCACCCATTTCAACGATGGCGGCCTGTTCGACCAGATTTTCGAGAGCGCGAAGCGCTAGCCCGCAACCCAGCAAACATCCTTCCTCCATGGAGGCCCCATGCGGTTAATCACACTTGCCGGTGCGTCGCTGCTGATCGCCAGTCCGGCGCTTGCCCAAGCCGAAGCCACCCAGGAAACAAACCCCGATCCGCCGGAAAGTCCGATCGATACGCTGGTCGAAGAGGAGGCAACCCAGCCGCCGGCCGCCGCGCCGACGGGCGACGTTGTGCTCGATCGATTGAACGCGCTGGAAGCCCGCATCCGTCAGTTGGAGGCCCGCAACGCCCAGCTGGAGGATCAGGCTGAACTCAACCAGGTGCGGCTGGAAACGGTCGAAACACGAGCCGCGAAGGCCGCGCAATTTGGCTGGGTTCCATCGATTTCCGACCCGGCCGGCAACTTCACCTTCAAGCCGCGCGGCGTGCTGGAGGCCGATGTCGCACTCTTCAAAGAACGCGAGGGCGACTACGATTACAACAATGGCACCGCGTTCCGCCGGGCCAGGCTGGGCTTCGAGGGCACCGCCTTCAAATGGTTCAACTATCGACTGGAAGTGGATTTTGCCGGCAACGCCGTCAACCTGACCGACGCTTATCTGCAATATACAAAAATCCCAAAGACGCTGATTACCTTCGGCCAGCACAAGGCGCCGTTCGGGCTCGAGTCCAACAATTCGGACAATTACAACACCTTCATGGAGCGGGGGATGTTCACCAACGCGTTCGGCAACGTCGGCGCCGAGCGGCGGATCGGCCTGTCGGTCGCCTATGCGCCGAAGGAAACGCTGAACCTCGCGGTCGGCCTGTTCGGCGACAATGAAAGCATCAGCCGCTCTAGCAACGCGCCGGTGACCGACACTCCGGATGAGAGCTGGGGCGTGAATGGACGGGCTACCTGGGAGCCACTGTTCGAGCCGGGCAAGATCGTTCACCTCGGCCTATCCGGCTACTACCGGACGGCGCTGAAGTCGGGCGACGTCGAGGACGCGGTGAGATTATCCGACCGTCCCAACATCCGCGTCGACAATGGCAACATCGCCGACAGCGGGGTTATCACCGGCGTCCGTTCGCTGCGTTACGGCGGCGCCGAGGCCGCCGCAGTATTCGGTCCCTTCACGCTGGCTGGCGAAGTCGGGAAACTCTGGCTCGATCGGCGCGATGCGGCGAACAAGTCGTTCACCGGCTTCTATGCTTACGGCTCCTACTTCCTGACCGGTGAGACCCGGCCGTTCCGAGGCGGCAATTTCGACCGAAGTCCGGCCATTCAAGGAACTGGGCAAGGACGGGCTGGGCGCGTTTGAGCTCGCCTTGCGTTATGACCGGCTCGATCTGTCCGAGACACCGGTCACCGGCCGAGCGGGCAATAAGGCGCATAGTTTTACCCTGGGGCTCAACTGGTATTTCAATCCCTACGCCAAGCTGATGTTCAACTGGGTCCGCTTCTCCGGCGACAATACCCCGCTTGACCCTATCGGAACCGATACCGAAGGTGACGCGCTGGCGACCCGACTGCACCTCGATTTTTAGGGAGACGGCGTGAACCAGGCGAAAGGTCATCGCTCGCCGCTGCCGGGGTTCGGGCTATCGCTCGGCATCACCCTGTTCTGGCTATCGTTGATCGTGCTCATTCCATTGTCGGCAGTCTTCGTTCGCACGCTGACCGGCGGTTGGGACGCTTTCATCGACGCGGGTTTCTCGCCTCGTGCCATCGCCTCCTACAAGCTTACGTTCGGCGCCGCATTCATCGCGGCCATCATCAACTGCATTTTTGGACTGCTCGTCGCCTGGACCATCGTTCGCTACCGCTTTTACGGTCGCCAGCTGCTCAGTGCGCTGGTCGATCTGCCGTTCGCCCTGCCCACCGCGGTCGCCGGAATCGCCCTGACTTCGCTCTACGCCAATACCGGCATGATCGGCGAGCTGCTGGCGCCGCTCGGCATCGAGATCGCCTACAAGCCCGCCGGTGTCGTGCTCGCCTTGGCATTCATCGGCCTGCCGTTCGTGGTCCGCACGGTGGAGCCCGTGCTGGCCGACGCATCGCGCGAGATCGAGGAAGCCGCGCTGACTTTGGGGGCCAGCCGGATGCAGACCTTTCGCCGGGTGATCCTGCCAACGGTCGCGCCTGCACTCGCGACCGGCTTTGCGCTCGCCTTCGCCCGGGGCGTCGGCGAATATGGCTCGGTCATTTTTATCGCCGGCAACATGCCGTTCGAAACGGAAATTTCGCCGCTGCTGATCGTCACTCAACTTGAGGAATATGATTATGCCGGTGCGACCAGCATTGCCACGGTGATGCTGCTTCTTTCCTTTGCAATGCTGCTGGTCCTCAACTTGCTGCAGCGCTGGCAAGCTGGGCGGACCGGCTGATGGCAGCCGTTCGCCTCTGCGCGAGCCACTTGCGGTGCAGTTGATGCTGATCGCAGCGGCGATCCTATACATTTTGATCATGCTGGTGCTGCCGCTGGGCGCCGTGCTGGTGCAAGCGTTCGCTGACGGGGTGGGTGCCTGGAAGCAAGCAATTACGGAGCCGGACGCGGTCAGCGCGATCCGCCTCACCCTACTGGTCGCGGCAATCTCGGTGCCACTCAACCTTATATTCGGTGTCGCCGCCGCCTGGGCCATCTCCAAATATGACTTTCCAGGCAAGGCGCTGCTGCTCACCCTGATCGAAATTCCCTTCTCGGTATCCCCGGTCGTTTCCGGCCTCGTCTATGTGCTGCTGTTCGGTGCGCAGGGCTGGTTCGGGCCCTGGCTACAAGAGCACGACATTGAGATCATCTTCGCGCTGCCCGGCCTGGTCCTGGCGACGGTATTCGTCACCTTCCCATTTATCGCCCGTCAGCTTGTTCCGCTGATGGTCGCCCAAGGTCGCGCGGAAGAGGAGGCCGCCCTGACGCTTGGCGCATCCGGATGGCAGATCTTCCGACGTGTGACGCTGCCCAACATCCGCTTGGGCCTCCTCTACGGCGTCCTGCTTTGCAATGCCCGGGCGATGGGCGAATTCGGCGCGGTCAGTGTCGTGTCGGGCCACATCCGCGGGGAAACCAACACCATGCCGCTGCACGTCGAGGTGCTCTATAACGAATATAATTTCGTGGCGGCATTCGCGGTCGCCTCGCTGCTGGCGATACTCGCCCTCCTTACGATGGCGCTGAAGAGCGCGCTGGAATGGCGCCAGCATGACGGGCAAAGGGCGCACGCTTGATGTCGATCCGGGTCGAGCAGGTGAGCAAGGCCTTTTCCGCCTACCCTGCCTTGCAGGATGTGTCGCTGGACATGGCCGAAGGCGAATTCACCGCCCTGCTCGGGCCGTCAGGGTCGGGCAAGACCACATTGCTGCGGATCATCGCCGGACTTGAGTATCCGGACCGCGGATCGATCTGGTTCGGGCCGAAGGATGTGACCCACTCGCCCGCCGCATCGCGCGGAATCGGCTTCGTGTTCCAGCATTATGCGCTGTTCGGCCACATGACGGTGGCCCAGAATGTCGCCTTCGGCTTGAGCGTCATGAAACGCTCTGAACGGCCATCGCAACAAGCGATCCGCGATCGCGTAATCGAACTGCTGGAACTTGTGCAACTACCCGGCCTCGAGAAGCGCTTTCCCAGCCAATTGTCGGGCGGCCAGCGGCAGCGGATAGCGTTGGCCCGGGCGCTCGCCCGCAACCCTCGCATCCTCCTGCTAGACGAACCATTCGGCGCGCTCGACGCCAAGGTTCGCCGGGAATTAAGGGGCGCGCTTCGGGAGATTCACGACCGACTGAAGCTGACCTCGATCTTCGTGACACACGACCAGGAGGAAGCGTTCGCGCTGGCCGATCGGGTGGCAGTGCTCAACGCTGGCCAACTTCTGCAGGTCGCCATACCGGAGGAGCTTCAGGCCAACCCAAACGGCGATTTTATCCGTGAGTTTCTGGCTTAGGCCAGATGTTTGCTTTCCACCCAAAATGGCGGCAAGCGTTCGCGTTGACCCCTAACGGGCCATCCTTCAACTTTTGATGGCGACGCCTTCCTTGGCCCACTCCTTGTCGAGATCGACGCCTTGCTCGGCCCACTCCTGGCGGGTCAAACACAGGACGAACTCGAGGCGGCTGCCCGTGGCGGGCTCGACACGCAGGCAATATTTGGCGTCTGCGCTCGCCATCGGGGCAGCTGTCATCGTGGTCGGTTCAGGGTTTGTTGCTGACACCGCCGTAGCGGCGACGATCATTCCAAAAGCGGCGACCAATTTCTTGTGTGCCATGCCGTGTCTCCTTGAATGACAACGTTGGCATACCCCTCCATCGCCGAAGTTTACCGATTGTTTCGACCGGATGCGAGGGCGATGTCGAACTCAGGACCAGCTATTCGGCGCCGAAATGTT
>CAWANX010000002.1:0-183186 GCA_963783535.1 uncultured Alphaproteobacteria bacterium
TCGCGCGACCGTGACGAGCGCAGCCGGGCATTTGATCGGGTCTGACGAAGCCGTCGACGACCGGTTCCGCTTCGGCAACATCGTTTCCTGACCGGCGCGGCCAATGGCGAGCGGCGGACGATCCTGGGTGCAGGCAACCAATTCCTGGAATTGCGCAGTGCGCCGGCGGAGATGTCGAGATCGGCACATCGGTCGAGCTTCGCGAAGGATGCGACAAAAGGTTCGCGACCTGCTGCGAGCGGTTCGTCAACGCCGTCAATTTTCGCGGCGAACCGCATCTGCCGGCAACGATCTTCTGACGCGATATCCGGGGGCCTGACCGATGAGCAATGAGTGGTCGAGCGGGCGCGGAGCCTGTCGGCGCGCGGTTCCGCCCGCAGGGGCGTGACCCGAGCTGGGGCTCGATTGCCTGGGGCTGGCGATGCTGCTTACCGGGCCGACGGTGCGGCGATCCGCGGCGATTATCGGCTGGGCGGCGATCACAGCGCGAATTGATGGCGGGGCTTCGAGTCGGGTTCCGGCGCGTGGCCGGACGCAGGCGCGCCCGGCGACCTGATGCTGATGCGGTCGCGGCGCGCAATGTCACCTGGCGGTCCGGACCGACGCGGGCTTCGTCCATGCCGACGCCCGGCGCGGAGTGGTCGAGACGCCGGGCGAGCCTCCGTGGCCGTGGTGGCGGTTTATCGGGAGCGTGTCGGGGGAAGATCTGATGGCGACGCTGATCCTGAGCACCGTCGGGACGGCGCTCGGCGGGCCGATCGGCGGGTGCTCGGCACAGTCGTCGGCCAGTCGATCGACCAGCAATTGTTCGCGGCCGGGCCGCGCACGGCCCGCGGCTCGGCGACCTCCGCGTTCAGACCTCGATCCTATGGATCGCGATCCCGCGATCTACGGGACGATGCGGGTTGCGGGGACGGTGGTGTGGGCGACCGACCTCGAGGAAGAGAGCGAGTCGAGGGCGGCGGCAAGAGCGAGCCGGAAGCGGGTCATGTACTCCTATTCGGCGAGTTTCGCGGTGGCGCTGTCGTCGCGAGCCGGCGTCGGTCGGGCGGATCTGGGCCGACGGCAAATTGCTCCGCGGCGCGGCGGGCGACTTCAAGATGCGGCACCTTCGCTTCTATCGGAAGCGAGGAGCCAGCCGGTCGATCCGCTGATCGCCACGGTCGAAGGAGCGGGCGACGACGCCGGCCTATCGCGGGCTGGCGCTGGCGGTGTTCGAGGATCTGGTGCTGGGCGACTTCGGCAACCGTATCCCGATCCTGACCTTCGAAATGGTGGCCGACGCGGCCGACGCCGACGCTTGGCGCGATGCTCGGCGATGTTCGCGGCGGGGTGATCGCCGCCGGCAGGAGCGCACGATCGAGGGGTTTGCCGCGCATGGCGTCGATCCGGCGCGGCGATCGCAGCCGCTGATCGATCTGTTGGGGTCGAGCTGTTCGACGACGGGGCAGGCGTCTGGTACCGTCGGCGAGCCACACGGCCATTGTTGAGGCGCGGATCTGGGCTGCGATGCCGATGGCGGGGCCGGCCGGCGGACGGAGCGGCAGAGGTGCCGGCATCGGCGCTGCCGGCGGGCTTGCGATCGAGTTATTACGATCCCGCCCGCGATTACCAGGCCGGCAGGTGCAGGCGCGTCGACGGGCGGCGGGGCGGGCCGACGAGCGCGTCGACTTGCCGGCGGTGCTGACAGCCGGGCAGGCCAAGGCGACTGGCCAGCAGCGATGGCGCGGCGCTGGGCCGGGCCGCGACCGGCTGAGCTGGGCCTGCCCCCGTTCACGGATGGAACTGGTGCCAGGCGACGACGGTCCAGTGGCCGGCTCCGCCAGAGCCTGGCTGATCCAGTCGGTCACGGTCGAAGGAATGGCGGTTTCGGTCGAGACTCCGGCTGCGCCCGTCACGGTGGCCTGTGCTGCCGGCGGAGCCGGGACGGGCGGTCTCGAACCGACCTGTCGTCGGCCGGACCGACCTAAGCCTGTTCGATTTACCGACCTGGGACCGATGCGCGCGCGGCTTCCGTGCATGCCTGTGTGGCGGCGGCCAATACGGGCGGGCGGTGGAAGGCGGTGCCGATAGAGGTCGCATGCAAGCGAGCCGATGGCCACCGTGGCGGCAGCCCGCAGGGCCGGAGCTGGCGCGCGCGGAGACGATGCTGGGGACGGCCAGAGCGCCGCTGATCCTGGATGACCTATCGACCGTAGAGCGAGGCTGACTCGACTCCGAGCACTCCTTTGAACGCCGACGCCGATGCGCTGATGCGGGGGCGAACCTTGCACTGGTTGGGAACGAGCTGATCCAGTTCGGGCAGCCGAAGAATTGGGGCCAGGACGGTTCCGGCTGTCAAAGCTGCTGCGCGGGCGCCGCGGGACCGAATGGGCCGCAACCATGCACGCAGTCGGCGAGGCCTTTTGCCCGATTGACCGGGCGGCCATCAGGTCGATCGAAATGGCCGCCAGCGCAGCGGGCGTCATGATTACGGCGATTGCCCACGGGATCAGCGACGTAGCGCCACTTCCGTCCGCCGGGCGACTGCTTAGCGGCGAGAGCCTGCGACCACCATCGCCATGCCATCTCGAGCTGAAACGCATGGGCACCAATGTGAATTTCCGATGGACACGGCGCAGCCATCGTGGGTGGACCTGGACCGATGGCGTCGGCGTGGCCGACGACCCGTTTCCCGAACATTATCGCCTCTCGGTAACCGGGCCCGGCGGGCAGATCACGAGGGAAAGCGCGGTCGCGCACGCCACCTTCAGCCTGGGCGAATTGCCGGCTCAGGTCGGACAGTCAATCAACCTCAGCGTCGTGATGGTGGGTCCCAAGGCCCCGTCCCGCGAAGCTTCCGCAATCTTCATCCTGTGAAAGACAAATCATGGATCAGACCCCGCGTTTCGCCCTCCCGTTTCTGGCGCCCGGCCAGGCGCAGAAGGAATGGTTTCACAATGAGGCGCTGCAGAAAATCGATATGATGCTGAGTCCGGCAATCGAGGGGGCCGCGCTGGCGGCGCCTCCCGCCAGCCCTCCGGATGGCGCATGCTATTTGGTGGCGAGCGGAGCGGCGGGGGCTTGGGCCGGACAGGATGGGGCGCTCGCCGCTTTTTCCGATGGCGGTTGGCGGTTCGTTGCTCCGGTCGAGGGAGCGCAACTGCTGGACCGGTCCAGCGGGCAAATGGTCGTCCGGCGAAACGGCAGCTGGGAGACCGGGATCGTCCGTGCCCAGGAAGTCCGCATCAATGGCGTAACCGTGCTGCGCAATCGTCAGGTTGCAATCCCTGATCCGGCAGGCGGGAGCGTGATCGACGCGGAGTGCCGAGCGGCTGTAGCGGCCATCCTCGCATCGGTTCGAACGCATGGCCTGATCGACTAGTTCAGCAAGGTGTCGCGGAGCATTAATGCAGGTTGTGCGCTAACTGCGGCATTTGGGCAACAGACCGGGCAATTGTAATCTTGCACCGCAACTGACCCTCTCATAAGGTGTTCGGGCAGTTCTGTTTCGGAACGCACGTGAAAGGGGATATTTATGCGGAAGCTGGCCATTATGGCAGCGCTCGCTTCGACCGCGCTGGCAACTCCGGCTGTCGCTCGCGACAATAGCTGGTATGTCGGTGTCGAAGGCGGCGTGATGCTGGTCGAGGACACCAACTTCGACTTCGACATCGACGATGTCGATTTTGTCGCCGACATCGATGACGCGATCATTGTCGACCATGATATCGGGATCGACCTGGACCTGATCGGCGGTTACGATTTCGGCGCCTTCCGCGTTGAAGCGGAACTCGGCTGGAAGCGTGCCGGGATGGGCGACGTCGCATTCAACGCCGCCGTGATCGGTGAGCCTAATGACCTGACGGTCGAAGCAGACGGTAACGTCAGCGTGCTGTCGGCGATGGTCAACGGCCTGCTCGACTTCGGCGACGACGACGGTTGGGGCGGTTATGTCGGGGGCGGTGTTGGCCTTGCCAAAGTCAAGTACGACTTCGACACGGACACCGACTTCGGCGACTCAAGCGGGAGCGACAGCGGTTTCGCATGGCAGGTCATCGCCGGCGTCCGCTATGCGATCAGCGCCAACATGGACCTTGGCCTGAAGTACCGCTTCTTCAACGTCGGTGGTCTGACGTACGGCAATTCGGATAGCGGCGGCGAGTTGAGCGGCAAGTTCCGGTCGCACTCTCTGCTGGCGAGCCTGGTCTACAACTTCTACACGCCGGCACCGCCGCCGCCGCCCCCGCCGCCTCCGCCGCCGCCTCCGCCGGCGACGCAGACCTGCCCGGACGGCTCGGTGATCCTGGCGACGGAAGTGTGTCCGCCGCCGCCTCCACCGCCGCCGCCGCCGCCGCCTCCGCCGGAGCCGGAACGCGGCTAAGCCAAGGCAGGCTTAGGCAAGAAAGCTACCCCGGGAGCGCTTCGGCACTCCCGGGGTTTCTTTTTGCGCGTTGCCCCGAACCGGACCGGGCCTTAAGCAATTGGCCGAGCCGGGCCAGCCAGGGTGGGGCAGATGTGGAAACAGTCGATCGCGGGTACCCTGTTGGCGGCAGTGTGCGGAAATGCGGCGGCGCAACTGCCGGCATCGCCAGATCCGAGCATCGCCAGATCAATTCATGGTATTCTTCGACTGGGGCAAGCCGGAGATCCGCGGTGACGATGGAGCGACGCTGGACCAGGTCGCGGCGGCCCATCGTACCCGCCCCGACGCACGGCTGCAGCTTTCAGGCCACACCGACCGTTCAGGCAGCGGAGCGGTCAACCGGGGGGCCGGCTTGAGGCGCGCGGTGCAGGTGCGCGAGGAACTGGAAAAGCGCGGCGTTCCGAGGAACGCGATGACGGTCGTATCGTTCGGGGAAGACCGGCCGCTGGTTCCGACCGAGGATGGGGTGCGCGAGGTTCAGAACCGGCGGGTCGTGATCGATATCAAGGAGTGAATGGTGCGTCTGCTTGTCCCCCTGTTTTGTTGTTCGCTGCTGGGCGCTTGCGCCACACCCGACGAGCTTGGCCCAGTGCAGGGCCCGACAATCGCATTGGTCGATCCGACGGGTGCTTCGGCGGGCGCGGTACAGGCGGAGCAGCGGGCCAGCGGCACCTATTTGCGGATCGCCGTGGCGGGGCTTCCGCCCGGCGAGCATGGGCTTCATCTGCATTCGGTGGGCCGCTGCGACGCACCCGGATTCCAGAGCGCCGGAACCCATTGGAACCCCGCGGGCAAGCAGCACGGCCACCTCAACCCGCAGGGAGCGCACGCCGGCGACTTGCCCAATTTGACGGTCAGCAGCAATGGGCGGGGAGCGATCAACTTCCTGGTGGGCGGCGATGCGCTGGGTGATGCCGACGGGACCAGCCTGGTGATCCACGCCAGGCCCGACGACTATCGGACCGACCCGAGCGGCAACAGCGGCGACCGCATTGCCTGCGCGGTGCTGGCGCCGGCGGTGCGCTAGTGGCGGCATGAGCGATCGGCTGGAGATGGCCGGCGTCATCATGTCGGCCGCGAGCTTCTTCGCCGGGCTGATCCTCGGCTATCTCGGCATGGCGGTGTCGAATTTCCTGACCTATGATTTCGACCAGCAGGCGAGCGTGAGGCCGGGCTTTCGGATCCGCGCATGGCTCGCCTTTGCCGCCCTGGTCGTCTCGGTCGCGAGCGGCGCCTGCGCCTTCCTCAGCGACTGGAACAACGACATGGACCTGCTGCTGGCGAGCGTGTGGCTGCTGGGCGCGGCGGCGGTCGCCGGTATCGCCTGTGCGCTCCTCACCGTGCTGGAGATTCGGTGATGGCGCTGACGCTGGAGAAGCTGCAGCGGCTGGAAGCGGTCGAGGCGACCGAATTCTTCCGGCGCCACCGCGCCCGCTGGCTGACCGCGGCAAAGCGCGCCTACACTTACGTCAAAACCGGTTTCGGCGATCAGAAGGTCCGGATCGACGATTGCGTCGCGCCGCTGGTCGCGGTGGTCGAGATCGATCGCGGCTATCGCGACTTCCTGAACCGCAAGAAGCTCAGGCAGAAATATTGGCTGGCGGATTTTGCCGAATATGTGCTCGACCAGACATGGGACGAGATCAGCGCCGGGGAGGCGTAGTAATGCACAGGCAAGAGAAAATGGTGTTGGCCGAGAAGTTCGTCCGCGAGGCGGCGGCCGACCTCGGCACTAAAGTGTCGGAGGCGAAGCTGCGGGAGGCGGCGAAGAAGGCGGCCCAGGCGCTTCCGCCCTATGGGCGGCCAGGAGGGCTGAACAGTTCGCGAAAGTAAGGCCCGGCCGGAAGGGGCGCCGGCCGGGCCGAAAAGCTCTCTGAGATCGAGCTTATTTATTCTGTTTCAGCTTCTGGCGCTGAACGATGTCGGCAAGCGCCGAGGACCCGCTTTCCGCGTCGCACGTCGCCGGGCTGTTCGCTTTGCGCTGCCCCGAGAGTACAGCGACGGTCGTGTCGCACACGTTGGCTGCGACGCTGATCGGCGCCTGGACCGTGATCGGAACGCCGAGATTGTTCAGCGCAGCGATCTGGGTATCGTTGAGGAAATCGTCCAGGATCGTGACGTCCTGGATGGTTACCGCGACAAGGCCCTGGGAATTGCCGACCTGGCCGATGGCCGGGGTGGCGGCGACCGCCGCGGCGAGGGCGGCGGATATCATCATTTTACGCATACTAACCTCCATGATTGGGCATAAGCGACAGGCGCGGCGAACCGCGCTGCCCACCTCGATTGGGAGAGGTGCCGGCTGAACGCTTAAGTGGTTGATTGTGTTCGCGTTTGAGGCGGGTTGAAGTGAGCGTGGGGCGGGGCGAGTGGGCTGCCGGTCGCGATCAAGGGACGCCTGGCGCAGCCGCGCGGGCGGGCGATTACCAGGCATTGGCGAACGCCGCGCTAATAAGGACGGCGGGGTTTGAGAGGAACTGCCGTCACGAAGTAAATTCGTGACGTCGATCGACACGGCTGCGCCGGTCGTCGGCCGGACTTTCGCTGCACTATTCGACAGGAGCTTGCCTTTGCTGCGCAAATGCGCACTCCTGCTCGGGGGCTCAAGCTATGGACTCGTTCAGTTTCGTCTTCTCCTTGTTCGGCCTGTTGATGGGCCTGGCGCTGGCCGAGGCGATCGGCGGGTTCGGCAAGGCGCTCGAGCTGCGGCACAAGATCCACATCGGCTGGCTGCTGCCGCTGCTCGGCCTGCTGATCACCTTCGACATCACCGCCTTCTGGCTGATCGCCTGGCAGCACCGGGCCGAAATCCCGGTGCAGTTCATCAGCCTTGCGGCCGGGCTCATCATCTTCGGCATCTATTACCTGATCGCGCAGCTGGCCTTTCCCGACGACGTCGAGATGTGGCCCGACCTCGACGTCTATTATTTCAAGCACAAAAGGTGGCTGCTCGGCGGGATGTACAGCTGCAACCTGCTGGCGATGGCGGGGCTTCAGGTGGTCGGCGTGGACCAGCTGGCCAATAGCAACCAATTGATCGTGTTCCTGGCCTTCAGCGCCGGCATGGCCGCGGCGATTTTCCTGCCCGGCAAGCGGCTCAACATCGCGGCGCTGCTTTACCAGCTGATGCTTTATCCGCTGTTCGAACTGGCCGGGGTCATGTCGGGGACGTGGTTTTGATATGCTGCTTGCTCGAGGTGAGCCGTCACGGAGTGAATCCGTGACGTCGATCCGGTCGCTGCGCGCCGGTCGGCCGGCTTTCGCCATCTCTTCGACATAAGCTCACGTTTGCTGGCGCAAACGCTTCGCTTATGCTCGGTGGCTTAAGCTAGGATCAGCAGGATTTTGAGGGGTTCGATGGCGACCGGAAAGAGTGAAGTGCGGGGATCTTGCCACTGCGGCGGCGTCAGGATCACCGTGCCGCACGCGCCGGAGTGGGTGGGGAGCTGCAACTGCTCCTTGTGCACCAAGACCGGCTGGCTGGTGGCTTATTATCCCGATGCGGACGTCAAGGTGGAGGGCGAGACCGTCGCCTATGTGTGGGGCGACCGCATGATCGGCATCCACCACTGCCCCACCTGCGGCTGCGGGACGCACTGGCAGACGCTTGGGCGAGGATTTCGGCAAGATGGGCGTCCATGCCCGGCTGCTGGACGGGTTCGACGCGAGCAAGGTGGAAGTGAGGCTGTTCGACAACGCTTGAAGCTCTGTGGGGGATTAGACGGTCTGAGCCGAAACTCGGCGCACTCGCGAGTTTGCGGAGTAAACTCGTTCGGAAAACGCAGGACTGCTGTTTCGATTGTATAGTCGAGTAGACCGAGACCCTTCAGCCGCTTGAAGCCGCTTTGAATATCCGGACTTCAACTGCGCTTTCAATTGCAGAACGGTGCCGAGTTTGAACCTCATGCTAACGAACACCGTCGATTGCCGCGTGGCGTGTTGAGACCTGATAGTCTCGTCTATGAACGCCTCTAGCTCGGCGCTCGCAATTGTCTGTGCCGTCTGCGTCATCCCCGGATCACTATCGTCGAAGGCATCCACCGATAGTCCGAAGGTCGTGGCCAGCCCGGCTTTTGCATCGGCGATAGTGAGACGATGAACGTCTCTGTGCCGGAGGAGCATGGCCGGTCAGCTGATCTTACCCGCACAGATGAACGTGACCTTCCCGGTCTTGAGATCACGCGCTATCGTGTTCCGGGCCGCGCCTTCTGCCCAGCGCGGCGTCTGCGCGCGTCCTTGGTTGGCCCACCAAAGGCCGGATATTGAAGCACGCTTTCAGGCAACGGTATGCCCAAGACCCTTTGAATGTCTTCGAATGACGCCTCCCAAACATCCCCTTCCAAGTCGACCAGATGCTCAGTTAGTCCTTGATATTTTATTGACATTTTAAATCGCTCCGGCGGATGTGTGGATCCGCTGTCTCATGTTCGCTTACACAATGTCAATCCAAAATGTACATTTTCGCACCGGCTGCGAGCGATCGGGCTGAAGAACGGTCTTGGCGCTAACTCTCAACTGAACCGTTAAATGATGATGAGGACAGCGGAAGCGTCTCAGAAAATATTCAATCGAAGTGAGCTTCGCCTTCGCGAGGAAGGATAGCGACCGACTCTGTCCACTCTGCGGCAAGAGTTGAGCTGTCACTTAGTCGCCGCCTCGAGCAGCGTCGTCTGCCATTGGTAAGCTACTTCGCCGCAATCAGGTCCGGCTGATCCTCTGAGGCGCGCTTGCGCATTCCTGGGCTTACCTTCGCTCCAGGTACGGCCGGTCGGAACTGACCGGCGTCTTCGCCAGCGTCTCCCGCAGATACTGCCCCGTGAAGCTCCGCTCGTTCGCCGCCACCGCCTCCGGCGTGCCCTCGGCGACAATCTCCCCGCCATTGACGCCGCCTTCCGGCCCCAGGTCGAGCACCCAGTCGGCCGTCTTGATGACGTCGAGGTTGTGTTCGATCACCACCACCGTGTTGCCCTGCTCGACCAGCGCGTGGAGGACGTCCAGCAGTTTGCGGACGTCTTCGAAGTGGAGGCCGGTGGTCGGCTCGTCGAGGATGTAGAGGGTCTGGCCGGTGGCGCGCCGCGACAGCTCCTTCGACAGCTTGACGCGCTGGGCCTCGCCGCCGCTGAGCGTCGTCGCCTGCTGCCCGACCTTGATGTAGCCGAGGCCGACCTCGGCCAGCATCGCCATCTTGTCGCGGATGCCGGGGACCGCCTTGAAGAATTCGACCGCGTCCTCGACCGTCATGTCGAGCACGTCGGCGATGCTCCGCCCCTTGAACTTCACCTCCAGCGTTTCGCGGTTGTAGCGCTGGCCGTGGCAGACGTCGCAGGTGACATAGACGTCGGGCAGGAAGTGCATCTCGATCTTCAGCACGCCGTCGCCCTGGCAGGCCTCGCAGCGGCCGCCCTTGACGTTGAAGCTGAACCGGCCGGGCTTGTAGCCGCGCGCCTTGCTTTCGGGGAGGCCGGCGAACCAGTCGCGGATCTGGGTGAAGGCGCCGGTGTAGGTCGCCGGGTTGGAGCGCGGGCGTGCGGCCGATCGGCGACTGGTCGATGTCGATCACCTTGTCGAGGTTTTCGAGGCCGGTGATCCTGTCATGCTTGCCGGCGATGATGCGGGCGCCGTTCAGCGAGCGGGCGGCGGCGGCGTAGAGCGTGTCGATGGTGAAGCTCGACTTGCCCGCTGCCGGAGACGCCGGTGACGCAGGTGAAGGTGCCGAGCGGGATCGACGCGGTGACATCGCGCAGGTTGTTCTCGCGCGCGCCATGGACGGTAAGCTTCCTGCCGGTGCCTTTGCGGCGGATCGCCGCGCATCGGGATGTGGCGGCGGCCGGAGAGATAGTCGGCGGTGAGGCTGTCCTCGCAGGCGAGGAGCTGGTCGAGCGTCCCGGCGCAGACCACTTCGCCGCCATGGACGCCGGCGCCGGGGCCCATGTCGATGATATGGTCGGCGTGGCGGATCGCGTCCTCGTCATGTTCGACCACCAGCACGGTGTTGCCGAGGCCGCGCAGGCGCTTGAGCGTCTCGAGGAGGCGGTCATTGTCCTTCTGGTGGAGGCCGATCGACGGCTCGTCGAGGACGTAGAGCACGCCGGAGAGGCCGGAGCCGATCTGGCTGGCGAGGCGGATGCGCTGGCTCTCGCCGCCGCTGAGGGTGCCCGACTGGTGCGGTCGAGGTTGAGGTAATCGAGCCCGACATTGTGGAGGAAGCCGAGGCGCTCGTTGATTTCCTTGAGGATCGCGTGGGCGATCTCGCGCTGCTGCGGGCCGAGCTTCTCCTCGAGGCTCGAGAACCAGGCGAGGGCGTCGGCGACCGAGCGGCGCGACGATAGCGAGATGTCCTCGCCGGCGATCTTGACGCTCAAGCGGTTCGGGCCGGAGGCGGGCGCCGCCGCAGGTCTCGCACGGGTGGGCGGCCTGGTAGTTGCGACAGCTCCTCGCGCATCCAGGCGCTTTCGGTCGACAGCATGCGGCGTTCGAGGTTGCCGAGCACGCCTTCGAACGGCTTTTTCACCTCATAGCTCTTCTTGCCGTCGACGAAGCGGAGCGTGACCGGCCGGCCGCCGGTGCCGCGGAGGATGACGCGATGCGCTTCCTCGGGCAGCTCGCCCCATGGCGTGTCGAGGTCGAAATCATAGGCTCGGGCGAGGCTGCCAAGCACCTGCATGTAATAGGGCGAGGGCGGCTGCGCACTTGGCCCAGGGGACGACCGCGCCCTTCTTGAGGCTGAGCGCATGGTTGGGGACGACGAGGTCCTCGTCGAAGATCATCTTCTCGCCGAGGCCGTCGCAGGCCGGGCAGGCGCCCTGCGGCGCGTTGAACGAGAAGAGGCGCGGCTCGATCTCGGCGATGGTGAAGCCGGTGACCGGGCAGGCGAATTTCTCGGAGAAGGTGATGCGGCCGGGCGGGGCGTAGTCGAGCTTGAACCCCTCCCGCTCGGCGGCGGCCTCGAGCGCGGCGGCGACGCCGGTGCGTTCGCTGCCGGCCGGGTGGGGGACATCGGCGGGGTCCAGGTACGCGAGGCCTTCGGCGAGCTTCAGCGCGGTCTCGAAGCTGTCGGCGAGGCGGCTCTCGATGCCTTCGCGGACGACGATGCGGTCGACCACCACTTCGATGTCATGCTTGTATTTCTTGTCGAGCGCGGGGGCTTCCTCGATCTCGTGGAATTGCCCGTCGATGCGGACGCGAGTGAAGCCGGCCTTCTGCCACTCGGCCAGCTCCTTGCGATATTCGCCCTTGCGGCCGCGAATGACCGGGGCGAGCAGATAATGGCGCGAGCCCTCGGGAAGCTGCATCACTCGGTCGACCATCTGGCTGACCTGCTGCGCCTCGATCGGCAGGCCCGTGGCGGGCGAATAGGGCACGCCGACCCGCGCCCACAGCAGGCGCATATAGTCGTAGATTTCGGTGACGGTGGCGACGGTCGAGCGCGGGTTGCGGCTGGTGGTCTTCTGCTCGATCGAGATGGCCGGGGAGAGGCCGTCGATATGCTCGACGTCCGGCTTCTGCATCATCTCGAGGAACTGGCGGGCATAGGCCGAGAGGCTCTCGACGTAGCGGCGCTGCCCCTCGGCATAGATGGTGTCGAAGGCGAGGCGACGACTTGCCCGATCCCGACAGGCCGGTGATGACCGTCAGGCTTTCGCGCGGGATGGCGATGTCGACGCCCTTGAGGTTGTGCTCGCGCGCTCCGCGGACGGTAATGTGAGTTCAGCATAATCAGGCTTGTTTGTTCCATATTTGTTCGCGCGTCGCAAGCGCGATAGTAGTGACCAACGCCCTGCCTCAACACGGTTTCCGCGTCAAAATCATGATGTTCATCGAACGGACGGCATCGCTCGTCGATGGCCGTTCGATTCGATCGAGCAAACGTCGTTTTTCCACTTCTTGAATCAATTCAAAGAGATGGGGGTAAAGATGGGCGTTGCAAGCGTGCGGGGACTCCGCGCATTCCGAAATGCATTGTTGCTGGCGGCATGTGCTCCGCTGGCCATGGCGGCGCCGTCAGCCGCCGCCGAAACCGACCACCCCGGCCACCGACGGCAGCGTCCGCTTCGGCAACTGGGGCGTCGATCTCAAGTCGCGCGACCTCAAGGTCCAGCCGGGCGACGATTTCGAGCGCTTCGCCAGCGGCGCGTGGATGGATGCCAACGAAATCCCGGCCGACAAGTCGCAGAACGGCGTCGGTTCGGAGGTCAACGACCGCAACCAGGAGCGGCTGCGGTCGATCGTCATGGGCGCCCCGGCGGACAGCCAGCTGGGCGCGCTCTACAAAAGCTACATGGACGAAGCGCGGCTCGAACAGCTCGACGCCGCGCCGCTGAAGGCCGACCTCGCGCGGGTCGAAGCGATCAACAGCAAGGCCGAATTCACCAAGCATATGGCGGACAGCTTCGCCGAGTTCGGGTCGACCCTGTTCGCGCTCGGCGTGCTGCCCGATCCGGCCAATCCGACGATGAACATCGCGTTCGTCGGCACGTCCGGCATGGGGCTGCCCGACCGCGACTATTATCTGCTCGACAAGTATCAAGCCGCAGCGTGCCGCCTATCGCGCCTACATCCAGCGCACGCTCGAGCTGACCGACACGCCCAACGCGTCGGCGACCGCCGATGCGATCCTGGCGTTCGAGACCGAGATCGCCAAGCTGTCCTGGCCGCAGGCCGACTTGCGCAACCTCGACAAGCTCAACAATCCGATGACGCCGGCGCAGCTGGCGGCTTACGCGCCGGGCCTCGACTGGAACCGCTACCTTGCGGATACCAGGGTCGTTTCGCCCAAGCTGGTGGTCGGCGACAATACCGCGGTCAAGGCGCTCGCCGCGCTGTACGACAAGACGCCGCTCGAGACTCTCAAGAACTGGCAGCGGTTCAAGGTTTCCGACCAGGCCTCGGACTATCTGTCGAAGCGGTTCGTCGACAGCAAGTTCGAGTTCACCAAGTCGCTGACCGGCGCGAAGGAGCTTCGTCCGCGCTGGCGCCGCGGTATCGCGCAGGTCGACGGCCGGCTCGGCGAAGTGCTCGGCGAGACCTATGTCCAGCGCTATTTCTCGCCGCAATCCAAGGCGATGATGGAAGAGCTGGTCGTCAATCTGAAGAAGGCCGCGGCCAGGCGCATCCAGGCCAATAGCTGGATGGAAGGCGCGACCAAGGAGGCCGCGCTGGCCAAGCTCGCCAGGATGGACGTGATGGTCGGCTATCCCGACAAGTTCCGCGACTATTCGAAGCTGGCGATGAAGCCGGACGATCTTTACGGCAACGTCAAGCGCAGCTCCGCCTTCGAATGGGACTATCAGCTGAGCGACCTCGGCAAGCCGGTCGACCGCAAGAAGTGGGCGATGAGCCCGGCGACGGTGAACGCCTATAACGGCGGGCTTGAGAACAAGATCGTCTTCCCCGCCGGGATCCTGCAGCCGCCCTTCTTCGACCCGCAGGCCGACCCCGCGGTCAATTATGGCGCGATCGGCGCGATCATCGGCCACGAGATCATGCACGGCTTCGACGACCAGGGCCGCAAGATCGACGCCACCGGCGCGATCCGGGACTGGTGGACTCCGGCCGACGGCGAACGGTTCAAGAAGCTGACCGACGAGCTGGGCAAGCAATATGCCGCCTATGAGGCGGCGCCGGGCGTGTTCATCAACGGCGAGCTGACGATGGGCGAGAACATCGGCGACATGTCGGGCCTGGAGGTGGCTTACGAGGCGTATAAGATCTCGCTTGGCGGCAAGCCGGCGCCGGTGGTCGATGGCCTGACCGGCGACCAGCGCTTCTTCCTCGCTTTCGCCCAGGCGTGGCGCGGCGAGCAGCGCGACGATGCGATCAAGACCCAGGTCGCGTCCGACCCGCACAGCCCGCGGCGCTACCGGGTGATCGGCCCGCTCCGGAACCTCGATGCCTGGTACACGGCGTTCAATATCGGTCCCAACTCGAAGTTCTACATCCCGCCGGAGAAGCGCGTCCGGATCTGGTAGGGGCGAACTTGCCAACCTCATGGCGCGCGCTAGCCTGCGCGCCATGAGGAAATATCGCATCGGCCTGATCAGCCTTCCCGTGCTGCTCGCGTAAACCCGAGCAACATTGCTGATGCTGCAACATTTGCCAGGCCACAGCAATATGCCGTCGGCATGGTCCACGCGCTGGTCAATGGCGTCCCGGTGCTTCACGACGGAGAGCATAGCGGCGCGACGCCCGGCCGCTTCGTGAGAGGTCCGGGCTGGAATCGCCGCCACTAGGCAAGCGGATATTCCGCGATCGCTTCATAATGGGCGCCGTCATGGCCGAGGCGGCTTTCGTAGAGCGTGAAATGATCGACCGGCTCGGGCGGAGCGAAGAGTGCGGCGTGAGCTTCGAGCCAAGCTGATGGCTCGATCGCCGCGCGTCGCCGTCGGGCGAGGGTGATGTGGGGCAGGAAGGCGCGCCGCTCCGGGGCCAATCCTGCCGACAAGAGCGCGCGATCGACCTTCTTGTGCAGTGCCTCGAGCGGCTCTCGCGGTATGGCGCGGGCGAACAGCACGCCCTGGCGGCCCTGGTCAAAGAAGCCGACGCCGTGCAGGCCAAACTCAACCTGTGACGAGCGGACCATGCTGAGCGCAGCCGCGATATCTTCCGCCATCGGCCGCTCGACCTCGCCGACGAAGCGCAGGGTGACGTGCAGCTGCTCCTCGCGCTGCCACGCCCAGCCGGGCGGGCCGCCCGCGATCGCGTCGAGGCAGTGGCGGCGGAGAATGGCGGGTGGCCGAAGCGCGACGAACAGACGGTGCATCACCAGTCTCTAGCGGTCCGCATGATCGCTGTGTAGGCTCTCCTCCACGGTGGGGGAGTGGCCATGGCAGCCTTGTTGTGTCGCCTGTCATTATTGATTGGCATCATGGCTTGCCTGCTGGGCAGTCCCGCAATCGCGCGACCGAACCAGTTCCCGGCTCCCGATCGCGAATATATGGTGTCGGTCAGCGGCGGGCGGGTCTACGTCCGGGTTAATGGCCCGATGGATTCCGGGCGGCCGCCCATCATCCTGCTGCACGGCGGGCCGGGCGGGACGCATGCTTCCCTGCTCGACGCGCTCGAGCTGGCCGACGAACGGGCGGTGATATTGTACGACCAGTTGGGCAGCGGTCGCTCGGACCCATCGGACGACCTGGCAAATTGGACGGTCGAGCGCTTCGCCAGCGAGATCGACGCGATCCGGCGCTCGCTGGGCATCGAACGCTGGTACGTACTCGGCCACAGCTGGGGCGGAACGCTGGCGCTGGAATATGGCGCTCGGCGCCCGCCCGAATTGGCGGGGCTGGTGCTTGCCAGCCCGCTGATCTCGACCCGCAGCTGGCTCGCCGACGCGAACGCGCTGGTCGGCAAACTGCCCCGGCCCGTGCAGGAACAGATCCACCAGTGCGTAAGTCGGAAGCCGCCGCCCCAATCGCTATGCGATGCTGCAACCACGCAATTTTATAGGGCGTTCAACTGGCGCGAGCCGCCCTCGGCGGCGCTCCGGGCTTATCGCGACGAACGGGATCGCGGATTTAACCCGAAACTCTATAACTATATGTGGGGTGCCAGCGAGTTCGTCTCGACCGGACATTGAAAAACTATGATGGAGAGCCGCTGCTGGCGAAGCTGGACGGCAGGCACACCTTGTTCCTGGTGGGGCAGCATGACGAGGCGCGGCCGGCTACCGCTGAGACATTTGCCGAGCGGGTGACCGGTTCCGAGCTCGCCGTCGTTCCGGGCGCTGCCCATGGCACCTTCACCGATCGACCCGACGAAACCCTAGCCATCCTGCGCGCTTGGCTCCGTCGTCAGGACAGCGCGGCTAGCCGTTGAGCATCAGGCGCGCGCAGGTCCGTCGCTCCGCAACCGGTTTTCCTTGAACAGGAGGCGAACAACGACGATATATCGGGGTGTGGAGGCCTTTCCTCCACGAAGGAGTGAAAATGCAGAACCAATTTGACCCGCGCACGACGACCGGCGGCTATGATCCCGCTGTGTCGGTCGGCGTCCCGCGCGCCGTACGCGATGCGGGCCTTCGGTCCTACATGCTCAAGGTTTACAACTACATGGCGTCGGGGGTGCTGCTGACCGGCATCGTCGCGATGCTGTTCGCCGGATCGGGCTTCGCTGCCCAGGTGATGGCGACGCCCTTGCGCTGGCTGATCATCTTCTCGCCGTTGGCGATCGTGTTTGCGATGAGCTTCGGTCTCAACCGCATGAAGGAATCGACGCTGCAGGCGTTGTTCTGGGCGTTCGCGACCCTGATGGGCCTGTCGATGTCGACCATCTTCCTGGTCTTCACCGGCACGTCGATCGCGCAGACCTTCTTCGCGGTCGCGGCGGCGTTCCTTGGGCTCAGCCTGTGGGGCTACACGACCAAGAAGGATCTGTCGGGCTTCGGCACGTTCCTGATCATGGGCGTGGTCGGCCTGCTGGTGGCGATGATCATCAACATCTTCCTGCAGTCGACCGCGATGCATTTCGCGATCAGCGCGATCGGCGTGCTGCTGTTCGCCGGCCTCACCGCCTATGACACGCAGAAGATCAAGTCGATGTACGCCTATGTCGCCGGCACGGACATGATGGGCAAGGTCGTGATCATGGGGGCGCTGAACCTCTATCTCGACTTCATCAACATGTTCCAGTTCCTGCTGAGCTTCATGGGCAACCGGGAATAATCTCGGCTATCAGTTAAAACGGGAAGGCCCGGTGGAGCGATCCGCCGGGCCTTTTTCTATGCCAGATGCTTGCGGAAGAAGCGGATCGTCCGGCCCCAGGCCAGGTCCGCCGCCGCCTTGTCATAGCGCTCCGCCGACGTGTCGTTGTTGAAGGCGTGGTGGGCGCCGTCATAGGCGTGATAGGTGACCGGCTTGCTCGCGGCGCGAAGCGCGCTGACCCAGGGAAAGAGGGTCGTCGCGACCCGTTGGTCGGTCCCGGCATGGTGGATCAACAACGGCGCCTGGACCTTGGCGGCTTCCGACGGGTCCGGGGCCGGGCCGTAATAGGAGACGCCGGCGTCGAGCTTGTCGCCGGCCGCGACCGCCAGCCGGTCGACGAAAGCGCCGCCCCAGCAGAAGCCGACCGCGCCGACCTTGCCGCCCCGGCTCGACTTGGCCAGCTCGTCGAGCATGGTGACGGCGTCCGAGGTGACCTTGGCGAGGTCGAGCTTGCCGATCGCATCGCGCGCGGCGTCCTCATTGGCCGGAGTTCCGCCCGATAGCGAAAGGAAGTCCGGCGCGACCGCGCGGAACCCTTCCAGGCCAAGGCGTCGCGCGACATCCTTGATATGAGCCGTGAGGCCGCGGTTCTCGTGGATCACCAGCACGGTCGCCTTGAGCGAGCGGGTGCGGGGTTCGGCGACATAGGCGCGATAGCCGGCCGGGCGATCGAAGGTCATCGTTCGCGTCGTCAGCCTTTTGTCATTCTCGGGCACGATCGCCGCCGCCGCGGGGCTGGCGGCGATGGCGGCGATGAGGCTGGTTGCCGCGGCGGTGCTCCCCGCGATCAACGTCATCCGCCCGAAGAAATCGCGCCGGTCCATGCCTTCGTGGGTAAATCGGTCGTAAAGCTCAATGGCCTGCTGCAGCTTGTCGGGATTCATCGGTGCCCCTCCTCATCGTCATTGCGAGCGAAGCGAAGCAATCCAGCTTCTGTTCCCTGGATTGCCGCGTCGCTGCGCACCTCGCAATGACGAGCCTATCAGCCCGCGGCCTGCATTTCCGAGATCAGCTGGTTATCCTCGGCCTTGCCTCGCTGATAGGCCTCGCGCTCCGACAGATGGCCGGCGTAAGCGGCGAAACTGTCGAGCTTGGGCAACGTGCCGAACTGGGTGCCCCACATCACCGCGCTGCCGACATAGACGTCGGCGGCGTTAAAGCGCGATCCGCAGACATAGTCGCGCCCGGATAAGATGGTCGGCGAGCGCGTTCACGGCGAGATCGTAATTGCCATAGCCGGCCATCCGGCCCTGCTCGTCGCTCGGCTTGAAGCCCATATAATTGTTGGTCACCGCCTGCTCGAGCGGTCCCGCCGCGAAGAACAGCCAGCGGTAATAGTCGGCTTTTTCATCTTCGCGCGGGGCGAGGCCGGCTTCGGGGAAGGCGTCGGCCAGATAGGCGCAGATCGCCGCCGCCTCGGTCACGACCCGGCCTTTGTGTGCGATCGCCGGCACCTTCATCATCGGGTTGACCGCCCGGTACTCGTCGCTTTTCATGCTCGACGCATAATCGAGGATCTCGGTGTCGTAGGGGGCGCCGACCTCCTCGAGCATCCAGCGGACGATCTGCCCGCGGCTCATCGGGTTGTGGTAGAAAATAATGTCGCTCGCCATGGCGATTCCCCTTTCGAGCCGAACTAAGCTTTGTCGACGGCCTCGCACATCATGCCGATCAGCACTTTCAGCGCTGCGATCCGTACCGGTCCGCGGCCTATTGCTCCGAAATGCCTTTCCTCTACCTTTGTGTCGAGGCCGCGACGGGCGCAGGCGAGGTAGACCAACCCTTCCTCCTTGCCCGGTCCGGGTGGGCCGGCGAAGCCCGTGACCGACAGGGCAATGTCGGCCCGGCAGCGATCAAGCGCGCCTTCGGCCATCGCCTTTGCGACCGCCGCGCTGACCGCGTCATTATGGTCGACCAGCTTTTCCGGCACGCCGAGCAGTTGCGTCTTTGCCTCGGCCGAATAAGTGACGAAACCCCGGTCGAAGCCATGGCCGCAGCCCTCGATGTCCGTCAGCAGCGAGGCAAGCAGGCCGCCGGTGCAGCTTTCCGCGGTGGCGACGGTCAGCTGCTTGTCGCACAGCCGGCGCATCGCCTGCTCGGCCTGCCGGTCGAGTTCAGGCGGAAGCGCCGGCTCGAGCGTTTCGCTCATCCACGCTCGCCGGGTTGTGCCGGCGAGGGAGCCGGGGCCGGCAGCGGGGCGGCGGCTGCCTGGCCACGCTCGCTCGCCGCTGGCATCCCGCGCGGCGCGGAATTCGCTGTCCTGGCTCCAGTTGGGCCATTCGTTGCTATTTGCCAGCCTCAATCCGACCGCGTGGAGCAGCTCGGCGTCCTGGGCGATGCCGGTGAAGTCCCAGTCAGGCGAATATTCGTCGGCCGGCTGGTGGTACATGTTCGCCCGGTAATTGGCCTCCCACGCGCGCATCCGTTCGACGCCGCCATTCACCAGATCCTCGCCCTGGGTAAAGCTCAGCGCCGGAATGCCGGCCTTGGCGAAAGTGAAATGGTCCGAGCGATAGAAGGTCCCCGTTCCGGCAGCCGGGTCGGGCGTGTAGCGGCGGCCGCGTCTGGCGCCTTCCTCTACCAGCACGTCCAGTAGGCCAAACTTCTGATTACCCCGGACAGAGAAGTCGCGAGCCGGGCCGAGCACGCCCATGACATCGGTGTTGATGGCGCCAGCGGTCTTCGCCGCGGGATAAAGCGGGTTGGCGGCGTAATATTCGCTGCCCAGCAGACCCTTTTCCTCGGCCGTGACGGCCATGAACACGACGGAGCGCTGGGGACGGGGACCGGCCGCAAAGGCGCGCGCCTGCTCGATCAAATGAGCGATGCCCGTGCCGTTGTCGATGGCGCCATTGTAGATGCGATCGCCGGTCGCATCGGGAAGCCCGATGCCGAGGTGGTCCCAGTGGCCCATGTAGATTACCGTCTCGTTGGGCCGGGCTGAACCCGGCAGAATGTCCGACGACGTTGTGCGAGTTGACCACCTCCGTCTTCGCAGCGCCGTGGACGTCGAGCGTCGGCCTTGAGCGGAACCGGCTTGAAGTCCTTGCGCTTGGCCGCCGCCTTCATTGCTTCGAAGCTGGTGCCCGAAGCCGCGAACAGCTGCGCTGCCAGGTCGCGCTGGATCCAGCCCTCGAGCGGTGGATGCTCGGCCCGCGGATTCTTGCGGACGATGTCGAACATGGCGTTGGTGTTCGAATTCTTGACGGTGGCCCAGCCGTAGCTGGCCGGCTCGGTCTCGTGGATCACCAGCACGCCGGTGGCGCCTTGCCGCGCGCCTTCTTCAAACTTGTAGGTCCAGCGGCCGTAATAGGTCATCGCCCTGCCGCCGAAATCGCCTTCGCCGCCCTCGAAATCAGGGTCATTGACCAGCATGACGAGGATCTTGCCCTTCGCGTCGAGGCCCTTGAAATCGTCCCAGCCACGTTCGGGCGCCTTGACGCCATAGCCGACGAACACCAGCTCGGCCTTGTCGATCTTCATCGCCTTGTCGCCGTTGGTCGGCGCACGCACGGAGATCTGCTCACCCTGGGTCAGCGGAGTCGCCTTGCCGGCGATGTCGATGCTGACGTGCGGCGCGGCGACGAACTCGGAGCGGAGCAAGGGCACGGCCTGGGTCCAGCCGCGCTTGCCATCCTTGAGGTCGCCGCCCGGTTGCAGCCCGGCCTTGGCGAACTGATCCGCGAGATAGGCGACCGTTTTCGTTTCGCCGGCCGTTGCGGGCGCGCGGCCCTCGAACGCGTCGGAGCCGAGCGTCTGGACATGTTGCGACAGGCGCGCCGGGTCGAATGTGGCGGTCTGCGCGATGGCGGCGCCGCTCGCGAGCAGGAGGGCGAGGGCGGAAAGTGAAACGAGGTTACGCAAGGCGGCGAACTCCTGACGGATGGGAAAGCGGCGGATGTTTGGAACCGCCTTCCCCGTCCGTCAAGCGAACGGCTTATTCGCCGGCGTGTTCCGACCCTTCCCCTGCGCAGCCGCCTGCCGCGTCAGAGGAACGGGCCAGATGCGCCCAGAAGGATGCGGGCACCTTCGTGGAAGTGGTCTTCCGCCGGTGTCTTCAGCCGAAACTGGCGGAGGCTCTCCTCCTCTCCGCCGTCCAGCCTGAAAATTCGGTCATGTCTTCAGAATGTCATGGCGTGGGATCCATCGACAACTCGCCCCTCGCAGCTCGGGCGGCGAGCGTGTAGGTGAAGCTCATCCTCAAAGCTAAGAAAGGGTCAGGTGCACCGAGAAGGATGCGCGCCCCGTCGTGAAAATGGTTGCACCGCGGCGTCTTCAGGTAAAACTGCTGCACGCCCTCATGGGCATCAAACCTGACATTGCCGCTTTCCAGCAAGTCGGCAATCCACTCGAGGAACTTACCAAGCGATTCCGCGAGCACGACCTTCACTGCCTCGTCGCGGCCAAAGAGGATGATTTGGCCGATTCGTCCGCGCGGCCAAGGGTCCAAGTCCAGACCTATGTGATCGCCAGTGCCGGCCCACGTGAGCGGTATCCAGCGTGGGTTGATATAGGCTGGGTCAACCGCTCCTACGGGCCAGCCAGCGCCAGGGATCTTATAAGGATTGCCTTTGAAGTAACCCGTGAGTGCTTCGCTCCACATCTCCCATTTTGCTGTTGCGCCCTCCAGCGGCAAAAGCGAAAGGCCATAGATATGGCCCCAACGGGCCAAAGGGGCTTCCTCATCACCATCATGCCATCGGTATAGCTGACGATACGACTGCGGCAGCTTGAGGCCGATCAGGCGTTCGAAAGCATCCAGCTGCGCATCCGTAGCTGGTGGGTTGAATACATACTGGTCCGCCGGCAGATGCGCCGCATACCAGGCGTCGAGGCGTGCAAGCACCGGCGCAATATCCTCTTCCAGCAACGGCTTCGGCTGGCCGCGTGGCCGCTCCGGAGGGCTGTTTTCAGTCACGTCGAGTTTCCCCCTGCTTTGCTGGATGGCGCACTTGGCAGGAAGCACCGCCGCAAGCCCCACGGCTCCGACGACAGACCCTCCGATCAGCAGATTACGCCTGGTCCGATCCACCATGGACTGAAGTCGGCCCCCGAAAGTGCGCGCCACGGTGGCACGGCTGCAGGTCTCGGCAATCCTATGCTGCGCCGCAATCAGTTTCTTTAGGTGGCAAGTCCGCGTGCCGAAGCCGCGGCGGCCCGCGATTTACTCGGCCGCGGGCGCCGCTCCGCTTGTCTTGCGCTTCGACATAGCCTTGGGCTTTGCCGCCTTGGGCGGCTTGCCCTTGGGCATCTTGGGCGGGGAGGAGACGATCTCGAACACCGGGGCATTGTCCTTGATCCGTACCTTGACCTCACCGCCGTCGACCAGCTTGCCGAACAGCAATTCCTCGGCCAGCGGCTGCTTGATCTTCTCCTGCACCAGCCGCTGCATGGGCCGCGCACCGTAGAGCTTGTCGTAGCCACGGTTGGTGAGCCATTGGCGCGCTTCATCATCCAGCTCGATGTGGACGTTGCGGTCGGCCAGTTGCAGCTCCAGCTGGAGAATGAACTTGTCGACGACCCGGGCGACCACCGCCGGCGGCAGGTAGGCGAAGGGCACGACGGCATCCAGCCGGTTGCGGAACTCGGGCGTGAACATCTTCTTGACCGCATCCTCCTGCGCATCCTCGCGGCTCGCCCCGCCGAAGCCGATGCTCTCGCGGGCCATATCGGCGGCGCCGGCATTGGTGGTCATGATCAGGATGGTGTTGCGGAAATCGACGGTCTTGCCGTGGTGGTCGGTCAGCTTGCCGTTGTCCATCACCTGGAGGAGGATGTTGAACAGGTCGGGGTGGGCCTTTTCGATCTCGTCCAGCAGCAACACCGAATGCGGATGCTGGTCGACCGCGTCGGTCAAGAGACCGCCCTGGTCGTAGCCGACATAGCCCGGAGGCGCGCCGATCAGCCGGCTGACCGAATGGCGCTCCATATATTCGGACATGTCGAAACGCTGCAGCGGGATGCCCATGACCGAGGCGAGCTGGCGCGCGACCTCGGTCTTGCCGACGCCGGTTGGCCCCGAGAACAGATAGTTGCCGATCGGCTTGTCGGGGTCGCGCAGGCCGGCGCGGCTCAGCTTGATCGCCGAGGCCAGCTTTTCGATCGCCATGTCCTGGCCGAAGACGACGCGCTTCAGGTCGGCATCCAGGGTTTCGAGCACTCGCTTGTCGTCGGTTGAAACCGACTTGGGCGGGATCCGCGCCATGGTCGCGACGACCGCCTCGATCTCCTTGGTGGTGATCGTTTTCTTGCGGCGGCTCGGCGGGACCAGCATCTGCATCGCGCCGACCTCGTCGATCACGTCGATCGCCTTGTCGGGCAGCTTGCGGTCATGGATGTAGCGCGCCGAAAGCTCGACCGCCGACTTGATCGCGTCGGGCGTGTAGCGGACGCCATGATGCTGTTCGAACGAGGAGCGAAGGCCGGCGATAATCTTGATCGTGTCCTCGACCGTCGGCTCGTTGACGTCGATCTTCTGGAACCGGCGGAGGAGGGCGCGGTCCTTCTCGAAGTGGTTGCGGAACTCCTTGTAGGTGGTCGAACCGATGCAGCGGATCGCGCCCGAGGACAGGGCGGGCTTCAACAGGTTCGAGGCGTCCATCGCCCCGCCGCTGGTCGCGCCGGCGCCGATCACCGTGTGGATCTCGTCGATGAACAGGATGGCGTGGGGCAGCTTCTCCAGTTCGTTGACCACCGACTTGAGCCGCTCCTCGAAATCGCCGCGGTAGCGGGTGCCGGCGAGAAGCGCGCCCATGTCGAGCGCGTAGATCACGGCTTCCTTGAGCACGTCGGGGACATCACCCTCGATGATCTTGCGGGCAAGGCCCTCGGCGATGGCAGTCTTGCCGACGCCGGGATCGCCGACATAGAGAGGGTTGTTCTTCGACCGGCGGCAGAGGATCTGCACGGTGCGGTCGACCTCGGGCATGCGGCCGATCAGCGGGTCGACCTTGCCGGCCCTGGCCTTGTCGTTGAGGTTGACGGTGAACTGTTGGAGCGCGCTTTCCTTCTTGTCGCTCTTTTGCTCGGTCTTTTCCTCGGTGCCCTGGGGCGAGCTGGGCTCGGACGAGGGGTCGCCCTTGCCGACGCCGTGGCTGATGAAGGTCACCGCATCGAGCCGGCTCATATCCTGCTGCTGAAGGAAATATACGGCATAGCTTTCGCGCTCGCTGAACAGCGCGACCAGCACGTTGGCGCCGGTCACCTCGTCCCGGCCCGACGACTGGACGTGGAGGATGGCGCGCTGGACGACCCGCTGGAAGCCGCTGGTCGGGGTCGGGTCGGTGGCGCTGTCGGCGACCAGGGCGCCAAGTTCGCTGTCGAGATATTGTTTGACGGTGGCTTTCAGCTCGTCGCGGTTGACGCCGCAGCTGGTCATCACCTGGCTGGCGTGGGTGTCGTCGACCAGGGCGATCAGCAGATGCTCCAGGGTCGCATATTCGTGGCGGCGCTTCGACGCTTCGCCGAGCGCATTGTGCAGGGTGGTCTCAAGTTCACGCGCGAAACTGGGCATTCGGGTCTCCTTACCCGTTGAATGTCGTGGGAAGTGGAGGCCCAATCAAGGGCTTAACGGCACCGCCGGCGATTAATCTATCGCTTGAACAGCTCATCGGCGGCGTTTCTGTGACGGGCAGTGTCGGCCAGATGTTGCTCGACCCGTGCAATTTCCTGCTTGAGAATATCGATCCGCTCGTTGAGCTCGTCGACGGAAAGGGGCCCCAAATCCTGGCGAACAAGCAGCATCAGCGGGTCACTGGGCTTGCTCGTGAAGAAATCATCTTCATCCATGGCTGCGGGCAGCGTTGACCGTTGGCAAGGCCAAGTCAATAAGCTTGCGGCGGACAGTGAGCGTGGGGCCGATCTTGAGCGAAATCATTCCGGATGCGATGCGGGCCGTCGAGATTGTGGATGGGCAGCTGAAGCTCGGTTCGCGCCCAACTCCGCGGCCGGGCAAGGGAGAGGTGCTGGTCAGGGTCGCGGCGGCGGGAGTGAACCGGCCCGACGTTCTCCAGCGCAAGGGACTTTATCCGCCGCCACCGGGCGCGAGCGACATTCCGGGACTGGAAGTCGCCGGAACCGTGGTTGCGGCGGGGCAGGGGGCAACGCATTTCATCGGCACCAAGGTCTGTGCTCTCGTCGCCGGCGGCGGATATGCGGACTATTGTGTTGCACCGACCGGAACCTGCCTGCCCGTTCCGGAAGTGTTGCGGATGGCCGAGGCGGCAGCGATGCCGGAAGCGCTATTCACCGTCTGGATCAACCTGTTTGAGCGGGGATTCGCGGCGGAGGGCGATACCGTGCTGGTCCATGGCGGCACCAGTGGGATCGGCACGATGGCGATCAAGCTGGGCACCCTGTTCGGGCTCGACGTCATCGTCACCTGCGGATCGGACGAGAAATGCGCCGCGGCGATCGAACTGGGGGCCGCCCACGCGATCAATTATGCGACGACCGACTTCGTCGACGCCGTCCAGCGCTGGACCGAGGGAAAAGGCATCGCCGTCGTGCTCGACATGGTCGGCGGCGATTATCTGCCGCGCAACCTTGCCTGTCTCGCCGATGATGGTCGCCACGTGTCGATCGCTTTCCAGCGCGGGCCGACCGCCGAAATCTCGATCGTCGAGGTGATGCGCCGCCGGCTTACGCTGACCGGATCGACGCTCCGCGCCCGCGACATTGCCTTCAAGACAATGGTCCGCGACGAGATTGCCGAGACCGTTTGGCCCTATGTCGAGGGCAATCGGCTGAAGCCGGTCATGGACTGAGGCTTTCCCGCTGGAGGAAGCGGCGGCCGCCCATGCGCGGATGGAGGCGGGTGACCATATCGGCAAGATCGTGCTAACGGTCGCGCGATGAGCGGGCTGATCCTTCACGAAGACCCCAAGTCGGGCAATTGCTACAAGATCCGGCTCGTCGCCGCGCATCTGAAGCTGCCGCTGGAACGGCGCAGCTACGACATCATGAAGGGCGAGACGCGGACGCCGGAATTCCTGCGCGACATCAGCGCCAACGGGCGCATCCCGGTGCTCCAGGACGGCGACCGCTTCCTCACCGAAAGCAACGCGATCTGCTACTACCTCGCCAATGGAAGCGAACTGATTCCCGACGGCCATTATGACCAGGCCGACATGCTCCGCTGGATGTTCTGGGAGCAGTATAATCATGAACCCAGCGTCGCCACGCTGCGCTTCTGGCTGCGGTATATCGGCATCGACGCGCTGACCGATGCCCAGCGCATCCAGATCAGTCCCAAACGCGAGGCCGGGCTGGCCGCGCTCGACCTGATGGACAAGCATCTTGCGAGCAAGGAAATGGTTCGTCGCCGACCACTTCAGCCTCGCCGACATCTGCCTGTTCGCCTACACCCACGTCGCCGACGAGGCCAATTTCGACCTCGAGATCTATCCCGAAATCGTCCGCTGGATGGAGCGGATCATGACCATGGACCGGGCATGTGGGGTTGGAAGACTAAACTCCGCTTGCCCTTGGTATCGCTCGGGACTACATCGCGCCTCGACGCTGGCCGCTCCGGGAAGGGGCGGCCCTTATTGTTTGTGGAGACGAAGATGGCCCCGCCGCTCATGCCTCATGCGACCGCCGCATGGCTGGTCGACAACAGCTCGTTGAGCTTTACCCAGATCGCCGATTTCTGCGGGCTGCATGTGCTCGAGGTCCAGGCGATCGCCGACGACACGGCCGCGACCAAGCTGACCGGGCGCGATCCGATCCGCTCGGGCGAGCTGACCCACGAGGAAATCGAGAAGGGCCAGGCCGACCCCGATTATGCGCTGCAGATGCACAAGGCGCCCGATCCGGTGACCCGCACCAAGGGACCGCGCTACACGCCGGTGTCGAAGCGGCAGGACAAGCCCGACGGCATCGCCTGGATCATCCGCAATCATCCCGAAGTCTCGGACGGCCAGATCAGCAAGCTGATCGGCACGACCCGCACCACTATCGCCGCGATCCGCGACCGGACCCACTGGAACATGGCCAATATCCAGCCCAAGGATCCCGGTGACCCTCGGCCTGACCTCGCAGCGTGAGCTGGATGCGGCGGTGGCCAAGGCGCAGAAGGCCGCCGGAACCGAGGCCCGGGTCGACACGACGCCTCGACAGCGATCGCGAAGCGCTGATCGTCGAGCTTCGCGCCGAACGCGAGCAGCACGCGCGCGATGCCGAGGCGGCGCTGACGGCCGAGGCCGGCGGATCGACACGTCGGACGAGATCGTCCCGGGCATCAAGGACCCGTTCAAGCGTTGATTTGCCGCCTGCGCAAGGGCCAAGAGTTGACCTATGGAACAGGGCGACATCGAAGGAATGAGCTTCGAGGCGGCGCTGGCCGAGCTCGAGCAGATCGTGCGCAGCCTCGAACAGGGGCAGGCGCCGCTCGATAAATCGATCGAGCTCTACCAGCGCGGCGACAGGCTGAAGCGGCATTGCGAGGCGCGGCTGAAGGCGGCGCAGGCGCGGATCGAGAAGATCGCGCTCGGTCCCGACGGCAAGCCCGACGGGCACGAGCCCGTTCGATGCTGGCTGAGACCGGCGTGACCGGGGCCGAGCTTCGCATCGAAGCGGCCCGCATCGGCGCCGAGGTCGAAGCGGTATTTTCACGATATCTGTTGAGCGCCGGCGACGGACGGGACCGTTTGTTCGAGGCGATGCGCCACGCCGGGCTGGGCGGCGGCAAACGGTTGCGGCCATTGCTGACCGTCGCCACCGGCCGACTGTTCGGACTCGACGAAGCCCGCACGATCCGCGCTGGAGCGGCGATCGAGGCAATCCACGTCTATTCGCTGATCCATGACGACCTTCCTTGCATGGACGACGATGACCTGCGCCGAGGCAAGCCGACCGTCCACCGCGCCTTTGACGAAGTCGACGGCCGTGCTCGCCGGCGACTGCTTCCACGACCTGGCGTTCGAAATCATCGCCGACCCGGCGACCCATGAAGACCCATTCGTCCGCGCCGAACTGGTATTGGAGCTGGCCCGCGCCTCCGGTCCGCAAGGGATGGCGGGCGGACAGATGCTCGACCTCGCCGCCGAAGGCCAGGCACTCGACATCGGCTCGATTACCCGGCTGCAACAACTCAAGACCGGCGCGCTGATCGAATTCGCGGTCGAGGCGGCCTGCATCATGGGTCGGCTGCCACCCGCGGCGCGCACGCCCTATCGCGGCTTCGCGCGCGACCTTGGCCTGGCGTTCCAAATCGCCGACGATCTGCTCGATCACGCCGGCGACGAGGCGGCGGCGGGCAAGCGGCTGCGCAAGGACGCAGCGCGCGGGCAAAGCGACCTTCGTCTCGCTCCTTGGCGAGGACCGCGCTCGCCGCCAATGCGCGATGCTGGTCGGTCAGGCGATCGAGCATCTTCATGACCATGGGCCGGAGGCGGATCTGCTCCGCGCGGCCGCTCAATATGTCGAGGAAAGGGACCGTTGATGGCAGCCAAGGAGCGCGTCGGCGTCTATCCGGGAACATTCGACCCGATCACGCTCGGCCACCTCGATATCATCCGCCGCGGCGCCCATCTGGTCGATCGACTGGTCATCGGCGTGACGACCAATCCGTCGAAGGAACCGATGTTCACCGTCGCCGAACGAATGGAAATGGTCCGCCGCGAGGTCGCCGATCTATCAGGCGTGACCGTGGTCGAATTTGATTCCCTGCTGATGGATTTCGCCGAGCGCGAGGGGGCCAGCCTGATCCTGCGCGGCCTCGGGCCGTCGCCGACTTCGAATATGAGTATCAGATGGCGGGCATGAACCAGCAGTTGAACGACCGGATCGAGACGGTCTTCCTGATGGCCGATGTCTCGCTGCAGCCGATCGCGTCAAGGCTGGTGAAAGAAATCGCCCGCTATGGCGGTGCGATCGACAAGTTCGTGACCCATCAGGTGGCGAATGACGTCGCTGCCAAATTGGGACGGAAATAGCACTGGTATCAATTGCGGTGCTGCGATAGGCGGTGAGGCCGATGGGGGCCGGGGAGTAAGGAATGAACAAGAGCTTGTTTGCGTTGCCTTTTCTGGCCTTTGCTTTGATCGCGGCCAAACCGGCACCGCCGCCTCCGCCCAAGCCGCCGCTGACGCTGATCGCGCCGGCCGAGGTCGCAGCCGATCCGGCCAACCGCTGGACGCTCGAATTGTCGAACGGCGGCAAGGTGGTGGTCCAGCTGCGGCCTGACGTCGCCCCGCGGCACGTCTACCGGATCCAGCTGCTGACCACCCAGGGCTTCTACAACGGCCTCGCCTTCCACCGCGTGATCCCCGGCTTCATGGCCCAGGGCGGCGATCCTCAGGGCACGGGTTCCGGCGGATCGCCGCTGCCCGACCTCACCGCCGAGTTCAGCGACCTCCCGCACCTGCGCGGCGTGGCATCGATGGCCAGGGCCGATGAACCCAATCAGCGCCAACAGCCAATTCTTCATCATGCTGGCGTCCAAAGCTCAGCCTGGATCGTAAATATAGCGCGTTCGGCCGGGTCATCGAAGGCATGACAACGATCGACCAGGTCGCCGTCGGCGAGCCGCCCGCGCAGCCGACCCGCATCGTCCGCGCCAGCATCGGCGGGCCTTTGCCCGCGCCGCCCGTGATCGCGGCCGCGCCTGCGTCCGACGCAACCGCCGCTTCCGCCGTTGCGCCGGCGGCAGCGCCCCCGGCTGGGCCAGCCCTGCCTCCAGGTCCGGATGCTCCTCCGGCGGGAGAAGTACCCCCGGCAACCGCCCCGGCTGCGGAAGCGTCCCCGGCCCCCGCACCGGCGGCTCAAGAACCCGCGCCGCAAGAGGCCCCGACCCCCCAATAATGCGCGTCGATCTATTCGACTTCGACCTTCCGACCGACCGCATCGCCTTACGCCCCGCACGCCCGCGCGATGCGGCGCGCATGTTGCTGGTGGAGGGCGTCCGCCTGTCCGACCGCGGCGTGCTCGACCTGCCCGACATCCTTCGGCCGGGCGACGTGCTGGTGTTCAACGACACCGGGTCATCCCGGCGCAGCTGGAGGGACGGCGCGGGGAGGCGAGCATCGGCGCCACCCTCCACAAACGCGAGGGCCTGAGGAGCTGGTGGGCGTTCGTCCGCAATGCCAAGCGAGTCCGCGACGGCGACTTGATCGATTTCGGCGACGGGGTGAAGGCCAGCGCGGTCGCCCGGGACGACGATGGCGCGATCCTGCTCCACTTCCATGGCGAGGAGCCGGTCGAGCTGCTGCTCGATCGGGCCGGGCAGATGCCGCTTCCCCCTATATTGCAAGCAAGCGCGGAACCGACGAGGCCGACCGCGACGATTATCAGACGATGTTCGCGCGAGAGGCGGGGGCAGTCGCCGCGCCGACCGCGGCGCTGCATTTCACCGATCGGCTGATCGAAGCGCTCGACCGGCGCGGCGTGAAGCGGGAGACGCTGACGCTTCATGTCGGCGCGGGGACGTTCCTGCCGGTCAAGGTTGACGACACCGCCGACCATCGGATGCACTCCGAATGGGGCTGCATCGATCAAGCGACCGCCGACCGGCTCAATGCCGCGCGCCAATCCGGCGGGCGGCTGATCGCGGTCGGAACGACTTCGCTGCGTTTGCTGGAAAGTGCGGCGGACGAGGATGGACGGATCCAGCCGTTCGAAGGCGACACCGCCATCTTCATCACGCCCGGCTACCGCTTCCGGGCGGTCGACGGGCTGATGACCAATTTCCATTTGCCGCAAGTCGACGTTGTTCATGCTGGTATCGGCGCTGATGGGGCTCGACGTGATGAAAGCCGCCTACGCCCATGCGATCGAACAGGGCTATCGCTTTTACAGCTACGGCGATGGTTCGCTGTTGTTGCCCGCCTAAGCGTTGAGCTCGGTCTTCGACTTAGCTTCCGGGACCCCGCCGAGCCAGTGACTGAGATCGCGATCGATGATGCGCGACAGGTGGATGATGTCGTCGCGCATGCGGTCGATGATCTGCCGGCGAATGGCCGGGTCCAGCGGCTGGCGCCTGGCCGGAACCTTGTTCCAGTCGAGGAGCCGCTTGCGCACCCTGAAGACGGCGGTGATGGCTCGGCCCTCCTGGGCGTCGAGCTTCTTTTCGCGCTGTTCGGAATTTCTCGCCGGCAAGCACCGTCCGGACGGCCTTGGGCGGGCGCTTGAGCAAGCGCTGAAGCCAGCCGATGCGGAACGTCTTGTTGATCCGCTGTGGCCCCGAATTCGGTCCCTGGCCAGGGGTCGAGGCCGAGGAAGCTGCATAGATCCCGGTAGGTGCCTTCGGGATTGCCGGCGAGATCGTCGAACAAGATGATGTGGCAGCGCTCGCGCCCGACCGCCGCCAGAAACCGCTCGACATGCCTGCCCAGCGCGCCGGCCTCGTCATAGCGAAGAAAGCGCGGGTCGATCGCCGAGCGCGGGATCGACTTGCCCGCGGCGCGGTCGTCGATCCTGGCCCAAGCCGTCGGAAAGTCGCGTGATAGTCTCGTCGCCGGTCACCAGCAGCCGCTGCGTGGAGCGAAGGGAGCATCGACAGCGGGTCGCGCAGCGCGATGACGAACTTCGCGTCGGGCCATCGCTTGAGGATCGGCGCCATTCGCTCTGGCGTGTAGAGATAGGTCACCGAGCCTTCGGCGCGGAGCTTTTCGGTGCCGCTGCAATGGCCGAAGAAGCGTTCCAGATATTCTCGCTCGACGAGCCGATCGAGCTCCACATCGTCGAGGCCGTCCAGCTGCGTCGCGGGAGAAAGAAGTGGGGTTCCTTGACCGCGGAAAAGCAGACTTCGGGGTGCTGCTGGAGAAAGCCGGCGAGCGTGGTCGTCCCGCAGCGCGGGGCGCCGACGATGAAGGCGAAGTGGGGATTGATCGGTCAACGGTCCAGCCTTCGCTGCTCGGGGAAGCGTGCGCTCTAGGTCGAGATTGCGGCGGGAGTCAGGCCGTGAAATAGGTCCATAACAGCCGTGCGGTGAGGCCGAGCGACAAGGTCACCAGCAAGCGGCCGGATCAGCCGCGCGCCGAAGCGCATCGCTGTGTGGCTGCCGATCCAGCCGCCGGCCATGGCGCCCGCCGCCATGCACAGACCGAGCAGCCAGAACATTTTCCCGCCGATGGCGAAGAACAGCACCGATGCGATGTTGCTGGTCAGGTTGAACAGCTTGGTCAGCGCGGTCGCCCGTGTCAGGCCAAGTCCGCGCAGGCCGACCAGCGTGGCGGTGAAGAAGCTGCCCGGTGCCCGGCCCGAAGAAACCGTCATAGGCGCCGATTGCCGCCCCGACCGGGGCGTAGCCACGCGCGCTGATCCGCTGATGAGCGTCCTCGTCGCTCATTCGCGGGCTGAAAAGCACATAGAGCGCAACCGCGATCAGCAGCAGTGGGATGATCAGGGCCAGCGCCCTGGTATCGATGCTCTGGACGACGATCACTCCTACGCTCGCGCCGGCGAAAACCAGCACGATCGTCAGCAGGTTCGCCCGCCAGTCGACCAGCCCTTGCCCGGGCATAGTTGCGAGCATGCCGTCGCCGTCCCGAACATCGACTGCAGCTTGTTGGTCGCCAGCGCATTGATCGGCGGCACCCCGGCCGACAGCAAGCGCCGGCATCATGATCAATCCGCCGCCGCCGGCGATGGCGTCGATGAAGCCGGTGAGCACGGCCGTCGCGGTGAGGGCGGCATAGACCCAGGGTTCGATCATGCGTCCCCATGCCGCTCGCCTCGAGCGAAGTCGAGGGGCGCGACGTGTCTCGACTTCGCTCGACACGAACGGGTAGGGGCGGCGGCAATGACCCGTTTTTCCTTTACCGATCGCCGCTACCGACGGCGCCGCGCGCACCGGCACGATCGACCATGCGGCGCGGCGAGATCCGCACGCCGGCCTTCATGCCGGTCGGCACCGCCGCGACGGTCAAGGCGATGAAGCCGGACAGCGTGCGCGCGACCGGCGCCGACATCATCCTCGGCAACACCTATCATCTGATGCTTCGCCCCGGCGCGGAGCGGGTCGCGCGGCTGGGCGGGCTGCACAAGTTCATGAACTGGGACCGGCCGATCCTGACCGACAGCGGCGGCTACCAGGTGATGAGCCTGTCGCGACCTGACCAAGGTCACCGAGGAGGGCGTGGCCTTCAAAAGCCATCTCGACGGGTCGCGCCACATGCTCACCCCCGAACGGTCGATGGAGATCCAGCGGCTGCTCGGCTCCGACATCGTCATGGCCTTCGACGAACTGGTCCCGACCACTTCGACCGACGAAGGATCAGCGCGAGGCGATGGAGCGCTCGATGCGCTGGGCGCGGCGTTCGCGCGACGCATTCGATGGCGGCGGCGAGCATGCCGCCGGAGCGGCGCTGTTCGGAATCCAGCAGGGCGCGCTCGACGAGCAGCTGCGCAAGCGATCCGCCGACGCGCTGATCGAGATCGGCTTCGACGGCTATGCGGTCGGCGGGCTGGCGGTGGGCGAGGGGCAGGAGGCGATGCTCGGCTGCCTCGATTTCGCGCCCGGCCAGCTGCCGGCCGACAAGCCGCGCTATCTGATGGGGGTCGGCAAGCCCGACGACATCGTCGAGGCGGTGCGGCGCGGAATCGACATGTTCGATTGCGTGCTGCCGACCCGCTCCGGGCGCACCGGCCAGGCGTTCACGGCCGACGGGCCGATCAACATTCGCAACGCGCGGTTCGCCGAAGACCAGGAGCCGATCGACCCGGACTGCGCATGCCCGGCCTGCGCGACCTATTCAGCGCGCCTATGTCCACCATCTCGTGCGGTCGGGCGAGATCCTCGGCGCGATGCTGATGACCGAGCATAATCTGCAGGTTCTACCAGCGGCTGATGCAGGGGCTGCGCGACGCGATCGCCGGGCAGCGACTTCGCCGCCCATGCAGCCGCGTTCCTCGACCGCTATCGGCAGGCGAAGGAAGGCGGCCTAGGCCGCGCTGAACTGGAGGAAGCTGGGGACCGGGCCGTTCCATGTCGCCAGGCGTCGTCGGTCGGCGATCGGCTGGGGCTCGGCGGGCGGGGCGTATCGGCTCGGCGCCGGTTCGCGCAGGATCGATTTCGGCTGCTCTTCGGGCGTCAGCGGCATTTTTCGACGCGCGCTTTCGGCCCGCGGAGCTGCCGGCTCTGTTCGACGCGCTCGCGCGAACGGCCACGGCGGGCTTCCGTCGGACGTTCCTCGGCGCCGGCTGCCGGCTCGACCGCCGACGGGCGGCGCGGCCGCCTCGCTGTCGGACGCGGCGATCTTGATGCCGGTCAGCTTCTCGATCGCGGCGACCGCCTCGGCGTCCTCGCGCGGTCGCCAGCGTGATGGCGATGCCCTTCGCGCCCGCGCGGCCGGTGCGGCCGATGCGGTGGATATAATCGTCGGGCTGCCACGGCACGTCGAAGTTGATGACGTGGCTGACGCCCTTCACGTCGAGCCCGCGCGCGGCGACGTCGGACGCGACCAGGATGTTGATCTCGTCCTTCTTGAACCGGTCGAACTCGGCGATGCGGTCGCTCTGGTCCATGTCGCCCTGGATCTGGCCGACCGCGAAGCCCGAGCGCTTGAGGCTGGTGTAGAGCTCGCGCACCGTGGTCTTCTTGTTGCAGAAGATGATCGCGTTCTTGAACTCCTCGCTCGCGCAGGATGGGGCGCAGCGCGTCGCGCTTCTTGTCGCCGCGGGTAACGATCAGCCGCTGGTCGATGTTGACGTTGGCGGTCGCCGGGCGGGCGACCTCGATCGTCTTGGGGTCGGTCAGGAACTTGTCGGCCAGCTTCTTGATCGGCGGCGGCATGGTCGCCGAGAACAGCAGGGTCTGGCGCTGCTTGGGCAGCTTGGTGCAGATTTCCTCGATGTCGGGGATGAAGCCCATGTCGAGCATGCGGTCGGCCTCGTCGATGACGAGCAGGTTGCAGCCGTTGAGCATGATCTTGCCGCGGCCGAACAGGTCCATCAGCCGGCCCGGCGTGGCGATCAGCACGTCGACGCCCTTTTCCAGCGCCTTGACCTGGTCGCCCATCTGCACGCCGCCGATCAGCAGGGCCATCGAGAGCTTGTGATACTTGCCGTATTTCTCGAAATTCTCGGCAACCTGCGCGGCGAGCTCGCGGGTCGGCTCGAGGATCAGGCGAGCGCGGCATGCGCGCCCGGCTGCGGCCTTCGGCGAGGATGTCGATCATCGGCAGGACGAAGCTGGCGGTCTTGCCGGTGCCGGTCTGGGCGATGCCGATCAGGTCCTTGCCCATCAGCACCGACGGGATCGCGCCCTTCTGGATCGGGGTGGGCACGTCATAGCCGCTGTCGGTGACGGCGCGCAGCAATTGGTCGGAAAGGCCGAGATCGGCAAAAGACATTGAAGAATCCGGAAAAATGAGAATGCGCCGGCGATAGCGCCGCGCCGGGGCGCGCTACAGGGCAGAAGGGCAAATTGTCAAGGTTGCATGGAGCGCGGGTCTACTAACGCCAGAAGTTGGATATTCGTTCAATTACCCAAAAACTGGCGATGCCGCCAAAACTAGATGCATCCGATCAGTGGCAGACGCGTGACCGTGCTTTCTTCAGAAACGATAGGCGGCGCCAATGATCGGCCCGTCCATCGCCGCGTCGAACATGAACCCATTGTGGTGATAATCGATGTCGAGGTGACGCCAGCCGGCGGACAGCGACCAGCGGCTACTCAGATCATACTCGACCCTACCCTGCAATTGCCAACTGAGGTCGGAGCCGACCCCGAAGCCGCCAATGTCCCCATAAGCCCTCACCGTCCAACGATCGCCCAGCGGCGCCTGGAAACGGACCGCGACGACCGGATCGATCCAGGTCTCGGTCTTGCTTCCGGAGAAGGAACGTTGGGGCCCCTCCAGGTCGAGACTTGTCTTCATTGAGGTAATGCGACCGCCGGCAAGGACATCGAGCGACAATCGGCCTTGATCGACCGCCCGGTACCCTGCCGCCAAGGTTGAGATGAACGTCTTAGATTTGAGTTCGACGTCGAGGAAATCCACCTCTCGAATGTCGACATTCTTGGAGGTGCCCATGCTTAGATAAAATATGTCGGCCGTCGCCACGAACCGGCCGTTGCGCGCGTCGAAAGTCCCCATCAGGGCAAATTTCAACGCGTCCAATATGTCGAAGAAGGACAAGTCCACCGCGACGGGCTCGACTTCCTCGACAACGCCCATGTCGCCTTTCAATCCGGACATCCAGAAATAGGGCGCGGCGGAGAACTGCCAGCCGGAGTGATTGTCCGCGGAACTCGGGAGGTCCGAAGGTTGCGCACCAGCGATTGTTCCGGAAGCGATCGCCGCGATTGCTGCCGTCCCTGTCGCTCCGTCTTCGACGGCTGAAACGTCCTCAGCCGCTGCCGGGGAAACCGACAGGCAACAAAGCCCGGCAATCAGCAAGAGATTGGAACGCGTCCCCATTGGACCACCCCCGTTAGAAAGCGCTGACCACTGCGTCCGCCATCCGGCGAGATATGCCTATCGGGATTATCCCTAATTGCTGTGGGATGCTGTCCTGGAATTGCGAGTGCGCCGACACCGCGCCTCGTCGGCATCAGATGCTGCCGGTGGTCGTGCTTTTGCTCAGGCGCTTACGCCTCTAGCGTTTGACCTGCTTGTACTGGGGCACGAGCGTCCGGAACTTCTCGATCCGGCAGCTTCCTCCGACCCGCGATCGAATGGTCTCCCGCTTGGCGCAAATATATTCGTCGTCGGGCTGGAGGTAAAAACGGCCGTAGAAATCGAGCGCCGGGCAGTCGCTGTCCATCACCGCCCGGACCCTCTGGCGGTCGCGCATCACGAAATCGATCGAGGACGGGCCGGACAGGATGGTGAAGGCGATCCGGTTGGCCGGGACGCATTTTGGGCCCTTGCGCTCGACCCATTCGACCGCGCGCGACAGGCGAGGGCGGATCGGAATGCGCAGGATCACCTCGTCGTGAATGACCACGCGGCGCGCCACCTCCTCGTCGGCGGGAGCTTGCGCAGCCATTCCGAACAGGGTCGGGATCAGGCCAAAAAGTGCCAAAGGGGTCATGCGATGGGAACCATTGCGGTAAGCCGGTCTAGCGGCAAGCGTTGAATGGGTGATGAACTCGTTGGATCGCCCGTCGCGTGCAAATTTGCGAGCCCCGCAAACGCCTTGCACTTGGCTGGCCCTGCCACTAGAGGCGGGCGCGCAGTTTTCCGCGAGGCAGGCCGAAGGATGATTCCAGGGCCAGTCCGCCCCTTTACACGGAGTTGATCCTATGGCGAGCCAAGCGCCGAACATGTTGCCGCTTCTGTACAATGGCCTGGAGCCGCTCAACCGCAATCTCCATGGAAATTTCAAGGTTCGGCGCCTGAGCGGCCTCGACCGTGTTGCCTCGGCCCATGCCATCCCGGTGACGGTCGACGAGTTCGCATGATCCAGCGCCATTTCCCGATCGTCTTTTCGGTCGGCGACAGTCCGGTTCCGCTCGCCCTGATGGGCCTGCACGAGGGCACCAACACCTTCTTCGACGAGAAAGGCGTGGCGCTGGAGCGCGAACGTCTATTTGCCGGCCTATTTGCGCCGCTATCCGTTTATGCTGGCGCGGCTGCGCGAGGAAAGCGACGAGCTGTCGCTGTGCTTCGACCCGACGTCGGGCGCCGTCGGCGAATTCGACGAGGGCGAGCCGCTGTTCGAAGGCGAGGAGCCGTCGGAAGCGACCAAGGCCATCCTCCAGTTCTGCGAACAGTTCGAGCAGGCGGGCCAGCGCACCGAGGCGTTCATGAACGAGCTCAAGGAAAGTCGGCCTGCTGATGGACGGCGAAGTCGCCATCCAGCCGGAGGGCACCGAGCAGCCGTTCATCTATCGCGGCTTCCAGATGATCGACGAGGAGAAGTTCCGCGAACCTTCGCGGCGACGAACTGCGCAAGATGAACCAGAACGGCGCTCTGCCGCTGATCATGGCGCATCTCTTCTCGCTGTCGCGTGATCCGCGAGATTTTCGCACGCCAGGTCCGGCAGGGCAGCGGGCCGATTGCCGCCCCGCAGCCGGCGACGGCTGAGGCGTGACCCGATCCACGCTCGCTTGTCTCCGGACAGGCGGCGCGTGTTGATCGTGCGGCGGAACGTTGCGCCGCGGGATTGAAATGGAGCAGCGGTCGCCCACATCGGGTTAACGCCGCACCGTTCTTGTCTGTGTCCCCTTCAGTCGAAATCGCGCGGCACGCACCATCGGTGCGTTCCTCCCTGACTTCCGGCCATCCCGGCGCCAATGCCGGGGTGGCCGCTTTTTATTCGGCGGCTTCCCGGCAGGCAGTGTTGCGGCTCAGCGCAGCGCCAAGCCGCCTGGCCAAGCCCTCGAACAGCGTGGCGACGCGGTCGAAGCCCGGCCCGGCAGTTCGGCCGTCGCGCTCCAGGTAGAGCGACCGGTCGATTTCGAGCTGGAGGGCGTGGAGGCCGCGCTCGCGGCGCTGCCGTGGCGGGCGACGATTGCGCCGCCGGCGTAGGGCTCGTTGAGCGCCGCGCGAAAACCGGACGTTCGTATGATCTGGGCCGCCTCCGCGCTGATCCAGCCCGCGGCGCTTGCCCCATGGCGATCGCCGATGACGATATCGGCCTGCCCGTTGGCGCGCGGCGGCATCGAGTGGCAGTCGAGCAGCAACGCTTCGCCGTGCATTGTCCGCAAGGCGTCGAGGCCATCGGTCAGTGGCCTGATGATAGGGACGGTGGACCTGGTCGATCCGCCGATCGAGCTCGACCTGGTCGATCGGCCGGCGCCAAAGCGCGCCATGGCGCTGGGTCCGCGACGGGACCAGCCCCAGTCCGTATCGTGCGCGTGATCCCACTGGCGTCGGCGCCAATGCCGGAAATGGCGCGCGGGATCGACCTCTCGCTCGTCGCGGTTGCAGTCGATCACCGCGCGCGGCGCCTGCTGGCGATGACCGCGCCGACGCCGCCGGCGATCGCCCGCCAGGCCAGCCGGTCGACCAGCGGATCTTCGAGCGTTTCGAGCGCCCTGCGGCCCTGCGCCGCATTGGTCAGCACCGCCGGTTCATAGTCGCGGCCCGAATGGGGACCGACAGCAGCACCGGGCAGCGAGCCGCGCGAAGGAAGGATGGTCGGGGAAGGATAGCGGCCCATGTGCAACACGGATGACCCTAGTCGTGCCATTTGCGGACAGCAATCGGCTTAAGTGACGGCAGGCGCTGGAAAATCTTTACGCGATGCGCGCATAAAGTGTCACGATGATCAGGATTCTCCTTGCCGAAGACGACACGTCGATGCGCGAATATCTGCAGCGCGCGCTGCAGCGCGTCGGCTATGAGGTCGAGGCGGTCGGCTGCGGAACCGAGGCGATGCCGCTGATCGAGCCGGGCAAGTATGACCTGCTTCTGACCGACATCGTCATGCCTGAGATGGACGGGATCGAGCTGGCGCAGAGGGCCAGCGCGATCGATCCGGCGATCCGGGTCATGTTCATCACCGGATTTGCGGCGGTCGCACTGCAGGGCGGCCGGACCGCGCCGGAAGCCAAGTTGCTGTCCAAGCCGTTCCATCTGAAGGACCTCGTCGCCGAGGTCGACCGGCTGTTCCAGTCGGAGGACCAGCACGGGCGGCTGTAGGCCCGTTTAGCCTCTTGCCCGAAGCGGATTGGGCCCTTAAAGGCCCCCCAAGGTTCCCACCAGAGTATCGCTTTGGCGGGGTCCCTCGGTGGGCGTGTAGCTCAGTGGTAGAGCACTGTGTTGACATCGCAGGGGTCGCAAGTTCAATCCTTGCCACGCCCACCATTTTCTTCCTTTTAGCAGTAGCTTAGCTAGAACCTTCCTTATCGAGGCGGCCGCGTTCTCGATCGCGGAACTATCAGTCCTGCGCTGCCGCCGGCCTGACGAATTTAAGCGTCATTCGATCGCTTTCGCCGATGGCGACATATTTCGCGCGGTCGGTGTCGCCGAGGCCAAGCGTCGGCGGGAGGGTCCAGACGCCTTCCGGATGTTCGGTCGTGTCCTTCGGGTTGGCATTGATTTCGCTCGATGCGGCCAGCCTGAAGCCCGCTGCCTCGGCCAGCTTCCGGACCGTTGAGACCTTGATGTAGCCGCTGGTGCGTTCGCGCTCGTCGCTGGCGCTTTCGGGCAGGCGATGATCGACGATGCCGAGCACGCCGCCGGGCTTGAGCATGGCAAAAATCTGGCGAAACGCCTCCGCGCTATAGTCCTGCTTGTCGTCGCGCCGGTACCCCATCTTCCAATTATGGACGTTGCGGAAGGTGAGGACGACATCAGCGCTACCGTCGGGCACGCGCGTCGCCTTGTCGTCAAAGGCGGGGAAGTCGGCGACGAGCACGGACCCGTAGAGGGCGGCATTGGCTGACTTGAGCTTGTTAATCCCGTTCCGGCCCCATTCGGGCGCGACCGTGTAGAGCCGGCCGCCGCCCGAAGCGAGGTAGGGGGCGAGGATTTCCGTATACCAGCCGCCGCCTGGCCAGATTTCGACCACCGTGTCGGTCGGCTTCACTCCGAAGAAGGCCAGCGTCTCGCCCGGATGGCGATGACGGTCGCGTGCGACATTGGCAGGAGTGCGGGTGGTGGCCGCTACTGCGGCGCTCAGCGCATCCTGCTGCGGAGCCTTAGGAACCGTAGGAGCCTGCTGAGCTGCGACGCTGATGGCGCCTGCCGGCAGTGCGATGGCCGTAAGGAAGAGTGCGATAAGGGGCTTGCGAGGCATGGACTGCTCCTGGACGAGTTGCGGCCAAGCTGTGGCAAGAGCGGTTACGCGAGGCAACCGCTATTCGTCGAAAGACCGGGCGCTTGAACTTTTTGGCCTTGCGGCCATTCTGGTGCGGACGAATCGGGTTCGGGAGTATTCCAGTGTTGCGTTTTGCTCTATTCGCCGCGTCGACGGCCATTGCCATGTCCGTGCCTGCCCATGCCCAGCTGCCTCCGGGCGCCAGCATCAATGAAATGGCGACGACGCCGCTGGTGCGGGTCAACATCGCGGAGCATCTTCGAACGCCGCCTGACGAGGCGAGCTTGACGGCTGGCACCCAATCCAAGGCTGCGACCGCAACCGCTGCTGTCGCCGCCAACAAGGTGAAGACCGAGCGGCTGCTTGCGACGATCCGGGGCGCTGGAATCCGCGAGCGTGATATTCAAACCCAAGGCATCCAGCTGTCGCCCGATTATCGCTGGGAACCGCAGCCGGGCGGCCAGGGCCGGCAGGTGTTGATCGGCTATGTCGCCAGCAATTCGGTGCAGATCAAGACACGCGATATCGACGCGCTGACTTCGCTGCTTGACGCGTTGACCACGGCCGGGGCCGATACGGTGTACGGACCGACCTTTGGGATTTCTGACCCGGCGCCGCTCAGGCGCGAGGCGCGGGTCCGAGCGATGGCACGCGGTGAGGCGGAAGCAGGCGAGTTTGCGCGCAACAATGGCTTCGCCAAGGTGCGACTGTTGTCGGTTGAGGAGGGAGTATCGTATCGCGGAACCGACATCATCGTAACCGGTAGCCGCATCAGCAATGTCAGCGCGCCGCCACCGCCTCCACCGCCGCAGCCGGAGCGAGGCGGCGACGGAATCATCGCTCCCGGGCAGCTCGAGACGGGAGTGCAGCTTAACTTGCTCTACCGCATGGAGCGGTAAGACCGCGACCGCGCTGCGTAGGCAGGCCGGGGCCCGCCCGCGGAACCTTATAGGCAAGCCTCCAGATAGGGCTGGTCGAAGCCGTACTGCTTGGCCTTCTCGAGCGAGTAGGGGCGAAGGCCCATGGAGCGATATTCGCCGACGATCTTTCCGTCTGCGGTCTCGTCGAGATATTCGAACCGGAACAACTCCTGGGTGACGATGACCTCGCCTTCCATCCCGATGACCTCGGTAATGTTGGTCGTGCGGCGCGAACCGTCGCGGAGGCGCTTGACCTGGACGATGAGGTCGACCGAGTCCGCGATCTGGCGCGAAATCGCCTCCTTCGGGATCTTGATGTCGCCCATCATCACCATGTTTTCCATACGAGCCAGGCATTCGCGCGGGCTGTTGGAGTGAAGCGTCGCCATCGACCCATCGTGGCCGGTGTTCATCGCCGCCAGGAGATCGAAGCACTCCTGGCCGCGGATTTCGCCCAGGATGATGCGGTCGGGGCGCATGCGCAGCGCGTTGATGACGAGGTCGCGGATGGTGATCGCGCCCTGGCCTTCAAGGTTTGGCGGGCGGGTTTCAAGCGGCAGCCAGTGCGGCTGCTGCAACCGAAGCTCGGCCGCGTCTTCGATGGTGATCACGCGCTCGCCCGGGTCGATCATTTTCGACATGGCATTGAGCATGGTGGTCTTGCCCGAACCGGTGCCGCCTGAAATGACGACGTTCATGCGGCTGGCGCCGGCGATCTTCAGCACGGTCGCCATTTTCTCGGACATCGAGCCGAAGCCGCGCATCATGTCGAGCGTGATCGGCTTTTCGGAGAATTTACGAATTGAGATCGCGGTGCCGCGAAGCGACAGCGGCGGAATGATGACGTTGACGCGGCTTCCGTCCTGCAAGCGGGCGTCGGCCAGCGGGGTGGTCTGGTCGACGCGGCGGCCGACCTTGTTGACGATGCGCTGAGCGATCTGGAACAGATGCTCTTCGTCGCGGAACTGGATCTTGGCCAGCTCCAGCTTACCCTTGCGCTCGACGAAGCACTGGTCGGGACCATTGACCATGATGTCGCTGATCGCCGGGTCGGACAGCAGCTCTTCGAGCGGCCCAAGGCCGAGCAGCTCGTCAACCAGCACCTTCTCCAGCGCGAATTGCTCGCGGCGGTTGAGGTTGATCTTCAGCTCGGTCAGCACCTCGCCAATGATCGGCCGGAATTCCTCGGCGAGCTCGTCTTTGCCAAGCGTCGCGGCCGCTTCGGGATCGACACGCTCGAGCAGGCGCGGAAGAACCTGTTCCTTGATGCGGTGAACCGCGGCCTCAAACCCTTCGGTCTTGGATGAGGCTGCCTCGCCGCTTGCATTCTGGCGATTGTTGAGCCGATCCATGGCTCCGATCGGCGGGCCGGACGGACCTTCTTCAGAGGGCTCCGGCTCGATTGGAAGATCGTCAACCGGTGGGAATTGTTCGCCACCGGCGGGAGTCGCGCCGCCCTTCATAGGGCGAGCGACACCGAAGCTCGGACGCTGCCCGGCGCCTCCCAGACCGTTACGCTTGCCGAATGCGTTCATAACAAGTGAGCCCCAATGCTAATTCCGCGGAAAACCAAGATGGTGAATAGCCGCCAAACTTTGAGAAAAGACTAATTTCGATCAGTTCGCGTCGCTTCCAGTGCTCGCCATGCCCACCGCATTGCTGCGCGCTTCAGCGCTTCGTCCAGGTCAGCCAGCCGCTGGCGACATAATTCCAGACCGAGCCGACAATCGCGCCGGCGATTCCGGCGATCCACCAGCCGTGGTACTGATCGTAAACCAGGCTGCCGATGCCGACGTTGGCGACCGCGCCGAGCGAGCAGACGAGATAGAAGGAAAGCAGGCCGCCGACCCATGCGAGGCCCCTCAATTGCCGGTCGCGATAGGTGAAGCGGTTGTTCAAGGCGAAGTTGAAGGTCATCGCGCCGATGACGGCCGCGGCCTGGGCGAAGGCGAATCCGGTCCCGAGCATATTGAGCGTCAAATAGAGCAAGGCGAGATGCACGCCGACGCCAAGCATTCCGACCGCGCCGAACTGAACCAGCTTGACCGGAACGAAGCGGCCGATGCTCTTGTCGAGCAGCAACTCGAGATATTCGAGCGCGACCATTTCATCGAGCTTGCTGGCGCCGTGCTGGCGGGTGCCGAAGGTATAGCCAACCTCCGCGACCCTTAGCGGGCGGGACGAAGAAGCAACGAGGTCCAACAGGATCTTGTAGCCGACATTGCTGAGCCTGGGCGCCGCCTCGAGCAGCGCGTCCCGGCGAACCGCGAAGAAGCCGCTCATCGGATCCGACAGGCGGGTTTTCATGATCGGGCTGGCCAGCGCGGTGGCGAAGCGGCTGATCTTAAGCCGGCTTTCCGCCCATTCGCCGGTGGAGCCGCCCTGGCAATAGCGGGTGCCGACGGCGAGCTCATGGCCTTGATCGGCGATGGCGCGATAAAGATCGGGAAGGATCCGCTCGTCATGCTGAAGGTCGGCGTCGATCACCGCGACGATCGGCGTGGTCGAAGCCAGAGCGCCTTCGACCACGGCCGAGGAGAGCCCGCGCCGACCGATACGGCGAACCATGCGAACGCGGCGGTCCGACTGGGCGATGCGGGTCAGCAATTCGGGCGTGCCGTCGGTCGAGCCGTCGTCGACGAAAATCGCTTCCCATTCGATCCCGGCCAGGGCGATGCCGAGTTTTTCGAGGAGCGGCTCGACATTGCCTGCCTCGTTAAGGGTCGGAATGATGACGGTCAGCTCCAGCGGCTGCTGAAGTGCTTCGGCCGAAAGCACGATATTCTGCTGAAGCATGAAAAAAGGGCCCTTCCGCCGTTCGTGAAGGACCCTTTTCGGGAGATTAAGGTAAAAACCCGGTTAAGATCGGGTCCGATCAGGCGTCGGCGCTCTCCGCCAGCACGGTGAGGCCCTTGTCGCCGACTTCGGCGAAACCGCCCGAAACGGTGATGCTTTCCGGCTGGCTGCCCGCGGTCTTGTAGACCTTCAGCTCGCTATCCTTCAGCACGGTCATGACCGGAGCGTGGCCGGCCAGGACGCCGAATTCGCCCTCAACGCCCGGCACGACGACCATATAGACATCGTCGGAGCGGACCAGGCGCTCCGGGGTCACCAGCTCGAAGTGAAGATCGGCCATATGCTATTTCTTTTCCTCGATCGCTGTGTCGAACGCCGACGCCGCTTTCTCGAACTTGTCCCGGCAGCCGGGGTTGCAAAAGCCGACGACCTTGCCCCGGTAGAGCGTCAGGCTGTCCGCGCTGACCGGATCGCCGGACCAGGGGCAGACCTCGTTGACGCAATCGTCGATGCGAAGGCTGTCGGCCATTACGCGTCGTGCGCCATCTTCTCGGCCTTGGCGACGGCTTCTTCGATTCCGCCGACCATGTAGAAGGCCGTTTCGGGGAGGTGGTCATATTCGCCGCTGACGACCGCCTTGAACGAGCGGATCGTGTCTTCGATGGGCACGAACTTGCCGGGGATGCCGGTGAAGACTTCGGCGACGTGGAACGGCTGCGACAGGAAGCGCTGGATCTTGCGGGCCCGGCTGACGGTGAGCTTATCCTCTTCCGACAGCTCGTCCATGCCGAGAATGGCGATGATGTCCTGCAGCGATTTATACTTCTGCAGCGTCTCCTGGACCGAGCGCGCGGTCTCGTAATGCTCCTGGCCGACGGTGCGCGGATCGAGCACACGGCTCGTCGAATCCAGCGGATCGACCGAGGGGTAGATGCCCAGCTCCGCGATGGCGCGCGACAGAACGGTGGTCGCGTCCAGGTGGGCGAAGGAGGTTGCCGGCGCCGGGTCGGTCAAGTCGTCGGCCGGAACGTAGATCGCCTGGACCGACGTGATCGAACCCTTGTTGGTCGAGGTGATCCGTTCCTGCAGCTGACCCATGTCGGTCGCCAGGGTCGGCTGATAGCCCACCGCTGACGGGATTCGGCCGAGGAGCGCCGACACTTCCGAGCCCGCCTGGGTGAAGCGGAAGATGTTGTCGATGAAGAACAGCACGTCCTGGCCTTCGACGTCGCGGAAATATTCGGCCTGGGTCAGTCCGGACAGCGCGACGCGCGCGCGCGCGCCCGGCGGCTCGTTCATCTGGCCGAACACAAGCGCCACCTTGGAGCCTTCGGAGGTGGCGTTGCCGTCCTTGTCCTTGGCGATGACCCCTGCGTCGAGGAACTCGTGATAGAGGTCGTTGCCCTCGCGAGTCCGCTCGCCGACGCCGGCGAACACCGAGGTGCCGCCATGGCCCTTGGCGATATTATTGATCAGTTCCTGGATGAGAACGGTCTTGCCGACGCCGGCGCCGCCGAACAGACCGATCTTGCCGCCCTTGGCGTAGGGGGCGAGGAGGTCGATGACCTTGATGCCGGTGACCAGGATCGAGCTTTCGGTCGACTGATCGACGAACGCCGGCGCTTCGGCGTGGATCGGCGCCGACAGGTCGCTGCCGATCGGGCCGCGCTCGTCGATCGGCTCGCCGATCACGTTCATGATGCGGCCAAGCGTCTTGGGGCCGACCGGCACGCGGATCTGAGACCCGGTGGCGTTGACGCGTTGGCCTCGGGTCAGGCCTTCGGTCGCGTCCATGGCGATGGTGCGGACGATATTCTCGCCGAGGTGCTGAGCGACCTCGAGGACCAGGCGGTTGCCGTTATTGTCGGTCTCAAGCGCGGCGAGGATTGGCGGAAGCTCGCCTTCGAACGACACGTCGACGACCGCGCCGATGACCTGCGCGACCTGACCGACGAGGTTGCCGGTGGTTGCGGCGGGGGCGGTGGTCGCCGAGGTAGCGGCTTTCTTGCTGCGGGGCTTGGCGGGAGCGGCGGTGGCCATGGTCTATATCCTTGCCTTCTGGTCCGGTTAGAGCGCTTCGGCGCCCGAGATGATTTCGACGAGCTCAGTCGTGATCGCCGCCTGGCGTTGGCGGTTATACTTGATCGACAGGCGATTGATCATGTCGCCCGCATTGCGCGTCGCATTGTCCATCGCGGCCATCTGGCTGCCGTAGAAGCCGGCCTGGTTCTCCAGCAGCGCACGATAGATTTGGACGGTGATGTTCTTCGGCAGCAGCGCGGCGAGGATTTCCTCCTCGTCGGGCTCATATTCAACAGCCGCCGCAGCGACATTGGTCTTCTCGCCGGGCGTGGGTTCGGCCGGTGCAACCGGGATGATCTGGTCGACCTGCGGCTCTTGCGCCAGCACCGACTTGAACTCGCTGTAGGCGAGGTGGGCGACGTCGAACTGGCGGCTTTCGAAGCGGTCGATGATGTCATCGGCAATGGCCTGGGCGTCGGCGTAGCCGGGGGCCTTCATCGCCATGGTGTCGTGCTGGCCGATGATCGCCTTGGGATAGACGCGCTGGATCACCGGGCGGCCCTTGCGCCCGACGATGTAGAACAGCACCTTCTTGCCCTCGGCTTCGAGCGCTTCCGCCTTCTTGCGGGCAGCGCGGACAATGTTGGTGTTAAACGCACCGGCGAGGCCGCGATCGCCGGTGGCGAGCACGATCAAATGGGTTTCATCCTTGCCGGTTCCGGCGATCAGCTTGTGCGACTGCGGGCCGACCGTGATCCGGCTGGTCAACGAGCTAACCACCTCGGCGAGGCGCGTAGAATAGGGGCGGCCGGCCTGCGCATTCAGCTGTGCACGGCGCAGCTTCGACGCCGCCACCATGTTGAGCGCCTTGGTGATCTTCTGCGTCGACTTCACCGAGCCGATGCGAAGCTTCAATGTCTTGAGGCTGGCCATCGCCGCTAGTCCTTAAGCTTACGCGAACTGCTTGCCGAACGCGGTCAGCGCGGCCTTGAGCTTGGCGGCGGTATCGTCGTCAAGCGCCTTGGTGTCGCGGATCGCTTTCAAAATATCGGCATGCTCCGAGCGAAGGTAGCTGAGCAGCGCTGCCTCGTAGCGGGTGACGTCGCGCACTTCGACGGTGTCGACGAAGCCTTGCGTACCGGCATAGATCGAAGCAACCTGTTCCTCGACCGGCATCGGCTGGAACTGCGGCTGCTTCAAGAGCTCGGTCAGGCGAGCGCCGCGGGCCAGCAGCTTCTGGGTCGAAGCGTCGAGGTCCGAGCCGAACTGCGCAAACGCGGCCATTTCGCGATACTGGGCGAGCTCCAGCTTGATCGAGCCGGCGACCTTCTTCATCGCCTTCGTCTGAGCGGCCGAGCCGACGCGGCTGACCGAGAGGCCGACGTTGATCGCCGGACGAATGCCCTGGAAGAACAGGTCGGTTTCAAGGAAGATCTGGCCGTCGGTGATCGAGATGACGTTGGTCGGGATGTAGGCCGACACGTCGCCCGCCTGGGTTTCGATGATCGGCAGCGCGGTCAGCGAGCCGTTGCCGTTGGCGTCGTTCATCTTCGCCGCGCGCTCGAGCAGGCGTGAGTGGAGATAGAAGACGTCGCCCGGATAGGCTTCGCGGCCCGGCGGACGACGCAACAGCAGCGACATCTGACGGTAGGCGACGGCCTGCTTGGAAAGATCGTCGTAAACGATCACGGCGTGCATGCCGTTGTCGCGGAAATATTCGCCCATCGCGCAGCCGGTGTAGGGCGCGAGGAATTGCAAAGGCGCCGGTTCCGAAGCGGTCGCGGCGACGACGATCGAATATTCCATCGCGCCATTTTCTTCGAGCGCGCGGACAATCTGGGCGACGGTCGAGCGCTTCTGGCCGATGGCGACGTAGATGCAATAGAGCTTCTGGCTCTCGTCCTTGCCGGCGTTGGCTGCCTTCTGATTGATGAAGGTGTCGAGCGCGACAGCGGTCTTGCCGGTCTGACGGTCGCCGATGATCAGTTCGCGCTGGCCGCGGCCAACCGGCACGAGCGCGTCGAGCGCCTTGAGGCCGGTCTGGACCGGCTCATGAACCGACTTCCTCGGGATGATGCCGGGCGCCTTGACCTCGACACGGCTGCGCTTCTCGGCGGCGATCGGGCCCTTGCCGTCGATCGGGTTGCCGAGCGCGTCGACGACGCGGCCGAGCAGGCCCTTGCCGACCGGGACGTCGACGATGGTGCCCGTGCGCTTGGCGGTCGAGCCTTCCTTGATCGCGGCGTCCGAGCCGAAGATCACGACGCCGACGTTATCGGCTTCGAGGTTGAGGGCCATGCCCTTGGTGCCGTCTTCGAACTCGACCATTTCGCCCGCCTGGACGTTGTCGAGCCCGTGGATGCGGGCGATGCCGTCGCCGACCGACAGCACGCTGCCGACTTCGGAGACCTGCGCGTCGGCGTCGAAATTCGCGATCTGGTCGCGAATGACGCGGGAAATTTCAGCGGCGCGGATATCCATGTTCAGCCTTTCATCGCCAAAGCGAGATTGTTGAGTTTGGTTTTGATCGAGGAGTCGATCATCTGGCTGCCGTGCCGGATGACGAGACCCCCGAGAAGCGAAGGGTCGACCTTGGCGTCGATCGCGACATCGCGGCCGAGCCGGGCCTTGAGATTGGACTTGAGACGAGCGAGCTGGTCGTCATTAAGCGGATGCGCTGACGTCACCTCGGCCGAGGTTTCGCCGCGATGCCCGGACGCCAGCGAGCGGACCGTCCCGATCACCGCTTTCAGTTCGCCCAGCCGGCCGTTGTCGGCCAGCACGCCGAGGAACTTGGCGGTGATTGGGTCGAGGGCCAGCGTCGGGGCCAGCGCGCGGACGGCCTTTCCGGCCTCGGCGCGGCCGACCAGCGGGCTACTGATCAGCGTTTTGAAGTCGGCCGATTCGGTTATCGCCGCCTCGAGCGTGTCGAGGCTGCGGGTTACCGCATCGATCTGCTGTTCGTCACGGGCGAGGCCGAACAGAGCGGTCGCGTAGCGCCCCGCTAAGCTGGCCTGAATGCCGCCGGAATTCTCCACGCGCTCGAAGCTCCAGACAAAGAAATTTGTCTCATGCGTTGAATAGGGCACAGCAGCCTGAAACCGCGCGCCCCTCATGAGTTGGCGCGCCCCTAGCAGGGGGTCGGCGAGGATGCAAGGAGGCTCAAACGTCAATGCGAGCAAAGCCAGGCAACCAATGGATCGCCGCGTCGCTTCGCTCCTCGCAATGACGAATAGAGTTTAAACGCAAGCGGCGGGAAGCGATGGCGTTCCAATCCCAATATTTGGTTCCCATGACATACAGAATCGCAGGCCTTGAGCCTTCAGTCTTCGCCTATCTGATCGGCCTCGACGATGCAGAACTCGCCCGCCAGGGGGCCGTCCGTATGACAGCCGATGGCAGGCCGGCCTTTCCCTGCCGCATCCAACTCGATGATGCGGCAGCGGGAGAAACGCTCTTGCTGGTGAATCATCGTTCGCACGAGGGCAACAACCCCTATCGCGCCTCACACGCCATCTTTGTCAGCGAAAGCGCCACTGAAGCAGCGGTCTATGAGGATGAAATTCCGCCCGCGCTTGACCGTCGAATATTGTCGCTCCGCGCCTTCGATGCAGACGGAATGATGCGCGACGCCGCGCTGGCCCAGCCGGGCGAGGCGGACGAGGTTATTCGCCAACTCCTGGACGATGAGCATGTCGATCATATTGACGCGCACAACGCCATCCGCGGCTGCTTCGCGGCGCGCGTCGAACGGGCCTAGATTTTTCTCGTGAAGAAGCGCGTGAAGGGCGTGTCGGCGTAACCGCCGAACGGTCCGCAGCGTTCGAAACCTTCCCGCTCGTAGAGACGGTTGGCAGCTGCGAACTGCGCGGTCGATCCGGTTTCAAGGCTGAGGCGGGTCATCCCCTGGCTTCTGGCCGCCGCCCCCACGTGATCGAGCAACGCCTTGCCGACCCCGCGGCCCAAGGCGACGTCGGTCGTGCGCATCGATTTCACTTCGCCGTGGCTGTCGCCAAGGCTCTTGAGCGCGCCGCAGCCGAGCAGCGCGCCGTTCTCGCGTAGTGTAAAGAAGCGGATCGCTGGATCCTTCAGCCCGTCGACCGGCAGTACATGACAGGCCGAGGGCGGCGAACCGGCGCGCATTTCGCCGAAATGCTGTGCAAGCAACTCACGGACATCAGCATGGTCCAGTTCCCCCTCGAAAATTGTCCAGGCCATATCCATCTCGCTTTGACCGCAAGCCACGGGAAGCGCGACCTATATGCCTCACCTATGTTAGGTCCATGCTGATGCGAACAATTGACATCGACGCCGCCTGGGCGGCCTTCGAACGCCGGGACCGAAGCTGGGACGGCCGAGTGATCGGCGCGGTCAAGACGACCGGCATCTACTGCAAGCCAAGCTGCCCGGCGCGGCGGCCCAAGCGGGAGAATGTCGAATTCTTCCTCGACGGCGAATCCGCGCTAAGCGCCGGCTATCGGCCGTGCCTTCGGTGCAAGCCCGACGAGGTCGGCCGCGATCGCGAGGCGGTGGCCAGGGCAGTCAAGCTGATCGAGGGGGCCGAGGAGCCGCCGCTGCTTGCCGATCTCGCTTTCGCGGTCGGCTATGCCGAGCATCATTTCCAGCGTCTGTTCACGCGCGACATGGGCGTGTCGCCGGCGGCCTATGCCCGAGCGATCCGCGCTCGTCGGGCCGAAGCGCACCTTGAGGAGGACAAGCCCGTGACCGAAGCGATTTACGATGCCGGATACCAGGCCCCGAGCCGCTTCTACGCCGACGCCAGGGAACGATTGGGAATGACGCCCTCAGCGTGGCGAGACGGTGGCCGCGGCGAGACGATCCGCTATGTCGTCACCGACAGCCCGCTCGGCCCGCTGCTGGTCGCGGCGACGCCCAAAGGCATTTGCCGTCTGACGTTCGACGAGGATGAAGGCGCGCTCCGGCGGCGCTTTCCCAATGCCGACATTCGACCGGATGACGGCACGATCGCACCATGGGTTGAGGGCGCCTTGGCGGCGATCAATCGGCCCCAGGCCGCGCCGGAGCTGCCGATCGACGTTCACGGCACGGCGTTCCAGGAGGCGGTATGGCAGGAATTGCGCAAGATCCCGCTGGGTGAGACCCGCAGCTATGCCGACATTGCGAAGGCCGTGGGCGATCCAAAGGCGACGCGCGCCGTCGGCACCGCCAATGGCTCCAATCCCATCGCGGTCCTGGTGCCATGCCACCGCGTGATCAGGTCGGATGGCACGCTGGGTGGGTACGCCGGCGGCCTCGATCGCAAAAAGAAGCTGCTCGCGGCCGAAGGCGCAATGATCCCCCAGCCGGATTCAACCTCTAAAGGAAGCTGTAGGGATCGACGTCGACGGCGACGCGGATTTTGGCGCTCCATTCGAGTTCGCCCAGCCAGTCGCGGATCACGTCCTGGACGTCGAGCTTGCGCGCGGCGTGGACCAGCAGGCGCTGGCGGTGGCGGCCGCGGAGCATCGCGAGCGGGGCCGGAGCCGGGCCGAACACGGCCATTCCATCGACCCTGGGCGCGGCTTGGCCAATGCGCCGGGCAACCGTTTCGGCTTCGGCTTTGTCCTCGGCCGACACGATGATCGCCGCCAGCCGGCCGAAAGGCGGCATCGCGGCCTCGCGGCGCGCCTCGGTTTCGGCGGCGTAGAAGCCGGGTGCATCGCCCGAAATCAGCGCCGCAATCACTGGCGCGTCCGGGTCGTGGGTCTGGACCAGCACGCGCCCAGGCTTGTCGCCGCGTCCGGCACGTCCGGCGACTTGCTGGATCTGCTGGAAACTGCGCTCGGCTGCCCGCAGGTCGCCGCCTTGCAGGCCAAGATCGGCATCGACCACTCCGACCAAGGTCAGATTGGGGAAATGATAGCCCTTGGTGACCAGCTGCGTACCGACGACGATGTCGATTTCGCCCGCCTCCATCGCCCGGACGAACTCGGCGGCGCGGGCCGGCGACCAGATGGTGTCGCTGGTGACGATAGCAGTGCGGGCGTCAGGGAACAGCTCGGCGACCTCGTCGGCGATACGTTCGACTCCGGGACCGCAGGCGACCAGGCTGTCTTCGTCGCCGCATTCGGGGCAGAGGCGAGGCGGCGGCATGACATGGCCGCAATGGTGGCAGGCGAGCCGGTGCATCAGCCGGTGCTCGACCATCCAGGCGGTGCAGTTGGGGCACTGGAAGCGGTGGCCGCAGGTCCGGCACAAGGTCAGCGGTGCGAAGCCGCGGCGGTTCAGAAACAGCAGCGACTGTTCGCCGGCGGCCAGGTTTGCATCGAGTTCGGCAACCAGTGATGGCGCCAACCAGCGCCCGCGCGGGGGCGGGTCCTGAGTCAGGTCGACTGCACGGATCGCAGGCATTTCCGCCTGGCCATGGCGTTCCGTGAGCCTGAGCTCGCGATATCTGCCGATCTCGACCATGTGCCGAGTTTCGATCGCCGGAGTGGCCGAGGCGAGGATGACCGGAATTTCCTCGAAATGACCGCGCATCACGGCCACATCGCGGGCGTGGTACTGGACGCCCTCTTCCTGCTTGAACGACGGCTCGTGCGCTTCGTCGACCACGATCAGGCCCAGGTTCGGATAGGGCAGGAACAGCGAGGAGCGGGCCCCGACCACCACACGGGCGTCGCCCTTCGAAATCGCCCGCCACGCACGGCGGCGCTGCGAGGAACGGAGGTCGCTATGCCAGGTGACCGGCTCGCAGCCGAAGCGTGCGGTGAAACGGGTGAGGAACGGCTCTGTCAGTGCGATTTCGGGGAGAAGGACGAGTATTTGCCGGCCTTGCCGCACCGCCTCCGCGATCGCCTCGAAATAGACTTCGGTCTTGCCCGATCCGGTGACTCCGTCGAGCAGAGTGGGGTCGAAGCCCTTGCCGATTGCGGCCGTAAGGCTTGAAGCGGCCAACTTTTGCTCTTCGTTCAACTGGGGCGGTGCAAAATCGGGGTCGGGATCGGGAAAGGGCTGGTCGCCATCGACCTCGATCCGTTCGAGCGCTCCGGCATGGACCAGGCCACGCATGACCGCCTCGCTGACTTCGGCATGGGTCGCCAGCTCGCGGACCGTGCCCTGGCGGGCTTCGATCCTTGCCATCGCCTGCTCGCGCTGCGGGGTAAGGCGTGCGGGGATTGCCCCGGTCGGCCGATATTCGATCGTCTGCCGCGGTCCGGCCAAAGCGCGAAGACGACGGCAGCACCATCCTGAGCACCGCGGCGAGCGGCGAGAGATAATAGTCCGCGGTCCATTCGCAGAGGCGGCGGAGCGGGGCGGGAACCGGCGGAACGTCGACCAGACCCGGCCAGCGGACGAAGCCGATTGTCGCCGACTTCCTCGGTTTTGAGGCGGTCTGCTTCCCAGGCGACGCCGATCAGCTGGCGAGGGCCAAGCGGCGCCACGACGACCGAGCCTGGCTCGATCGCCATGCCCTCAGGAACGCGATAGTCGAGAGGGCCGAGCGCGGCGTTGAGGGTGACGACACGGGCGCGAGGGAGGGACATTAGCTCGTCATTGCGAGGAGCGGAGCGACGAAGCAATCCAGCAATCGCGAAGGACTGGATTGCGTCGCTACGCTCGGAATGACGGATAGACCGTCACTTGCCGCGCTTCTTGCGGTGACTGTCTAGGTCGAGGACCGAGCTTTCCTCGCTGTCCTCGGGCAGCAGGCCGAGCCGGCGAGCGACTTCTTGATAAGCCTCTGCCTCTCCGCCGAGCCCCTGGCGAAAACGGTCCTTGTCGAGCTTTTCGTTGGATTTCATATCCCACAGCCGGCAGCCGTCGGGCGAAATCTCGTCGGCGAGGATGATGCGGCTATAGTCGTTTTCCCAAATCCGGCCGAACTCCAGCTTGAAGTCGACCAGGCGGATGCCGATCCCGGCGAACAGGCCGCACATGAAGTCGTTTACCCGGATCGCCATGTCGGCGATGTCGTTCATCTCTTCCTGGCTCGCCCAGCCGAAGCAGGCGATATGCTCGTCGGCGATCATCGGATCGCCCAGCGCATCGTCCTTGTAATAATATTCGATGATCGTGCGGGGGAGCTGGGTCCCTTCCTCGATCCCCAGCCGCTTCGACAGCGACCCGGCGGCAACGTTGCGCACCACCACCTCGATCGGCACGATCTCGACCTGGCGGATCAGCTGTTCGCGCATGTTCAGGCGGCGGATGAAGTGCGTCGGAACGCCGATGGTCTGCGAGCGCGGTGAAGATATGCTCGGAAATTCGGTTGTTGAGCACGCCCTTGCCGCTGATGGTGCCGCGCTTCTGTGCATTGAAGGCCGTCGCATCATCCTTGAAATATTGGATGAGCGTGCCGGGCTCCGGGCCCTCATAAAGGATCTTGGCCTTGCCTTCGTAGATCTGGCGGCGACGGACCATAGGCGTACAAGACTCCGGCAAGAGACGAGAAGAGGGGCGGCTATAGGCGAGCCGCCCCTCCACCGCAATCGAACCGGCTATCAGCCTTCGATGATGTCGAAATGGAGGACCTGCGGCTCCATCTCGAGCAGAAATCCGGCGTCGAAGTCATAATATTTGGCGCGGTCGATATCATGCCCTGCAAATCGGCGGATCGACGCCTCGTCCTGCCAGAGGGTGAACATCTCGACATGGACGATGTCACCCTCCTGGCGATGGAGGCACAGGGCTCCGCGGTTCCCGGGAGTTGAGCGATAGTCGGGCAGGCCGACCGTCGCCATCAGCTCGAGATATTCCTCCGCGCCGGCAGCAGGAACCCGCCCATGCCATCGCCGCGCGATCATGGTCAGAAGCTGCAGCCGCAGTGGCGTTGTCGCGACCAGTGGGACTCAAGGCGCGACGACGCCGACATTCCGCGGAAGGCCTGGGCGAATGCTTCGAGCAACAGCGCCAGATCTCCGCCGAGCGTTTCGGGCTTCTGGAAAACGGTGCCGTGGTCGATGTCCTGTCTCATCAGGGCCTCCTCAGGCCGCCTTGGCGCGGCCATGCTTGGATGAAATATTCTGCTTCCAGGGCGCGTCGAACTGGACCTTATGGAGTACCCTAAAGGCCTGCCCGGCGCCGGCGATCAGCCGGTCAATCCCGTCATTGAGGGCATTGCGCCCGGACTGAAATTCACGGTCGAAGATCTCATCGCGCATCATCGCCTCCATCGTTTGGCGCCGGCGGCGGGGTTGGGGAGAGGTCGTCCGCCGGCGCTGTTTGTCATTTAGCCAAACCGATCGTTCGCGCCCAATGAAAGGCTGGACTTGGTCGATAAGCTTGGCTTATAGTTCACAGGATGAGACGACTTCCTCCCCTGGCTTCGGTTCGCGTGTTCGAAGCGGCAGCACGGCTGGAAAATTTCACGTCTGCAGCGGCCGAGCTGGGGATGACCCAGGCGGCGGTCTCCTATCAGGTCAAATTATTGGAAGAGCGGCTTGGCGCGGCACTGTTCGTGCGCGAGCGCGGACGGGCGCACCTGACCGCGCTTGGCCAGCGGCTGCTTCCCCAGCTAACCCAGGCATTTGACACGATCGAGGCAGCGTTCGCGGCCCACCGCGAGGAGGACGAGGCGCTGCTGACGGTGGCGACGACCTTCACCTTCGCCAACACCTGGCTGGCCTGGCGACTGGGCGGGTTTCAGGTCGAGCATCCCGATCTGGCGGTGCGGCTGGCGACCGACAACAGGCTGGTCGACCTGAAGGTCGGCGAGGCCGACGTCGCGATCCGCGCCGGCGCCCAGCCGTGGGAAGGACTTGAATCGACCGAACTGATGCCCGTCGATTTCACGCCGATGTGCGCGCCGTCCTTCTGGGAGCGGATGAAGGACCATCTGGGCCGCACGCCCGAGCCCGCGGACTTGCCGCATCTGCCGCTGATCAGCCCCGAAGATTATTGGTGGGATCGCTGGTTCGCGGCGGCCGGGGTCGAGGCCGAACATCGGCCGCGCAAGGCGGGGCTGAGGCTCGACAGCCAGGCGGACGAGGGTCATGCGGCCATGGGCGGGCAGGGCTTCGTGCTGCTGACCCCCGCCTTCTGGAAGAACGATATCAAGGACGGGCGGTTGTGCCAGCCGTTCGAGCTGAGGGCGACCGCCGGCTTCCGCTACTGGCTGTGCATCGCACCGGAACGGCGGCAGGTGCCGAAGATCAAGCGGTTCAAGGAGTGGCTGCTGCGCCAGGTCGAGGCGTCAAAGGCGGCACCTCTGGAGGCGGTGGCCTAATCGTCAGTTCGTCCGCCGCGGCGGGGCCTTGTCCTGCTCGTTCCGGGTCTGCTGACGATTGGGAAGCTTCGGGTCCGCCCCGTCGCTCGGCTTCTGCCCCTTGTGGACCGAGGTCGGCTGCGGATCGGCGCCGGTGGCGGACTTTTCCTCGTCGAGGGATCCGATCTCCCGCTGCATGTCGCCGCCCGATGAGCCGCCCTGCGACGGGGTGGGAAGGTCCTCGGCCTCATCGATCAAATCATTGTCGGAGTGCGGATCGCGTTTCTGGTCGGTCATGAGTTTGCTCCTTCGTCGGGAAAACGAACGTCTCGGGAGCGGCGTTCCGGCGGTTCGGCGGCGATGGGGCTCGGCAAACTCTCGGTCATGGGTATGATAGGCCGCAAACGACGCGGGGAGGGCACCATGCTGAGGAAAATGTTCCGCAATACGCCAGGCGGTAAGGCCGGGGCGGTCGACGGATTGAACCTGTTCTTCGGAGCGCTGCTCGGCGCCAACCTCGGCACGATGCAAGCCCTCTCGCTCGGCGAATATATCAAGCTGATCATCCTGCTGGCCGGGACGGTGATGGTGCTGCGGATGATCTCGACCTCGGAGCGGCGCGGGTTCATGCTGGCGGTGCTGGGCATCTATGTCGCGCTGATCGGCGGGATGCTGGTGCTGCCCGCGCTCCAGCCCAAGGGCATGCCCCCCGCCGACCTCCACCGCCTGGTCGCGACCCTGGGTATCTGGGTGCTGTTCGTGCTCGGCACCGAGCTTTCCCCGGTGAGGGAGGCGGATGAGGGGGGTCCCGCCAGCTGAGGCCGGGAGCCGCGAATGTTCACAATGTTCACGGTGACCATGGGGGTTTCCGGCTGGACCGGAAAGGCCCCGCGATTATTCGGCGGGATCGACGATAGGAAAGAGCCGGCCGTGCCTAGTCAGCTAGACGGATGCACATCAAACCGCTTGTAGGACAGCAAAAAATCGACGTCAGCGATTGGCCCGACGGCCCCGCCGTGCGGCGGACGATCATGTCGGCCGGGGTAGGGCGCGCAGAGGGGACGGGCAGCGTCGGATGAGCCGCCTTCGCAGCTTGGCGCCGTTGCGATGGCAGAGATCGCAAAAAAGATCGCGGTTTAACGGAGCCGGCGGTGGTTGGCGGCGACCTTGCGCCGGTAGTGGGCGAGGGTACGGCGGGTGGCCGCTGCCGGGCTGGCAGCCGGCCCTCCAGTCAACAGATCGGCCTGAAGCTCGGCCGCGGCCTGCCATTTCTCGGAGAGCATAAGCCATGCCTCGGTCCCCGCGGCCGGGCCGCCCCGAGCCATTCGTGCGGTGCGCAGTCCGACCACGCCCGCAGCCTGCCAGCCTAGCGTCCAGGCGTCGACGCCGATCTTCAACCAGACAGCCTGTTCGGAGGGTTTCATGATGCGGCCTTCAATGGGGACAATGATGAGATGCGACGTATCGAGCCGCTTAACCAGCCGGGGAAGCGAAGGTTCACTCAGCGCTCGGACAAATCCCTATTGCCTTTGCTTTTGGCGGAAGGCAGCATCCGGGCCGGGAGGCAGCGATGAAGCTTTATCGCATCAATAAATTGGCGACGCCGGACGGGCCGGTCATCAAGAAGAAGGACGTGCTCGCGGCCAGCGACAAGCAGGCCGTCAAGGACGCGGCGGACAGCGACGACTGCCCGATCTGTGAAGTCTTGCGCGACGGACAACAAGTCGGGTCCGTGGCCTGACCGCCGATCGGCCTTGCAAGGGCCAGGAGCGAAGGGCGCGTGGGCGCCGAGTGCCGGCACCCACGGCCCCGCCTCGCGTGACATGGCCGGGAGACAGACTCCCGGCCCGAGGGCGTTAGATCCGCGCCAGGTTCAACGCGCAGGGCTGATTGTCGAGCATGCCCTTGTCATAGGACAGGCGCTGGCCGACGGTGAGCGCCTTGGGGGCGTCCCAGCTGATGGCGCTGCGTTCGAACTTCAGCTCATCGCCGCCGGTTTCGGGCTTCAGCGAGCCGATGCCCTGGTCGACGTCGAACGATTTGACGGTTCCGAAATATTTCATGGGAGTTTGTCCTTCCTTGCCGACACGGCCGACATTGGCCGTCTCGCGGCTAAGAGGCGTGAAAGATGGAAAAAGGTGCGGCTTAGCGCCCAGGACCGTCGATACCGACTGTCAGCAATAGTTCAACGGGTGGACCGGAGCTTTAGTTGCCTCCCCGCTCTAATTCTCCGCTCGAAACGAAAAAAGAGGCGGGTGCACATGGCACCCGCCCCTTGTGTCACGCAAACCGCGAGGCGGCCGGTTAGGCCGTCTGCAGATTCACTGCACTGGACTTGCCGCGCTTGTCGTTCTCGAGCTCGTAGGACAGGCGCTGCTCCTTTTCGAGCGTGCTCATCCCGGCGGCTTCGACGGCGGTCATGTGGACGAAGGCATCGTTGCCTCCGGCTTCGTTGGTGATGAAGCCATAGCCCTTGGCATTGTCGAAAAATTTCACTGTGCCGATCGGCATATCTAATTCCTTCTTGATGAAGACCGGAAGTCGGTCCCCTGATGCTAAGAGAAGCGAGAGAAGGAAATAGGAGCCGCAAAGCGCCGAAGACCGTCAATTGGCGACTGTAGCCAGGCCAATATAGGAACTCTGGCGTCGATTATTAGGAGCAGGCGGCGATTAGTGGAGAATTTGCTCACGGCGGGGCGGAAGCTTTAGCGGCAATTCGCCTATCGCTTGACCCACGGCTCCGGCGTGCGGCGGACGACCATGTCGGCGGGGTAGGGGGCGCAGAGGAGGCGGGCGGAGTCTGGGCGGGCCGTCCAGCCAGTCGGCCCAGCGGTCGCGCGGCAGGATGACCGGCATCCGGTCGTGGACGCCCTGAACATGGATGCACGCTTCGGTCATGACCATCGAATAGGCCGGGCCCCATTCGGCGGTGTCGCGCCAGATGCCGGCGACGGCGAACAAATCCTCGTCGGGAAGGGAGAACCAGGTGCGGGTCTTGGCGCCCTTTCTCGCCCTCCGCTTCGCAAAATTCGGTGACGGGGATCAGGCAGCGGCGGTCCTGGAAGCTGTAGCGCCACATGAAGCCGTCGAGCTTGTCGGCCCGGGCATTGTTGACCGGCTTGGGCTTCAGCAGCTGGCCGCTCTTGCCCTTCAGCGCCAGCGGGAAGCCCCAGGTCATCTGCCGCACCGCGGCCTTCCGCCAGCACATAGCCGGGATAGCCGGGATAGACGGTGTCGCCGGCATTGCCCGGCGGATCGGCCAGCCCGCCGAAGAGCCTGGCGATTTCGGCGGGGCCTTTGGATAGGCGGTATAGGTTGCACATGGCGGGAGGTTAGCGTGGGCGCCTCACGCCGCCAAATCAGCTACACGACCGCTTCTTTCTTCCCTGGATTTTCTGGCCCTGTGCCTTCATCGACCCGACCAGCAGGCGATCGGATGTTTCGGCCGCGGCGTCGGGGGTGAGATCGACGTCGACGTCATCAGGTCCCTTCATGGATACGACACCCCTGTCGGCGTCGACCTGGCTGGCCTTGTCGTAGATCCTCTTGTCGCTCATCGGTCCCTCGCTTGCCTGCTGGATTGCGTCCCCAAATATGTTGTTCCGCGCGATGCATTGAGGCCCCCGGCCGATCGACAGCCGGGGGTCAACGCGGCGTGCAAGGGGATACGCGCCTTAACTGCGCAAAAACGCGTGCGAACGCGGCGCGTTCCGGGCTGATGGTGTGGGAGGAGCCGAGGTTTAGTCGAGGATGCAGCAGCGCCGCTGTGGCCGCCGCCAAACGCCGCGAAGTTTGCACATGAAGCCGTGGCGAACGCGCTCACGGGGGGTCGCAAACTTCACAAACTTCGTAGTGATTGGACCGGCGAGTCCGGTTTACGCGAAAGAGAGAGACCGACGATAGGAAAGAGCCCGGTGATTTACGAAGGGCTGGCACATTCGACGGGCTGTAGGACAGCGAAATTTGCTACCGATGGCGGAATGGGCGGCCGGAGGCTTACTCAGCCAGCGCCGGCTCTCGCTCGGCTTCCCTCGCCATCCGGTCGTACATCGCCGCCAGGTCGTTATGGGTCCGGGCGATGGCGGGGTTGGGGGCGTTGACGGCGGCGTTGCGCTCCTCGGCGGCGCGGCTGCGATAATATTCCGGACGCTCGGCAGGCATGGAGCGGATCCACTTCCCAAAAAAGCGGACGGCTTTAGTCGATTTAATGTAAATTTAACAGCGATAGTTCATCGGCGAAGGCCGGGGCCCAGGAAGCGCCGAAGTGCTGAACCTTGCCTTGGCTTGCGCCGATTAGGCCTTCGGCCCCTGGACCCCGGCCTTCGCCGGGGAACAGGAGAAATGTTGCCGCCTCGCCGCCGCATTTGTCCCGCCGCGATTTCAATCCTAGGAAAGTGCTGCTCGGGGATTGGGGGGGCATTATGATCAGGAAACTTGGCATTGCGTTTGGCGCATTAATTTTGGCGGCCGGCGGGTGGTATTACGCATCACCGCAAATGACGCTCAAGGGCATGCGCGATGCGGCGGCCGCCAACGACGCCGACAAGCTATCCGGCTACATCGACTATGAGGCGCTCAAGACCGACCTCAAATCCGATCTGCGCCGGTCGGTGATGACGGAAGTTAAAAAGGATGATGACAGCGGCATGGGCGCGCTCGGCGCCGCCTTCGCCATGGCCCTGCTGGACCCGCTGGTCGATGCGATGATGTCGCCCGAGGGCATGGAGGCGATGTTCAACGCCAAGCGCGCCGAGGAGAAAAAATCGGGCAAGCCGTCGCTGTCCGCCGTCGCGCCTGGCGACGATCCGACAATCGAGCGCAACGGGCTGGACGAATTCAAGGTGCGCAACAAGGCTGATCCGGACGGCGCGCTGGTCTTCCGACGTGATGGCTTCGCCTGGAAGCTGGCCGGTATCGACTTGCCGGAGAAACCGGAAAAGCCGGAGTGACCGAGCGATCGGGCAAGACGGGGCAGGTGGTGCTGGGCGTCTGGTTCGACGAGGAGGCGGGGGACATTCACCTCAGCATTCCAGGGCATGGGCTGTCGACGGTCAATGGCAATGCGGAGAGCAAGCGCGACAATCCGCATTTCACTGCTCACAGCGTCCCCCGGACGCTGCTCCGCTGCAAATTTCAACAACTCGCCAAGGTGCTGCGCGACCGGGCAAGCCGCGCCCGGCCATGGGTGGAAAGCTGACACTAATTGCGGGCTTTTAAGGTCCAGCATCAGCACCGAGATGCGCGTCGATCCTGCGATTTCGAGCTTCGATAAACGCGATGCTGTAGTGTCGATACCTCGTATAGGCGTCCCGGTCCTGTGGGACCGATGAAGTGCTGAAGTTATCAAATGGCATGAAGAAATTGATCGCCGATTGATCCTGCGTGACCAGGTCCTGCAGCAGGAAGAAGTCGACATACCCGGCGAAGTCTCCAAACAATGCGAAGAAATCGCTGTATCTCGAAAGCGTCTCGGCAAGCGGACTGTCCTGGCCCATGTAATGCCGACGGATGCATTCCAGCGTGAGATCGAACCGGTCCGCGATCTTTCGGTTGAATCCGCGTGCTCCGTTGATGGTCTGCTTGCCACCAATCTTATTCCCCGGGAAAACCATCATCCCGCCGATCGTGTAGCCAATGGTCCGGAAGGCTTCATTCTCCTCCTCAGGGAACAGCTCGACGATGTGTCTCATCGAATTCCATCTCGTGAAGGACGGGATGACCGAGTCACTCGACAGGAAGAACTCACCGAGTTCGGAGCGGTGATGGAGATACGCACCAAGCAGGGCGTCATTTAGGTCGAAGGATCGGCCGCTTGGCAGCGGCTTGCTCCATAGCAGGCGGTGGTATCGTCGAAGAGTGGGACTGTACTTGTCCGGGTCCCTTCCAGCCGCGTCCGTCCTAAAGTCAAATGAAGTGTCGATCCGCATGCTTCATCATAATGCGTCACGCGGCAAGGCGCGCAATGGGTCGAAAGCGGGCGTAAGGGAGACCAGCGGTTGCGTCGCTTTCCGGAATTGCGGCGAGGCAGGAGTAATTTGGCTGCGAGCCGACTAATCAGCATTCGCTCGAAAAAGGTGGATCCCAGCCTTCGCTGGGATGACGGAAAGGGGAAGCTCCTGCTAACCTCGGTCCATGCAGCCGACCGAATCCGAAATTGAAGTTCCCTTTGATGCCGCTCTTTCCGAGCGCTACCTCGTCTATGCCCTGTCGACGATCACCGCGCGCTCGCTGCCGGACGTTCGCGACGGGTTGAAGCCGGTTCACCGCCGCCTGCTGTGGGCGATGCGGCTGCTCAAGCTCGATCCGGCCTCCGCCTACAAGAAATGCGCGCGCGTCGTCGGCGACGTCATCGGCAAGTATCATCCGCATGGCGACCAGTCGGTCTATGACGCGATGGTGCGGCTCGCGCAGGATTTCGCGCTTCGCTACCCGCTGGTCGACGGGCAGGGCAATTTCGGCAATATCGACGGGGATAATGCCGCCGCCTACCGCTATACCGAGGCGCGGCTGACGAAGACGGCCGAGCGGCTGATGGCCGGGCTCGACGAGGGCACGGTCGATTATCAAGCCGACCTATAATGGCGAGGAGGAAGAGCCCGAGGTCTTCCCCGGCCTGTTCCCCAATCTGCTCGCCAACGGCGCGAGCGGGATCGCGGTCGGGATGGCGACCAGCATCCCGCCGCATAATGTCGGCGAGCTGATCGAGGCGGCGAGCCACCTGATCGACAATCCGCACGCCGAGGACCGGGCGCTGATGGACTTCGTCACCGGGCCGGACTTTCCGACCGGCGGCGTGCTGGTCGACAATCGCGAGACCATCGCCCACGCCTATGCGACCGGGCGGGGCAGCTTCCGGCTTCGCGCGAAGATCGAGGTCGAGCGGGAGAAGGGCGGGGGGTGGCACCTGCTGGTCCAGGAAATCCCCTACGGGGTGCAGAAGGGCCGGCTGATCGAGGCGATCGCCGACCTGATCGCGCGAAAGAAGCTGCCCGATCCTGGCCGACGTGCGCGACGAGAGCGACGAGCAGGTGCGGATCGTGCTGGAGCCGCGGTCGCGGACGGTCGATCCCGAGCTGCTGCTGGAGAGCCTGTACAGGCTGACCGAGCTGGAGGTGCGCTTCCCGCTCAACCTCAACGTGCTCGACAAGATGCGCACGCCGGGGGTGATGAGCCTGAAGCAGGTGCTGCTCGCGTGGCTCGAGTTCCAGATCGAGGTGCTGGTCCGGCGCTCGACGACGCGGATCGGCAAGATCGACGACCGGCTGGAGCTGCTCGACGGGTTCCTGGTGGCGTTCCTCAACCTCGACCGGGTGATCGAGATCATCCGCACCGAGGACGAGCCCAAGGCGGTGATGATCGCCGAGTTCTCGCTCACCGACCGGCAGGCCGAGGCGATCCTCAACATGCGGCTGCGGTCCGCTGCGCAAGCTGGAGGAGATGGAGATCGGCAAGGAGCGCGCGGCGCTGGCCAAGGAGCGCGAGGGGCTGGCGCTGCTGGTCGAGAGCCCGGCGCGGCAGCGGACCCGGCTGAAGCGCGACCTGGCGGCGCTGAAGGGAAGCCTATTCGGCGGACGAGCGGCGGACGCTGGTGATGGAGCAGGCGCCGGCGCGCGAGCTCGACTGGAGCCAGATGATCGAGAAGGAGCCGATCACGGTGATCCTGTCGCAGCGCGGCTGGATCCGGGCGATGCACGGGCATGTCGCGCTGCACGAGATCGCCGAGCTGAAATGGCGCGAAGGCGACGGGCCGCACATCCATTTCCATGCGCAGACGACCGACCGGCTGCTGGTGGCGGCCGACAATGGGCGGGTCTATACGCTTAGGCGGCGACAAGCTGCCCGGCGGGCGCGGGTTCGGCGAGCCGATCCGGCTGACCATCGACCTGGAGGCGGAAGCGGAGATCATCGCCATGTTCGTCGTCAGGCCGGAGCATAAGCTGCTGGTCGCGTCGAGCGACGGGCGCGGGTTCGTGACGACCGGCGAGGCGACGCTGGCCGAGACGCGCAAGGGCAAGCAGCTGGTGAACCTTCGGCCCAGGGCGAAGGTCGCGGTGGTTGGACCGGTGGCGCGAAGGCGGATTCGGTCGCGGTGATCGGCGAGAATCGCAAGATGCTGGTGTTCAAGCTCGACGAGCTGCCCGAGCTGGGGCGCGGGTCGGGGGTGCAGCTGCAGCGCTACCGCGACGGCGGCCTGTCCGACGCCATGGCCTTCGCGCTGGCCGAGGGGATCAGCTGGCCGCTGGGCGGCGAAAGCGGGCGGGTGCGGACCGAAACGCGACCTGACTCCGTGGCGCGCGATCCGCGGCGCCAGCGGGCGGATCGCGCCCAACGGCTTCCCGCGCTCCAACCGGTTCGAGGCGGTGCCGGCCCCTCCGAAAGCAGCGGATTAAAGTCGGGAAGCCGACAGAAACCTAACCTGCATCAAGCCATCTCGAAACTGCCCATTAACCTGTCCAGTTTAACGCTTGCCGGATGCAGGCTGCAGCAAACCGCTCTGCCGCGCCTTAGGACGCGCGCTCTGCGGCCCAGAATGACCCCTCAAGCGTCCGCGTGTCGGCGAACGACCATGCATTGCTCGCCGCCCTGCCGATCGCCGCGGCGATCGTCGGAGTTACGTCAAAGGGCGTATTGAGGCTGATCGAGCGCAATTCGCGGTTCGACGAGGTGATCGCGCTGACCGGCGACGCGGCGATGATGAGCGGCGACTTCCGCGGCTGCCAGCACCTGCAGATCGCCCAGCTGATGCAGGAGTTCCTGGCCGACTTCCAAACGTCGAACGAGCTTGATTTTTGTGAGGGCGAAGGGATTGGCGCGCGCCATTTCCGGATCAAGCTGGCGCCCCTGTCGCGCTGTGAAAAAGGCCGGCCGCGCTGCCTGGTCAGCCTGGTCGACCGGACCGTCGAGGTTCAGGCCGAGCGGACGCTGCGCGCCGAGATGCTGCGCGACAGCCTGACCGGGCTGCCCAACCGCCTGTCGTTCACCGAAACGATCGAGAACAAGGGGAGCGCCAGCGCCCGGGACTGCGAATATGCGGTGCTCGTCGTCGATATGCTCCGCTTCAGCCGCATCAATGAATCGATGGGCAGCCTGGCCGGCGACGAGCTGCTGATCACTTTTGCCCGACGGCTGATCTCCGCGCTTCGCGGCGGCGACATATTGGCGCGCACCGGCGGAAACGAGTTCGGTATCCTCGTCGGGTTGAAGCGCGGGGTCGAGGATGCGCTGTCCGCGGCCGATCGCATCCAGCAGGTGATGACCACGCCGTTCAAATTGAGCGAACTGGAGATTCGCGTCGAATGCGCGATCGGGGTCGCGCTGATGCAAGCCGGCCAGGACTCCGAAGAGCTGTTCCGCAACGCCCAGTTCGCGGTCAAGCAGGCCAAGGCGGCAGGCAAGCCGCAAGTCTATGAGCCCAAGGAAGCCAGCGCGGCACGCCGCCGCTTCTCGATCGAGACCGAGCTTCGCCGGGCGCTCGACAAGGACCAGCTGAAGCTTTTCTACCAGCCGCTGATCGACCTGAAGTCGGGCGAGGTCGCGGGGTTCGAGGCACTGGCCCGCTGGACCCACGACGACCGCGGTGAGATCAGCCCCGCGCGAGTTCATTCCGGTCGCGGAGGAGAGCGGCCTGATCCTCCAGCTTGGCCGTTGGGCGATGGACAAGGCCGCGCAGACCGTCGCCGAGTGGGACCGCCAGGCGGGCGAGCCGCTGCCGATTTATGTCGGCCGTCAATCTGTCGGCGATCCAGGTCGCGCGAGACGATATCGCCGAGGTGGTCGAAAGCGCCCTGAGGTCGAGCGGCCTCAAGGGCGAACGGCTGACGCTCGAGCTGACCGAAAGCTCGATCGTCCAGGATCCCGGCCGGGCGATGCGGGTGTTCGAAGCGCTCAAGGCGCTCGATGCGACCGTGGCGATGGACGACTTCGGCACTGGATATTCAAGCCTGGCCTATCTCCAGCGCCTGCCGATCGACGTGCTCAAGATCGACAAGAGTTTCGTCACCGGCATGATGCGCGACCCCGACGCTGTGGCGATCGTCCGCGCGGTGCTGAGCCTGGCCGACGCGCTGGGCATGTCGACCACCGCCGAGGGTATCGAAACGGTCGAGCTGGCGACGACGCTGGCGACGCTCGGCTGCTCATCGGGGCAGGGCTTTTACTTCGCCAAGCCGCTCAAGGCCGAAGCCGCGCTCGATTATTGGAAGACCCGCCGCCGCTAGTCCCGGAAAAGCCGGGCCGCCACCGCGCCCGCGGCAAATGCTCCCGCAAGTTGCGCGATGACGAATGCCGGCACGTCGCCCGGCGCGATCCCGGCGAAGCTGTTCGACAGGCTTCGGACGATGGTGATGGCCGGATTGGCAAAGCTGGTCGACGAGGTGAACCAATAGGCCGCGGTGATGTATAGCGCGACCGAGGCGGGGACCGCAGTCGGCCGGTGCTTCAATGTCCCCAAAATGGTGAGGATGAGGCCGAAAGTCGCGACCATTTCGCCGCTCCATTGGCCGATGCCGGAACGGGCCTTCGCCGAATATTGCAGGATCGGCAAATCGAACATCAGATGCGCCGCCCAGGCGCCGAGCAGGCCACCGGCCAGCTGTGCGATCAGATAGGGCCCAACGTCGCGCCAGGGGAGGGCTCTGCGCCACGCCAGGACCAATGTCACCGCCGGGTTGAAATGCGCGCCCGAGACCGGGCCCAGCATCGTGATCAGAACGAACAGGATCGCGCCGGTCGCCAGGGTGTTGCCGAGCAGGGCGACGGCGACATTCCCGCCGCTGAGCGCCTCGGCCATGACACCGGATCCGATGACGGAGGAGAAGAGGAAGAACGACCCGATCCCTTCCGCCGCCAGCCGCTGAGCGGTGTCGGGGCCGCGGCTCAAGGTTCGACCTCAGGCGGGATCGCGTCGCCCGGACCAAGTGACCTTTGCATGTATAATGTATCCAGCCAGCGGCCGAACTTGCGCCCGACCGAGCGCATCCGCCCGCTCTCGACGAAGCCGGCCCTGGCGTGAAGCGCGGCAGAGGCGGGCTCGGCGCCGCCGATCACCGCAATCATCTGCCGGAAGCCGGCTCGCTCCGCTGCCTCGATCAACGCGTCCAGCAGAAGCGTACCAATGCCTTTGCCGCAATGATCCGGATGAAGATAGATGCTGTTCTCGCAACTGGATGTGTAGGCCGGGCGATCGCGGAACTGGGTCGCATAGGCATAGCCGACGATCTCCCCGTCGGCCTCGGCGATCAGGAACGGCCAGCCGCGAGCGATGCACTCCGCAATCCTCGCCGCCATTTCGATGTCGCTTCGCGGTTCGGTGTCGAACGAGGCGGTGCCATGCGCGACATGATGCGCGTAGATCGCCGCGGTCACGGCGGCGTCGCGCAGCTCGGCCGGCGCGAACCGAGGCCGGCTCAGCCAACCGCCGGCTCCGCGTCGCTGGTCGTGCCGATTTCCTTCTTTTTGAAGTTGAGGGTTCGGCCGGGGGGCATCTCGCTTCCGCCGCAGCAATTTTCGGTGAGGAAGCCGATCAGCGCGTTCATCGCATCATAGTTGGCAGTGTAGATCAGTGAGCGGCTTTCGCGCCGCTGTTCGATCAGCCCGGCGCGGTTCAGGTGGGCGAGGTGGAAGGAAAGCGAACTGTTAGGAATGCCGAGCGCCCCGGCCAGCGCACCCGCGGCCATCCCGGTGGGCCCAGCCTGAACCAGCAGTCTGAACAGGGCAATGCGGTGCTCCTGAGCGAGGCTGGCGAGGGCGGCGATGGCGTCGGTTGACTTCGCGGATCATTTCCATATTTCGAGAAATATAGAAATAAACATAAGATCGCAATGGGCGCGGCCAAAAGCCTGGAGGATCCCGCCCGACCTTCCGCAAATCGCATCGATCGACTGAGCCGATCCGCTCGCAAACCATGACGTTTTGAATTGTTATTAATTCATGTTAGCTAGACTTGTTGCCTTTAGGTGGGGGACAATGCGGGAACCTGGTGAAATCAAGCGCGCGCCGCGCGTGGATACAAGGTTCCAGGCAACGCTGATCGACAGCGACGGCGGCAGTCGTTCCGGTCGTGGTGATCGACATCAGCAAGGAAGGGTGCCGGCTGGAAACCGACGGCACTTTGAAGATCGGCGAAATGGTCCAGCTGCAAGTTCCGAAGTATGGCACATTCCCCGCCCAGATCCGCTGGGCACTCGGCAACGAAGCAGGGGCGGTGTTTTTGGAGCCGGTTTTCCTGGCTTAGCCCAGGGCTTCGTCGACAATCCGCTTGAAACCGTCACCCTTGGGAAAACCCGCCGCTTCCCAGGCGTCCTCGATGCGCTTGAGCGCTCTTGCGACCTCAGGCCCTTCGGCAATGCCGCGGGCCATCAGCTCCCGGCCGCCGATCGGCAGCCGCGGCGGCGCCCAGCCCGAAATCTGCGCCGCCTCATGCGGCCGCGATGCCAGCAGCAGCCGGTCGACCGCTCCTTGGGTTCCCAGCCGGTAAGCGAGCGGCTGGGGCAAGTCGCCGGTTGCCGGATGGGCGGCGCTGGCAAGACGCTTCCTCGCCTTGTTGGAAAGCTTGAGGCGTGCGGCGACGCGCTCGGCGGTCGCCGGGTTGGACGGCAACAGGGCGGCGAGGCGGCGAATCGGATCGGGCGCCATGCCTGCCGCTCGTTCCGCGCCGATCAACGTGGCAAGGCGCTCGACGCTGGTTATTTCCGGCACGATCGGAGCGAACAGGCCGCGCTCCTGCATCAGGCTCACCGTCGCCATCGGATCGGCAAGGGCGAGCAGCTTCAAAAGTTCATCCGCAATCCGCTCGCGCGACAATGTCATTAAATCGTTGGCGCGATCGATGCAGGCCTTGAGCGCCTGCGGATCGGGTTGGCCATGGCCGTAGCGGGCATGGAAACGGAAGTAGCGGAGGATTCGCAAATGATCCTCGGCGATGCGCTGCAGCGGCTCGCCGATGAAGCGGACGATCCGGGACTGCAAATCCTCGAGTCCGCCGAAATAATCGAACAGCTGGCCGGTGAATGGGTCGGCGTAGAGCGCATTGATGGTGAAGTCCCGCCTGCCGGCATCCTGCTGCCAGTCGTCGGTGAAGGCGACGGTCGCCCGGCGTCCGTCGGTCGATACATCGGATCGAAGCGTAGTGACTTCGGCAACGGTGCCCGACGATACGGCGGTGATGGTGCCATGGTCGATGCCGGTCGGGACGGCCTTGATTCCGGCCGCCTCGAGCCTTCGGATGACTTCCTGTGGCGGTAGCGTTGTGGCGAGGTCGAGATCGTCGTGGGGCACGTCAAGCAACAGGTCGCGGACAGCGCCGCCGACGAAACGCGCGGTACCGGACTTGGCGTCGAGCGACTTTAACAGCCGCTTGATGCCTGGGCGCTTGAGGAAATGTTGGGGATCAAGCTTCATGGGTTCGGACCCCAATCCGCCTAGTGAGGTTGACCAACATTGCCGCGGTCGCTCCCCAGATCTGGCGGCCCTGCCAGTCGATCCGATAGTAATGCCGAAGCCGGCCCTGATATTCGGCGGTCATGCGCTGCTGGTTGGCGGGATCGAGCACAAAATCAAGCGGCGCTTCAAACCAGTCGGCGACCTCCGCGGGATTGGGGATCAATTCGATCTCCGGCGGCACGACACCTACTACCGGCGTCACGCCATAGCCGGTGACCGTTCGGTAGGGGTCGGCGATTCCAATCAGGCGTACCAGCGCCGGATTGAGCGCCAGTTCCTCCAGCGCCTCGCGCAGAGCGGCGGCCGGCGCGTCCTCGCCCTCATCTATCCGGCCGCCGGGGAAGGCGACCTGGCCGGCATGGGTGCGCAAATCGTCGCGGCGCACGGTGAGGATGAGGCCGGGCTCGGGCCGGTCGGTGATCGCCACCAGCACTGCGGCCTGGCGAGGCTCGTCGTCATGTCCTTCGATCAAATCGCCAGGCAGCAGGCCGTGCGGCGCATCGGCCCTCAGCGAATTGGCGATGCGTTCAATGAGGCTCATGGGATCAGCGGAAAAAAAGCGCCATCGGACCAGACGCCGGGCGGGTCACTGGCTTCGGCCAGCGCGATGTCGGCAAGTTCATAATATAGAGCCCGCGAAAGCTCGGCCTCCAGCCCGAAGCGAACACCCACGCGAGGCGACGGGCCGCCGGGCGTTTGAACGATCGATAGCGGATGGCCTGGCCCGACAATCAGCGCATCGCCGCTGTCGAGCGTAAGCCCGATCCGGCGCTGCTCCCGTTCACCGGCCATGGTCATTTGAGTTGCGCGGAATGCCGTAGCCTCGACGTCGATCGTCAGCTTCTCGACCGGGGTGACCAGCACATGGCTGCCGTCAGGTTCGCGCCGAAGCACCGATGCGAACAGACGGACCATTGCCGGACGGGTGATCGGCGCACCTTCGTGGTACCAGCGGCCGTTGCGGGCAATGAGCATGCCCGAATGACCGCAATGCTGCGGGTTCCAGCGGTCCACCGGCGGGGCGTCGCCACGCGCCTCGATGGCGGCCGCGAGGTCAGCGAGATTCTGCCCATGGGCTTCGATCGGGGGGCGTCGTTCGGGCATTCGCCCGTCATTGCGAGGAACGGAGTGACGAAGCAATCCATAGGCGCGTGGATTGCTTCGCTTCGCTCGCAATGACAGAGGGAACTCATGGTAGGAGCTCGCACAGCAATCGTCACCGGCGGCGGAAAGCGGGTCGGCGAGGCGCTCGTGCGCGGACTGCTCGACGACAACTGGACCGTCGTCGCGCATGTTCACCATCAGGACGACACGGTGTCAGAAGGCGCGGTGAAGGCGGTAGCCGATCTAGCAGAGGCAGACTGTGCCGAGCGGATATTCGCTGCGGCAGACGGGCTGCCGCCGGTGCGGTTGCTGGTCAACAATGCGGCGCGGTTTGCCTTCGACGGATTCGGTGAGGCGAGCGCGACGGAATTCGACGCGCATATGAGGGTCAACGCGCGGGGGCCGATGTTGCTGATAGATGGGCTGGCGCGTCGTCACGGCCGGGGTGAGGCGCTGGTCGTCAACTTGCTCGACGCCAAGCTGGCGGCGCCCAATGCCGATTTCCTGAGCTACACCTTGTCCAAATATGCGCTCGCGGGTCTCACCGAGGTGGCGGCGCGGGGGCTGGCGGGGCAGGGCATCCGGGTCAATGCGATCGCGCCGGCACTGATGCTTCGCTCAGGCGGGCAGGACCAGTCGAATTTCGCAGCGGTGCACGACCTCAACCCGCTTCACCGAGGGGTGAAGGTTGGCGATGTCATGGCCGCGCTTCGCTTCCTGATTGATTCGCCGGGAATCACGGGCCAGACGCTCGTCCTTGACGGTGGCCAGCGCTTCATGGCGCTGCCTCGTGACGTTCAGTTCCTGGAGGCGAAATGAGTGAACCCCCGGTCCGGCTGCAAGGCATGGTGCCCGCCCATCTGAAGGTGCGGCAGAGCCGGATCCTGCTCGATTCGCTCGAGGTGATGACCGACATCGGCTTTCACGAATTCGAGGTTGGAAGCCCGCAGCGCCTGCTGATTACGGTCGAGCTTTGGCTAGAAAATCTGGACCCGCCACAAGATGACGATCATCGCTCCGCCTGGAACTACGACTATCTGAAGACCGAGGTCATCCGGCTTGCCCAGGAAAGGCGGTACAATCTCCAGGAGACGCTGGTTCACGCCATTTTTCAGCGGGTTGCTGCGTACCGTGGAGTCAAGGCGCTAAGGGTGAAGAGCGTCAAGCCCGACATCTACTCCGAAGCGAAAGGGGTGGGAGTCGAAATTGCGTCTTTCCCCGGACTAGCCCCGTAAGCCGTAACGGAATCCCTGGTGGCGCGCCTCGAATTCGAACCATCCTCGCCGCAATCGGAACAAAATTCGTTGCGCGGCCATTATCGCTTCATTAAGGGTGGCGCGTATCTGCCGATGATATGTTAGTACATCGGCGGTTTCACGACAGCTCGGGTCGCGTTCAGATTCGCCATCTCCGAGAAGTCGTGAAATCGACCATCGAGGAGATTTGCGGCTTAATGTCCTACGCCAATCGCAGACAGATGAGTTCCAACCGCACGGCGGCGATTATCATCGTGGCGCTCATCCACATTGCTCTCGGCTATGCCTTGGTGACGGGCCTTGCCTATAACGTCATCAAGCAAGCCGCCGAGGACCTGAAAACCTTCGACGTCGAGGACGAGCCGCCGCCCCCGCCGGAGGAGCCGCCTCCTCCGCCGGAACAGAATACGCCGCCTCCGCCGCAGGTGGTCGCGCCTCCGCCGATCGTCCGTACCAATACTGTCGCTCCGCCGGTCATCTCGACCCCGGTTGCGCCGCCGCCGGTGATCACTCCGGTCGCTCGGCCGGCTCCGCCCGCGCCGCCCGCGCCGCCGCCTCCGAGGGTTTCGCAGGCCGCGAAGGCTCGGGCGAACCTGACCTCGCTGTTCTCGACGGATGATTATCCCCAGTCGGCAATTCGCAATGAAGAGCAGGGAACGACGGCAGTTCGCCTCGGGATCGGGACGGACGGGCGGGTGACCGACTGTTCCATTACGCAGTCGTCGGGATCGACGGCGCTCGACAATGCGACCTGCAATATCTTGCGGCGCCGGGCGCGATTCACGCCGGCCAAGGACCAGGCAGGCAATCCGATTTCGGATAGCTATTCCCAGCGGATCCGCTGGGAACTGCCCGAAGACTGATCTTAGCTCAACTTAACGAACCAAAAGTTTCAAAGGAAAGTCAAACATATGGCAGCTCCCACCACCGCTCCCGCAGGCGACAACCCCTACGGCCTGATGCAGGCTTTGCAGGAAGGCGGCCTGATTTCGCTGGACCGATGTTCATCATCCTGGTCGCGATGTCGGTCTTCAGCTTCTACATCCTGTTCACCAAGCTGCTCCAGCAGCAGAAGATCATGAGCCAGGCCAACAAGGTCCGCGCCAGCTTCTGGAACTCGCCGAACCTGCGTGAAGCGGCCAACAAGCTCGAGCAGCGCAGCGCCTATCGCGCGATCGTCGAGGACGCGCTGATCGCCCAGGACCAGCACAGCAAGCTGACCGATCCCGATCGACCAGCATGACTGGATGGCCAACTCGCTGCAGCGCTCGCAGGGCGCGATCACCAACCGCCTGGGTGAAGGCCTGGCCTTCCTCGCGACCGTCGGTTCGACCGCGCCGTTCATCGGCCTGTTCGGCACCGTCATCGGCATCTACCGCGCGCTGATCAAGATCGGTGCATCGGGCCAGGCGTCGATCTCGACCGTCGCCGGCCCGGTCGGCGAAGCGCTGATCATGACCGCGCTCGGCCTGGTCGTCGCGGTTCCCGCGGTGCTTGCCTACAACTGGCTGATCCGTCGCAACAAGTCGATCTCGGAAGACCTCGCGGCCTTCACCAACGACATCCACGGCTACATCATGTCGAATGGCGCGGTGAAGCCGGTCCTGACGACGCCGAAGCAGCCCGCGCAGGTTGCCAAGCCGGCTCCGACCGCCACGGCCGCCCGCTAAGCGTGACCTCTCCGGGCCGGCGGCATGCTCGCGGCCGGCCCGGCGAGACTTGAACGAAGAAGGAATCGCGCCTCATGGCAATGCAAGTTGGCGAGCACGACACGGGCGAAGACGTCCCCATGTCGGACATCAACACCACGCCGCTAGTCGACGTGATGCTGGTGCTGCTGATCATCTTCCTCATCACCGTTCCGGTGGTGATCCAGACCGTGCCGCATACCCTGCCGGAGGTTCGCTACGAACCGACCGAAACCAAGCCGGAGAACGTCTCGCTGCACGGTCCGCGGCGGTCCCGGCGGAACGTGCGAGGTCTATTGGAACCTGACTCAGGTCAACAATGAGGAGTTGCTCGACCGCGCGGTCAAGGCCCTGGAAGACCAGATCGCGGCCGTCGGCGGTGTCGAGAACATCACCGAGGAGAATATGCCCGAAGTGCATATCCGCGGCGACATCAATACGCCGTACAAATGCATCGGCGGAACGGTGTTCACCATGCAGCGGGCCGGATTTGCCCGCGTCGGCTTCATTTCGCAGCCTCCGGCCGGTGGGCCGGTCACGCGGCTGTAAGTTTAGGAGCACGCCACCATGGCAATGCAAACCACTGGCTCGAATGAAGCCGGCGAGCCGATGATGGACATGAACACGACGCCGTTGATCGACGTCATGCTGGTGCTACTCATCATGTTCATCATCACCATCCCGCCGCAAACCCATGCGGTGAAGCTTGACCTTCCGCAGGACAGCAGCAACCAGCCTCCGCCGCCCATCGACCCGGTCAAGAACAAGATCGTCGTCACGCAGGCGGGCGCGGTGTTATGGAATGGGGCGCCGGTGAACCTGACGCAGTTGCGTCAATATCTGGACGTCACCCAGCAGATGGACCCGATTCCCGAACTGCATCTCCAGCCTGAGCCGGAAGCGCGCTACGTGCTGGTCGACGAAGTGCTCGCCGTTACAAAGCATGCGAAGGTGTCGAAGATGGGGTTCGTCGGCAACGAAGCCTATACGACCGTCTTCTAAGACCCAATCGGTCAGACCAAGGCGAAGGGCGGTCCCGGAAGGGGCCGCCCTTTTCCGTTGGGCCCGCAGCACCGTAACTGCTTCTCAACCGATGCCGCGCTAGTTTGGGGCATGGATATTATCGCGGCGCATCGGCAGGGCTTGATCGAGCAGTTGGAAGAAGAGGCGATCGCGCTGGCCGGACGCCCGTGCGATCACGCCCAGCGGGCCATTATGCTTCACCATCTCTACGACCATTCCCGCATGACCCATGGCTGGGCGCTCGCAGAGGCGCGGCAGGCGATGCGAACTTCGGCGGCGCTGTCGGTCCTTCGGCGCAAGCTGGGCCATTGGGGCTGGACGGCGGCACGGCGGGACAGGGCATGCGCCGCGCTGGAGTTGCTCGCCGATGCCCTCGGCGAGGCGGCACGCTTGCGCGCCGCGGCCGCCTATCGCGCTTATCGATTAAGCGCCACCAAGGCGCTTCGGGCCGAGGCCGAGCGAAGCTTGCCGCCGCCTTTGCTCGTCGCGCTTGACCTATGCCATGCGGCGCGGCGCACCGGCGGCGACTTTTTGCCTGAAGCGCGCCTTGCACTGACCGAGGAAAGCGAGCGGCTGGTCGATGAAATGGTCGATCGAGCCGCACTCGACGCTGCGTGGAAGGCCATTGAAAAAACGGGGCTGCGCTGGGCGGCACGCAGGCTGCTCAGCGATCAGACCCTGGCCAGCGCTGCGGCGCGGGACGAACGGCGCGGTCAGGCCAGGGTCGAGCGGCAACTGCTCGGCGATCGCGCACTTCCCGCCGGTTTCCGCGCCAATCCGGCGCAGCATTTCTATGCGCTTCAGCGCATGCTGCGCGAGCGGCGCCGGCAACAGTGGCGGCAGGCCTGCGACCGCGAGCCTGACGCGTTCGAACTCGCCGCGTAACGTCGATCGTCTGCGAGGCTAGCTGCCTGAGGGCCTAGCCGAATGTGAAGGCGTAGGCCTCGGCTCCCCCGTCCAGGAACTCGATGGTAAATAACCGCTCGCGAGCGCCGTTTTGCTGGCGCACAAGTTGGTAGAGGCGCTGGCCATTGACCTGGCCCTGTCCCGATGGATCAATGTCCATGCCATGGTCTGCGCCGGGCGCCTTGCCGTCGAGCAGGACCCGGAAGCGGATCGGCCTTCCGGTTTTACTGCCGAGCACCAGGTGGAGGTCGCGGGCGTGAAAGCGGAACGCGACTTTCCCGTGCGGCTCATGCAGGATGGAGCGTTGGGGCTCGACTTCCCAACGGCCGGAAAAGCCCCAGTCATTAAGGTTGAAATCGTCCGGCAGACGGTAGTCGTTGGCGCCTTGGCGGAGCCCACCGGGCGAGGTGAACGACTTGGCACGTCGGCTCCCCAGATAGGTTTCAGGGCTGCGGATCGAGGCGAAATCGGCCGCTGCGCTTGCGCCCGCCGCTTCCACTTCCGCGATCTTGCCAAGCTTGGCGCCCCTTTCGGCGAGCAACGCACGGATTGCGGCCTCGGTCTCGTCGGTGCGGCCCTCGCCGAAGTGGTGATAGCGGATGCGTCCCTGGGCGTCAGCGAGGTAGTGGGCCGGCCAGTAGCGATTGTTGAAGGCGCGCCAGATCGCCCAGTCATTGTCGACCGCTACCGGATAGCGGATTTCAAAATCGGCAACCGCCTTGCGGACATTTTCCGGAACCCGCTCGAAAGCAAATTCGGGCGTATGAACTCCGATGACGACCAGCCCCTGGTCGCGGTAGCGCTCGGCCCAGGCCCGAACATAGGGGACCGAGCGGATGCAGTTGATACAGCTGTAGGTCCAGAAGTCGATCAGCACGACCTTGCCGCGCAATTGCTCGCGGGTAAGGGGCGGAGAGTTGAGCCAGAGCACCGCGCCGTCGAGCGAGGGCAACGGGCCCTCGTCGGGCAGCATGCCCCCCGTCTTGGTGCTGAGCTCTTCGGTTTCCATGCCGAGCAGCTGCGCGAGGCGATGTTCGAACCCGAACGTCTGGGCGGCCGACAGCCGGGCGAGGACCCGGGTATCCAAGCCGAGGGCGATTGTCACCACGCCGGCCAGGATGAGCAGACCGAGCGCCTTGCGCACGCCTTCCCCGACCCCGATCGAGCGCTTCATCGCCGCAAAAACCTTGCCGCCGAGGAGCAAGGCGAGCGCAAGACTGGTCGCGGCGCCAAGCGCATAGGCGAGAAGCAGGCCTGCAGTGGCAGGGCTGGCTCCGGACAGGGCGGCACCGGTCAGGATGATTCCGAGGATCGGCCCCGCGCAAGGGGCCCACAGCAGACCGGTGGCGACACCAAGCAGCAGCGATCCGCCAATGCGATCTTCACTGCCCTTGGCCGAGAGACGCTCGCCCCAGCCGACCAGCGGGCGCATGGCGCGCTCGGCGAGCCGAGGAAAGATCAGCAGCAACGCGAATCCCGCGAGCAAAACAATCGCGATCCACCGTCCGGCGCTGTTGGCCGCTACCGCCCAGCCGCCGCCGACCGCGGCAAGGGTCGCGACGCCGGCGAAGGTCAATGCCATGCCGGCAAGCAGTGGCAGGCCGTTGCGGAGGAACGGACGATCCGCTCGGGCAAAGACGAACGGCAGCACCGGCAGGATGCAGGGGCTGAGGATGGTAAGGATGCCGCCCAGATAGGCGAGGAGGAAGATCAGCATCAGGCCGGCTTGAATTTGAGCGACAGGCCATTGATGCAATGGCGCTTGCCGAGCGGCCGCGGCCCGTCATCAAAGATATGGCCGAGATGCCCGCCGCAGCGGCGGCAATGCTCCTCGGTGCGGATCATTCCGAACGTCACGTCGCGCCGGTAAGCGACCGCATTGGGAAGCGCCTTCTTGAAGCTCGGCCAGCCGGTGCCGCTGTCATATTTGGCGGCCGAGCTGAACAGCGGCAAGCCGCAGCCGGCGCAAACGAAAATGCCCTTGCGCTTCTCGTTGAGCAGCGGGCTGGTGAAGGCGCGCTCGGTGCCCGCCTCGCGCAGGACTCGGAAGCGCTCGGGGCCCAGCCGGCGGCGCCATTCGGCCGCACTGCGCTCGACTTCAAATGTGGCGGCCGACACGCTGCCTGAAGCAAGCGCGTAGATCCCGGCGACGCCGATGGTGCCCGAAAGCCCGAGAAAGGCGCGGCGACTGGTTTCGACGTTCATCGGCATCTCTTCTCCATCACCCATAGATGGTGAACCGCTCCTAGAGGATGCAAGAGCGGCCCGCGCAGGTGAATTCGGAGAATCCGGAAAAAGTTACACTGCCTTGGCGTAACTCGGGCTGATTCCAGTCCAGCGCTTGAAGGCGCGTGAGAAGGCGGCGGGATCGGAAAAGCCGAGGCGCCAGGCGGCCTGCTTCACCGGCAGATGCTGCTCGCGCACGAGCTTGAGCGCGAGGCGGTGGCGGAGGTCGTCCAGCAATTGCTCGAAGGTTATGCCTTCCACCTTGAGCCGGCGATAGAGGGTCTGGCGGCTGAGGCCGAGCTCATATGCCACGCGGTCGATGTTGGCGTCGCCCGTGGCGAGCAAGGGCTCGACGATCGCCTCGACTTCGCGACGAAAGCTCGGCTTCTTTGATGCGCCGCGCTCGATGGCGCCGGCCAGCTCGCCGAGAAAGGCGAAGAAGGGGCTGCGGCTCTCTCGCTCCGGCTCCTCATATTCCCCGAACATCTGCTGCCAGCGCCCGGCGGGGCAAGTAGCGCGATTGTCGCAGCGAGCGCATTCCTTGGCCCGCATTCGCTGAATGCAACGCGCAATCATGTCTTTGATGCTCACGGTCATGCTCCAGGTGTTGCACTAATCTAATACAGCATCACACTTAGAGGCGCAACCAAATGCTAGGGAGAACGATGATGCGTAAGGGGATTTTCCTGATTGGCGCGACGGCTGTTTCGATCGTGGCGACGCCGGCTCGGGCTGACACGGTGACCGACTGGTGGGAGACCGCTCACCGCTACTGGCTCGCTAGCCAGGGCGCGCCCGGACCTCTTTCACCTGACTCCGCGCGAGCGGCCACGCGCGCAACGTTGGCGATGTTCGAAGCCGTCAATGCAATCGACCAGCGCTACCAGACCTATCTGGGATTCCCGCAGGCCGAACGAACTGCATCGCAAGACGCGGCGGCGGCTACCGCGGCCTTTAGGGTGCTGCTCAAGCATTATCCGGCGAACAAGGCGGCGCTGGAGGAAAGCTACACGTTGAGCATCGCCCAGATTGGTGGTGGGGCGGCTGTGGTGGCAGGCAAGGCGATCGGCGAGCAGGCGGCAGCTGCTGCAATGAACGCGGGAGGGGTTGATCCGGCTGTCGTCCAACAGCCTTATCGGCCGCGAACCGTGCCGGGCGAATGGGTGGCAACCGCCTTGCCTTCGCTCGATTCCTACTGGCCGGCCCTGAAGCCGTGGGTGATGCCGGGCGCCGACGCGCTGAGCCCGGCGGCACCACCGGCTCTCACCAGCGAGCGCTATGCCCGCGACTATGAGGAGGTGCGGCGGCTGGGCGGCAAGGATAGCAAGGAACGCACGCCGATGCAGACACTGATCGCGCGCTATCGCCAGGCGTTCGACATAGCGCCGTCGGTGCGGCGGGCGACGGACATGCCGGGCCGATCGCAGGTCGACAATGCCCGTTTCCTGGCGCTCTACCAGATGGCCAACGACGACGCGACGCAGGCGATGGTCGTTGCCAAGCAGCATTATGAATATTGGCGGCCGATCACCGCGATCCGCAACGGTGACAAGGACGGCAATCCGGCGACGCAGCTCGATCCGGCCTGGGTGCCGCTCATCGGAACGCCCAATTTCCAGGAATATCCGTGCGGGCACTGCACCCTGGCCGGATCGATCGCCGAGGTGATGGAGCATGAGAGCGGCTGGAAGCCGGGGCAGGGGGTGCGCGTCGGCTCGCTGCTCAATCCCACTTCGGTCGTCCAGGTGCTGCCCGATTGGGATGAATGGGCGCAACAGGTGTCGGACTCACGAATGTACGGCGGGGTCCACTACCGCTTCTCCAACGAAGCCGGCGAGGCGATCGGCCGCAAAGCGGCGCGGATGGTAATCGAGGGTGCGCTTCGGCCGCTACCCAAGGCCAAGAAGCGCTAGGCGGCAATCCCATCGAACTGCAGCCGCGCGAGGCGGGCATAGAGGCCTCCTTGCGCGGTGAGCGTTCCATGGTCGCCTTCCTCGACGATCCGGCCATGGTCCATGACGATGATCCGATCGGCGGCGCGGACGGTGGCGAGGCGGTGGGCGATGACGATGGTGGTTCGGTCGCCCATCAGACGGTCGAGCGCTTCCTGGACCAGTCGCTCGCTTTCGGCGTCCAGCGCGGAGGTGGCTTCGTCGAGCAGCAGCAGCGGGGCGTCGCGGCGGAGCAGGGCGCGTGCGATGGCGATCCGCTGACGCTGCCCACCTGACAGACGAGCGCCTCCTTCGCCCATGAAGGTGTCGAGGCCGTCGGGCAGCGCACGGAGAAAGGCTTCGGCATTGGCATCGCGTGCAGCCTGCCAGATTTCATCCTCGGTCGCGTCCCAATTGCCGTAGCGCAAATTGTCGCGGGCAGATGCGGCGAAGATCACCACTTCTTGCGGGACCATGGCGATGCGTTGCCGGACGTCGGCGGGGTCGGCATCCCTAAGATCCACGCCGTCAAGCAACACGCGGCCGGCTTCGGGGTCGTAGAAGCGCTGGGCGAGCTGAAAAATGGTGGTCTTGCCGGCGCCCGACGGGCCGACCACGGCGAGCCTCTCCTTGGGACGGACCGCGAGGCTGAAGCCTTCCAGGGCCGAGGTGTCGGGGCGGGTCGGGTAGTGGAAGGTGAGGTCTTCGAATACCAGCCGGCCTTCGGCCGGCACGGGCAGGGGCGTCGGAGTTGCCGGAGCTTTGATCTCCGGCTCGACGCTGAGCAGCTGGTTCAGCCTTTCGGACGCGCCGGCAGCACGAAGCAGGTCGCCGTAAACTTCCGAAAGGGCCCCGAATGCCCCGGCAAGCAGGCCGCCGTAGAGCACGAAGGCGGCGATGGTGCCGCCGGTCATCCTGCCCGCCCGAACGTCGACGGCGCCCTGCCATATGACCCAGATAATGGCCGAGAACATCAGCGCGATGACGATCGCGGACATCAGCGCACGGAGCAGGATTCGGCGTTTGGCCACCGTGAACACCGTTTCCGTCGCATGCGTGAAGCGCTCGGCCTCCCGGCCCTGCTGTCCGAATGCCTGGACGATCTTCATCGCGCCGAGGACTTCGCTGGTGACGGTGCCGACGTCGGCGATGCGATCCTGGCTCTTTTTTGAAATGGCGCGGACCTGGCGGCCGATAATGGTGATCGGGATGACCACCACCGGGATGCCGAGCAGCAGATAGGCCGCCAGCTTGGGCGCCAGGACGAACAGGATGATGGTGCAGGCGATGCCGAGGATCATGTTGCGTAGCGCGACCGAAATGGTGGTTCCGACAACCTGCTCGATGATGGTCGTGTCGACGGTGATGCGGCTGGTGATCTCGGCCGGGCGGTTCTCCTCGAAGAAGCCGGGGGCGAGGCGCAGCAGGTTGCGGTGGACCGCGAGGCGGATGTCGGCGACCACTCGTTCGCCGATCCAGCTGACGAAATAGAAGCGAACCGCGGTGGCCAGGGCCATGATGATGACCAGGAACAGCAGATACTGGAACCAGCGAGAGATATCGCCCCCGCCGGAAAAGCCGCGGTCGATGATCAGCTTGAAGGCGTAGGGGACTCCCGAGGTCGCGGCAGCGGCAATAAACAAGGCGATCGCCGCGGCGACCAGCCGGCCAGGGTAACGGCGTGCGAAACCCCACACCATGCCGAGGTTGGAAAGGCTCTTCTTCTGCTTCTCGTCCGGGATGGTGGCCATGCCATACCGCCTAGCAGTGTGTCCGCACTGCCTCAATTGCCGCGTTGCGGCGGGTGCGGTGCAGCAATTTTGCTTGCCGTCAGACCAAAGCGGTCCCACATTCCTTGGTCCGTGCCGCACCTTTCAAGGAAATTTGATGCTTTACGACGCCTATGAGGTGCAACGATCGCTGCTGTCCGGCGCCAGCCGGCTGGCGGGCCTGGGTGCGGGATGGCTCAACAATCCCAGCAATCCGTTCGGCTATTCGTCGATGGGCCCGATGGTCGCGGCCGGGCTCGAGGTGTTCGCCCACGCATCGGCACCGCGCGGCAAGCCCGAATTCGGGATCGAGCAAGTGCTGGTCGGCAAGAAGCCGGTCGCCGTCTACGAGGATATCGAGCTGAGAAAGCCGTTCGGGCAGCTCAAGCACTTCCGGAAAATCGACGCCGACGCGGGCGAGCCGCTGCTGATCGTGGCGCCGATGTCGGGTCACTATGCGACCCTGCTGCGCGGCACGGTTCAGCGGATGCTGCCGAAGCATGATGTGTTCATCACCGACTGGCGCGATGCCAAGCTGGTGCCGACAGACGAGGGCAGCTTCGACCTCGACGACTATATCGATTATCTGGTCGAGTTCTGTGATGCCGTCGCTGAAACGAACCGGCAAGCGTCCGCATATGCTGGCGGTCTGTCAGCCGTCGGTCCCAGCCTTCGCTGCAACCGCGATCATGAATGCCGACAGGCATCCGGCGACTCCCAAAACGCTCACGATGATGGGCGGACCGATCGACACGCGCCGCGCGCCGACCGCGGTCAACACGCTGGCGACCGAGCGGCCGCATGCCTGGTTTCAGCGTAACGTGATCGCCACCGTGCCGATGATTTACCCCGGATCAGGCCGAAAGGTTTATCCGGGGTTCCTGCAGCTGGCCGGGTTCATGACCATGAACCTTGGCAGCCACCTGGTCAGCCACTGGGAAATGTTCAAGCATTTGGTGGTCGGCGACGACGAGAGCGCCGACGCGACGCGTTCATTCTACGACGAGTATTTGTCGGCGTGCGACATGACCGCCGAATTCTACCTTCAGACGGTCGACGTGGTGTTCCAGCGCCACCTGCTGCCCAAGGGCGAATTCGAACATCGCGGCAAACGGGTCGATCCCGCCGCGATCAAGAACACGGCGCTGCTCGCGATCGAGGGCGAGCGCGACGATATTTCGGGCATTGGCCAGACCAGGGCGGCGCTGGATCTCGCCACCAACTTGCCGGCCAAGGCCAAGCAGTATCACCTGGCCAGGGATGTCGGCCATTACGGTATCTTCAACGGCCGCAAGTGGCGCGAGCGGATCGCGCCGGCGGTCGAGAAGTTCATCGCGGCGAACGCGCTAGAGGCCTCTAGCGCCGGAGTTCCGGCATACCTGGGCTGAAATTTCCGCTAAGATCACTCCGACCGGCCATAATGCCGGCTTGGGGGTGCCATGGCGACAATTGCGTCCGCGCGACCGCGGCGATTGGTCGGCAAGTTCTACGTGACGATGGCAGGCATTTTCGTCGCCATCGCGTTCGGCGGATTCTTCGGAACCTATTGGCTGCAGATCGCTCGCGGGACGTTCACCGGCTCGCCGATGCTGCATCTGCACGGCCTGCTGTTTTCGCTGTGGGCCCTGTTCTTCCTGTCACAGACGCTGCTCGTCGCCAATGGCAGGCTCAAGAAGCACCGCGCGTGGGGCCTGCTCGGGATTTCGCTTGCGACGACGATGCTGTTCACCGGGCTGGCGGTGGCGATCCAGGGCCTGCAGGCGCGGCTCGACGCGGGCTATGGCGATGCGGCGCGTGCCTTCACCATCGTGCCGGTCACGGCGATGCTGTTATTTGGCAGCTTTGTCACTGCGGCGATCATCAACCTCGGGCGTCCGGAATGGCACAAGCGCCTGATGTTGGTGGCGACGATCTCGCTGCTGCAGGCAGCATTGGCCCGATTTTTCTTCCTTGCGGCGACTGGGGGAGGGCCGGGGCTTCGACCCGGGCTCGGCCCGCCTCAGCCTATAGAACGCACAATGCTGGCGGGCGCGCTTACGGTGCTGTTGATCGTCACGGCAATGATCCATGACCGGCGCAGCCATGGGCGCGTGCATCCCGCCTATTGGTGGGCTCTTGGAGTGACCTTGACGGTTCAGTTGTCGCGGCCGGTGCTGGGATACACCGAGGCTTGGTACCGATTCACCGACTTCCTGCTGGCGTTTTAGGCGAGCATCGCGCCGCGAACGCCTAGCTCGCTTCCTCGATCGCCGCTTCGACCATTTTGCGCCAGGTTTCGGTATCGCCGGCGGCGGCCATTTTTTCGTCGGGTTCGCGCATGGTGTGAAGCACGGCGAGTGCCTGGTTCATATGGTCCGGCCAGGTGGAATCGACTGTCGCGCCCGCAGAAGGGTCGCTGCCCTCGGCGTTGCTGCTGTGCAGCGAGCCGGCGAGCACACGGGCAATACGTTGGGCCAGCGGCGTGGCGGATTCGGGCATCGGTTGAACCTCCTGCTTGCCCGTTCAAACCCGCGCCGGGACAGACGGTTCAATTCAATTCAACGCATCCGGATTTCGCTTCCACCGGCCCCGCAGACCGAAAAAGGCGCAAAGGCCACCGAGCGCCGCGACAATTCCCATCGCGATAAGCGCCTTGGCGAACGGCCTGAGCAAGGCATCGCCGGTGCCGGCGAGGACCGCGCCAAGCAGCGCGACCACGACCAGCCCCCCAAGCCTCGCCACCGCGCTGTTGAAGCCTGAAGCCATTCCCGTTTGATGCTCTTCGACCGAAGCGAGCACGGTGCTGGTAAGAGGCGCGACGGCTAGCGCCATGCCGATCGACATGAGAAGAATTCCCGGGAAGGCGTGGGTCCAATAGGCCTGGCCGGACGCGATCCGTGTCGCGAGGATCAAGCCGGCGCCGGCGATGATCGGGCCGAGAGTGAGGGGCACCCGCGGTCCCAGCCGCACGGCGAGCTTGCCCATCAGCGGGGATGCAAGTCCCAGCAGGATCGAAAGCGGAAGGAGCGACAAACCCGCCTCGATGGGCGAGTAGCCGCCGGCTTCGATCAGCACATAGGGGATGAGCAGCATCGCGCCGCCGAACGCCCCGTAAAGCAGCACGGTCATCAAATTGAGTGCAGAGAAGCAGCGGTTGTCAAACAGGGATAGCGGAACCATCGCCTTGTCGCCCAGTCGCCGCTCCCAGAGCACGAAGGCGATCAGCAGTGCGGCTCCGGCGACCAGCCCGATCGACGCCATCGGGGTGAGCGTGAACGTCTGCGACCACAGTGTCAGGCCATAAGTGGCTGCGCCCAGTCCGAGCGTTGCAAGCACTGCGCCGACAAGGTCGAGCCGGGCCTTTTCGGGTTCCTTGACTTCCTCAACCCTGGTCAGTGCGACGTATATCGCCGCCGCGACCAGCGGCAGGTTGATGTAGAAGATGCTCGGCCAGCCGACATTTTCGACCAGCCACCCGCCGATCAGTGGAGCGATGGCCGCGGCAATCGCGCCCGCTGCGGCCCATGTGCCGATGGCGCTGCCGCGGGCCTCGCCCTCATATACGCCGTTGAGCAAGGCGAGACTGTTGGGAAGCAGCAGCCCGGCGCCTATGCCCTGCAGCGCGCGGCCCAGGAGCAGTGGTTCGAGCGAGCCGCTGACGGCGCAGGCCAGCGAACCGATCCCGAACAGCGCGGTACCGATCACCAGCCAGCGCCGCCGGCCCTGGTGATCGCCGAGCGCCCCGCCAAGCAGGATCAGCGCCGCCAGCGGCAGGGTGTAGATGTTGACGACCCATTGGACCTCCGCCGCGCCGGCACCGGTTCCGGCGCGGATCGCGGGAAGCGCGACGTTGAGGATCGAGCCGTCGATGAAGCTCAGCGAAGAAGCGGCGACCGACATGACCAGCGTCCAGCGCGGGTCGTGCCGCGCCTTGCCCGAGGCGCGATTCACGCAGGGGTCCGTGGCGGATTTAAATGATCGATGAGCCTGCGCAATGCGCGCCGGGCGGCGATCACCAGCCAAAGCGAAAGGGCGACGAGGCCCACGGCAATGACTGCCGCGGCAATGGGATTGGCGATGGCCAGGGCGAGCAGGCCGCCGGTTGCGACGTCCTCCGCCGTTGAGACGACGACGTTGGAAAATGGTTCGGGGGAAGCGTTGACCAGCGTCCGGGCGCCGGCTTTTCCGGCGTGGGCAACGAGGGCCGCGCCTCCACCGAGCAGAAAGCTGCCAACCTGCCAGGCCGGGTCGGCGCTATCGACGATGGCAAGGCTGAGCAGCGCGCCGCCGAGCGGGCGAATGACGCTGTGGATCGTGTCCCAGGCGCTGTCGACCCAGGCAATCTTGTCGGCAAAAAATTCTGCAAACGTGCCGACAGCAGCGATCGCCAGCACCCAATTGTTGGCCAGTACGTCGAGCGCTTGGAGATGATCCGGCAGCGCGACCCAGCCGAACTTCATCGCGATGCCGGTAACCAAGGTCACCAGGTAGAGCCGCCAACCTGCCAGCAGGCTGGTGGAGGCGGCAAGGGCGATGATCTCGACAGGGGTCATTCGGAATTCAAACTCCTAGGACGCCGATCCAACGTTCTCCGCCCAAACGATAGAGTGCAATGGAAGTGAATCCAACGAGCAAGAGCGCAGGTATCGCACTGATATACGCATCCCGATCCGCACCATGCTTGTCGACCCACTTTGCGATCTCCCAACCGGATACCAACAGGAAAATCGGCAACAGGATGCGCCAGAGCAAAGGAGGAAGCATCTAAATCGAAAAAGCATAGGAAATCAGGCCCAAGGAACCGGCCATCCCTACCGAATTAGCGACCAGGTCAAATCGTTCTAATGGCGTGCGGCCGGCTAGGACCGACCTCCAATAGCCGATGCCTATCGCCACATCGGCAAGAGCCAAGATCTTCCACCACATCAAATCTGCGCTCGGCACTACAAGACTTCAAACAATCCCGCCGCGCTGCTGCGGATATTCCGAGATTTTTTTCGCAGGCGGCCAGCGTATTTTTCCGGTGAGGTTCCGAACTCTGCCAGCCTTGCAGCATCGTAGAAGCCTGGAAGGATGTCGCGGAACCGTTCTTCAAGTGCCCAAGTCCGGTCGGTGTCGCTCAGGTCGGTGGTATCATTCCAGAACCGATCAAAATCGTCAGTGAGATTTACGAGCTGAATTGTAGCGGGCTCGGACGCTACGACCTTGCTGCCGTTTTCAAGGCCAAGCGCCGCAAGAGCGGTAGCCAAGGCAATGATCTTCGCTCGCGACTGCAAAAACATGTTGGTGCTCTCCGAACGTAGATGGATGAATTCCGCGTCGCGGAGGCATGCCGAGGTGTCTTATGTCGCCGCTATCGATATATTGCGTGGATCGGTCAGCGGTCGGACAATGTTCTAAAGCACTCCAAATAATCCCGCAGCGCCCATGCCGACGCCGAAGCTCAAGGATCCGTCAAAATTCTATCAGGCGGGGCAAGAGCCCAATCGGGCCAAGCTTGCCATGATCAGCGGTTCTAAATCCTTGAAACTGAGAGCGGCCAATTCCTTTAAGGAGCGGGTTCGGCCTAGGTCCGACGCGATGAGATAACCAACATAATAGCCTGTTCGCGCAGGGAGTCCTTCCGGTGGTGATCCCGACCCGGTGAAAAACGCCACATAGTCCGCGGGCGTGCTCGACAGAGCAACCTTCCGAACCGCGCAAATGGCGACTTCGCGGCGAGCCTCCACCTTTGGCCTGATCGGCTCAGGGAAATCTAACAGCAATGCCGCATCGCTTGCATCCGGATTAAGTTGAGAGGCTACGTAGACAGCGAGCCCTTCACTCCAAAGGCGGCACCAAAGTGGCTCGCATGGGCCCACTAGGCGAGCATGATAAAGGTGAAAAAGCTCATGATGGAAAAATGCCTGAATAGGGGCGTTTTTGTGCAGCCGGTCGATGACGTCAGCACCAAACAAGAGACGCGTACCTTCCGGAAGATCGCGCGTCGCTCCATCGAATTCACCGATCGAATGGACAATGTAGATTGGAGGATAATCCAGCATCGTTCCAAATCTGGCCTCGAAGCTTGCGATGGCCGGAGTAAGCAATTTGCGAAATTCGCCTGATACCCTGGCAATGCCATCCCGTTGTTGCGGATATTCCGCGATCTTCTTTTGCAGACGGGCGGTATATTTTTCAGGAGAAATACCAAGGCTGGCCATCCGGGCTGGATCGTAAAATCCAGGCAATATTCTTTGGAATCGGGCTTGAAAAAACGTGACTCGCTCCGTCTCCCCCAATCCTACGGACTTTTCCCAAATCCGCTCAAAATCATCTGTCAGATCAACGAATTGAATGGATCGATCGACGGAATGCTTGGCATTGGCCGGCACAACCGCTGACACCAACGCCAGCGTGGATGCGACGCAAAAGCCTCGCAAAAGCGTCCCTAGTTTCATTCTTCCACCCTCCGAGATTTCGGAAGAGCGGCATGGCGAAGCAGCCCCGTTCGGCGCTACCAAATCCTTGCGATCCGCGACAACCGAAGGTCGGCGTTTTGGATCTGTTTAAAGAACTTCGAACAGGCCCGCCGCGCCCATGCCGCCGCCGATGCACATCGTGGCGACGACATATTTGGCGCCGCGGCGCTTGCCTTCGATCAGCGCGTGGCCGGTGAGGCGGGCGCCGCGACATGCCGTAGGGGTGGCCGATCGAGATGGCGCCGCCGTCGACGTTGAGCAGGTCGTTGGGGATGCCGAGCTTGTCCCGGCAGTAGAGCACCTGCACAGCGAAGGCTTCGTTCAATTCCCACAGGCCGATGTCGTCCACCTTGAGGCCGAAGCGCTTGAGCAGCTTGGGCACCGCGAAGACCGGACCGATGCCCATTTCGTCGGGCTCGGTGCCAGCAACCGCCATGCCGATGTAGCGGCCGAGCGGCTCGATCCCGCGCTTTTCGGCCAGCGCGCTATCCATGATGATGCAGGCGGACGAACCGTCGCTCAGCTGGCTGGCGTTGCCCGCTGTGATGTGGGTGCCGGGGCCCAGCACTGGCTGAAGCCCCGAGAGGCCCTCGATTGTGGTGTCGGGACGATTGCCTTCGTCCTTGTCGATGGTGACTTCCTTGAACGAGACTTGGCCGGTCTCCTTGTCCTTGATCCCCATGTTGACAGTGACCGGCACGATTTCGGCCGACAGACGTCCCTCGGCCTGGGCCGCAGCGGTGCGCTGCTGCGACTGAAGCGAATATTCGTCCTGCGCCTCGCGGCCGATGCCATAGCGTTGGGCGACTGTTTCGGCGGTCCCGAGCATCGGCATGTAGACGTCCTTGTGCATGGCGATCAGCGACGGATCGCCGCTTATCCGCATTTCGGGCGTCTGGACGAGGCTGATCGAATCCTGGCCCCCGGCGGCGACAATATCCATCCGGTCGACGATGACCTGTTTGGCCGCCGTGGCGATCGCCATCAGGCCCGAAGCGCATTGTCGGTCGATGGTCTGGGCGCTGACGGTGACCGGGCAGCCGGCACGGAGCGCGACCTGGCGACCGATGTTGCCGGCCTGGGTGCCCTGGGTCAGCACGCAGCCCCAAACGACGTCGTCGATTTCGCCTGCTTCGATCCCCGCGCGCTCGATGGCCGGGGTGAGCGACAGGGCTCCGAGGGTAGCGCCGGCAGTGGCATTGAACGCGCCCTTGTAGGCGCGGCCGATCGGGGTGCGGGCGGTTGAGACGATGACGGCTTCGCGGGCGGACATTGGATGTTCTCCTAGGTGAAGATGAGTCCCAGCCACTGGGCGGTAAGGGCAGGCTTGTCTTCGCCCTCTATCTCGACGGTGACCGAATGTTTGAGAAGAAGCTGACCGGGGGATTTTTCCTCCGCGCTGTCCAGGGTGAAGTGGCCGCGCACGCGCTTGCCGGCTTTGACCGGAGCAAGGAAGCGAACGCGGTCAAGGCCGTAGTTGACCGCCATTTTCGTTGTGTCTGGAACATGCATTGCATCCGCCGCCATGCGGCTGAGCAGCGACAGCGTCAGGAAGCCGTGGGCAATGGTCCCGCCGAATGGCGTGTGCGCCGCCGCGGCGATCGGATCGACGTGGATGAACTGCCGATCCTCGGTCGCCTCGGCGAACTCGCTGATCCGGTCCTGGCCGACCTCGATCCAGTCGGAGGTGCCAACCGTATGGCCGATTTTCGCACGGATGTCGTCAAGGGTGGCTATGGGCATCTCAGTTCGTCCTAGGCTTGCGCCAAGCACGCTGACAAGCCCCGCCCCGATGACGCTACGGCAAGCCTATTTTCGATCCGACGGCGGCGCCCAGGGCATCACCAGCTTCCCGTCAGGCCCGGCAGTGAACGTGGTCTGGGTCGGGTAAGCGAAGGCGATTCCTTCGCGGGCGAGGACGCGCAGGACATTGATGATGACGACCGACTTGTGCCGGGCGAGCGCGTCCTGATCGATCGTGCGATCATCGTAGACCAGCTCGCAATCGATCGAGCTTGGGCCAAATTGCGTGGCGACGCAGCGGACCAGTTTGCAGGTCTTGAGCGGCTTGATGGCTTCTTCGACGATCTCGGGCAGGCGTTCGATCGTGTCAGCAGGAGTTTGGTAGGTCAAAGCGAACGGAAGGAAGATGCGCCGGACCCGCGCTTCGGCGAGATTCTGGACCTCCTGCTCCAACAGCTTGGTGTTGGCCATGATCACCTGCTGGCCGGTAACGCTGCGCAGGCGAGTGGTCTTGAGGCCGATCCGTTCGACCGTGCCGGTCGTGCCCGGGACGCCTCCGTAGCGGATGGTGTCGCCGCGGCGGAACGGCCGGTCGAAGACGATCGACAGCGCGGCGAACAGGTCGGAGAAAATGCCCTGCGCGGCAAGGCCGATGGCGATGCCCCCGATCCCCAGCCCGGCGACCAGCGCGGTGACATTGACGCCCAGATTGTCGAGAATGACGATGATCGCGATGGCGAACACCGCGACGCTGACAAGCACGCGAATGATCGCCATGGCGTTGCCGAGCGTCGAACTGCCGGGATCCTCGCCGACCCGGCTGCGGATCATGCCGATGATGATCTCGCGTGCCCAGATCGCCGCCTGGAAGGTCGCTGCGATGATGAACAATATGTCGGCGAGGCGGGCGAGCTTCGACGGGACGTCGGCGTAGGTGCAGACGATGTCGATCGCTGTGGCGACCATGAAGAACATGCTGGTCTTCGACAGCACCCGGCCGATGATGCCTTTCCAACCCGATATCTCCGGATCGCCGGCGATGATGCGTTTGCCGATCCAGCGCATCACCAGCATGATCCCGACGATGACCGCAGCGACGATCGCACCGATCGCCAAGCGGTCGAGGTTGGCGAGCAACCAGTCGAAGACGTTTTCGATCTCTCGCGGGGCAGCGACGACGTTGAGCTCTTTCATGGCCGCGCTTGTGGCGAGGGAGACGGCAAGGTTCAAGCCGCCGTCTTTCGGCGACGGCGCCGGCTTCGTCTTCTTGAGGAAGGCGAGGAAGGCGGTCTCGGCGTTAGACAGGCGGCGGCGTGGCGGCGGCGGCGCAAAGCCATGAAGGGGGTCCCGAGGATCCTCCCGCAGAACTTCGATCAACAGCGGATGCACATAGCTTTTGCGGCTGATCGCGGGCGTGTTTCCCAGCGCCTCGGCGACCGGCTCGAGCGCGGTGGTGAGGCTGAGGCGCTTTTCCTCCGCCTTGGCGAGCAGCTGCTTGAAGAAAATGACGCTCGCTCCCCAGGTGCGAAAATGCTTGGCGGTGAATTCGCTGCCAGTGGCGTTGCGAATATATTCGTTCACATCGGCCGAGGTGATGACCTGCGGATTGCCGTCGCCGTTGACATATTGGAACAGCATCTGGCCCGGCAGATCCTGGCATTTCCTGACGACGCGCTTAAGGTTGCGATCGGTAATAGTCGCTTCGTGGATCACTCCATGCTTGCCGGGAAAGCGCATCTTCAAATTGCGGCCAATGCGTTTGACGTGACGGCCGCGCAGCGTTGTCAGTCCGAAGCTCTTGTTGGCTTTCGCATATTCCTCATTGCCGACGCGGATATGCTCGCGGTCAAGCAGGCGGACGACTGCCGCAAGGACGGTATCGCGGCCAAGCTTGCGATTCTTGAGATCGCGTTCGACCCGGGCCCGCAGGCGGGGCAGCGCCTCGCCGAACTCGCGGCACCCGTCATATTTGGACGCGTCTCGCTTCGATCGGAAACCGGAGTGATAGCGATATTGCTTGCGGCCCCGGTCATCGCGGCCAGTCGCCTGAAGGTGGCCGTTGGCGTCCTTGCAGAACCAGGCTTCGGTATAGGCCGGCGGCAGGGCGACCGCGTTCAGCCGGTCGATCTCCGCGCGGTCGGTGACCCGCTTGCCATGTTCGTCGAAATAGGCCCAGGAGCGCCCTTTCTTTTGACGGCTGTAACCCGGCTCGTCGTCGGAGCTATGACGCAGCATCCTTTTGGCGCTCTCCATCGTTGGTCGAGACATAAAGGAAATGAGGCGTCGGAGTTCCCGAGCGCCTGAATCAGGAGACCAGGATGCCGCCCATCGGCGAAGCGCATGTGCTGATCATGGCCACCAACCGGTTCGAGGAGAGCGAGCTGTTCGGCCCGCGCGAGCGGTTGCTCGACAGGGGCGCCAAGGTCACGCTGGCCTCGCTCAGTCTCGACGAGATCATTGGCACGGTTCACGATGAGCCAGGCAAGACGATCAAACCGGACATATTGATCCGAGACGCGACCGCCGCCGACTATGACGCGCTGCTGCTGCCCGGCGGCGTCGGTAACCCTGACCAGTTGCGCACGCACGAGGATGCAATCTCGCTAATCCGCGAGTTCGCCAGCACGGAAAAGCCGGTGGCCGCGATCTGCCACGGCCCCTGGCTGCTGGTCGAGGCCGACCTGCTGCGCGGCCGTCAGGCGACCAGCTGGAAATCGATCCGCACCGACCTCAGGAACGCCGGCGCCAATGTCGTCGACGAGGAAGCGGTGACGGACGGCAATATCATTACCAGCCGCAAGCCCGACGATGTGCCCGCCTTCACCGACGCATTGATCGCCGCCATCGAAGCACGAGCCTAATTCCCGGGCTCCTAAACCGCTTGGCAAGCAATTTGAGCTAATGCCTGCGCCATGAGCTGGGCAAAGAAACATCCCGTTGAGGTCGTCGCTGAATTAGGGGCCCCGGCAGTCTTGGCTATTGCGGCTGGCTGGGCGGCCTCGGCTTTCGGGCTTCCGATGGCCGCTGTCGCAGCCGCAGGCGTGATCGTCATGGCGCTCGCTATCATGGTCATGCGGCTTGCCGCCGGGGCGCCGATCGCGGCCAAGGCGGACTTCTTGCCGGTACCGTTCGAAGACGCCAAGGGAGAATTGGGCGAGCTGTTGCTCGATGACCCCCTGATCGGGATCGAATCGAATGCGCGGGTCGTGCAGCTGTTCGAGCGCCCGGAACCAACCCCTGGGGAGCTGGTGGCACGAATCGAGGATTACCTGGACGACGGTCGCCGAGCCGCCGCGCCTGAGGCGGCGGAGCACCGCTCAGTCGATGCAAGCGCCGCGCTTCATGCCGCGCTGGCGAACATCCGCGCCTCGTTGCGCTAGCTACTCGCAGATCGTCAGCGCTTCGATGTGGAGGCTGATCGATCCGTCTGGATTGTGCGTCGGCGGCCGCTCGAGACCGATGTCAGCAACAATCTGCCCCGGAATGGAGAATTCTACGTCGGTCAATCCGGTCGCGAGCCGCTCGGTCAGCCGGAGTGCGTCCGGTCCGGGCAGACGAAGCTCCATTTCATGCCGCTCTCCTAAGAATATGAGTGATTGCCAATCAGTTGACCGGAATTCGATAAGCAAAATCCTATCCCGGTCGATTCCTGCCCGGGCGATCAGCGCGCGGAGCAGGCCGGCAGCGGCGGTCGAGAGGGCCAGTTTCATCATATAATCATATTCAGGAAGGCGCGGACCCGTTCGACGGTTCGCGGCCGGGGCTCCCGGCCGTTGCGAAGATCGAACACGAAGCGAGGATCGCCCATCGCCTCGCGCCCGAATCGGGCTGCCGGCGTGTTGCTGTCTTTGAGATATTTCTCCACGTCTCTGAGAAGATGCACGGTTGCTGTCCCCATCACTTGGCGACTCGGCATCCAATCATTTCCAATGCATTTCCTACTTGTCTAGGAATTTTCCTAGGCTTAATGTTTCGCTTATGACATCGAACCCTCGGCAGGTGCTTGAGACTCTATGCGTGGAGCGGGGGGAGAATTTCGCCTCGCTGTCGCGGCTGATCGGGCGCAATGACGCCTATATCCAGCAGTATCTGCGTAAGGGAACGCCGCGCCAGTTGAAGGAGCGGGAACGGCGGACGCTGGCCCGCTATTTCCAGGTCCCCGAGTTGATGCTGGGCGGATTGCCCCATGATTTGGCTGCTGAATATGGCGAGCTGGTCCCGGTGATGAGAAGCCCTGTACGGGCATCGGCCGGCCCGGGTGCGATCCCGGGAGAAGAGGGCATGCGGCCCTATTTCGCCTTCGATCCGCGCTGGCTGAAGGCGCTGAGCGGATCGCCGCCGTCGAAGCTGTCGTTGATCCGCGTCGAAGGCGATTCGATGGCACCGACGCTTGAGCGCCGGCGATGACATATTGGTCGACCTGGCAGATGGGCCGGAGCGATTGCGCGACGGCATTTACGTGCTGCGGGTCGATGGAACTCTACTGGTCAAGCGACTAGCGATCCATCCGGTAGGACGACGGGTCACCGTCCAGTCCGACAATCCGGCCTACGGCGATTTGCCCGACTGCGGGCTGGACGAGATCGAGTGCATCGGCAGGGTGATCTGGACCGGGCGGAAGATAGCTTGAGCAAGCCTACCGTTGAGATCCGGCGCCTTGGGCGTGGGGACTTGGCTGCACTTCGGCAGACGAATGCATTGTTCGCCGAGGTGTTCGAGGACCCGGATAGTTATACCGCCCGCCCGCCCGAAGACGCCTATTTGCAAAGGCTGCTCGATCGCGACGAATTCATCGCCGTGGCCGCATGGGACGGTGGCGCGATGATCGGCGCGCTCGCCGCCTACGAGCTGGTCAAGTTCGAGCAACAGAGAAGCGAAATATATATTTACGACCTGGCGGTGCGCGCGGCATGGCGGCGGCAGGGGGTGGCGACAGCGTTAATCGACGCCCTGAAGCCGATCGCGGCTGATCGAGGAGCCTGGGTCATCTATGTCCAGGCGGACCCTCCCGACGCCCCTGCGGTCGCGCTCTACGATAAATTGGGAACGCGCGAAGAGGTGTTGCATTTCGACATCAGTCCCGCCGCTTATCCACCAGCCAGATAATGACCGCCAAGGCGACGCCAACGCCGAAGCCGTACAGCATCCACTGGATGGGATCGCCGCGGCCAATGCCGTAAAGCGCACCGACCACCGGCCCTAGAAAGAGAAAAATGCCGCCGGCGGCGGGAGTGCGGCGATTTCGCATTCAGTCGACATGCCTTCCCCAGGCCTCTCCCCGCAAGAGCGGGAGAGAAGAGATTCATGGTTGACGATCCATTGACCGTATCTGTGCGCCGAAGCGCAAGGAGCGCGAGCTTAATCAAGGCGCCATGGATACGCCTTTCATCAGCGACCGCGCTACTTTAGCCGATGCCGCACTGCTACTGGAAACCTATGGCGACGATGCCGGGTTCGAGGCGGCGGCACGCGCCGAGGATGCCCGTGACAAGGACAATGTGATGCGCTTCTGCCATTGGCGGCAGATCGAGCGGGTCATCGTCACGCTTTCCGACCAGGAAGTTCGCGGCACGGTGCATTAGGCCTGCGCCAGTCCGTGTGCGCGCGGGAGGTGGCGTCTCATATCTCCCATGCTAGGCTGACGTTCGATGGGTCAGCGTCGCGCCGGGCGGGGAACCGCGTTCATTTGTTTTGCGGGCTGTGCCGGGCTGGCGCTCGGTGCAGGGCAGCTTTGCGCGCAAACACCGGTGCCGGCAGGTCCCGCCGACCTTGACCCGTCAGCTCCGCTCGATCCGATGCCCGACCTCGGTGTCGAGTGGCCGGACCTCAAACAGCCCGAGCCGGCCGCACCACCCGAAATTGAAGGCGTAGCGCCTGAGGCTGCGGCCGAAGCGACCGAGGAAGCTGCCGAACAGGTCGAGGATGCATCCGCCGCCCGACGCTATGCCTGGACTATCAGCGGACTCGATCGGACTCGAGGCGGCTCCGGCCATTCTCGCCGGCTTCGACGAACGATCGACGCTCGAGGCGGATCGCAAGCGGACCGCCAACGCCGCGCAGATCGACCGTCGCGCGCGAGCCGATGCCGAACTCCTGGCGGAGCTGCTGCGCAGCCAGGGCTATTATGATGCAACGGTCGAGCCGCGGATCGACACCGCCGGGAATGAGCTGGTGGTCGGTCTCACCGCGACACCAGGCCCGCTCTACCGTTTCCAAAGCGTTGAACTGCCCGGCCTCGACGAGGCCGCCGGCGACGAAGCGCAGCGGTTGCGGGCCGCGTTTGCAGTCAAGGCCGGCGATCCGGTGGTCGCGCAACAAGTGCTCGATGCGGGCGTGGCGCTGCAGGTGGCGCTCGGCGAGCGCGGTTTTGCAACGGCGAAGGTTGGAGAGCAGGACATCGTCGTCGACCATGAAGCACAGACCGCCCGGCTGGTGCTTCCGGTCACGCCCGGGCCGGTAGCGCAATTCGGCCAGATCAGTGTCAGCGGAGAGCCGCCATTTTCGGCGCGACACGTCCAGCGCATTGCGCGGTTTCAGGCCCGGCGATCGCTTTGAGGCCGACGAGGTCGCGGACTTTGCGCCGCGCGCTGATCGCGACCGGGCTGATCTCGTCCGTCGAAGTGGCGCAGGTGCCGCGCGACGAGGGGCGGACCATCGATCTGGCGGTCAAGCTTGGAGCCGGCACCGATGCGGACTGTCGCCGGCGAGGTGGGTTATGGAACGGGCGAAGGGCCGCGCGCCGAGGCCAGCTGGCAGCATCGCAATCTTTTCAACCCCGAGGGGGCGTTGACCGTACGCGGGGTCATCGGGACTCAAGAGCAGCTTGGGGCGGTCTCGCTCCGCCGCAACAATTGGCTACGGCGCGACCAGGTGCTTAACGCGCAGGCGCTGGCGAGCCATGTCGACCGCGATGCCTATGCCGCGAAAACGTTGTCGCTGTCGGCCGGGTTCGAGCGTCAGAGCAATTTCATCTGGCAGAAGAAATGGACCTGGAGTCTCGGCGCCGAACTGATCGCGACCGATGAGCGCGACACAATCGAGGCGACCGGCGAGCCGAGGCGCCGAACCTTTTTCATCGGCGCACTGCCTGGAAGCCTTGGCTACGACGCCAGCGACGACCTGCTCGACCCGACCCAGGATTTCCGCCTGCTCGGCCGATTGAGCCCGGAGATCAGCTTTGAGGGCGGCGCCTTTCCTTATGCACGGACGCAATTCGACGCGAGCGCCTATCGCCCGATCTCGGGAAGCATCGTCGCCGCCGGGCGGATTCGGCTGGGCAGCATATTGGGCGCGAATCGAAATGATATTGCCCCGTCCCGCCGCTTCTATTCGGGCGGCGGAGGCTCGGTACGCGGCTATGGCTACCAGCGGCTCGGCCCGCGCGACATCGATGGCGATCCGATCGGGGGCCGAAGCCTCGCCGAGTTCGCGCTCGAAGCCCGCATCCGGCTGAAGGCATTCGGGGGCAATTTCGGAGTGGTGCCCTTCTTCGACGGTGGCACACTTTCGACAAGTGCCTTGCCGAGCATGAAGGATTGGCAGTTCGGTGCGGGGCTCGGCCTGCGTTACTATTCGAGCTTCGGCCCGATCCGGCTCGATGTCGGCACTCCGCTTAACCCGCAGGAAGACGACGGCCGGATCGCGGTCGTAGTCAGCCTGGGTCAGGCCTTCTGATGGCCGAAGCCGCGATCACCCCGGGGGAAGGCGGAAGCGAGCGGATCGTGGCTTCGTATCGGCGGCATTGGGGCAGGCGGCTGGCGACCGAATTGTTGGTGCTGCTGCTGGTTTTGCTGGCGCTCGCCGTCGGCGGGTTGATCCTGCTGGATACGGCCCCGGGGCATCGGTTCATCGTTGATCGTATCGCCCAAGTTGAAACCGCCACCGGGCTAAGGATCCGCGTCGCCCGGATCGAGGGTTCAATCTATGGCGAAGCCAGGCTGAAGGGCGTCGCGGTCAGCGACCCGCAAGGCGTGTTCCTCACCAGCCCCGAGATCATGGTCGACTGGGCGCCAGGGGCGTGGCTCTACAACAGTTTGCACATCGACCGGTTGGAATCCCCGTTGGTCCGGGTCGAACGGCTGCCCAAATTGCGGAAGACGGGGCGCAAGGGGCCGCTTCTCCCCGCGTTCGACATTCATATCGGCAGCCTCCGGATCGACCGGCTCGAGCTGGCCCGCGAAGTCAGCGGAGTGGCGCGCACCGGCAGCCTGACGGGTGAGGCGGACATCCGGGCGGGGCGGGCAATGGTCGGGCTGCAGCTCGGCATGCTCGACGGCGACAGGCTGGCGGCCAGGCTCGACGTCGAGCCCGACCGCAACCGGTTCGATGTCGATGTCCGGGCAATCGCTCCGCGCGATGGTCTGATCCCGGCGCTCGTTGGACTCAAGCGGCCCATTGATCTGACGATTGCCGGCGATGGCAGCTGGGCCCGCTGGCGCGGCTCGGCCCGGCTGATGGTCGAGCGCCGAATGGCTGCGAGCCTTGCGCTGGCCGCGGATAACGGACGCTATCGCCTGTCGGGCCAGATGGCGCCTTCCCCCTTCCTCACGGGCAAATTGCAACGGCTCACCGCGCCGGCGATCAAGGTTTCTGGTGACGCCACCTTTGCCCGGCGCGTGTTGAACGGCCGGCTGACACTTGCCTCGCCCTCGGCGCGGGCGGTGGCGGCCGGGCAGATGGATTTCGCCGAGGGACGCTACGACAAGATCAGCCTTGGAATCGACCTGCTTCGGCCTCCGGCGCTGTTCCCCAACATGACCGGACGCAATGTCCGCTTCGTGTGGACGCTCGACGGCCCGCGTGACCGGGCCGATTACGCCTACCGGCTGACCAGCCCGCAGGTGGCATTCGACCGGACCGGCTTCGTCGATGTGCGGGCGGAAGGACGCGGCAAGCTCACGCCCTGGCCGATGCGGGTGCCGCTGTTGCTGAAGGCGCGGGCGATCACCGGGGTCGGCGATGTCGCCGGCGGAATCCTGGCCAATTTGAGTGTCGAGGGCATGTTGGCAATTACCCCGCAATTGGTGCGGGGAGAGAAGCTCAAGCTTACCAGTGCTCGGCTTAATGGCACCATGTCGCTGCTGATCGACCTTCGCACCGGGCGGTTCGACATCGCCATCTCCGGAGGGATGAAGCGTTACCTTATCCCGGGGATCGGAATCGTCGATGTCGAAACCCAGCTCCAGGTTGTGCCCGGGCCCAACGGGAAAGGTTCGCGCGTCGTCGGCAAAGCACAAGTCTGGGTCCGGCGTCTCGACAACACATTTTTCGCCGGTCTGACTGGCGGGCTGCCGCGGCTCACGACCGATTTGGAACGCGGTAACGACGGCATCCTGCACTTCACCAACCTCCAGCTTTATTCGCCCAAGCTCAGGCTATCGGGGCAGGGCATCAGGCGGAAGGACGGCACCTTCCTGATCGAGGCGCGCGGGCGGCAGGAGCAATATGGGCCGCTGCGATTGAGGCTGGACGGCAAGATCGAGCGGCCCAGGGTCGAGCTGTTCCTAGAGCGGCCGAACGAAGCAATGGGTATCCGCGACATGCGGTTGTTCCTCGATCCAACGCAGCAAGGATTCGACTATCGGGCCAGCGGCCAATCCAAGCTTGGACCGTTCACTTCGACCGGCCAGATCCTTCTGCCGAAAAGCGGTCGCGCGACGATCGCCATCGCTGCGCTCAATGTGGCCGGGACGACCGCAAGGGGAGCGCTGAGATCCGATCCTGGCGGTTTTACCGGTGAGCTGCGCCTTGCCGGCGGCGGGATCGACGGGACGCTTGGCTTCTCGCCCGTTGGCGGCGATCAAAAAATCGAAATGCACCTGGCCGGCAATAATGTCAGCTTGGCCGGGCCGCCGGCGTTCAGCGTTCGATCGGGCAGGGTCGATGGGACGATCATCCTGGCCGAGGGACGGACGACGCTTGACGGAGTGGTCACCGCTCGGGGTCTCGTCACCAGCGGAATTACGCTGGCGCGACTGACCGCTAACGCCCGGCTGGTCAACGGTTCGGGGGAAGTGCGCGCGGCGTTGGCGGGAACACGCGGCACGGCGTTCCAGCTGGTAACGCTTGCCAATGTCACGCCGGACCGGATCAGCATCACCGGGCGGGGCGAGCTCGACCGGCGGCCACTGACGCTCGACAGCCCTGCAGTCCTGACCCGCGTCGCGGGCGGCTGGGAGGTTGCGCCGACGCGCGTGCGCTTCGGCGGCGGGCGCGGCACCCTGTCGGGCCGCACCGGCGACCGGCCCGAATTCCGCGCCGACATCCAGACGATGCCGCTGCAGCTGCTCGACATCGTCTGGCCCAAGGCGGGCCTGGGCGGGATCGCCAGCGGACGGGTCGAGTATCGTTGGGAAGGGCAGCCGTCGGGAAGCGCGAATCTGCGCGTGCGGGGCCTGTCGCGCGCCGGGCTGGTGCTGACGTCGAAGCCGATCGACGTCGGCATCAACGCGGTGCTCGGCGGCGGACGCGCGGCGATGCGCGCGGTGGCGGTCAGCGACGGCAAGACGATCGGCCGGGCGCAGGCCCGATTCGCGCCGCTGGGAAGCGGGCCGATCGCTGCCGAGCTGATGAACGCGCCGATGCTGCTGCAGATGCGCTACGCGGGGCCGGCGGATACGTTGTGGCGGCTGTCCGGGGTCGAGGTGTTCGACCTGTCGGGTCCGGTGGCGATCGGCGCCGACATCAGCGGCCGGCTGGTCGAGCCGCAGATCCGCGGATCACTCCACGCCAACGGTGCGCGGATCGAGAGTGCCGTCACCGGCATGGTGGTCGAGAAGATCAACGCCAGCGGGCGGTTCAGCGGGCCGCGCCTGGTGCTCACCGGGATCAGCGGCTCAACGCCGGGCGGCGGATCGGTGAGCGGCAGCGGCGTGGTTGACTTCTCGGGCGGCAAGGCAGGCCTCGATCTCAAGTTCGAGGCTAGCCAGGCGAGGCTGCTCGACCGCGACGACATCGCCGCCACGGTGACCGGCCCGATTGCAATTAAGTCCGGCGGGCAGGGCGGGACGATCAGCGGCAAGCTGCAGCTCAACAGCGGTCGCTTCACGCTCGGCCGGGCAAGCGCTGCAGCCTCGGTTCCGCAGATCAAGGTTCGCAATGTGGGCCAGGACGCGGATGCGGTAATCGAGCTTGCCGAGCTCCAACCGTGGAAGCTCGACGTCGACCTTGCCGGCGACCTCACTGTGCGCGGGCTGGGGATCGACAGCCGGTGGGGCACCAACGTCAGTATCGGCGGGTCGGTGGATGCCCCGCGCCTGACCGGCCGGGCCGACCTGATCCGCGGCGATTATGAGTTTGCCGGACGCAACTTCCGGCTTGAGCGGGGGATCATCCGGTTTCGCGGCGAAAGCCCGCCGGATCCGTTGCTCGACATACGCGCCGAGGCGCAGGTCCAGGGCCTCGACGCCAGCATCCTCGTCGGCGGGACGGGGCTGAAGCCCGAAATTCGCTTCGCCTCTGTGCCGCAGCTGCCCCAGGATGAGTTGTTGTCGCGGATTTTGTTCGGAACTTCGATTACCAACCTGTCGGCGCCGGAAGCGTTGCAGCTGGCCTCCGCAGTGGCCGCGCTTCGGTCGGGTTCAGGCAATCTCGACCCGATCAACGCACTTCGCCGCGCGGTCGGGCTCGACCGGCTGAGGATCCTGCCGGCGGACGTCGCGACCGGGCAAAAGACCGCCGTCTCCGCCGGCAAATATATTACCCGCAAGCTGTTCGTGGAGGTGATCACCGATGGCCAGGGCTATTCCGCGACGCGCGCCGAATATCAGGTCACCCGCTGGCTCTCGATCCTGTCATCGGTCTCGACGATCGGGAGGACGAGCGCTAACGTGAGGGTGAGTAAGGATTATTGAGTTGCGGCAATGGGTTGGTTCATGGACAATTGAATGTTAATCTTTTGCGGCAAAGTTGCTTCACTCGCCAAGCAGGGGGACTAGAGTGATCAAGAATTTCTCCAACGCGACATTCGCCATCATCGTGTTTGGTATTTTGTGCCCGTCGCCCGCATTCGCCTATCTCGACGGGGCGACGGTGAGCCTCATCCTCCAGGCGGTGACCGGTGCAATCGCAAGCGCCCTGCTCTTCGGTAAAATCTACTGGAGCAAACTTGTCGGATTCTTCGGCCGCAATTCACCGGCTGCCGGCCACGACAAGCAGGACTGACTCCGTGACCTTTGACGGCGGGTCTTTTCGCGACCCTGCGGGGCGCGTGCTGCGGCACGATGGCCGAATCCTTCGCGCCATTTTCGAGCCTGGCGCGGCGGCCTATGAAGCGGCCCGCGACGCGGGCGTTCTGATGCGCGCTGCCGAACGGGGCCGGCTGTTATCCGCCGACCCGGTGGATTCGGCCGACTTGGCATTTTTGGCACCCAATGCACGCCATTGGGTCGAACATCCGCGCCTCGACTTCGTCTCCTATCCCTATGAGTGGACCTTTTCGGCGCTGCAGAAGGCGGCATTGCTGCATCTCGATTTCCAGGTCGAGCTGCTTGGCGACGGTTTCACCATGTCGGACGCCACTGCCTACAATGTTCAATTCAGGGGTACGAGGCCGATCTTCATCGATCATCTTTCGATCGTTCCCTATGTGGAAGGTTCGGCTTGGGCCGGTCAGCGGCAGTTCGGCATGCAATTCCTCAATCCGCTGTTCCTGTGGGCGAAGCGCGGGATTGCTCCGCATGCCTGGTTCCGGGGCTCGGTCGAGGGCGTGTCGCCCGAGGACTTGATCAAGATGCTGCGGTGGCGCGACCGATTTTCCTTCACCGTTTTGGCTCACATCGTCGGTCCGGCGATGGTGGCGCGGCGGCGCATTGCCGAGGGTCTCGATGCCAAGCCTCCGCGCGAGGCGACCCTGTCGAAGGCCCGGCTGGTGGCGATGCTGCGCAGCCTTCGCGACTATATCGCCGGCCTGTCGCTTCCGGGTGAAAAGACGGTGTGGGACGACTACGCCGATAAGAATAGTTACGATGAGGAGCGCCGCGCGGCGAAGCACCAGTTCGTCGGCCAGGAAGTCGCAAGGGTAGCCCCGCGTAAGCTGTTCGACATTGGTTGCAACAGCGGTGATTTCAGCCAAACGGCGTTAGATCACGGAGCGCGCAGCGTCGTTGGATTCGACTTTGATTTCGGAGCGCTCGAGCGGGCCTTTGCAAGGTTCGACAAGTCGGGCGCTTCGATGCTTCCGCTGTGGCTCGATGCAACCAACCCGAGCCCTTCGCAGGGCTGGGCCGAAAGCGAAAGAGCCAGCTTCCAGGATCGCGCCGACGCCGACATGATGCTGGCGCTGGCCGTGATTCACCATCTGGCCATTGCCAAGAACGTGCCGCTCGACATGGCGGTCGACTGGCTGATGGGCCTTGCCCCGTCGGGTGTGATCGAGTTCCCGTCCAAGGCGGACCCCATGGTCCAGCAACTCCTCAAACACCGCCCGGATATCTTCCCCGATTATACCGAGGAGGCCTTCCTCGCTCATGTGAGCGAGAGAGGTTCGATCGTCCGCCAGGAACGGCTGGGAGAAACAGGCCGTCTAATCGTCTTCTACGACCGGCAACCTTAGGAATGGACCGGATGACCGGACGATTGGGCTGGCTCCCTATCGCCGGCATTTGCGTCACGTTGATGGCGCTGTTCGCCATGTGGCGAGAGAATCTAAATCGCCTGCCCATCGAGAGCGTCTGGCCCACGTTGGCGGGCGCAGTGGCGATAGCCTTCACGATCGTGGTCATTCTCAGGATGACCACCGGCAATTGGGCGCGCGCCGGCCTCATTAGCGGGCTCATTGCAATTTACCTCTTTTACGCCCCAGCCTTCGTCGGATTGCTGCCGCTTCCTCGCTGGGGGGCGGCGATTGCTCACATCGGGGTCATCGCACTGCTAATCCTGATCGGGCGCCGCATCCCGAATGATCCTGAGGGGGTTCAATCGTTGGGCGGCAAGGTGAATTTGCTCTGCCTGCTGCTGCTGGCGGTCGCGCTAGTGCCGGTCGCCATCACGTCTTGGTCTGCTGAGAAAGAGCGAAGCAAGGCAGTCGGAGCGTTGGGCGACTTCCAGGGAACGGCCGGAAGCAACAGTCCCGATGTATGGCACATCCTGTTCGATCGTTACGCGGGAGCCGACACTCTTCGGTCGACCTACGGTTACGACAATGGGCCATTCCTAGCGGCGCTTCGTCAGCGTGGGTTCGCCGTGAGCGACGAGGCATATAGCAATTATCAACGCACCGCTCATTCGGTCGCATCGACGGTGAATGGATCACTGCTTGATCCGCTCACCGCGCAGATGAGGAACCGCCCCAACGATTGGGTGCCCATCTACCGCGAAATGCGGAATTCGGCCGCGCTCCGGTTTTTCGAGAGCCAGGATTACCTGACGATCTTCGCGGGCTCATGGTGGGAGCCGACCCGGTTCAGCAATACAGCGGACGAATCGCTAAGCATGAGGGCGGTGCCTCAGCTGGCACGCAAGGCTTTCGACCAATCGGCCATCGGCTTTTGGACGAAAGATCTGCAGGTTCCCTATCTCGACGGGCGCGGCGACCAATGTTTTCGCGCCAACGAGAAATTCCGGCGGTTGCGGGACCTCGCGGCCAATGGCGAACGCAAATATGTCTTCGCGCATTTCCTCGTGCCGCATCCGCCGTTCGTGCTCAACTCCGACGGCAGCTGCCGGTCGCTGGCAAGCGCCAAAGCAGCCGGGCGGCGGGCGAACTACGTCGCACAGGTGGAATTTGCCAATCGCGAAGTGTTGGCGCTGGTCGACGCGATCCTGGCGGGCCCGCGCCCCTCGGTGATCGTGATCCACAGCGACGAGGGGCCATGGCCGAAACCCTATGTCGGCAATGAACATGGACTTGGGACGGATCCCGTCGCCGTGCCATGGTCAAAACTGCCCCCGCAGAAGCTCCGCGAGAAAATGTCGATCCTTCTCGCCGTTCGCGATCCATCGGGACCGCCCGCAGTGATGCCGGCGTCGCCGGTGCAAATTTATCCGTCGCTCCTCCGCGCGCATTTCGGATCGGCCATGCCGCTTCCGCCGTCGCGCCATTATGTGTTTGAGGATGATCGGCAGCTCTACCGCTTTCGTGACGTGTCGATGGAACTCCGCCGGAAATAACCCGTGCACCATTGAGACGCCGCAATCCATTGCACTGCTGAATTGCGCCGCTACGCTCTCCCCACAAAGGGGAGGGCCTGCATGAAAAACTGGAACGTCCGCAAGACGATCGTCGCGCGCGAGGACATGCCCGAGCATCACCGGCTATCCCAGACCCTGTCGTGGCCGCACCTTGTCGCCCTGGGCGTGGGTGCGATCGTCGGGACCGGCATCCTCACCCTCACCGGGGTCGGCGCGGCCAAGGCCGGCCCGGCGGTCATTCTGAGCTTCGCCATCGCCGGCGTGATCTGCGCCTGCGCGGCGCTGGCTTATGCCGAAATGGCGACGATGTATCCCGCGTCGGGATCGGCCTATACCTACAGCTATATCGTCTTCGGCGAGTTGATCGCCTGGATCATCGGCTGGTCGCTGATCCTCGAATATAGCCTGGTGGTCAGCGCGGTCGCGGTCGGCTGGTCGGGCTATGCCAGCGGGTTCCTCAACAGCATCGGCATGGGGTTGTCCCCGGCCGTTATCCAAGGCCCCGAGCTGGGTGGCCTCGTCAATATCCCGGCCATCTTCATCATCGCGGTTGTTGCCGGCTTGCTCATTTATGGGACGCGCGAAAGTGCCACGCTCAACGCCTTGCTGGTGGTGGTAAAGCTGCTGGCGCTCGCGTTGTTCATCGCGGTTTGCCTGCCGATCTTCGATTCGAGCAACTTCACTCCTTTCATGCCCTATGGCTTTCCGCGCTCGGGCCCGGCGGGAGCCGAAGTCGGTGTGATGGCGGCTGCGGCGATCATCTTCTTCGCCTTCTACGGCTTCGACGCGATCGCCACCGCGGCCGAAGAGACCAAGAATCCGGATCGGGATTTGGCCATCGGGATCGTCGGATCGATGATCCTGTGCGTTCTGATCTACATGGCCGTCGCGGCAGCGGCGATCGGTGCGCTCGCCTATACCCGGTTCGCCAATTCGCCCGAGCCGCTGGCGCTGATCCTGAGGGAAATCGGCCAGGGCTGGGCGGCCAGGATCCTCGGCGTGTCGGCGGTGATCGCGCTTCCGACGGTCATTCTTGCCTTTTTCTACGGGCAGAGCCGGATTTTCTTCGTCATGGCGCGCGACGGGCTGCTTCCGGCGAACCTGGCGCGGGTATCGTCTCGCGGTACTCCGGTCAGGATCACGCTCTTCACCGCCGTTATCGTGGCGATAATCGCCGGCATCTTCCCGCTGGCCGACATCGCCGCGCTGGCGAACGCCGGGACTCTGGCAGCCTTTGTCGCCGTCTGTGCGGCGATGCTGACGATGCGCCGTCGCGATCCGAACGCCCTTCGCAAGTTCACCACTCCGCTGCCGTGGGTCATCGGGACGGTCGGGATCGCCGGTTGTATCTATCTGTTCTGGAGCCTGCCGGTGAAGACCCAGACCTACTTCCTCGTCTGGAACATCGCCGGCCTCATTCTCTACTTGGTCTACGGCAGCCGACGCGCGGAGCAGGCGCGCGCCAATGCATGATCAGCGCCGCCGGCTGATCAACATCGTTGGCGGGTCGGCGGGCAACCTGGTCGAGTGGTTCGACTGGTACATATACGCCGCCTTCGCGCTCTATTTCGCGCCGAGCTTCTTTCCCGAGGGCGACCAGACAGCCCAGCTGATGTCGACGGCGGCGGTGTTTGCCGTCGGCTTCGTGATGCGGCCGATCGGCGCCTGGGTGATGGGCATCTACGCCGATCACAAGGGGCGCAAGGCGGGTTTAACGCTGTCCGTCAGCCTGATGTGCCTCGGTTCGCTGGCGATCGCGCTGTCCCCGACCTATGCGCAGGCGGGCCTGTTGTCGCCCGCCATCCTGGTCGCCGCGCGAATGGTCCAGGGGTTGAGCCTGGGCGGCGAATATGGGTCGAGCGCGACCTATTTGAGCGAGATGGCAGGAGAGCGGCGGCGCGGCTTCTGGTCAAGCTTCCAATATGTGACGCTGATCGCGGGCCAGTTGGTCGCGTTGGCGCTTCTGCTCGTGCTGCAGGCGGCGATGGGTGAGGCCGAACTGGAGGCATGGGGCTGGCGGATCGCGTTTGCCGCGGGCGCGGTGCTGGCGGTGGTAGTCTTCTTCATACGTCGCCGGCTGACCGAGACTACCAGCTACGAGCGGGTCGCGGCGATGGGTGAGGGGCGGCGCAGATCGAGCGGGCGCAATCTGATCCTCGAACATCCGCGCGAGGCGCTGCTGGTCGTGGCGCTGACCGCCGGCGGGACGCTCGCCTTCTACGCCTACACTACCTACATGCAGAAATATCTGGCCAACACGGTCGGCTTCGACCGCGAGACGGCGTCGCGGATCATGACGCTGGCGCTGGCGATCTTCATGCTGATGCAACCGCTGGCAGGATTGCTCAGCGACCGCATCGGCCGCAAGCCGGTGATGATCTTCTTTGGCGCCGCGGGGATGGTGCTGACCTACCCGATCTTCACCGCGCTGGAGACAGCGCGCGATCCGACGACCGCCTTCGCGCTGGTCATGGGCAGCCTGGTGATCGTGACCGGATACACTTCGATCAACGCGGTGGTGAAGGCGGAGCTGTTCCCCGGCCATATCCGGGCGCTGGGGGTGGCGCTTCCCTATGCCATCGCCAACACCTTGTTCGGCGGAACCGCCGAATTTGTCGCGCTGAAGCTCAAGGATCTGGGCCATGAGCGGTGGTTTTATGTCTATGTAAGCGTCGTGATCGGGTTCAGCCTGATCACCTATGCGACGATGCGCGACACCAAGCGAACGTCATTGATCGAAGATTAGACCTGATCGAAGATTGATGGCGTGCTCGCTTGTGCCCCCAGCACAAACTGCGCGCGCTATCGCTTCAGATAACCCTCGAGGTCCTCGCGAATCTCGTCGAGCGACTGGCGCTGCCAGCCTTCCGCCCAGGGATTGTCCTGGTCGACCGACAACCTTCCAGGGCCCGGCCGGGTCATTAGCTCGGGAGCGAGCTCGGGCTTGGCATTGCCAAGCTGGCTTAGGTCGAACGGGGTCTGGAACTTGAGGCCGATCTTGTCGCCGCAGGTCCAGCCTACCGTCGAGAAATGCTGTCCCGCCTCACCAAGGTCGAGAAAGAGTTCGACTCCTACCGGGTAAGCGATCGTGCTTTCGATCAGCGCGCCATGCTCCGAAATGTTGCGCAGCCGAACCTTCTCGCTGCTGTGATTGAACAGGACCTCGCCGGACCAGATCAATGGATGGCGGCGCTCGGTGCGGCGGCTGTTGGCAACCGAATTGTCATCGTCTCCATCCGCCTCGGCAGCAATTGGGCTGGTTTCGGATCTCGCGGTCGAGATTTCGACGCCACTAGGGAAGCTGCGGCGGATCACATCGAGCAGCACAGCATCGCGGCGCTCGGGATCGCAATCGATCCGGGTTTCGTGCGCGAATTCGAGGCCAACACGGTCGTCGCGCAGCCAGCGCACCGCGCATTCGATTTCCGCACCCTCGGCGAAGAGGAGGTCAACCCGCTCCCACAGGCGCGGGGCGAAATCGGCGCGGATCATCGCGCCTCCGCCGGACAGGTTGATCAGGTCAACCTGATGCTCTTCTCCGTCGAAACGGACGGTCGCGGTCTCCTGGTCGAGCCGGTGGCGGTCGTCGTCGCGATGATTGTGGCTGCGAGTTTCATTGCGGGGGACTTCGACGGACGACAGATCATCAGTCTCGGCGCCGCGCGTTTCCTTGTCATGCACGATCGGGTCGCGCGACAGGCCTTTCCCTGACAGCACGGCCTTTCGGAAACTGTTCATCGATGCGACCTCGCACGCCATGGCGCGGGCACCATGACGGGCAATTAGTTACGATCCGGTAACTTTCCCCGGAAAATTAGGAGGAATAATACATATCGAACTCGACCGGGGAAGGCGTGGTTTCCCAGCGCATGACCTCTTCCCACTTGAGTTCGATGTAAGCGTCGATCTGGTCATCGCTGAACACGTCCCCCTTGGTCAGGAAGGCGCGATCGTTTGCCAAGGCATTCAGCGCCTCGCGGAGGCTGCCGCAGACCGTCGGGACATTGACCAGCTCGGCAGGCGGCAGATCGTACAGGTTCTTGTCCATCGCCTCGCCCGGATGGATGCGATTCTGGATGCCGTCGAGGCCGGCCATCAGCAATGCCGAATAGGCGAGATAGGGATTGGCCATCGCGTCCGGGAAGCGGAACTCGACCCGCTTGGCCTTCTCACCAGCGCCATAGGGAATGCGGCATGAGGCCGAGCGGTTGCGGCTGGAATAGGCCAGCAGGACCGGAGCCTCGAAGCCAGGGACAAGGCGCTTGTAGCTATTGGTTGTCGGATTGGTGAAGGCGTTCAAGGCGCGGGCATGCTTGATCACGCCGCCGATGAAATACAGCGCCATTTCACTAAGGCCGGCATAGCCGTTCCCCGCGAATAGCGGCTTGCCATCCTTCCAGATCGACATGTGGGTGTGCATGCCGCTGCCATTATCCTGGGCGATCGGCTTGGGCATGAAAGTCGCGGTCTTGCCGTAGGCGTGGGCGACCATGTGCACGACATATTTGTAGACCTGCATGCGATCCGCGGTCTCGACCAGCTTGCCGTAGGTGAGGCCAAGTTCGTGCTGGGCCGCGGCGACCTCGTGGTGGTGCTTGTCGCATGGCAGGCCCATCTCGATCATCGTCGAAACCATCTCGCCGCGGATGTCGACCGCGCTGTCGACCGGGGCGACCGGGAAATAGCCGCCCTTTGCGCGTGGCCGGTGGGCGAGGTTGCCGCCTTCATATTCGCGGCCGGTGTTGGTCGGCAGCTCGATATCGTCGATCTTGAAACCCGACGAGGCATAGCCGTCCTCGAAGCGGACGTCGTCGAACATGAAGAATTCGGCCTCGGGGCCGACGAATACCGTGTCGCCGACGCCGGTGGCCTTCAAATAGGTTTCGGCGCGCGTCGCGGTCGAACGCGGGTCGCGGGCATATAGTTCTCCGGTGGACGGCTCCACCACGTTGCACACCAGGATCAGCATCGGGGTGGCGGAGAAGGGATCGACATATACGGCGTCGAGATCGGGCATGAGGATCATGTCGCTCTCGTTGATCGCCTTCCAGCCGGCGATCGAGGAGCCGTCGAACATGAAACCGTCGGTCAGCATGTCCTCGTCAATCACACCCGAGACCATCGTCAGATGCTGCCATTTCCCCTTGGGGTCGGTGAAGCGCAGGTCGACATATTCAATCTCGTTTTCTTCGATCTGCTTTAGCACTTTGGATGCGGCGCTCGCCATGACGGACCTCGTTGAATGAAAAAGAATCGCCCTCGGCCCACAAGCTTTGGTTCACGGGCAGCGATTCCAGCGCTGGCCGCGAGAGTCACGAGCGCCGTGAATATTTGACGCACTAGAAAACTGCCTTTTGACCCATGTGATTAATGTGAGTTGATCTGCCTTGACCGACTCACGCGCAGGGAGCAGGGCAAGGGTGGGCCGCCTGTCGGTAGCGCATCAGCATTTTCCACGGCCGAATTCCGCGTATCGTAAGCGTTTGAAGCCCCTCACAGACTCGGAGAACGACCATGGCCGAAACGACGCCAGGCGGTGCCGACACTCTCGCACCGACGCCCTCAACGACAATTCCAGGCGCGACTCCCGTCGAAGCCATGGTCCCCGGTGGCCCACCCACGGCGCCGCCGGCCGGCGACACGTCGATCCGGCCTTTCCAGTTCCGTGCGTCGGACGAGGAGCTGGCGGAGCTCAAGCGCCGCATTGCGGCGACTCGTTGGCCGGATCGCGAGACGGTCACCGACGATAGCCAGGGCGTGCAGCTCGCGACCATGCGGAAGCTCGCCGACTATTGGGCGAATGAATATGACTGGCGCAAGGTCGAAGCGCGGCTCAACTCCTTCGCGAACTTCATCACCGAGATCGATGGGCTGGACATCCATTTCATCCACGTCCGTTCGAAGCATGAAAATGCACTGCCGATCATCATCACCCACGGCTGGCCGGGATCGATCGTCGAGCAGCTGAAGATCATCGAGCCGCTGACCGATCCCACGGCGCATGGGGGAAGTGCGGAGGACGCCTTCCATGTCGTGATCCCGTCGATGCCCGGCTATGGCTTCTCCGCCAGGCCGACCGAACCCGGATGGAATCCACCTCGCGTCGCCCAGGCCTGGGTGACGCTGATGAAGCGGCTCGGCTACACGCGCTTCCTGGCGCAGGGCGGCGACTGGGGCGCGCTGATGACCGAGCTCATGGGGGCGATGGCGCCGCCGGAACTGGTGGCGATCCACACCAACATGCCGTCGACCGTGCCCCCGGAAATCTATCAGGCATTGCGCGACGGGAACGGCCCGCCCGCCGGCCTGTCGGACGAGGAGCGCCGCGCCTATGAGCGGCTCGATCTCTTCTTCACCCACGGGCTCGCCTATGCGAACCAGATGGGCCACCGCCCGCAGACGCTGTACGGGATCGCCGATTCCCCCATTGGCCTCGCCGCCTGGTTCCTCGACCACGATATCTCCAGCTATCAGATGATCGCGCGTACGTTCGACGGCGAGCCGGAAGGATTGTCGCGCGACGACGTTCTCGACAACATCACCATCACCTGGCTGACCAACACGGCGATTTCCGGGGCCCGGCTCTATTGGGAGGCGATGCCGCGCACCTCGACCGGCTTTGGCATCGAGCGCAACAACGTTCACTTCTTCGAACCGTTTGGGGTTTCCGTTCCGATTGCCGTGAGCCAATTTCCCGAGGAGCTCTATCCGGTTCCGCGCAGCTGGGCGGAACGGACCTATCCAAAGCTCATCCACTATGGACAGGTGCCAAAGGGAGGGCATTTCGCCGCCTTCGAGCAGCCGGAATTCCTTGTCGACGAGCTAAGGACTGCGTTCAAGTCCTTGCGTTGAGGTAGCACACGGGCGGCGTCGATGGGCGCCGTCCGTGCTTACTGGCACGCCTGTCGAGGAGACGTTCCGTGATCGGCAAGATTGCCGTTTCGGTCTTGATGCTGGTGACCGCCAGTGCGGTTCATGCCGGCATAGCCGGCCCGCCGTCCGGAGGAGCAAACAGAATGACAACCGCCCCCGCCGTCACCCAGCCTGCCCCCGCCGCTGCTGCCCAGGCAGCGGTGATCGGCACAGCTGCGGTCGTTGCCGTCGAATTGCGCGACGACACCTCGATCAAGCCATTTCAATTCCGAGCCAGCGATGAGGCATTGGCCGACCTCAAGCGGCGCATTCGCGCCACGCAGTGGCCCGAAAAGGAAACGGTTTCGGATGAATCTCAGGGCGTTCCGCTGGCGACGATGCAGGACCTCGCCCGCTATTGGGCTACCGATCACAACTGGCGGAAGGCCGAAGCGAAACTCAATTCCTATCCGCAATTCGTCACCAATATCGACGGCCTCGACATTCATTTCATTCACGTGAAGTCGAAGGAGCGGAACGCGCTGCCGCTTGTCATCAGTCACGGCTGGCCGGGCTCGATCCTGGAACAAATCAAGCTGATCGGACCGCTGACGAACCCGACTGCCCATGGTGCCAAGGCCGAAGAAGCGTTCGATGTCGTGATTCCATCGATGCCCGGTTACGGCTTTTCCGGAAAGCCGACCGCCACCGGCTGGGGGCCCGAACGCATGGCGCGGGCTTGGGACGCGCTGATGAAGCGGCTGGGCTATACCCGTTACGTCGCCCAGGGCGGGGACTGGGGCGCGTTCGTCGTCGACCAAATGGCGTTGCAGGCGCCGCCTGGATTGCTCGCCATCCACACCAACATGCCGGCCACCGTCCCGGCCGATGTTCAGAAGGCGCTCGACTCCGGTTCGGGCCCACCGCCCAGTCTCTCTGCGGAGGAGCGGCGCGCTTATGACCAGCTGGTCCGAACCTTCAAGCAGGTCGACTATGCCAGGATCATGGGGTCCCGGCCGCAAACGCTTTATGGCCTCGCCGACTTACCGGTGTTCCTTGCGGCTTGGCTGCTCGATCATAACGACGCCGATGGCCAGCCCGCGGCGGCAGTGACCGCCGGACTGCGGCGAACGTCAAGCGCTATCGGTGAGCTGACACGGGAAGAAATCCTCGACAACATCACACTCTATTGGCTGACCAATACCGGCGTGTCTTCGTCGCGGCTCTACTGGGAGTATAAAGGCGGCTTCTTCAACGCCAAAGGCGTCAAGACGCCGGTCGCGGTGACCGTTTTCCCAAGCGAGCAATATGAAGCTCCGCGGAGCTGGACCGAGCGCGCCTATCCAAAGCTCATCCACTACAACCGCGTCGAGAAAGGCGGTCACTTCGCCGCCTGGGAGCAGCCGACCATCTTCGTCCAGGAACTTAGGGCCGCGTTCAAATCGGTCCGTTGATCGTCGACAATCGCCAGGAGGCGGAAATGCGGTGCTTGAAATCATTCAGCCTCGTGGTGGCGGCAGTGCTGCTGGCCGGGACCTCCGAACCGCAGGCGCCTATTCCACCCCGGCCGTTGGGGAGCACGCGCACGGACTTGCAACGGCACGACCTTGGCATTGCCGGATGGGAGGTGTTGCAGGCCCGGGTCGACTTCGAACCGGGCGCCTTTTTTCCGCACCACAAACATCCGGGTGAAGAGATTATTTACGTGCTTGAAGGCACGCTGGAGTATCAGGTCGAAGGCAAGCCGCCAGTGACGCTCCGGCCCGGAGACGTGCTGTTCGTTCCCGCTGAAACCGCCCACGCGGCGAGAAATGTCGGCAGCGACAAGGGCTCGGAACTCGCGACTTACGTCTTGGAAAAGGGCAAACCCCTGACGGTTTTCGTGAAGTGAGCACGTCCGCAAAGGAACCGCTCCCGCGCGATCCATGACCAGCTGGGCAACTGCGGGCCTTTACGGGCTGCTCTCCGCGTCCGGCCTCATGGTCGGCGCCGTGGCTGCCTTGTGGCTACAGACGCGGCATCGGACGATTGCCGCGGTAACGGCGGTTGGCGTCGGCTTGTTGATCGCCGCCGCTTCGCTCTATCTGATTTCAGCCGCCTTGATGGCTGTTTCCGCAGCGGTAGCGGCCTCCGGCGCTCTTGCTGGCGCTGCGGCGTTCAGCCTGATAAACCTGGCGCTCCGGCGCTGGTCCGCGGAGAGGCGCAAGAGGTGCGGGGAGTGCGTCCGCCAACCCACCGAACGAGAGATGCCCGGCAGCGGCCTGGCGATCGCCGCCGGCTCAATGCTCGACGCCGTGCCGGAGGCGCTGATCATCGGCGCCGCGGTGGCGGGCGGCGCGAGAGACCTGCCGCCGATCGCGCTGATCGCCGCCTTCGCGCTGGCCAACTTCGCCGAGGGGCTGTCGAGTTCCGCCGGAATGCGCTCCGCAGGACGGAGCCGCCGTTACGTGCTGCTGTTGTGGTTTGGCGGCACGCTGGTTTCGGCTGCTGCAGCGGTACTCGGATTTGCCCTGTTCAGTGGCGGCGGGATCGAGCGGGGCTGGCTGGAAGCCTTTGCGGCCGGGGCCCTGATTGCGCTGGTCGTTGAAACCATGGCCCCGGAGGCGGTCCACGACCACCCCGGTTTTACCGGACTTTTGGCCATGCTTGGCTTTTCGGGATTGTTGTTGGCGCTCGCCGAATAGGTCCCGTTGTCATAAACATAAGCGAAGCCTGACTCGAAGGGAGAGGCACATGACCGAAGCTACGACGATCCAGTTCGACCTGACCCCGCCGAGCGACGACGAGCAGCGCCGGCTGGAGGCAGATCTCAGCGACGAAGAGCGGCATGTCCTGCTCGAACATGGGACCGAGGCTCCGTTCTGCGGTGTCTTCCTCGATGAAAAGCGCGAGGGTGTTTACACTTGCCGCCTGTGCGGGCTGCCGCTTTTCACCGCAGGCCAGAAGTTCAACAGTGGGACCGGCTGGCCGAGCTTTACTTCGCCATTCGCCGAAGGCCACCTCCGCACCATAAGTGACACGAGCTACGGGATGACCCGGACCGAGATCGTCTGCGCGCGTTGTGGAGCGCACCAGGGCCATGTGTTTCCCGACGGCCCGCCGCCGACCGGCGAGCGATATTGCATCAACAGCGTGTCGCTGGCGTTCAGTCCCAAGGGCGAGCCACTGCCTGACAAACTCGACCGCGGCGCGCCCGAAGGCGAGCCGTTGAGCTAGGTCAGAAGGCCCGTCGCTGCGCGCCCACCAGCATCCGCAGCAGCATCGCCACTGGACGGGGAACTCCAACCTTGCCTTCGAGCCACAGGCTGACCGCCGAACGGCTGACCCCTATGGCGTTGGCGAGGTCGCTTTGCGTCTTGTAGCCCAGCGCACGCATATGGCGGCGGAGCTCATCGGGAGACATTGAGGCGAGGCGAGGGTCGTCCATGGATTTCAGACGCTAACCGGCATTTCGAGCGAAGCGAAGCAATCCATGTTCCTAGATTGCCGCGTCGTTACGTTCCTCGCAATGACGATGTAGGTTAAATTGCGTCCGGCCCGCGGTCGCCGGTGCGGATGCGGATCGCCTGTTCGACAGGCATGACGAAAATCTTGCCGTCGCCGATCCGGCCGGTGCGGGCGGCAGCCTCGATCGCCTCCACCGTGCGGTCGGCAAGGTCGTCCTCGACCACCACCTCGACTTTCACCTTCGGCAAGAAGTCGACCACATATTCGGCCCCGCGATAGAGCTCGGTGTGGCCCTTTTGCCGGCCGAAACCCTTCACCTCGGTGACCGTGATGCCGGAAACGCCGACTTCGTGAAGGGCATCCTTCACATCGTCGAGCTTGAACGGTTTGATGATCGCTTCGATCTTCTTCACGGTTTTCCGCCCCTTTTAGCGCCATCATAGGCACAGGCGCCCGAAAAAGCGCTACCGATTGACGGTGCATTGCGGTAAGTGAGCAAATCCGCCAAATCTCTGCCGCAATTTGCGGGCAGTCGGGTGCCCGACATGAAGAAAGCCATCATCCTTTCCGCCGGCCAGGGTTCGCGCCTGGGGCATTTGACGACCGACCGGCCGAAGTGCCTGATCGAGTTCAACGGTCGATCACTGCTCGATCGTCAGCTCGACGCGCTCTCCGCCAACGGCGTTGACGAGGTCGTGGTGGTAACCGGCTTTCGCGACGACCAGATCGAGGCGGCACTGAAGCGCCGCGGCGAAATGGGTCCCGAGGTGCGGACGGTCTACAACCCATTCTACAAGGTAGCCGACAATCTTGGCTCGCTGTTTGTTGCGCGGGACGAAATTCAGGGTGACGTGCTGGTGTGGAACGGCGACACGCTGGTCAGCAACGAGCTGATGGGTCGGGTCGTCGGCAATGGCGCCCAGGACGGTATCTGCGTCACGATCGACCGCAAGGACGGCTATGACGATGACGACATGAAAGTTGTCGTCGACGACGCCGGCCGTCTCCATTCCATCGGCAAGCGGCTCGATATGGCCGTTGTAAACGCCGAATCGATCGGCCTGCTGGCCTTCCGTGGCGCTGGTGCGCAGATCTTCCGTCACGCGATCGAACGGGCCATCCGCAGCCCCGAAGGCACGACCATCTGGTATTTGCGGGTCATCCACCAGATCGCGCAGGAAGCGCCGGTCTGGACGCTCGACATCAACGGCCATGACTGGGGCGAGGTCGATTTTCCCGAGGACGTCGAGAGCGCAGAGGCACTGACGGCGCGTTGGGACGAGGTCAGGAAGGCGAAGGCCGCCTAAGCGTAGGGCGGCTTGTCCAACCCCCTAGGGCTCTTCGTAAATATCTCGCAGCCCGTCTCGGTAATTCCGATCGAATGTTCGAACTGCGCCGATAGCGACCGGTCGCGTGTGACCGCAGTCCAGCCGTCGTCGAGCAGTTTCACGTCGGCGCGACCGATATTGATCATCGGTTCGACCGTGAAAAACATCCCGGGCTTCAATTCGGGACCGGTGCCGCGGCGGCCGGCGTGGATCACCTCTGGGCTGTCGTGGAACAGCCGGCCAAGCCCATGGCCGCAAAAATCGCGGACCACGCCGTAGCGATGCTTCTCCGCATGGCTCTGGATGGCATGAGCGACGTCGCCCAACCGATTGCCGGGCTTCGCCTGTTCCAGACCAAGCATCAGGCATTCATGGGTCACGTCGACAAGCTTTTTCGCCTTCAGCGGTACGTCGCCGACGTAGTACATGCGGCTAGTGTCGCCGTGCCAGCCGTCGAGGATCGGAGTCACATCGATGTTGACGATGTCACCGTCTTTCAGGACCTTGTCGCCCGGAATGCCGTGGCACACGACGTGGTTGATCGAGGTGCAACAGCTCTTGGTGTAACCACGATATCCGAGTGTCGCGGGGGTTCCGCCGGCCTCCAGCGTCATGCGCTGGACGATCGCGTCAATCTCTCCGGTCGTCACTCCGGGAACCACTTGCGGCACCAGCGCGTCGAGGATCTCGGCAGCCAGGCGGCCGGCGCGACGCATACCCTCGAAGCCCTCGGGGCCGTGGAGCTTGATGACGTGGCTGCGCGGCTCGGCTCGGTCTTCGGGGCCGACTTGGATATATTCGGTCATTGTCCCCAGATAAGAGAGGGCGGCCAAAAAGTCTAACAGGAGGCGTGAAATTGGGGAAGGTTTGGACGGCCGGGCTGGCGATCATCGGCGACGAAATTCTTTCCGGCCGGACCCAGGACCGAAACATCGCACAGGTCGCGACCTGGCTGAATGTGCAGGGGATTCGGCTGGCCGAAGTCCGCGTCGTGCCCGACGTTGAAGAGCGCATCATCGAAGCTCTCGACGCACTTCGCTCCTCATATGACTATTGCTTCACCACCGGCGGGATTGGTCCAACCCACGATGACATCACCGTCGACGCAGTCGCCAGAGCGCTGGACGTGCCCGTCGTCATCCACCCCGAGGCTCGCGCCATCCTGGATCATTATTATTCCGACAAGGGTGGTCTGAATGAAGGACGACTACGCATGGCGCGGGTTCCCGCGGGTGCGGAGCTGATTCCCAACCGGATGTCGGGGGCGCCGGGCATCAAGCTGGGCAATCTGTTTTTGATGGCTGGTGTCCCGCACATTACCGCCGGGATGCTCGACGCGCTGACCGGGACGCTCGAAGGCGGGAAGCCGCTGGTGTCGGTCACCGTCGGCGCATACGCACCCGAGAGCGAGGTCGCTGACATGCTGCGTCAGGCAGAACAATCCGCGGAGGGTATTTCAATTGGCAGCTATCCCTTCTTCAAGGAGGGACGGGTTGGATCGAACTTCGTTGTCCGTTCGGAGGACAAGGACCGCGCCCAGGCCGTGGCGGACGAGCTCGCCGACAAGCTGGCCGGTGTCGGTTATAATCCGGTGGCGGGGGGAATTTAGGGCCGTTGACGCTCAATCCAAGCGGACCTAGATCATCGCCGGCCGCGGGTATGATGTAATGGTAGCCTGTCAGCTTCCCAAGCTGAACGCGCGGGTTCGATTCCCGCTACCCGCTCCGGATTTCTACGATGCGGACGGACCGGCGCTGTCCCTTCCAGGACAACGCCGGCATTTTCCTAGCGGGACCGCCCGCCGCCGCCACGGGAGCCCGATCCGCCCGAACTGTTTCCGGATTTGCCGGAGGTGCTACGGCTCGAACCGCCTGACCCTTTATTCTCTTTCAACCGGCCGTCGGTTTCCGGATCCTTGACCTGGCCGCGGCCGTCGTTGTTCCTGTTAGGCATTCTCTCTCTCCTTGAAATGCGTGGAGGGCAGTTACGCCGCCCTCCACACGACTTGGCATCTAGCGGTTGCCGCCGCCCTGGTTCCCACCCTGGCCGCCGCCACCGCCCTGGCCGCCCTGGTTCCTACCCTGGCCGCCCTGGCTGCCGCCGCCGCCCTGGCCGCCGCGGCCTTCGCTACGGCTTTCAGCGCTGGCCTTGCCCCCTTCACGACCAGCCTCGGCAGCGCGCTCGGGATCATTCTTGAAGTTACCCGGGCTTTCGGAACCGCCCTTGCTGGCGATCTCGCGAAGCTCGCCGTCGTCCATGGCGGCGAAGCCGCGCTCGGATGAGGTGCCGCCGCGACCGCCGCCGCCTTGGCCGCCGCTGGCCTGGCCGCCCTGATTTCCACGATTATTTTCTGGCATCGTTTCTCTCCTTGTTAAGGGAGCGGATTGAACGAGCAAGTCTATGAAATCGCTGCACAAAGATCATATCAACATAGGTTATGTCACGAAGGGAGACCTAACATTGGTTAGTAAATCTGCGCGGAAAAGATGCTTCTGAATCCGGTTAAACCGTCAAGTCTAAGGAGACCGCGATGCTATTGGGTACCGACGAAGAGTTGGATTATCACTCGCGAAGAGCAGCGGAAGAGCTCGAGCTATGCGGGAGATCCGCTCATCGAAATAGCTCGGATGCACATTTGGGCCTGGCGAAGCTGCATCTTTCCCGGACCGAACTCGTCACCGCGCTCCGGAACAGCCGGCCGAACCGTGCCCCCGAACGAACCCACCGAACCGACAAGGAGGGCTAGGGACATGCTTGATCAGCAAGATATGGCTTATTTCGCTGCGCGGGCGGTGGAGGAGCAGGAATTGAGCGAAGCCGCCGATGATCCCATCGTGAAGCTGGTTCACGCCAATCTGTCGAAGCGCTACGAAGGCACTCTCAGGCGGAATATTCCTGCCCGGCCGATCCTCCATATCGCTGCCCGTTAGGCGAGATCTGCCGATGGCCGGGCTGACCGGTCACGACTGGGGCGACCTGGTCGAGGTGGAGATAAAGCTCATTGAATCCGGCCGTCTTGCGCAACCCTTCCCAGTTCGGCACTCGCACGAACCTCTTGTTGCGGACGATCAAGCCCTCGCGGTCCAGGTCTCGCAACACGCAATTCACATGCACCGGCGTAATTCCCAGCGCGTCAGCGAGTTGCTCCTGGGTCATCGGCAGCTCATAGCCGTCGACGTCGCCTAATCCCGCTGCCTCGAGCCGGCGGGCGAACTCACACAACAGGTGACACATTCCCGATCGCGCATCGCGTCGACCGACATTGACGATCCATTCGCGGAAGATCGATCCGTCGATTAACGTATCGACCCACATCGCATGGGCCAGCTTGGCGTGCTGCTCGATCAGGCGAACCAGTGCATCGCGCGGCACGATCGCCACCTTGCAAGGGGTCAAAGCCTGCACATTATGGTCGGCAATCCGAAGTAACGATCCCTCGAGGTCGACAAAGTCGCCGGGGATGTGCACCGACAATATCTGGCGCGAACCATCTACCGTGACCTTGTGGCGATAAGACAGGCCGGAGACCATCAGCGTTGCGCCAGGCGGGCGATCGCCCTCGCGGACAATATAGCGATGGGCCGGTGCTTCGCGAATCTCGAACGGCAAGCTGTAAAGGGCGGCACGATCGGCCTCATCAAGGCAAGCTCGCATTTCGAACTTGCGGACAATCCGGTCCAGGATGTGGTCGACAGCGGCGGAGGTCATTTTTGGAAGTGCTCCACGTTAGGGCGGGAGCACATAGAAACTCTCAGTCGCCGATGCCCCTACTAACGGATCGGCAATTCAATCACTTTAACATATGTAAAAACAAGCGACTTATCATGGGTTTAGTCAGACAAACTAAATAAGGATGGACCCGAAACTATGTGCTGATTTGTGAAGGTTCGCAGCCAGCGAAGAACTCTCCAAATTTTAAACGCAGACGATCCTGGCCTGATCGTCCTCGATTTCGATCCGATGGCGAAGGTCAACTCGACGGCCTCCGGCGATCTGCTCGGCGATCAACTCCGAAATCCCCCGCACCGCTGCCTCGCGAGCGGCAGCGTCATCGATAAAGTCTTCGCCGGTTTCGTCCCGCAGGACTTCGTCATTGAAGAGATGGAAATAATAATGGGCCAGGGGCGCTTCCTTCGTTTCCGACGCAAATACGCGCGGCTGCAAGCTCTCGCTCCGAAGGAATGCAACTTAGCTTTCAAGTCAGGTTCAATCCCCAACCTATGTGAATTCAATGAGTTGAAACTTGCATCTTTCCGGCCCGTTGACGTGAAAATCTTTGGGAGTTGGGATCGTGAAAAAGGCAACGAAGCGGATCATCAAAGGCTATGCGTATGCTTGGATAACGCTCGCATTCTTCCTCGTTTCTTTCTTGCTCCACTGGGGCTTTGGCTGGAGCGCTTTCATGGACGAAGCGGCCGAGCATGGTCAGTCGCCGGAGTTCCGCCAATATTTTATCGAGATGTCGCGTGACACGTTCGAGAATTGGCAATCGGAATTCCTGCAGCTGCTATGGCAAGTCGTCGGCCTTGCATATTTTCTCTATCTCGGCTCGCCAACCAGCCATGAGAACGACGACCGTCTGGAAGCGAAGGTCGACGCCCTGCTGCATTTCCACGGCAAGGAAGGAAAGAAGATCATCGTTCAACTCGACGAGCATTTCATGCGCCATCCTCGAGAGCCCCGACCGACCGTTGAAAAGGATGAGCTGGACCAGCTGTTGAACAACGAAAAGCCCGACCTCGCGTAACGGGGTCCGAACAATTAATGCCGCCGACCAAGTCTCGCTGTAGCCCTTACTCCGGCTATGGAACAGCAGCACCGTATCCAGGCAGGGGCATTGAAATCAGGGCGGGCGCAGAGCTCGAGGGCTGCGCCCGCCCTTCGGCAGCGTGAGTGTAGTACGCTCACTCAGGCGCGTGCGAAAAGGAGGCCAATCGCACGGCTGGGGAAACGCTTAAGTCCGAGGGAAGTTGCGGAAATCCGCCAAACTTGGGCAACCTAACTCAAGTCAGGAACGGCGTCGCTCCGGGATGGGAACGACGCCGACTTCCTCTGCCTTGGGGCAATAGTGGCTTAAAATGCGATGTTGAGCGTCCCACTGATCGTGCGCGGAGCGCCGACCTGCACGAACGGCGGGTTGCCCCACACTCCGGTGCCGACGTTAATCGACTGGCTGAGCCCGCCGCTGAAGCCGCCGACATAGAATTTGTCGAACAGGTTGTAGACGTTCAACTGGAAGTAGGTTTTCTCCATCCCGAACTGATCGAGATTGAGCCGGGCATCGAGGTTGACGAGCCAATAGGCTGGCGCGGTCTTGCCGAAAATCTGCTCCGGACTCGCCAACGGAGTTGTGGCCGGACAGCCTCCCGCCACGGTTCCAGGGCAATCCACGTCACCGCGGAACATCGCCTGATTGTTGTCGAAGATGAAGCGCGGACCCGTCCGCTTGGCGGTGATTCCAAGGTCGACCGGGCCCAGCGTGCCGACGCCGGAGAAGCCAAAGGTATATTTGGGCGCACCGGACTCACGCTTGCCGGCGGTGAACGCGCAGCTGACCGTCGCGGCGCGGGCGTTGGCCGGAATGGACAGGTCGATGTTGTCGCAGGTCACATTCGGACCGATTGCAGTCAGCGAGCCGACCTGGACGTTGTCCTTGATCTTCGACTTGTTCCACCCGCCGAACGCGTAGAGGGTCACCTCCTGAATCGGCTGGTATGCCAATGATCCGTCAATGCCCCATTTGTTGACGTCGCCCAGGCTGCGGAACACCGACTGATTCAGCTCGGGGTCGAACGCCGAGGCCGTCCGGTCATGGAACTTGGTGTACCAGGCCGAAACCTGTGCCTGGATTTTGCTGCTGCGGTAACGCAGGCCGCCATCGAAGCTGTCGGTTGTTTCCGGCGTCGGCTTGGCCTCGTCCGTGTCGGGCGCAAAGAAGAAGCTGTTGTAGAGATTATCCGTGCTCGGCACCGACAGTCCCTTGGTATAGCTAGCGAAGCCGCTGATCTGATCGGTGATGTCGTAAACGAATCCAAGGTTCGGCAGCAGCTTGTCATATTTGAAGGTACGCTTCTGCGGCCCCTGGATGGTCGGGTTGAGCGTCGCGAACTGCGCCTCACGAATGGCGTCCTGGCCGAAGCATTCGACGAAGCCCGAGGCCGACGAGGTGAAGCAATAGTTGTTCAGCTCGCGCTTGAAGAATGGCGCGCGCAGCCCGACGTTGACGACCAGGCGCTCATCGAAGAATTCGCCGCGATACTCGCCGGCGACCTGATGCAGGATGGCGAAAGACTTGCGGTCGCGCTTCTGCAGAGTGACTCCGAGGACATCCTGTTCGGGATCGTGGTCGATCGGGTAAACATGCTCCGGCTCGCCATCGTTCTGGAGCAGGCCGACTTCGCCGGTCTGGCGATGGCGGGCATGATCCCAAGTATAGCTGGCGCGCACCGTGTGATTTTCGTTGATGTCCCAGCGAAGGCCGGCAATTACGCCGGGGCGCTTGGTGCGGGTCTGGCTTGGAGCCAGAACGCTGACCTGATCCAGCCTATCGCCGTCGCCGTTGATATCACGGCCGAAGAAGGGCGTTCCGCCCAGGTAACCGGAAACGCAGGTCCTGAACGCCGTGTTGCCAATTGCGCACTGCTGCACGGTCGCCGTGGGTGCTTCGCCGACGTTTGGACCATCAGGGTCACCCGGATTAATGTCGCGCAGTCCTTCTTCGGCGCTGACGGTGCCGCCGCCGTTCGCCGATACCCATTGATAGCTGGGGTCGACGGTCAGGATGACGCCGTCGGTAATTGTGAAGAGCGAGGCACCTCGGACGTTGCCGGTCTTCGATGGATTGTAACGACGGTCAAATTCGGTCCCGCAGGTCGCGAAGTGGCCGTCCGGATCATTCGCACCAGGGCCAAAGGAGGTTCCGGGGACGTCGCGCACTCCAGCCTGCGGGGCGTCCACGACGCATGGAAAGTTGATATCGTAGGAGCGCTCGTCGCCATCCAGCGGATAGCGGTTCTGCGAGTTCGGACCAACGATACGCGCGCGGAGGTCCGTCGCGCTCCGGGTCAGGTCCTTGCGCAACGGCAGCGAAGCGATGAAGTTGTTGCGGTTGATGTTGTAGTGGGCCGCGATCGAGACGAAATCGCCGTTGGCGCCGATCGGCTGCCAGATCTTGCCGTTATACTGCTGCTTGTCGATGATTCCGTAATTGTTGAACGGGAAATCATTGTCCGCCTTCGATGCCGAAATCCACGCGCGGGTGCCCCATGGACCGAACTCACCGCTGTTCACGAGGCCGAAGAAACGCCTGAAATTATATTCACCCATGGAGACAACGAGGCGCGCCCCTGCATCCTTCGACGGGGTGATCGAGCGAAGGTTGACGGTCCCTCCGACCGCCGAAGCAGTGGGCAAGTCGACGTCGGTCGAGCCGAGGTTGACGTTGACCTGTTCGATCAGCTCCGGATCGGTCTGCTGGTTGGAGAAAATTGCATAATTGCCGCTGTCATTCAGCTGGATGCCATCGAAGGTGAGGCTGATGCGGGTGGAGTCGAAGCCGCGAATGCTGAGCGTGCCGCCCGACGAACCGTAAGCATCGTTGTTCTGGAAGCTGACGCCCGGAACCAGGTTGATCGTGTCGAGGATGGTCTGGCCCGCATTCTGGCGCGAGATCATCTCCTGCGTCAGCACTGCCTTGGCCTTTGCCGAGTCCGGTGCCAGGACGCCGCCGACGTCGCGGGTCCGGGTGCCGGTGACGACAATCGTTTCCTTTTCGAACTCGACCGAGCCGGTCGACTGGGCGAAGGCGGCGGTCGGCATAACGACGGCCGTCGAACAAAGCAGAAGCAGTTTTTTCACATTAGACCCCAAGACCGAATTGAACCCGCTGTAACCAGGCACGCTGGGCGGCTAGGGGTCGAGTTAGACAAAAGGGTGACAGCCCCGGAAGGGCATCACCATTTTCTCAAACCGTTGCAGAAACATCCCACCCCGCCGCGCCACCCCGCGCAACTCAGGGCTCGGCTAGAGCAAGCTTCGGTCCGGTTATCAAGACTGTAAGTTAGGTTCGCCCGCCATCTAATCGGCGGCCGATGCGCACCAGCAACAGAATCAGGAATGGAACAAGAACGATCGACAGCACGACCTTGGCCAGGGCTTGGCCGAGGATCAGCTCGCCAATCGGGCGGACTCCGAAAAAAGCGACGGTGATGAAGATCAGCGTGTCGACGATCTGGCTGGCAACGCTGGCTACCGCGGCACGAAATGCGACCAGGCGATGGCCCCCGTGCGACAGGCGCGAGAAGATGTAGACGTTGAGGCTCATCGACACTCCGTAGGCGATGATGCCCGCCGCCATCAGTCGCCAGCTCTGGCCGAGGATGATCGGGAAAGCCTCCTTGGCGGGCTCATACATGCCCTCGTCGGTCGGCAGCTGGATGACGATGAAGGTCAGGATGATGGCGGTGACAAGCGGCACGAAACCGAAACGCACGAGCCGATCGGCGGTGGGCCGCCCGTAAAGCTCGGCCACCGCGCTCGACAAGGCGACAAGCAGCAGGAAGGGGAAGATCCCGGCTTCGACCGCCAGCGGCCCGAGCGCAACCTGCTTCGATCCCAGCACACCGGCGATGCAGGTCATTCCACCGTAGAGGATGGCCAGGGCGAACAAGCCGGCTGAAAGATTGGCGGCGGCATGGCGATTCTCGCCCGGGACGGTGTCGGTCATGGGGGCGAAGGCCTAACGCGTTCCCATTGGCCCGCAAGCCATTTCCTGTTTGACCGACTTTAAGCGGGCGGTTAGGCGGCGCGCTTTCCACAAATGCTGCAGGATTTCCCGGCAACCATGGCCGACGCCTCAATCGACATTGTTGCCATGGGCGATGCCATCGTCGACGTCATCGCAAGCTGCGATGACGGGTTTCTCGCCGAGCATGGCCTGCCGAAAGGGTCGATGCAGCTGCTGACGCCCCAACAGGCCGACGATCTTTATGCGGCGATGGGCGTCGCGCGCGAAATGTCGGGCGGTTCCGCCGCCAATTCGATGGCCGGGATCGCGGCGATGGGTGGCAGCGCCGCCTTCATCGGCCAGGTTGCCGAAGACCAGCTCGGCCTGATCTTCGAGCACGACATGCACGCACTCGGGGTTCACTTCGACACTCCGCCACTGCTCGACGGCCCGCCGACGGGACGCTGCCTGATCCTGGTGACGCCTGACGGCCAGCGAACGATGAATACCTGCCCCGGTGCGAGCCATGAGTTAAGCGCGGAAGCGCTTGACCGCGGCCTCATCGCCTCGGCTTCGATCCTGTTCCTGGAAGGCTATCTGTTTGGGCCGGACAAGCCTCGCGCGGCGATGATGGAGGCGATCAAAGTCGCCCATGCCGCCCGCCGCAAGGTTGCCTTTACGTTGAGCGAAAGCGTGTGCATCGCCGGCCGCAAGGAGCGGTTCGGCCAGATGATCGACAGCGGCGGAGTGGACCTGCTGTTCGCAAACCAGGATGAAGCGCTCCAGCTGACCGGTCGCGCCGATCTCAAGGATGCGCTTACCGAACTCAGTATCAAGGTGCCCACGCTGGTCATAACCAAGGGGCCCGAGGGCGCCATCGCGATCGAGAATGGCGAACGGATTTCGATTCCGGCAGCGCCGGTCGGCGACGTGATCGATACCACCGGAGCGGGCGACCTGTTCGCGGCGGGCTTCCTGACGGCGCGTTGCAAGGGAGCGAGCCTCGAGCGTTGCCTGTGGACAGGGGCCCTCGCCGCGGGCGAGGTGATCCAGCATTATGGAGCGCGTCCGATCACCGACCTGAAGGCGCTGGTGAAGCTATGAGCCACATCAGGAAGCTTGCGGTATATTGCGGCTCCGCGCCGGGCGCCGATCCAGCGTTCGCCGACATGGCCCGCGCGCTGGTCCACGAGATGGCCGGGCGCGGCGTGGACATGGTTTACGGCGGCGGCCGTCTCGGCCTGATGGGCATCATCGCGGATGAAATGCTGGCAGCCGGCGGACGGGTTTATGGGGTGATTCCGCAGGCACTGGTCGACCATGAAGTGGCGCACACCGGCCTGACCGAACTCCACACCGTCGCCAACATGCATGAGCGCAAGGCCAAGATGACCGAGCTGTGCGATGGCTTTGTCGCTCTGCCGGGAGGGATCGGCACGCTCGACGAGCTGTTCGAGGCCTGGACCTGGAACGCCCTCGGCTATCACGCCAAGCCATTCTGCCTGCTCAATGTCCACGGCTTCTGGGACGGCCTGGCCGGGTTCATGGACCATGTCCGGGACAGCGGATTCCTGAGCCAGGCACGGCGATTGCAATTGCTTAAGGCGGGGACCCCGGCCGATGCTTTGGACCTACTGGACGAGGCGGCGAAAAACGCTGCACAAGGCGTTACCTGGTAACGGCGTCCGGGGAGGGGCGTACATCCATGAATCAATATCTGCTTGGGCTGGCCGGCGTTGCCGCCATCATCCTCATCGCCGTCGTTTTCTCGTCGAACCGCAGGGCGATCCGCTTCCGGGTCGTCGGTGCCGCGTTCGCGCTCCAGGCGGTGATCGCCTTCCTCGTGCTTCGGACAAGCGGCGGGCGGGCGACGATCCAGGCGATGTCGGACGGCGTCGCCAGCCTGTTGGGCTACGCCACCAAGGGCACCGAATTCCTGTTCGGCCCAACCGCGTCCAACCCGCTGGCCAACACCTTCGCCATTGCCGCGCTGCCGGTGATCATCTTCTTCGCCAGTCTGGTCGCTATCCTTTACCACCTCGGCATCATGCAGCGGGTCGTGCGCTGGGTCGGCGGCGCGATCGGCTGGGTCACTGGGGTCAGCCGGGTCGAATCGTTGGGAGCGGCGGCCAACATTTTCGTCGGCCAGTCCGAAAGCCCGCTGGTGGTGCGGCCCTATTTGTCGGCACTGCCGCCGAGCCATCTTTTCACCTTGATGAGCGTCGGCATGGCCGGCGTGGCGGGGACCATCCTCGCCGCCTATGCCGGCCTGCTCGGCGAACGTTATCTGCCATTTCTGCTCGCCGCGGCCTTCATGTCCGCGCCGGGCGGAATCCTGATGGCCAAGCTGATCATGCCCGACGAGCCGGCCGGCCCCGACGAGCTGGCGCTGAAGGGCGGGTCAACGGTCGCACCCGAGGACGAGATCGAGGTCCACACCTTCGAGGAAGGCGAGCGGCCGGCCAACATCATCATGGCCGCGGCCCAGGGCGCGCAGACCGGCGTCAAGCTGGCGGTCGCGGTCGGCGCGATGGTGCTGGCGTTCGTCGCCCTCGTGGCCCTGGCAAACGGCATATTGGGCGGGGTCGGCGGCTGGTTCGGCCGGCCTGACCTGTCGTTCCAGGCGATCGTCGGCACGCTGTTCTCGCCGGTCATGTTCCTGATCGGCATTCCGTGGAACGAGGCGGGTGTCGCGGGCGGCCTGTTCGGGACTAAGATCGTGTTGAACGAATTCGTCGCGTTCATCGATCTGGGAGCAATGGACCCGGGCGCCCTGAGTGATCGCAGCCGGGCCATCGTAACGTTCGCGCTGTGCGGCTTCGCCAATTTCTCCTCGATCGCAATTCAGATGGCGGTGACCGGCAACCTTGCTCCCAACCAGCGGCCGATGATTGCCAAGCTTGGGTTACGGGCGTTGCTGGCAGGTTCGCTCGCCAATCTGATGAGCGCGGCTTTGGCAGGGTTGATGATCTACTAGCCGTCATTGCGAGGAGCGAGCGACGCGGCAATCCAGTGCCGCATATGGATTGCTTCGCTTCGCTCGCAATGACGAATATTTTTTTGCTAAGAGCCTGGCATGACCGACGTAATCACCAGCGAACACATCGCTTCCGTCTCGCTGCCCGACGCCGACAGGGACCCGCAGGGTTTCGCGCAGGAGCTTGGTAACAGCTTTGTCGAATATGGCTTCGCCATCGTCCGTGACCATGGCATCCCGCAGGATCTGATCGACCGTGCCGAGCAGTTGTCCAAGCAATTCTTCGCTTTGCCCGACGAGGTGAAGAAGAAATATCTGATCCCCGGAAGCGGCGGTGCGCGCGGTTACACCGCGTTCGGGATCGAGACCGCCAAGGGCGCAACGTCGTTCGACCTCAAGGAATTCTGGCACGTCGGCCGGGAGCTTCCTGCAGGGCACAAGTTCCGCGACGTGATGGCCGACAATATCTGGCCCGACGAAATCCCGGCCTTCAAGGAGACCTTCCTCGAGCTATACGACGCGTTCGACGCGGCCGGGGTGAAGGTACTGCGCGCCATCGCCCGCTTCCTGAAGGTCGACGAGGAATATTTCACCGACACGGTGCGCGACGGCAATTCGGTGATGCGGCTGCTTCATTATCCGGCGCAGATCGAGCCGACCGGCAGCCACATCCGCGCCGGGGCGCATGAGGATATCAACACCATCACGCTGCTCCTGGGCGCCGAGGAAGCGGGGCTGGAATTGAAGACCAAGGACGGCCGCTGGATTCCGGTGTCGCCGAAGCCGGGCGAGCTGGTGATCAACATCGGCGACATGCTGCAGCGGCTGACCAACGGCGTGCTGCGCTCGACCAGCCACCGCGTGGTCAACCCGGCGCCCGACCGGGCGAGCCATGCGCGCTATTCGATGCCCTACTTCCTCCACTTCCGCCCCGATTTCATCATCGAGGCGCTGCCGGGAACCGTGCCGCCGGGCGAGGAGGCGAAGTGGCCGCCGATCAGCAGTCATGAGTATCTGCAGGAGCGGCTGCGGGAGATTAAGCTGAAGTAGGTCGTTCGGGCGGGACAAATGCCGGGCCATTGGCCGCGACTAACTGAAAATCCATTGCGCTAGTGTCGATAGGTCATCCCGCATCTTTCAAATTTGCCGGCCCGAACCCATGCGGGATGAGGGTCAAGATGCTGTGCCGCTCGACCTTCGCGCCATCGCCCGAGGAGCATAGGATTTCGACGTCGCGGCCGCTCAGTTGGGCGGCTTCGTAAATCGCCTGGCGGCAGCCGCCGCAGGGGGTGACTGTACCTTCGCCATTGAGCGCGCCGGCCTGGACATTGCCGCCCGCGACCGCGATCCGCGCGACATTTTGCAGGCCGAAGGCGAGCTGGGCGGCGCTGAGCGCGCTCTGCTCGGCACAGACGCCGAGGCGATAGCAGGCGTTCTCGACATTGACCCCGGTCACGACCTGCCCATCGACGGCTTCAATCGCGCAGCCGACGGAGAAGCGGGAGTAGGGAGCATAGGCATTGAGCGCGGCGGTGCGGGCGGCGGCGATGAGTTCGGCGTCAGTCATGGTCGTGGTCATGAAGGGTTCAAATTCGCTCGACAAGCCTTGGCGTCATTGCGAGGAGCGCAGCGACGCGGCAATCCAGACTGGATTGCTTTGCTTCGCTCGCAATGACGGGACGTGAGATGAACAGGTTTGCGTTTGCTGCCCTGCCACTGGCCATGCTTGTCGCCTGCGCGACGACACCGCACCCCAAGCCGGTCGCAACCGGGCCAGTCGAGGTGCAGATCCTCGCCATCAACGATTTTCACGGCAATCTTGAGCCGCCCAACCTGACTGTGCCAGCGGCCGATGGAGCAGTTCCAGCAGGCGGCGCGGCCTATCTGGCGAGTGCGCTCAAGCAGGTGCGAACCCCGAACAGCGTGACGGTTGCCGCGGGGGACCTGATCGGTGCCAGCCCGATTTCGTCGGCGCTGTTCCTCGACGAACCGACGATCAAGGCGCTGAGCCTCGCCGGGCTCGACCTTGCCTCGGTCGGCAATCATGAATTCGACAAGGGCTCGGCTGAGTTGAAGCGCATGCAGCAGGGCGGCTGCGAGAAGCACACTAATCGCCAGCCCTGCGCGATCGAGCCCTTTGCGGGAGCTGGGTTCCAATTTCTCGCTGCCAATGTCGTCGGACGGGACGGAAGGACCCTGTTTCCCGGCACGGCGATCAAGGAGGTTGGCGGGGTCAAGATCGGCTTCATTGGCATGACCTTGAAGGAGACCGCCACATTGGTGTCACCGTCAGGTGTTGCCGGGCTCGGCTTCACCGACGAGGCAGTGACGGCCAATGCGCTGGTTCAGGAGCTGAAGGCGGCCGGGGCCGACACCATCGTTCTGCTGATCCACCAAGGCGCCTCGATCCAGGGGCGCTATGATGACCCCTCCTGTCCCGGTTTGGCGGGAGACATATTGCCGATCCTGGCGAAGCTCGATCCCGCGATCCAGCTGATCGTTTCCGGCCATACGCACAACGCCTATATTTGCCGGGTGCCGGGGCCCGACGGGACCAACCGGCTACTGACCAGCGCGGGCAAATATGGTGCAATGGTCACCGACATTCGCCTGAGTTTCGACCGCCCGGGAGGCTCATTGACGGTTCAGAAGGGCGAGCTCGTCATCGTCCAGGGTGAGCCGATTCAAACTCCGCGTCTGACTGCGCCGCTGGTTCCGACGCACCCCGTGTTTCGCGCCGATCCGGAAGTGAATGCCTTGGTTGTGCGCTATCGCAAGGCGGCATCCGGTGCTGCCAACCGGCCGATTGGCCATCTCGCGGGCCCGGTGATGAAGGGTAGCGACAGCATGGAGAGTCCGGCTGCCGGGCTGATCGCCGACGCGCAGCTATTCGTCGCCAAGGATCCCAATCGCGGCCGGGCCGACTTCGCACTGATGAACAATGGAGGGGCGCGCACCGACCTGCTTCCCGCGGCGGACGGCACGATCACCTTCGGCCAGATTTTCGCTATGCAGCCCTTCGCCAACAATGTTGTGACCAAGGCCTACACCGGCGCCGAGATCAAGGCCGTGCTGGAGCAGCAGTTCGCCAGCGGGCGCAATACGGTGACGCAGCCCAACATGCTGACGCCGTCAGCCAATTTCCGTTTCAGCTTCGATAAGTCGCGGCCAGAAGGGCAGCGCATCGTCGCGATGACTCTGAACGGCAAATCGATCGACCCTGCGAGAACCTATCGCGTCTCGGTCAACAATTTCCTCGGCTCGGGCGGCGACAATTTCACGCTGCTGGCGGCAGGCCGCGATCCGGCCGATGCCGGGCTCGATCTCGACGCGACCGAAGCCTATCTCGCTACCAATCCGCCAGTGCCGATGCTCGGCAGGATCACCGATTTGACACCTAAGGATTGGGCGCGGAAGCCCTAGCGCAGCGGCGGCTCGTCGAAGCTTCTCAGCTTGCGACTGTGGAGGCCATCGCCTTCCTGCTTCAGGATGGCGAGGGTTTCGATACCGATGCGGAGGTGTTGGCTGATCGCGCGCTCGTAAAAGGCGTTGGCTTGGCCCGGGAGCTTCAGCTCTCCATGGAGCGGCTTGTCGGAAACGCACAGCAAGGTGCCGTAGGGGACCCGGAAGCGGTAACCCTGGGCTGCGACTGTCGCCGATTCCATGTCGATCGCGACCGCCCGGCTCTGGTTGAAGCGCAGTGCGCTTAGCGTATAGCGCAGCTCCCAGTTGCGGTCGTCGGTGGTGACAACCGTGCCGGTGCGGAAACGGTTCTTGATGCTGTCCTCGTCTTCCCCGGTAACATCCAGCGCGGCGTTATAAAGCGCGGTCTGGACCTCGGCGATCGCCGGGATCGGGACCTCAACCGGAAGCACATCGTCAAGGACGTGATCGTCGCGCAAATAGGCGTGGGCGAGGACATAATCGCCGATCGTCTGGCTTGGCCGAAGGCCGCCGCAATGGCCGATCATCAGCCATGCCTCGGGCCGCAGCACCGCGACATGGTCGCAGATCGTCTTGGCATTGGACGGGCCGACGCCGATGTTGATCAGCGTGATGCCGTCGCCATCGGGCGTCATCAAATGATAGGCCGGCATCTGATGCCGCCGCCATACGCCGGCAGCGATCTGCTCCTCCGCGTCGGCCAGGTCGCCATGTTCGAACGTGCCGCCGGGCACCGAGAGTGCGGTGAATCGGCTGTCCGGGTCGCGCAGCGCGGCGATGGCGAAGCGCACGAACTCGTCGACATAGCGGACATAGTTGGTGAACAGCACGAAGCGCTGGAAATGCTCGGTCGGGGTTCCGGTGTAATGCTTCAGCCGCGCCAGGCTGAAATCGGTACGAAGCGCATCGAACAGGGCCAGCGGCCGGGTGGGATCGATCGCCAGGTCCCAGGCGCCGTCGGCCACCTCATCGCCGATGTGCACCAGGTCGGTCGAGGGAAACCAGCGCGACAGCTCGACAGTCGAAATGCCTTGCAGGTCGAGGTCGCCGCCGTCGAGCACGTAAGGGTAAGGGATTTCGCTGGCCGAGGTGCCGACGCTGATCTCGACCGGATAATCCCGGACGATATGTTCCAGCTGTTCACGCAAATAATCCCGAAACAGGGCAGGGCGGGCGATCGACGTGGTGTAGATGCCGGGCTGGTTCAGCCGGGCAAAGGCTCGTGCCGGAGTCGGCGGCGGCGTCTCGGGGTCATATTCGATGCGTAGCTCGGGATAGGCGAAAGCGCCGTCATCGCGCTCATTGGGATCAGGGCGAACCCCGCGTTTCGCATATTCGGCAAGGGCTTTTCTAAGGCGGTCGACCGAGGCGTCATAGCGTGATTCAAGCTGGTCGAGGATCGTTTCGATATCGTTCTGTTCTGTCATGAGGAACCCGATTGGCGGGATAATGTGGCGCTTGCAAGACAGGTTGGAACGAAAAAGGGCGGCCCCACGGGACCGCCCTTCCTTGTTTTTCGCTCGCTCGAAGTGCCACTTCGAGCGAAAAGAGTTAGCGCTTCGAGAACTGGAAGCTGCGGCGAGCCTTGGCCCGGCCGTACTTCTTGCGCTCGACGACGCGCGGATCGCGGGTCAGGAAGCCTTCGCGCTTGACCGCGGTGCGCAGCGCCGGCTCGAAGCGCGACAGTGCCTGGGCGATCCCGTGCTTGACTGCGCCGGCCTGGCCCGAGAGGCCGCCGCCCTTGACGGTCGCGACGACATCATATTGTCCGACCCGATCGGTGACGTCGAACGGCTGGTTGATCACCAGGCGCAGCGTCGGACGGGCGAAATAGATCGACTGATCGCGGCCGTTGACCTCGATCTTGCCGGTGCCCGGCTTCAGCCAGACACGAGCGACGGCGTCCTTGCGGCGGCCGGTCGCATAGGCGCGGCCATACTTGTCGAGCTGCTGTTCGCGGAGCGGGGTTTCGACCTGCGGGGCGACCGGGGCCGGAGCCTCGGCGGTTTCGACCGCAGCCGTTTCAGTCGCCGGAGCCTCAGCGGCTGCGGTTTCGGCAACAACAGCTTCTTCGGCCTGCTGGCCGGTCAGCTTGCCGAGATCGGAAAGGGATTTCTTAGCGGCCATCTTATGCGCCCACCTTATTCTTGCGGTTCATCGACGCGACGTCGAGCAGTTCGGGGTTCTGGCCCGCGTGCGGATGCTCGGTGCCGTTGTAGAGGTGCAGGGCGCGCATCTGGTCGCGACCTAGCGGGCCGCGCGGGATCATGCGCTCGACGGCCTTCTCCAGGATGCGCTCCGGGAAGCGGCCTTCGAGGATCTTTCCGGCAGGCACTTCCTTCAGCCCGCCGGCATAGCCGGTGTGCTTGTAGTACAGCTTCTGGCTCAGCTTGCGGCCGGTAAAGCGCACCTTGTCGGCATTGATGACGACGACGTGGTCGCCGCAATCGACGTGCGGGGTGAAGCTCGGCTTATGCTTGCCGCGCAGGATGTTGGCGATGATCGTCGCGACGCGACCGACCACCAGGCCGTCCGCATCGATCAGATGCCATTTCTTCTCCACCTCGGCCGGTTTGATCGACTTGGTGGTCTTCATCAGCGCCTTCATGGGCTGGACCTCTTCTCAAAAAATGCAGGAGGCGCCACGAAATGGCGGCGCCGTCGGGCGGCCTAATGCTGAGCGGCGGTCAGAAAGTCAAGCAAAAGCGGGGGTTTGCTGACGGGTAAAATAATACCGGCAAACTATCGGACATTTTCTTCCACCCAATCGCCGAAGTCCGCCGACAGCCGCTCGATCGGCCAGACGACGATCGCCGGCATCGTATAGCTATGGAGTTCCTTGATCCGGGCAATCAGTGCATCGGCCTTGTCGAGCGTCGTCTTGAACAGGGCCGGCGTCTCGGTCGCGGTCTGAACCTCGCCTTCCCAGCGGAAGATGGACCGGCAGGGCTGGAGGATGTTGACGCAGGCCGCCAACCTTTCTTCAATCACTATGGTGCCGATCGACTGCGCCTGGCCCGGATAAGTGAAGGTGGCATAGACGGTGACGACGCTCATTGACCCTTCCTCCCTTCGACGCTGGCGCCCCACGCAACGGCCGCGACGACCAGCGCGCCGACCGCCTGGTGGAGGACCGCCAGCACGATATTCATTCCAGTCATCACGGTCGCGATGCCTAGCAGGATTTGTGTACCGAATGCGCTGTGAATTGCTTTCGACGCATTAGGGTCGATTGGCTTTATCCGCCGGGAAAAGACGACCAGCGCCGCAACGACCACCCACGCCCACCAGCGGTGCAGGAAGTGGAGCAGGAATGGGTCGTTGGCGAAGGCGAAAGCTGCCCCTCGCGACCAATCGATGCCTTCGGGCCAGAATTTGCCCTGCATCAGCGGCCAGTCGCTGGCGACATAGCCGGCGTTGAGACCCGCGACCCATGCTCCGAGCAGCAGCTGGATGAACAGGATGATGCCAGTGACAACGCTTGCCCGCGTGAGCCGTGACGGCCGGTTGTCGGGCGACTTGGCCAGCTGCCTCAAGTCCAGTGCGGTCCAGATGAGCGCGGCCATGATGAACAGGGCCAGCAGCAAGTGGGCGGACAGCCGGAAATGGCTGACGTCGGTACGGTCGACCAGGCCGGACATCACCATGTACCAGCCGAGCACGCCCTGGCTGCCGCCGAGCAGCAGCAAGCCGATCAGTTTCCACCCATATCCCTTCGGAATGGCGCGCTTCATTGCAAACCAGAGCAGCGGCAGCGCGAAGGCGAGCCCGATCAGCCTTCCGAGCAGCCGATGGACCCATTCCCAGAAGAATATGAATTTGAACTCGGTCAATCCCATGCCGGCCGGGCCGTTGATCTCGCGATACTCGGGGGTCTGCTTGTAGAGATCGAAAGCATGGCTCCACTGTTCATGGGTGATTGGCGGGATCGCGCCGCGGATCGGCTGCCATTCCGTGATGCTGAGGCCGCTTTCGGTAAGGCGCGTAATCCCGCCGACGACGACCATCAGGAAGACGAGCCCGGCAACAAACATCAGCCAGTTGGCGACAGCGAGGGGACGGGGAGAGCGAGCCGCTTCGACGGCGGGCTGGGCAAGGCTGGAATCCATGTCGCGGCGCGATATGGCTGGATTACAGCAGCTTGCCAACAATCTCGATCAACCGATCGATGTAATGTTGTAACTTTGCGCAGGCGACGTTATATCCTGCGCCATGTCGCCACTTGCGATTCCCGCTCAACGGCTTGACCGAATGGCCATCGGCCTGTCCGGGCTTTGCGTCGTGCATTGCCTGGCGACAACGGTGGCCTTGGCGTTGCTGGCCAGCGCGGGCGGGATGCTGGGCGCCGCGTGGATCCATGAACTCGGCCTCGGTCTGGCGATGATCATGGGAGCGATCGCGCTGGGCCGGGGCATCCTTGAGCATGGCTATACCTTGCCGAGCGCGGTCGGCGGGCTTGGGCTGGGTGTCATGACTGGCGCGCTGACCATGCCGCACGATGGCACGGAGGCGATTTTCACCATTGTCGGGGTCGCCATCCTCGCGCTGGGGCACCGGCTCAACTTTATCGCCGCCGAATAGTCACCGCGCTTGCGGGCGGACGGCCCGAAGCCTATCTTTCCATCATGTCAGCACATGCCCACCAGCTTCACCAAGGCGCGTCGCTCCGCGATGCCGCGGCGCGTCGGATGGCCGAGCGCGGCGAGCAATGGACCGACATGCGCGCTTCGGTGTTCGACGCGCTTGCCGGGTTCGACCGGCCGGCCAGCGCCTATGACATCGCCGAGGCGGTCTCCAAGGCGCGCGGCAAACGGGTCGCGGCGAACAGCGTCTACCGCATCCTGGACCTGTTCGTCGGCACCAACCTTGCGCGTCGGGTAGAGAGCGCCAACGCCTACATCGCCAACCAGCATCCAGGCTGCCTGCACGACTGCATCTTCCTGATCTGCGACAATTGCGGGCAGGCGACGCACATCGACGACGACGCATTGTCGGGCGGGGTTCGAAACGCCGCGGAAGGCGCCGGTTTCGCCGAAGTACGCCCGGTCATCGAGGTCCGCGGCCGCTGCGGCGATTGCAGCTAAGTGCTGGATAAGCAGCTTTTAAGGGGTTAGTGGCGGTCCCATGTCCGATCGTCCCGACACGCCGCTTCTCGATCAAGTCCAATTCCCGGCCGACATCCGCAAGCTCGACAAATCCGAGCTGCCGCAGCTCGCCGACGAGCTTCGTTCGGAAATGATTTCAGCCGTCTCGACATCAGGCGGGCATTTGGGTTCCGGCCTGGGCGTGGTCGAGCTGACGGTGGCCATCCATTATGTGTTCGACACGCCAGAGGACAAGCTGATCTGGGACGTCGGTCACCAATGCTATCCTCACAAGATCATTACCGGGCGTCGCGACCGGATCCGGACCATCCGGCAGGGCGGGGGCCTCAGCGGCTTCACCAAACGCAGCGAGAGCGAATATGACCCGTTCGGCGCGGCGCACAGCTCGACCAGCATCTCCGCCGCACTCGGTTTCGCCGTTTCAAACAAGCTAGCCGGCAAGCCCGGCCGCGCGATCGCCGTGATCGGCGACGGAGCAATGAGCGCGGGCATGGCCTATGAGGCGATGAACAATGCCCATGAAGCCGGCAACCGGCTGATCGTGATTTTGAACGACAATGACATGTCGATCGCCCCGCCGGTCGGCTCGCTTCGCAACAGCCTCGCGCGCCTGGTGTCGTCGGGCAAATATCTTGGACCGAGGCGGCTGGCGCAGAAGCTGGCGCGGGCAATGCCGGAGCCGCTCCATCGCGCCGCGCGCAAGATGGAGGAATATACCCGCGGCTGGGTCACCGGCGGCACCTTGTTCGAGGAATTGGGCTTTTACTATGTCGGCCCGGTGGACGGACATAATGTCGAGGCGCTGGTCGAAATCCTTGAAAATGTCCGCGACGCCGAGGAAGGCCCGATCCTGGTCCATGCAGTGACCAAGAAGGGCAAGGGCTATGGCCCGGCCGAAAACGCCGCCGACAAATATCATGGCGTGGTGAAGTTCGACATCGTCTCGGGCAAGCAGGACAAGGGTCCTGGCGGCGGTCCGCCGGCCTACACAGCAGTGTTCGCCGACGCGCTCGCCGCCGAGATGGCGCGCGACGAGAAGATCGTCGCCATCACCGCGGCAATGCCTTCGGGCACCGGATTGGACAAGGTCGAGGCCAGGTTTCCTGAGCGCACGTTCGATGTCGGCATTGCGGAACAGCACGCGGTAACCTTCGCAGCCGGACTTGCCGCTCATGGACATCGGCCGTTCTGCGCCATTTACTCGACCTTCCTGCAGCGCGCATACGACCAGGTGGTCCACGACGTTGCTATCCAGAATTTGCCGGTGCGCTTCGCGATGGATCGTGCCGGGCTCGTCGGAGCCGACGGCTGCACCCACGCCGGCAGCTTCGACCTCGCCTATCTTTGCACACTGCCCAACTTCGTCGTGATGGCCGCCGCCGATGAGGCCGAGCTGGTCCACATGGTCCACACCATGGCGCTGCATGACAGCGGACCGATCGCGGTCCGCTATCCGCGCGGCAACGGGCGAGGCCTTGCGTTGCCTGACGTCCCGCAGGTGCTGGACATCGGCAAGGGCCGTATTGTCCGGGAAGGCAAGACGGTGGCGATCTTGTCTCTCGGGACCAGGCTCGAGGAAGCCGAGAAGGCAGCCGACATGCTTGAGGCCAAGGGTCTTTCGACCACAGTGGCCGACATGCGCTTCGCCAAACCCCTCGACGAGGAGCTGATCCGCAAGCTTTTGACAACCCATGAAGTCGCCGTGACGATCGAGGAGGCGGCGATCGGCGGGTTCGGCGCCCATGTGCTGACGCTGGCCAGCGACGACGGTTTGATCGACGCCGGCCTCAAGCTCCGCACCATGCGGCTTCCCGACATGTTCCAGGACCAGGAAGCGCCGCAGAAGCAATATGACGAGGCCGGCCTCAACGCCCCGCACATCGTCGAGACCGTGCTCAAGGCGCTTCGCCGCAACGACGTCGATGCCGGCGCAGGAGCGATCGCCTGACTCTCGATTGGTGGCTAATCGTCGGGCTGGTCGGCCTGATGATCCTGTTTTTCGCTACCATGCCCATGTCGCGCCGGCGGCATCACCGGCTGGCGCGGAAGAGGGGGCGCGTGGAGGCCGACCGGTTCGAACGGGCGATGGCTCGCGCGTTCGTCTCGCCGACCACGACCCGCTTTCTGTGGCGGGAGTTGTCGGCCTACTATCATGCACCGCTGAAGCCGCTGCCCGACGACCGGCTGGAAAGCCAGATTTTGATCGACCGGCCTGAGATCGAAGGGCTGATCATCCATTTCTGGCGGTCGATGCGCGGGGCGGACCCTCTGCCGGCCTTCTCGCCACTCTCGCCCGACCCGACCGTGGCCGAGCTCGGCCGTCACCTCGACCTGATGGCCGGCTGGACGGTCAGGAGCGCCGCATGAACAAGTGGCGCGACTGGGGGCGCCGCCTGCTTGCGGCTGTAGTCCTGTTGCTCATCCTCTTGTCTTTCCTACCGCTGTGGTGGACCGACCGTTGGTGGGTGAGGCTGTGGGATTTTCCGCGGCTCCAGATTGCGGGTCTGCTCGTCGTTTTCGGCGCCGCGCTGTTGTTCATGAAGTTTCGGCGCGGGCCGGCCTTCTGGTCACTCGTTTCAGCAGCCGCGGTAGCCTTCGCTTGGCAGGCAAGTCATTTCATCCCTTATTTTCCGCCCTACCCCGAGCAAGTGGCGGATGCGAAGACCTGTCCGCCGGACCGTCAGATTTCGCTGCTCAACGCCAATGTGCTGTTGAACAACAAAGAATATGGCAAACTCCTCCAGTTGGTCGAGCAGCGGCAGCCCGATATCCTTCTGCTGCTGGAGCCGGGGGCCGAGTGGGAAAAGGCTGTCACGCCGCTCGCCGCAGACTATCGCTATCGAATATCGGAAGTTATCCCAAATACTTATGGGTTACTCCTGATGTCGCGCCTGCCGATGGAAGGGGCCATTGCGCACTTGCTCCAGCCGGGCGTCCCCTCTGCTCACGTCCGGGTACGGCTGGGCGGTGGGCAAGAGGTTGTGGTCCACGCTGTTCATCCCGAGCCGCCATACCCCGGCGACGACAGCGGCGAGCGAGATGCCGAGCTGGTAAAGGTTGGCCGCATGGTGCGCGACGATGGCCGCGCGGCGATCGTCATGGGCGATCTCAACGACGTCGCCTGGTCACGCACTTCGCGGCTGTTCCGCAAAGTGGCGGGGGTGGGCGACCCACGCGTCGGGCGCGGTTTCTATCCAACCTTCAACGCCAACTATCCGCTGTTGCGCTGGCCGCTCGACCATTTGTTCGTCTCACCGCATTTCGAGCTGATGCAGATCGACCTGCTGTCCGACATCGGATCGGATCACCTGCCGATCTTTTTCCGCCTGTGCCTGAAAGACGACGCAGGCGAGCGGAAAGTCAGCGCTTCCGCATCTCCCGCGACCGAGGCTGAGGCCAGCGGCGAGCTGGGCGAAGGCGTGGCTGAAAATCGGGAGGAAAAGAGTGGCCGCTAAGGTCCGTGCCGATCAGCTGCTGATGGCGCAGGGGCTCGCCGAGAGCCGCACTAGAGCGCAGGCATTGATCCTCGCGGGAAATGTGTTCGCTGGCGACAAGCGCATCGCGAAGGCCGGAGACATGCTTGCGGACGATGTAGCGCTGGTGGTCAAAGGCCGCGATCATCCTTGGGTGTCACGCGGCGGGATCAAGTTTGATCATGGCCTCACTCATTTCGGCTTCGACGTGTCGGGCGCCATTGCGCTCGACGTGGGCAGTTCGACCGGCGGCTTCACCGATGTCTTGCTGAGCCGCGGCGCAGCCAAAGTCTATGCGGTCGATGTCGGCACCAACCAGCTCGCCTGGAAGTTGCGCTCCGACCCGCGGGTGGTGGTTCACGAACAAACCAATGCCCGTGAGCTCAGTACGGCCATCGTCCCCGATCCGGTCGACATCATCGTGTGCGATGCCAGCTTCATCGCGCTTTCCAAAGTGCTCGCCGCCGCGCTCGATCTTGCCGGGCCGGGCGCCAGTCTAGTCGCGCTGGTCAAGCCTCAGTTCGAGGCTGGGCGCGAGGAGGTCGGCAAGGGCGGCGTAGTTCGCGATCCGGCCGTTCACGCCCGCGTATGTGAGGAGGCCGCCGACTGGGTGCGATCCAGGGGCTGGACGGTGTGCGGCGTAGAACGAAGCCCGATTACCGGTCCCGAAGGCAATGTCGAATTCCTGCTGGGCGCTGTGAAAACCAACTCTGGCGATGCGGCGGCCGGCACCCTATGTGACGGGCAATAGGGAGCTTTCCAATGCAATCGCAGAACCGGATTTTCGATGATCTCGTAAAGATGATGAACGGCGTGGCCGGCACCATGGCAGGCATGGGCCGCGAAGCCGAAGCCTCGATGCGCGACAAGATGCGCGAATGGGTCGGCGGGATGGACTTCGTCGCCCGCGACGAATTCGATGCGGTGAAGGCCATGGCCGTTGCGGCACGCGATGAAAATGAGGCGCTGAAGAAGCGGATCGAAGCGCTCGAGAAGGCGGCCAAGCCAAAGGCAGCCAAGGCGCCCAAGCCGGGAGCGAAGCTCTGACCGAGGAAGCTGAAAGCGACGAGCGCGACGATGGCGCGCCGATCGAGGTGCTCGAACAATATTTCGAAGCGCGCGGCTGGGCTTGTGAGCGCGCGGGCGACGGCGAGATCATCGCCTCCGCCACCGGCAGTTGGGCGCAATATGAGTTGCGCGGCGTCTGGCGCAGCGAGGACCAGGTGCTGCAGTTTCTGGCCTTCCCGGACATCAAGGTTGGCCCGGAAAAGCGCGCCGCCATTTACGAAGCGATCGGCCTCATCAACGAGCAGTTGTGGCTCGGCCATTTTGAGCTTTGGTCGGGATCCGGGCTGATCGTCTTCCGCCACGCGGCATTGGTTGGCGAAGGCGAATCCATGTCGTTCGAGCAGGCCGAAGCGATCAGCGAAGCCGCGATCGAGGAATGCGAGCGCTTCTATCCCGTGTTCCAGTTCGTGCTTTGGGGTGGCAAGTCCCCGACCGAGGCGATTTCGGCGGCGCTGATCGACACCGCCGGCGAAGCATGACGCCATGACGCCGGCGTTTCCGGAACCGGCCTGGCTGGTTGGATGCGGCAATATGGCGGGCGCGATGGTCGAAGGCTGGCGTTCGGCAGAGGTTGATCTTTCCGGCGTAACCGTAATCCGGCCGAGCGGCACTCCGGTCGAGGGAGTGCGGACAACCACCGACTATCCGTCGGGCATGCCGCGCTTCGTGATGCTTGGGTTCAAGCCGCAAAAGCTTGATGAGGTGGTGCCTGAGCTTGATTCACACGTCGGAAACGAAACTATCCTGGTGTCGATGCTTGCAGGCGTGAAGGCCGAAACGCTTCGCCAGCGATTCCCGCACGCAGGTGTAATCGTTCGGGTGATGCCCAACTTGCCGGTCGCACAGCGGAGGGGCGTGGTTGCTCTCTATAGTGACGATCTCGATCCCGTCGCGAGAGCCACGGTCGGAGCATTGATGACCGTGCTTGGCCTCGCTCCCTGGTGCGACGACGAGCAACAATTTGCAGCCATCGGGGCGGTGGCGGGCGCGGGCCCAGCCTATTTCGCGCGCTTTGCCGAGGCAATGGCGCGGGGCGGCGAGAGGCTCGGCCTCGATCCCGAACTGGCCGAGGCGGTAGCTGCCCAGACCCTGGCGGGAACCGGCGCCATGGCAGCCGCAACCGGAGAATCCATGGCCGGCATCGCCAAGCGCGTCGCCAGCCCCAGGGGAACCACCGAGCAGGGCCTGGCCGTACTCGACGCTACCGATGGTCTCCAGCCGCTGGTCGACCGTATGCTGGCCGCGGCTAGCAGGCGTGCCGAGGAGCTAGCCGCCGAGGCTCGCCGCGATTGACGGCCCGCGGGCGCTCGCCTAGGCGCGGGCGCCTGACCGAGGGGATAAAAATGGCCGACACGCGCAGCTTCGACGACCGCGACGGGTGGATCTGGATCGACGGCAAGCTCGTCCCGTGGCGCGAGGCCAATGTCCATATTCTGACCCATGCGATGCATTACGCCTCGTCGGTGTTTGAGGGTCAGCGCGCTTACGGCGGCGTCATCTTCAAGCTCTCCGAGCATAGCGCCCGCCTGCGCAAATCGGCGGAGCTTCTAGGTTTTGAATTGCCCTGGTCGGTCGAGGAGATCGACGCCGCTTGCAACGAGGTGGTCAAGGCCAATGGCTTCACCGACGCCTATGTCCGCCCGGTTGCGTGGCGCGGTTCGGAGCAAATGGGGGTGAGCCCCAAGGGCACCAAGGCCCACATGGCAATCGCGGCCTGGGAATGGGGCAAATATTTCGCGCCCGAGATCGCGGCCAAAGGCATGCGTCTGGATATTGCCCCCTGGCGGCGGCCGGCGCCCTATACCGCGCCTGTCCACAGCAAGGCCGCGGGCCTCTACATGATCGCAACGCTGTCGAAGAAGCACGCCGACGATCGTGGATATGACGACGCGCTGATGTTCGACTGGCGCGGGCAAGTGGCCGAAGCGACCGGTGCCAACGTCTTCTTCGTCCGCGACAGCAAGATTTACACGCCGACGCCCGATTGCTTCCTCGACGGCATTACCCGCCGCACGGTAATGGACCTGGCCCGGCGACGTGGCGTCGAGGTGATCGAAAAGGCGATCTGGCCGGAGGAACTGGAACGCTTCGAGCAGATGTTCATCACCGGCCGCGCCGCCGAGGTGACCTTCATTCGATCCGCCGGCCCGTGGAACTTCGAGATTGGCGAACTGTCGCGGCAGCTGAGCCAGGATTATGACGACCTGGTCAACATGCGACTGGTGAACGCCTAGGCGATTTACGGTTTCTTCGCACTCTGCCGCTTAAGCCGGACTTGCCGGATCATTGAGGAACAGGCGGCAGGATCGAGTGGCGGCAGCGTCGGAACAATCAGCGCAAGATCGCCGCGGCCGCCCGCGGTGGGCTCAGCTGCCGCGAAATGATGTCGCTGGCCCCGCCGCGCGATCGGACAGACCGGGCAGTGCGCAAGGCGCAGATCGACGCGTTCGTGCGGCTTGTGCCGGCGACGGTCGCGATCCAGATACTGACGGCCGCCGTGATGGTCGTCGGCCTTCGCGATACCACCGACCATTTTCAGCTCGGCCTGTGGTTCAGTGCGGCGCTGCTGCTTTGCTTCATGCGCGGCGTGCGTGCCGTCCGATTGCGGAATGACAGGGAATATGCCGAACGCTATCCGCCCCGGACGGAGACCATCTGCCTGCTGATCGCCGTCCTTGCATCGCTGTGGCTCGTGCCGCCGCTTTACTGGTTCGACCAGGCCGAACCGCCCGAGCAGATCTTCATGTGCGTGACGATGGCGGCGCTGGTCAGCGCGGGAAGCATTACCCTGGTCTCGCTACCCCAGGCGGCGGTCCTCTATGTCGGCTTGCTCACCATCGGCTGTGCGACGCTGACGCTCAAGCTCGACAGTCCTTGGATGTTCGGCCTCGTGATCGTTTATGCCGCCGTGCTGATGATCGAACGTGCTCAGCACGGCGCGCCAGTTCATCAGGCCATAGCCGCGACCGGCTTCGAGCTTCGCGAGCAGGGTGAGATCATCCAGCTGCTGCGCGAGATTCGAGGCGACCGGTTCGGGCGGGCTGTGGGAGCTCGATGGCGACCTCAGCATCGTCAAAATGTCGCACGAGCTGCTGTCAGCGATGCGATTGCGGGAAGAGCAGGTGATCGGTCGCCACTACAGCGCACTGCTCGATCCCGCCGGACAGATAGCAACCCTGTCGACCGGGATGCGAGGCCTGTTTCGTGACCTGGATAGCGGAACGCCGTTCCGCGACCTCGCCATTCCTTCTGCGGACCGGGAGCGATGGTGGTCGATATCAGGCAAGCCGATCCATGACGACAAGGGGCAGCTGGTCGGCTGGCGCGGGGTCGCATCCGACATCACGGATGCTGCGCCTGTCGGGCGATGACTCGGTCCGCGCCGCGCGGCGCGATCCGCTGACCGGCCTCGCCAATCGGCTGCTGGTGCGCGAGCTGTTGGAAGAAGCAGTGCTGCGCCAGTGGGAGGGTCAGAGCGGCTGCGCTCTTCTGCTGGTCGATCTCGACCGGTTCAAGCTGGTCAACGACACGCTCGGCCATGCGATCGGCGACCAATTGCTGGTCGAAGTCGCGCATCGGCTGGAAACGACGGTCGGCGAGGGAGGACGCGTCGGGCGGATCGGCGGCGACGAGTTCGCCATCGTCTGGGGCGCAGGATGCGACCGCGACGGCCTGGCCGCGGTCGCTGATCGGATGATTGCCGACTTGTCGAAAAGCTTCACGATCGGCGCCGCCACGCTGCACGTCGGCGCCACCATCGGCATCGCGCGTCGGCCCGGCCGACGGCCGCTCGAGGAACAGTTGATGCGCAGCGCCGATCTTGGCGCTCTACCGCGCCAAGGAAGCAGGCCGCGGCGGCCATGCCTTTTTCGAGCGATACATGTTCGATCGAGGCCGAGGATCACCGACTGCTGGAAAATGACGTGCGCGAGGCGCTTGAGCGGCGACGGGCTGACGCTGGCCTATCAGCCGATCGTCGACGCCGGCAGTGGCGAGGTGGTCGGCCGCGAGGCGCTGCTGCGCTGGCGCCACCCGAAGCGCGGCGACATTCCGCCCGACCAGTTCATCCCGATCATCGAGGACGCGGGCCTGATCCACCAGATCGGCGACTGGGTGATCCGCGAGGCATGCGCCGAGGCGCGTCAATGGGACGGAAAGCTGACCGTCGCGGTCAACATTTCCGCCGCTCAACTGTCCGGCGCCGGGCTTGCCAAGACCGTGCTCGGCGCGCTTGCCGCGACTCGGACTCGAGCCGAGCCGGCTCGAGCTGGAAGTGACCGAAAGCGTCTTCCTGGGCGACGATGCGGCGACGCTGGCCTCGCTCGAACGGCTGCGCGCGCTCGGCGTGCGGATTGGTGCTCGACGACTTCGGCAAGGGCTATTCGCTCGTTCGGCTATTTAAGCCGCGCGCATTTCTCGAAGATCAAGATCGATCAAAGCTTCGTTCGGGGCGCCGCGGAGGGAGCGCGAAGGACTGTGTCGCGATCGTCCATGCGATCCTCGCGCTGGCGCGCGGCCTGGGCGTCGAAACGACCGCCGAGGGGGTGGAGACCGAAAGCCAGGCCGATGTGATGCGTCAGCTGGGATGCACCCAGCTTCAGGGCTTTTACTTCGGCCGGCCGGTTCCAGCCAATGAGCTCCACGAGCCGCTCCGGCGAGCGCGTCGCCGGCGGCGCCTGATTTCTCGCTTTTCAAGGGCGGGCGAACGGCTATAAGCCGCCCCGCGAGCGAGCGCCCGGTTCCACGGGCGGCCCATGCTGGGGCGTCGCCAAGTGGTAAGGCACCGGTTTTTGGTACCGGCATTCGCAGGTTCGAATCCTGCCGCCCCAGCCAGTTTCGACCTGTCCTGACGGATTTGCATGGCAGCGTGGCCTTGCCAGGTCGAAACAATGGCAGGAGCCGACACACGCCGCCCCTCCAAACAGATTAATCATCTGCCGACCGGCTTAGAAGATGTCCGCTAGTATTTGATTTTCCAGAGAAATAACATGACCGAGGCTTGCATCGCTAGTGCCGGGCGTATATTTGCGCCGCGCTCTATTCGGGAGGTGGGCTCGCGAATTTTGAGGCAGGCAGGTGGATATTCGGGCGCAAGCCGGTATTAGCGCCGAGCCTGGGTAATTGCGCGATGCACCCGGCAATGAGTTGGAGGAGCGACGTGAGACTGGCGGCTATGGTGATCGAGGTCCAAAACGGCCGCTCCCCGAGGAGCCCGTGCATATGATTATTTCGAGCATTCAGAGAGGCGGAAGGGGCATGAGCGTCTGGGCCGATCCGAGAATTGCCATGTTAGAAGCAACGGCCTAATGTTCGGTCAGCTCGGCGTTCTTGATCTGATGGTAGTTGCTTCGGGCCCCATGTCCTGAACCAGATTGGACATCTCGTCGCCAGGGTAGCTCCGGAACGCCAACAGCATTTACGTCACAATTCGCGTTATTAGGATGGGTCGGTAAGATACGATGTTGCTTCGCCACGATCTCATTGACGAGCGGGTGGGCGCCAAAACCAAGAGATATCTTGGCCGTGCCAATCCCCTGTTCCTCGCAACTGTCGTGGTGCCGACGCTGGTCGCCGCGATTTACTTTGGATTGCTTGCTTCAGACGTCTACGTCTCACAGTCGCAATTCGTTGTACGAAGTCCGGATAAGCCGGCAGCGAGCGGCCTCGGTATTTTGCTCAAGAGCGTTGGGTTCTCCAATGCCGGCGATGAAATCTTCATCACCCATGACTATGTGAAATCGCGAGATGCCTTGCGGTCGCTCAATCAAGACGAAGCGGTCGTAAAGGCCTTTGGAAACCCTACAATCTCGGTGTTCGATCGGTACAATCCGTTCGGATGGAGCGGTTCGTTCGAAGACCTGTACAGCTATTATGGCAGAAAGGTCGGTGTTGAGCACAACACCACCTCGTCGATTACCACGCTGACCGTCAAAGCCTTTACCGCTGACGATGCAAGGCGGATAAATCGCCAGCTTCTGGACCTCTCCGAGGCATTGGTGAACCGGCTTAACAACCGCGGAGAGTTTGATCTTTTAGGTTTCGCCCAAAGAGAAGCGCGCGAGGCGGAAGCCGAAGCTCGGCGGGCGTCGCAAGCCTTGGCGGGATTCCGAAATAGACAAGGCATAATTGACCCCGAGCGGCAAGCGACGGTCCAATTGCAATTGGTCTCCAAGCTCCAGGACGAGCTTATTGGGGCAAGGCTTCAGCTGCAGCAACTTCAGACGCTTGCGCCGGAAAATCCACAGATTCCCATGCTTCGGACCCGCATCGCAGGGCTTGCGCGACAGATCGATTCGGAAATTGGCCGGGTTGCCGGCGGGCAAGGTTCGTTGTCAGCGAACGCAGTATTATATCAGCGTCTGGCATTGGATCGAGAATATGCGGATCGGCGGCTAACGGCCGCACTGGCGTCGCTGCAGGAGGCTCGCAACGAAGCCCGGCGCAAACAGGCTTATGTCGAACGGATCGTGCAGCCCAATCTGCCCGACGAAGCTCAGCAGCCCCGTCGTCTGCGCGGAATTTTGGCGACGCTGGTCCTAGGCCTGATAGCCTACAGCATTCTGACGATGCTGCTGGCTGGAGTGCGGGAGCATCGCGACTGACATGGAGGATGCGCAGCTCCAGCAATTTGAACATCCAACCTTTCGCCGATCCCTGTCGATACAGCGGCGCGTGGTTTGGGCCTTGTTCTTGCGGGAAATCATGACGCGCTTCGGGCGGCACAACATTGGCTTCTTCTGGCTGTTCGTCGAGCCGATGATGTTTACTCTCGGCGTCACGGCGCTCTGGACCGCGGCACAGGCGGTCCATGGTTCGGATCTGCCGATAGCGGCCTTTGCAATCACCGGCTACTCGAGCGTTTTGCTTTGGCGGAACATGCCCAGTCGAACGATCGGTGCGATGGGCCCCAACCTGTCGTTGCTGTATCACCGCAACGTTCGGCCCCTCGACATCTATTATTCACGCCTGATGCTTGAAGCGGCGGGCGCAACGATGTCTTTCGTTTTTCTGTCCCTGTTTTTCCACGCGATCGGCTGGATCGACCTTCCTGAAGATATTCTTCAGGTCGTCGGGGGCTGGTTGATGCTGGCCTGGTTCGGTTTCGCCCTGGCCATGACCCTCGGAGCGCTCTCCGAGCAATCGGAAACGGTCGAGAAGCTGTGGCATCCGGCCTCATATTTGCTGTTCCCCTTGTCGGGGGCTGCCTTCATCGTGGACGCTCTGCCACAGCAGGCGCAGCAACTGGTTCTTTATCTCCCGATGGTGCACGGCGTGGAATTCGTCCGCGAAGGGTTTTTTGGCTCCAAGGTCGTGGCACATTACGACATGGTCTACATGGCCCTGTGCAATCTCCTGCTCACCGTGTTCGGGTTTACGCAGGAGCGTAAGCTCAGCCGGATTCTGGTGCCGGAATGATTATCCTGTCCGGGGTCAACAAGGTTTATTCGACCCGAAGCGGTCCGGTGCAGGTCCTGCGAGGCCTGGATTTGACGGTGGACAAGGGTGAGCGGGTGGGAATCCTTGGGCGCAACGGCGCCGGCAAGTCCACATTGATACGTCTGATCAGCGGTGCCGAGCTACCAACGAGCGGCCATATCCATCGCGACATGAGCGTGTCATGGCCGCTGGCTTTTGGCGGGGCATTCCAGGGATCTTTGACGGGTTACGACAACCTGCAATTCATTTGCCGCATTTACGGCGTCGATCCCGACGACAAGGTGGCATTTGTCCAGGAATTTTCGGAGTTGGGAATTTTCCTATGGGAGCCGGTGAAAACCTATTCATCCGGCATGCGCGCACGGCTCGCCTTCGCTCTCTCGATGGTAATTGAGTTCGACTGCTTTCTGATCGATGAAATCATCTCGGTCGGGGACGCCCGTTTCCATGAGAAGTGCAATCATGAGCTTTTCGTCAAGCGCGCTGACCGTGCCATGATCATCGTCTCGCACGATCCGACCTATATCCGCGAGCATTGCAGCCGGGCGGCAGTCCTGATCGATGGTCAGCTCCACCACTACCCATCTGTCGACCAGGCCTTCGAATTCTATCATCAGCAGACGGCGATCGCGGCATGAAGACTGCGATTTCATCAGCGATCAAGTCGGGCGTCCGCGGTTCTTGGCTCCATCGGCAGCAGAAGGCCTTTCGCGAGGCAAGGAGCGATCGTCGGCCGCGTCTGTTGACCGACGTCTCGGTCATCATGCGGCACGACGCACAAACCGGTATACAGCGCGTTGTTCGGGCCGTCTGGTCCAACCTCCTCGAGCGTTCGGGAACGACGTTCGACGTCGTTCCGGTTTTCGCGACACACACGCGCGGCTATCGTTTCGCCAGTCCCGATTTCCTGGACCATCCCACCGCCCAGCGGGTACCGGGCCAGACCGCAGGAGTTCAGCCCGGGGATAAATTCCTGGGGCTCGATCTGAGCGCACATCTGCTGCCGACTTATCAGCGGCAGCTAAGTTCGTGGCGTGCGGCAGGAGCGACAACTCATGTCGTCGTTTACGATCTCCTTCCGATTTACCGGCCGCACTGGTTCAACACTCAAACGGTGAGCAATTTCAAACGATGGATTGAAATCGTCCGGAACCATTGCGACCAAGCACTGTGCATTTCCGACTATGTGGCTCAGGAATTGGAAACTTACCTCGGCGACAGCAAACGTCGACCCGCAATCGGGCGGATCAGACTTGCTGGAGATATAGAAGCATCGCTCCCAAGCCGAGGAATCGACGAGAGCGTTTCCAAAATCATTGCCGGGGTTCATCGGATGCCGACGGTGCTTATGGTTGGTACTATCGAACCTCGCAAAGGTTACGACGTCGCGCTGAAAGCCTTCGAGCATCTTTGGGAAAGGCATCGCGAAGGTGGCCCTGCTCTCGTCATCGTTGGTAAGCCGGGCTGGCAAACGAAAGCCCTGCAGGACCGGATCCGAAATCATCCTGAACAGGGGAGGCGCCTGTTCTGGCTGACAAATGTCAGCGACGATGGCCTTGGGCGACTTTACGACGGATGCTCGGCCGGCGTTCCTCGCTTCCCACGCCGAGGGCTTTGGACTTCCGGCGATCGAGGCCGCAATGCACGGCCGACATGCGCTTGTGCGCGACCTGCCGGTGTTCCGGGAGCAGAAACTCGCCAACCTTTGCTATTTCGCCGACGATAGCCCGCCCGCGCTTGCGGCAAGCCTTGAAGAGCTTTTGCGGCGATCTGACTCGCCGCCCGCCCCGTCGGTCCTTCCAAGCTGGAGCGAATGCGTCACTGAAATGCTCGCTCAACTTGGACTCGTTGAATCGGACGCGCAGGCTCCGCTGGGCGGCACGAGAAGTTACGCCGCCATATGAGCATCGTCTCCTACGCGCAGAATTTCGAAGACGTGCTGCTATGGCGCGCGCTGGGCGATGTGAAGGATGGGCGATACATTGATATCGGCGCGCATGATCCCGTCGTCGATTCCGTTAGCCAAGCCTTCTATGAGGCCGGCTGGCGCGGCATGCATGTCGAACCCCTCCCTCATTATGCGGCAAAGCTTCGGGAGGCCCGGCCTGAAGAATTGGTCATAGAAGCAGCGGTAACCGAGGCGGCAGGGCCAATTCCCTTTTACGAACTCAGCGGTCTCTCGTCGGGTCGGGCGGACATCGCCAGGCACCACGAGCGCAGCGGACACGTCACGCGAAAGATGTTGGTCCCCACCGTTCGGCTGGACGATCTGCTGAAGTTGATCGGCGACGACATTCATTGGTTGAAAATCGATGTCGAAGGCATGGAGGCGGATGTCCTTCGCAGCTGGGGTAAGTCCAGCGTCCGTCCGTGGGTCCTGATCGTCGAGGCCACGTTTCCGAATACGCAGGATCCAACGCAGCATCTCTGGTTGGACGAGGTCCTGGGCCGGGGCTACGAGCAGGTATTCTTCGATGGCTTGAGTTGCTATTTCGTGCACGAAAGTCATCGGGATCTTGCTGCCCGGTTTGCATCACCCGCCAATTTTTTCGATAAATTTTCGGTCGCTAAAGACCATTTCTCCGCCGCGCTGATCAAGGCGGAGCTGGAAACGTCCGAACGGCTGCTTGTTCAGGAGCGAAGCCGCGTTGACCATCTCAACACGGAGCTTCGCGACCTGTGGCAGACACATAATGGTGTGCGGGAAGAGCAGAGGCGCGCACTGGAGCAACTCGTCGCGGCGGAGCGGGATCACCGCGCCGCGGTGGACGCCATGCTTCTTGGGCGACGCGACCTTGAGCAAAGGGAGGAACAGCTCCGGCAGGCCCTCCGTGACGCCGAGGCTGCGCTTGGTGCGGCGCGCGTGGAGGTTGCGCGGTTCGAAGAACGGAGCAGGCAACTTCAGGACAAGCTCGATCGGGCCGACGACGCGTTCCGCCAGGCGGAGTTCCGGTTGCGCCAATTGGAACAACGGGCTGCCGAGGATCGCACGGCATATGAACAGGCCCGCTCGATCCTCGAACAACAGCTCGCTGAAATGGCGAGAGAGCGGGATCAGACAGAGCGCAAGTTCGAGCAACAGGTTGCGGATGATCGAGCCGTCCTCGCGCAAACTCGTGCAACGTTGGAACAACAGATCGCAGCAATCGGGGGAGCGCGTGATCAGGCGCAGCGTGAGCTTGCTGAAACCAGGCTTGCCCTTGCCTCACTCTACCAGACACGGCGTGGCAAGATCGCTTCATGGCTGGGGCTGCTGCCGGGTCATGGTCTGACGCGGGTCGCCGCCGCGCGGAGCGAAACGCCTCGGCAGATCCCCGCCGATCAGCAAAATTCGAAAGCGAGCATCGACGCTCGGCATTATGGAACGGAGTTTACCGTGGAAGATGTGCGCCACACCAGCAGCCTGTTGGCGCTGAACGGCTCGGCATTCGTCAATGCGCTGTACCGGGTGTTCCTGAAGCGCTCTCCCGACAGGCAAGGCCGCGACCATTTCATCGGCCGTCTTCAAGCCGGCCATTCAAAGGAGGCCGTGCTGCTGGCGATCGCGGGGTCGCCGGAAGCGAAGTCCATCGGCGCACCAGTGGAAGGAGTAGCTGAGATCGAGAATGCGCAGTCCCGCAAGAATTGGTCGTTCTTCGGACAGGCCCGCCAGAGCCGCGCATTGGAGGCGAGACTGAGCAAACTCGAATATAGCCTTGGCGAAGCGCATAATGTGCTCCTGGAACGATTGGAGCGGATCGAGACTTCTCTCGATCAGATTCAGTCGAATCTCGGCCGTGCTTCGTATCGCAACATTCCAACGGGAAATGTGGCCGGGGATGGCAGCGATCGGCCGCCTGCATCGATCAAGCGAGGACTTCTCTGTCGGGCCGTCGGACTCCGCATCCGAATTTATTGATTCACTTAAGCGAGAGGTGCAGTCGTCTTCCGAAGCGCTCTCATTGCGTACAAACAGTTAGAGCTTCATATGTATTTTTCTTCGGATTTCCGCGGTAATGTCGTTCAGCTTACAGACGCATTAGATAGATTTGATGCGATTTCCAATCAAGTAGTATCACTTCACCGTCTTTTTACATCATTCGGATTCAAATCTTCGATTAGCTCACAATGGGTTCATCCTGATAGAGAAGCGATTACGGTAAATCGTAAGGACCTTCGGCTTTCCGAAGAAGATGTTCTAATTGTTCACTATTATGGGTATAGTGAAGGGTTGGAAGAATGGTTGAAGAATCAATATTGCACTAAAGTTATGGTTTACCATAACATAACTCCCGATGCGTTTTTCACCGACAATTCGAAGACACGAGAATTTTGTCGTAAGGGACGGGAGCAGCTAAAGAATTTGATTGGAGCCTTTCACTTCTTCTGGGGCGACAGTCAGTTCAACTTGGATGAATTAATCGAGCTTGGCGCCTCCAACGAGAAAGTCGCTGTCGTACCCATCATTGTTGACGGAGACCGGTTTGAACCCGGGGAGGACGTTGCCGGAAATTGGGTGTTTGTAGGGCGAATTGCACCTAACAAGGGAATAGCTGAACTTGTCGACCTGTTTGGGCGAGTGAACAAGCGCAGTCCCGCGGTCGCATGTAAACTGACGCTAATCGGCGGTTCCGAGCCGAACGAAGGCTATGTCGATAAGGTTCGGGCTGCCATTGCGGGGTCGGGCTGCTCCAGACCGGATCGAGATAGCCGGAAAGTTGACGGACGCCGAACGCGATAGCTTGCTCGCGAACTCGGATTTTTACGTATCGCTAAGCGAGCATGAGGGATTTGGAGTGCCGCTGGTGGAGGCCGCCCTGCATGGCCTGCCTGTGTTGGCGCTCGACCGCGGAGCGGTGTCTGAGACGCTGGGTGGGATTGGCGTTTACCCTGATGTGAAGAAGCTTGAAAAAGCGCTGATTGCATTAAGCAAGGATAGGGCGGCGCGGTCAGAACTGGTCGCCAGGCAGAAGCACAACGCCATGAGATTCTCGCAATAGCGCTGTCTCGCACAATCTTTTCAGGTCCTTGGCCCGGATTGTCCCTTCCAAAAATCAGTTCCAAACGGTTTCGGTCATCATCTGCACTTACAACCGAAAGGACTATCTCGAGCGCTGCCTTGAATATCTGACCTTTCAGTCGAACGAAAATTTTGAAGTCGTCGTCGTCGACGGACCCTTCGGATGATGGAACGGACCAAGTTCTTGAAGCATATCGAGACCGGGTCAAGATCGTCAAAAACCCTGAGCGAAACCTATCCAAGTCGCGCAATCTAGGAATCGACGCAGCGTCGGGGATGTTGTCGCGTTTATCGATGACGATGCAATTCCATTCGACGATTGGATCGACCAGATCCTGATCGAATATAATGGCCGGCCGCTGACTACTGCCGGGCTGGGAGGCCCGGCCTATTACGCCGGAAGCCTGTGGTTCCAGGCGGAGGACAATGGCATCAGCGATGACTGCCAGGTAAAGGTCAGCATCTCCAGCAACGAAATCGGCCGTAATGGCTGGTATCGATACAATACCGGCACGAACGCCACCTTCTCGCGCGACGCGCTGCGCCGGATCGACGGGTTTGACGAGCAGTTCGACTATTTCCTCGACGAATCGAACTTTGTTTCCGGCTGCAAAAAAGCGGTTGGTTGATCGGCTATGCACCGGAAGTCATCGTTCGGCATGAGTTTGCAAAGAGTCACAACCGGGCCGGCAAATTCGACTACAACTGGTTCACCATCTGCAAGAACACCGCTTACTTCATTGCCACGAACAGCGGTCTGAGCGGGAAGAAGCTCGATAGCTTTCTGAAGAAGCGGATGGAGGAGGAGCGGGTCGCTCCTCTCGACGAAGCAGTCCGCAAGGGCGAACTGTCGCAAGCCGATCGCGACCGGCATGTCGATGCCGTCTGGAAAGGCGTGAAGCAGGGGCTCAGCGACGCCGCGCACTGGCCCCGAACCCGCGCAATCGCAGATCGGCCGGCCGGATTTCGGCCGCTATTCGATCAGGACGGATCGACTGGCGGTCGGGCGCGACCTCCCGCAGCTACACATTTGCATCGTGTCCAAGGAGTTTCCACCGTTCACCGGATCCGGGGGAGTGGGCACTCTTTATTATCATCTGGCGAGCGAGCTGCTGCTCCTGGGGCACCAGGTTTCTGTCGTGGTTCCGGGCGGCGACGACAATGTGCACCGGCAGGGACGGTTCACGGTCTATTTCACGAAGCAGCGGAGCTTTTCCTTGCCCGTCAAGGCCGATGGCTTCGCCGGCAACATGGATTGGTCGCTAAGCGCACTGGCCAAGCTGGCGGCAATTCATCGCGAGCGGCCGATCGACGTCGTCGACAGCTCGCTTTGGGATGCCGAAACGCTGGCGTTCAGCCTGCTCGATGACAGGCCACCTCTCGTTGTGCGATTGGTAACGCCGTACACGGTTACCGCCGCCATCAATGGCTGGAACCCGTCTCCGGCTCAGGCCGATTATTTCCTGGAGGGCGAACGGACCCTGATCCGCCAGGCCGACGCGGTTATCCCGATCAGCCGGATGATCGGCTCGACGGTCGCCAAAACGCATGAAATTCCACAGGACGAGCGCTGGTCAACCGGCCACTGCGGGATTGCGCCATGGCCTACGTTCGACGTCAACGGCGGATACGATGACTTTCCGGAACTTGGGACGTTGAACTCCGCGGACATGAAAGCCGCGAAATTGGTGGTGTTCATTGGTCGTCTGGAACGCCGTAAGGGCATCGACGTCATCCTCGCCGCCGCCGCGGAGATACTAAAGTCGAATCCAGACGCTGTCCTCGTCGTCGGGGGACGCGACCCGGAAGACTGGGCGTCGCGGTTCCGCGAGCAACTCCCGCGGAAATTTCATTCCAGGCTCATATTCCTCGGCGAAGTGGACGATGCGACGCGCGAAAAGCTGCTCGCCCACGCAGAATGCGTGCTGTTCCCCTCTCGGTACGAATCCTTCGGCTTGGTTCCCCTCGAATTGTTCGTGCACGGAACGCCAGTGGTCGCAAGCAGGGCGGGCGCAATTCCCGAAGTGGTCGAGGACGAGATCTCAGGCATCCTCGTTGAACCGGACGACGCCGACGCCCTTGCGGCCGCGGTCGGCAGAATCCTGAGCGACGACAAGCTACATGCTCGTCTTTCGGAAGGAGCCCGCAACCGCGTCAAGGAGTTGAGTGCTCGCAACAGCGCCTTGCACACAATTGAAACCTACCGCCGATTGCTTCGCGGAAGAGATCGTGCCGGCCTCACAGCGACGAAGAACTAAGGAACGAGCTTTCACAATGTCCAATAATCTCAAGGCTCATTACGACGAGATGTTTGTCGACAATGACGGTGAGCTGTACGAGCCGCTGAGTGGCCTCGACCTGCTCGCCCATAACCGCCGAATGGAACTGCTGGACAATATCGAACTGCCGGATTTGTCGAGCGCCGTCGTCGTCGACTATGGCGTAGGTTCGTGGGGATTTGGCTGTATTTATCCCCGCCTAAAAGAATGCCGCCATGCCGTGGGATTCGACATTTCCGAGGCGGCGTTGGCCAAGAGCGCAAAAGTCTCGGCCGAGGACGCGGCGCTCATTGGGAAGCCCGTCGATTACTACGTATCGCTTGGCTATTCGATGTCTTTGCCGGACGATTATGTCGACGTATTCTTCTGCGGCGAATGTATCGAACATGTGGAGGACACCAATGCCTTCCTGGCCGAAGTGTATCGTGTCATGAAGCCGGGTGGGATCGCGATCTTTACCACTCCAAACGCCGATCCGTGGATGTACCGTCAGCTCAACGTCCGCTGGTGCGTCGGGTTTGAGCACGTCGCGCTGATGGATTTCGCTGAATTCCGACGATATCTCGAAGCATTCTTCCAGCCTGTCGAATATATCGGGTTCAATCAATCGGTCTTTCCGGGCCTGGATGACCATGTCGCCAAGGAATTCGGTGAAGCCTGGGCACTTTCTTGCCGCAATGATCCACAGGACGCCACAAGCCTGATCGGCGTGGTCCAAAAGAAAAATTCCAGCAAGCTTGCCAAATCCGTGGTGCAGATCGTGGATTGGACCGAAGCAGGGGTCGACGGTCCTCAGCCCGAAGCCATGAATTTGTTGGGAAGCGCACAAGGCGGCATGATCCGCTCGCCAAACGCGGTTCACGATCAATGTTCCTGAAGGAATGACGCGCGCAAACGTGATTTTCTGGTCACATCCATGGAGCGGCCATGTTCGCGTTAGTTGCGGCGGCCAAGAGCAGATTGAAAATCTCTATTCCCACGCAGGCGGATGTCACCGCGTGGTGCTCAACGGGTTGAAGGGCGACGCGCTCAGGATTGAGCCCGTCGGAAGGCGCGACCCTCGAAGCCAGGACGACCAGATAATCCTGTATCGGGTGGTATTCGGGAAGGGCCCCGAGGAGGCCTGATCAACCTCACCTCACGCAGCTCAGTAAAGGATCTGCCGAACCTCAACGCACATATTGAGCGGCACTGCCGGATCGCTGGAGCGCGATGTCGCAGAACATGCCATGCTGAAGGGCAAGGCCGACGATGCGCCAGTCCGTCTCGTTGACGAGTTCATTTACTGCCGGGACGACGCCGAACGGCCCTCCCTGAATATGGTCGTACATGGTGTAATCGTTGAAGATCAGAAGCCCATCCGACGTGACCTTCCGGATGGCCTGTGCCGTATCTGCCTTGACCCCTTCATAACTGTGGTCGCCGTCAATGTAGATCAGGTCCAGGCTTCTGTCGCCCAGTGAAGCCAAGGCTGCGACGCTGTCGCCTTCCATGACCCGCACTGGCTGCGACGCAAAGCGATCGCGGTAATATTGCGCGTGAGTTTTCCCGTTGAAGATGTCGCGGGTCGGTCGGCCCCACAGCTCCTCAAGGTGATGGAGCCCGAACAGATCCATTGCGACGAACTCGCGGGGCCTGAGGGCGCCCAGCAGGAATTCGGAGAAGTCGCCCAACGCTACTCCGACTTCGCACACAGTTGGATTTTGAGGCAGTCGGTCCCTTAAGGATAGGACCATGTCGGAGCGATCTGCATATACGCGCGCATTGACGATGTGTGCCGATGCGACGGCCGGATAATTCTGCAAGTTTAACTCCGCTCTTGATTCTGAGCGGGCTTATTGGTCGGACTTTGATCCGAACTCAAGAGGCGCAAGCGCCTGCGTGAGCTTTCAGGATTTTTCGCCCATGCTTGCGCTCTTCGCTGCAGCCACTATTCGCTCCGACATCGAATCTCTGGGCATCCAGCGGACCAGCCTATGACGTTGTGTATTCGTCTATGGCCGTGACCATTAGCGGCGTTGAATCGGGTGTAAGAATGAAAACTGCAATTATCACCGGCATAACCGGACAGGACGGCGCTTATCTGGCCGAACTGCTGCTGGGCAAGGGCTATACGGTGTACGGAACCTTTCGGCGCACCAGTTCGGTCAATTTCTGGCGAATCGAGGAGCTGGGTATCCAGGATCATCCCAATCTGCGCCTCGTTGAACACGACCTCACCGACCTGTCTTCGTCGATCCGCCTCTTGCAAAGCTCCGAAGCAAAGGAGGTCTACAATCTCGCCGCACAAAGTTTCGTCGGCGTGTCGTTCGACCAGCCGATGACCACGGCGGCAGATCACCGGGATCGGGCCGGTGAATCTTCTGGAGGCCATCCGCATCGTCGACCCGTCGGTGCGCTTCTACCAGGCAAGCACGTCGGAGATGTTCGGCTAGTGCAGGCAGTGCCGCAAACGGAGACGACGCCATTCTATCCGCGCAGCCCGTATGGCGTGGCAAAGCTGTATGCGCACTGGATGACGGTCAATTATCGCGAGAGCTATGGCATTTTCGGGTGCAGCGGCATCCTGTTCAATCATGAGAGCCCGCTGCGCGGCCGCGAATTCGTAACTCGCAAGATCACGGACAGCGTGGCCAAGATCAAACTCGGCAAGCTCGACTGCCTGACGCTGGGCAACCTCGATGCCAAGCGCGATTGGGGCTATGCCAAGGAATATGTCGAAGGCATGTGGCGGATGCTGCAGGCCGACGAGCCCGACACTTTCGTGCTTGCGACCAACCGGACCGAGACGGTGCGCGATTTCGTCAGCATGGCGTTCAAGGCGGCCGGGATCGAGATCGAATTTTCAGGCCGCGAGGAAGCGGAAATGGCAATCGATGCGGCAACCGGAAAGACGGTGATGCAGGTCGATCCGCGTTTCTATCGACCGGCCGAGGTCGACCTGTTGATCGGCGATCCGGCCAAGGCGACGGAAAAGCTCGGCTGGAAGCCCGAAACGACGCTCGAAGAACTCTGCCGGATCATGGTCGAGGCCGACCTGCGCCGTAACAAGGCCGGTCCCTCATTCTGACGATCTAGGGGTCTTTCGCTCAAGGATAATCGATGACGCGGACGCTGATTACTGGAGTTGCGGGTTTCACTGGACGTTACCTCGCCAAGTTGCTGGCAGGACGAGGTCATGAGGTCCACGGCCTCGTCCACATCGACCCGAGTGAACCGGTCGAAGGTCTGTGCGACTTCCATGCCGCAGATCTTGCCGATCTGTCGGCCGTCCGGCACGTAATTGCCGAGGTTCGCCCCGAACAAGTTGTCCACTTAGCCGCAATCGCCTTCGTGGCGCACGAGGACGTCGGCGAGTTGTACCGCTCCAACATTGTCGGGAACTTGCCAGCTCCTCGATGCGCTGGCCGGTTTGCCCCAGGCGCCCGCATCGGTGCTGGTGGCGAGCAGCGCCAATATTTACGGGAATAGCCGAGAGGGTGTTTTGGAGGAGGCTCTCCCGCCGGCGCCGGCCAATGATTATGGGATCAGCAAGGTAGCGGTCGAATATCTCGCTAAGTTATACTCGGATCGGTTGCCACTCATCGTCGCTCGTCCGTTCAATTATACCGGGGTGGGTCAGCCGACGAACTTCATCATTCCTAAAATCGTCGATCACGCCCGCCAAAACCGTTCGGTGATGGAACTGGGCAACCTGGAAGTTTCCCGTGATTTTTCCGACGTCAGGACCATCGTCGATGCCTATGCGCGGCTATTGGCTGAACCGAAGGCAATCGGCTCCACGTTCAACATTTGCTCGGGCCATGCGGTGTCGCTGCGGGAAATCATTGACCTCGTCGAACAAATTTCGGGCATGTCTTTCGAGGTAAGGATTAATCCTGCGCTCGTGCGCGACAAGGAAGTGCGTAGTCTGTGCGGATCCCCTGCGCGCGTAGAATCTGCCATCGGCCCGCTTGATCATGTTCCGCTCGAAGACACCCTTCGATGGATGCTGAAAGGCTGATCCGTGGAGGTTACGCTCTGCGTTGATGCCCTGGACCCGAATCCAGGCGGCATTGGTCGATACACTTGGGAATTGTGCAAACACTTGCCGGGCCGCGACGGTTTGGACTCTGTCCGCTTTTACGGTCGCAACCGACTGATCGACGACCCGAGCCGGCTCATGCGTGGTGAGCGGCTTCCTCGCCGGCGCAACATCGTTCGAAGATGGTGGGACAGGCGCTCGATTCGATCATCGATAGTCCACGGCCCGAATTTCTTCCTGCCGGCCTTTGTGGATAGCGGGATCATAACCGTCCACGACTTGTCGGTGTTTCGTTACCCGGAGACCCATCCGGCTGAACGCGTCCGGGCGTTCGAACGCGATTTTCTTAGCTCCATGTCTCGGGCGGCACACATCCTCACCGACACGGAAGCCGTCCGTAAAGAGCTTATCGACATGTTTTCGGTCCGGCCGGAGACCGTTACCGCCGTTCCCTTGGGTGTTGATCCTTCGTTCCGCCCGCTCGTTCGCGATGAAGTTCCGCCGGTGTTGGAGGGGTGGGAACTGGCCCCCAAAAAATACGGGCTCTGCGTTTCGACCCTGGAGCCGCGCAAGAAGATCTCCGAACTATTATCGGCCTGGCGACAATTGCCGGCAGCCATTCGCGACATCTATCCCCTTGTGCTGTGCGGCGGGGCGGGCTGGCGAAATGAACGCCTGCATGAACAGATACAAATAGGTTTGGCTGAGGGTTGGCTTCGACATTTGGGATTTGTCGACGAAATTCAGCTGCCACAACTTTATGCTGGAGCGGCTCTGTTCGTCTATCCCTCGATCTACGAAGGCTTCGGACTTCCGCCGGTCGAGGCGATGGCCAGTGGCGTCCCTGTTCTCGTATCGCGCCGGTCGTGTCTGCCGGAAGTGTGCGGTGACGCCGCTGGATACGTTGACCCCGACGATGATCGCGGTTTTACGACGGCGCTCGCCGATGCCCTCACGGATCGAGGTTGGCAGACCGAGTCGGTCCAACGTGGCCTGGTTCGCGCTCATCAGTTCAGTTGGGACCGATGCATAGATGGCACAGTCGCGATTTATCACCAGGTCGCCATCGAGCAATAGAACCTAGTGGCCATTGCCGCAGGGCTGCCTGCTTGAAGAGTCCTGCTTTTTTTGGCACTAGCGAAAGCATTGTCGGTAAGTTGGAACGGTAGCGCATCTTTTTGCCGGCGGCTCGGGGTTCGCCTTTACTTGCCATTAACACAGTCATTAATCGGGAGCTTCAATTGGTAACTTCACTTTTGGCCCCCCGCTTAATCGGCCGAGACTTTCCCAAGATATTGGCGATCGGACGTGAAGTCATTCAAGTCGAGGGGAGGGCGCTGATCGACCTGGCTGGCTTCCTTGATGAGACCTTCGTCGAGGCTGTCGATTTACTTGTCGAGACTAAACAGCGCGTAATCGTCAGCGGAATGGGCAAGTCGGGGCATGTTGCGCGAAAAATCGCCGCGACATTTGCATCCACGGGTACTCCGGCCCTGTTCGTTCATCCGGGCGAAGCGGCGCATGGCGACTTGGGGATGATCACTCGTGGCGATTTGCTTCTGATTCTTTCAAATTCAGGGTCTACCCCAGAACTGAAAGCGGTTGTTCGCCATGCCAAAATAGTTGGTGCGCCAATCATCGCAATGACCTCGAAGGCGGCTTCACCGCTCATGAAATCGGCCGATATCCGCCTGCTCATTCCGCCGGTGCGTGAGGCTTGTCCGGTCAATATTGCGCCGACGACGTCGACCACCCTGATGCTTGCACTGGGGGACGCGCTGGCGGTGGCGACCATGCGGGTGCGCGGGTTGACGCGCGAGCGGCTGCAGCTGCTCCATCCCGGCGGGGCGATCGGCGACCGGTTGCAGCCCGTCGAAACATTAATGCACACCGGCGACAGGCTGCCACTCGTATCGCCCGATGCCTCGATGCTTGAAGTCATAATCGAGATGACCCGGAAGAGTTTTCGGAATCGCCGGTGTGGTGGAAAATGACCGGCTGATTGGGGTCATCACGGACGGCGACCTGCGTCGTCATAGTGAGCAGTTGTTCGAGCTGGCCGCGCGGGATGTCATGACCCCGGACCCGAAAACGGTTCCGGACGGCACGATGTGCGAAGACGCCTTCGATATGCTTCAGGAATACCGTATCACGGCCCTGTTCGTGACGGCTCATGACGCGCCGGAGCGGCCGGTTGGACTGCTTCATATCCACGACCTCACGCGTTCGCGGAATGGCTGACCCAGGGCGGCAAGGTCAGGATAAGCTCTGCTACATCATTATCCCGGCCCGGTACGCGTCTTCACGCTATCCGGGTAAGCCGCTGGCACGCCTCAGGGCGGGCGGCGTCGAACGTAGCCTGATCGAATGGAGCTGGCGGGCGGCACGCAACGTACCTGGAGTTGGGTTCGTGGCGGTTGCGACCGATGATCGGCGCATTTTCGAGGAGGTGGAGCGCATCGGAGGCACGGCGCTAATGACGCCGCCCGAATGCGCTAATGGTACGGAACGCTGTGCAGCTGCGCTCGACGAGCTGGTCGACGTGCCCGACATCGTTGTCAATTTTCAAGGTGATGCACCGCTCACGCCACCGCACATCGTGACGGCGGTCATCGACCGGATGCGAGAGGAGCCCGCTCTGCAGGTTGCTACGCCTGCCATTGCCTGCCGCGGCGAAACGTTGCGGCATTTGATCGAAGATCGGGCCGCCGGCCGCGTAGGCGGCACCACGGTCGTGTTCGACCGGCAGAAGCGGGCGCTTTATTTCTCCAAGAATATCATCCCCTATATCCCTTCGGCTAATGAAGGGGCTGCTCTGCCGGTTCATTTGCATCTCGGCCTCTACGCCTACCGCCGAACCGCGCTGGTGGCCTATAGGAGCGCTCCTCCATCTGAACTCGAGACGGTTGAAGGGCTGGAGCAACTGCAGATTCCTTGATATAGGCATCGAGGTGGCCACCGTTGTTTGCGAGCCGCCAGAAGGTTCGATGATCGAGCTCAATAATCCCGGGGACGTGAAGCTCATCGAAGACGAGCTACAGCGTCGCGGCTTTTAGAAATCCCCATGAAGCAACTCCTCGGCCAATCCATCAGCACCTCGAAGCCCTTTCTCATTTCGGGTCCCTGTGTGATCGAAAGCGAGGCGCTGTGCCTGGAAATTGGTCATGAGCTGCGAGGTTTGGCCGAACGCCTGGGCATTCTGGTCATCTTCAAGGCCAGCTTTGACAAGGCGAACCGGACCTCGGGTGAGTCCTTTCGCGGCTTGGGCATGGAAGAAGGACTTAGAAGTCCTTGAGAAGGTGCGGTCAGAGACCGGTTTGGCGATTTTGACGGATGTTCACAGCATCGACCAGGTCGCCCCAGTGGCTGAGGTGGTGGACCTGCTCCAAACGCCCGCATTTCTCGCACGTCAGACCGATTTGATTGAAGCCGTCGCAGCCAGCGGCCGTCCGGTGAACATTAAGAAGGCGCAGTTTATGGCGCCTTCCGACATGAAGCCGGTCATCGGCAAGGCGCGCTCCGCCGCCGAGCGGGCCGGCGTGAACAGCGACAATTTCCTGGTGTGCGAGCGCGGCGTCAACTTTGGCTATAATAATCTCGTCGTCGACATGCGCGGGCTGGTCCAATTGCGTGCAACCGGCTGTCCCGTCGTATTCGACGCCACACATAGCGTGCAGCAACCGGGCGCGCTCGGGGATCGGTCAGGCGGCCAGTCGGAATTCGTCGAACCTTTGGCGAAAGCCGCGGTGGCGGTCGGTGTCGACGGCTTGTTCATGGAATGCCACCCAAGGCCGGAGGAAGCACTCTCCGACGGACCGAACGCAGTTCCTCTTGATCAACTCGGCGACCTGGTCCGCCGCGTGCTTGCGATCGCGGCTTGCGGCGCAGAATCTCTCAAAGCGTAGCAAGCCAGCTATCGACCCGCTCAAAGTGGCTGCTCCACGTCGGGGCACGATAGCCGGCAAGTCTGCCGACTTGCGCCGCGCGGAGAGCGCTGTCGTCTGAAGCGTAGGCGAGGATTGCCTGTTCCCACGCCGGCCCGTCGAGCGGGTCGAGAAAATCGGGGACGCCTTGCCCGATTTCCCGAAACACCGGCAGGTCGCTGGCGATCACCGGGGCACCGGCAGTGAGCGCCTCGACGAGCGGCAATCCATAGCCTTCGGCAAGGCTGGGAAACAGCAATGCTCTAGCGCCCGCCAAATGAGCGTTCAATTCGGCATCGGTGCAATGGCCGATTTCGATCACCGCGCCGCGCAAGGTTTCGCTTCGGTCAAGCAGGTCCACCACTTGCTCGCACTCCCAGCCTCGCTGGCCAATGACGAGCAGCCGCGGCGCATCCGGTCCATAGGTCCGCACCAGCCGGGCCCAGATTTGAAGCAACATCAGGTGGTTCTTACGCCCTTCGATCGTACCCAGCATGACGAAGGTGGGCCGTTCGGGCCTTTCTCGCCGGACGCTGGTGCCGGGCTGCATCTCGGTTCCTAGAGGCGCTGCAATCCGGGGAGGCATGTCCGGGAAATCGCTCGCCGCGAAAGCCTGAAGATCGTCGAGCGTGGCCTGGCTATTCCCGATGATGCCCACCGCACTTGAAAGCATGTTGCGCATCCGTTGGGCGTGACGTTGCGCTTCGCCTGCCCGGCAATATTCGGGATGGGTAATCGGGATCAGGTCGTGCACCATGTAGACGGGCCGCACGCCTGCCGCTTGGGTCCAGGCCAGATAACCCTGGTCCTGAAGTGCAGTATGGCCGACGTTGAGGTATAGCCGATCGCGGCCGCGTGGCGACGAGAAGGTCTCGAAAGGCTCGCGGCCGATCGTGCGGGCCAGGTCCGCTCGAAGGCTCCGGCCCGGCCTAACAAGGGTATCGAACAGCTTCTCTGACGCAGCTTCCGAAAATATGCGCCGGAAGCCTCGCCGTTGAATCACGGCTTGCGACCGGTCGCGATAATGGTCGAGATAGGCCAGGCAGACCCGATCGATGCCTGTCGGGAGGCGCCCTACCCAGCGCCGCCAGATCAGACGGGTGACATCCAGCAGTAGAGGCCGTTCGTTCGACAACCGTTTATTGCTTCACGGCGTGCGAACGGTGTTCGCCACTGAAAGGGCCGGGAGCGCCGACGAGGCAAGGAGATTTACGAACCGCTGGAAATCCACGGTGGGCGAATTTGCGATAAAAATAACATCGCCGTTCCTCATCGCGAAATTCTGCGCCGCGAACAGGGTTTCCGGATCCTTCAGGGCTACCTGATAAATGACCGGCACGGGGCCGTCAGGCAGCGCGCCTTGCGGTTGCACCATGGTGCGAACCCGCTGCGGGCTCTCCCAGCGGAACAGGAACACGCCCTCTGGATCGGCGCGCATATCCTGAAGCCCGCCCACTCGGCCAAGCGCCTGCGACAAGGTCAGCCCAACGCCTTCGAACCGGACTTCCTCGTTCTTGCCGGCTGCCCCGAGCACGGTGAAGCTGTTGGGCTGGAAAAAGGCCGTGATGATGTCGTCGCGCTGGAGGATGACATTCTGTCGGGCGTCTCGGACCACAGTCTCAAGAGGCATTGTGACGGTCCTGTCGCCGCGGGTCAGCTGAACGGTTACCCGATCGACCGGATGCTTGGTTCCGCCTGCCTGCGCAATGACGTCGAGCAACCGTTCCCCGCGAGGCGTCAGGGGAACCCTGCCTGCGGTCACGACCTCGCCGACGACGGACACGTTTGCAGTGGTATTGCGTGCAATCCTGACGATCGCCTGAGGTTGATTGGCCTTGCCATGGAGCCGGGCCACGATCGCTTGCTCGATTTGCCGAAGCGTCCGCCCCGCCGCGGGAACTTGGCCAGCAAAGGGCACTGTAATCGTACCGGAAGGCCCGACCATCATTTCGGGCAGCGTCCCGGGCCGGCTGCCCTGAAGCGACGAGTCGATCCGGGTGTTGAATACCCCGCCGCCGAATAGAACGGCAGGTGGCGCTTCCCAAATTGTCACCTCCAGGCTGTCGCCGATCCCCACCACGGTTCCGACGGGCTCCGCATCGCCAATGGTTTCCGCAAAGCCAAGATTGGGCTCGGTTGTCGCCAGGCTCCGCGCAACGTCATTGGTGACTCGGATGAGTTGCATTCCGGGTATCTGTTGGGAAGTGCCTTGACTGACGATTGCACTCCGCGACGGACCCACGGCCGTAGTGCAGCCGGCCAGCATGAGCATCGCCAATGCCGCTAGCTGCGTTTGAGCCTTGCGTTTGAACGCGGCCCGGGAAGATGCAACCGACGAACTCGGGCCGTAGAAGTTGAATGCCATGATGAGAATGGTCCACTGACTGCACGGTGCCGTGCGAACTGGGCACTCCATATGACTATTGGCTGGCGGCAACAAGCCTTTACACCCCGGCGGAAGCATCTGCGAAAGCTAGGAATTTGCTCGCATCGATTTTAGCAAAGCTTCCGCGATCGCCGGGTTGTGCGCAAGCAACAACCCCGTCCGCGGCAGTGCGGGATTATAGGGCAATCCATCGAGGTGCGTTACCGAGCCCCCTGCCTCGGTGAGCAGGAGCACGCCCGGCGCATGGTCCCACACGAGGGTGCGCCAATAGAGCGCGAAGTGGCGCGCGCCGGTTGCCACAAGCGGATATTCATGTCCCGCACAGCGTGCCGTGGAACATGCCAAGCCGACCATCTTGGCGAGATCGTCGACCCGCTCTTGGTGTTCGGCTGGCATGAACGCATCACTGATAATGCCTTGCAGGCCCTCTATCTGGATGGGCTCGAGCGATGTTCGTAAGCGCCGGCCGTCGATCCATGCTCCGCCGCCCCGTTCCGCTACCGCAAGTCGGTCGGCTAACGGGTCGAGGATCCAGGATCCGATTATCTCGCCCTTTTGAAGCAGCGCGACCATCATCGCGAATGGTGGGCGTCCGGCGGCATAATTCGCCGTGCCGTCGATCGGGTCGACGATCCATACCATTCCTTCACCGATAGCCTCGAGGAGCGAAGCGTCCGCCGCGCAGGCCTCTTCACCCACGACACGGGACTGTGGCAGAAGTGATTGAAGCGCTCGGCCGATCATCGCCTCCGCCTCGCGATCTGCAACGGTCACCGGCTCATTGCCCGCTTTCATCTCGGCTTCGCACGACTGGCGGGCGGAATATCGAGGCAAGACGACCGTTGCCGCCGCCACTCTCAACACTTCCCCGACGCGCTCCACGATCTTCAAGTCCAACCGCTCTCTCCCCAATCTGGTCCTGCCCATCGAATATATCCCGCGTGATCACGGCGATCTACCCGCTGACCGAAACATTGGATGCGAAATCCGCCTGAATGGGCTGCGAGGACGTCGGCCGGCAAAGGGCGATTTATCGTTACGGCAAAACACCGGTTAGTTGCTGATTGATGATAGATATTTGAAATGACTGGAAAGTCGATTAAGCGGGCCGCGCCGACGGACCGGAGTTTGCTGGAAAATCATGGAATTCCGCACATTTGACCTCGAAGGTCCGTTAGAGATCATTCCTCTCAAGATTGAAGACGAGCGCGGCCATTTTGCCGAAACCTTTCGTCTTGCGCCGTTTGTCGAGCGGGCGGGAAACGTCGAATTTGTTCAGGACAACATGTCTCTGAGCGTTCGGCCTGGCTCGTTGCGGGGTATTCATTTCCAACGTCCTCCTGCGGCTCAAGGCAAATTGGTGCGCTGCCTGGCGGGAAGGCTGTTCGATGTCGCAGTCGATTTGCGCCATGATTTACCCAATTACGGTCGTTGGATCGGCGTGGTACTCACCCCTCAGCAAAACAATCAAATGTGGGTGCCAATCGGGTTCGGGCATGCATTCTGCACTCTCGAACCGAACACTGTCGTCAGCTATCGGGTGACGAGCTACTATAGCCCCGAACATGACATGGGGGTCGCTTGGGACGATCCGGATATTGCCGTTGAATGGCCATCCATCGCGGATCCCGAGTTCCGTCTCCTCCAAGGACCGCAACCAACCCAAACTCGCCGAGTTGCCGCCCTATTTCAGTGCGAAGGACGCTCGATGCGCGTGATCGTGACCGGTGGGGCCGGCTTCATTGGCTCTGCTCTAGTAAGGCACCTGGTGCTCGACAGGGGTTGCGATGTGTTGAACATCGATGCCCTCACCTACGCGGGTAATCTTGAGTCTCTCCGCCTGGTAGCCGGCAATCCAAATTACAAATTCCTTCACGCGAACATTTGCGACCGCGACGCCATTTCGAACGCCATCCATGAATTTCAGCCACAACGGATCATGCACCTTGCGGCCGAAAGTCATGTCGATCGATCAATCACCGGCGCGGCAGATTTCATCCAGACCAACGTCATCGGCACCTTCACGCTGCTGGAAGCGGCGCGCAGCTACTGGTCCCCGCTTCAGGGGGAGGCCAGGAGTTTGTTCCGCTTTCTCCATGTTTCGACCGATGAGGTATACGGTTCTTTGGGTGCCGACGGGTTGTTTGATGAGTCGACGCCTTATGATCCAAGCTCGCCCTATTCTGCGTCCAAGGCTTCATCGGACCACTTGGCCAAGGCGTGGCATCGGACCTACGGCTTGCCGGTCGTGCTATCCAACTGCTCCAACAACTACGGGCCGTACCAATTTCCCGAAAAGCTGGTTCCATTGACCATCATCAACGCCCTCGCGGGTCAGCGCCTGCCGGTTTACGGCAAAGGCGAAAATGTACGTGATTGGCTGTTCGTCGACGACCATGCGAAGGCTCTCGCCACGATCAGCGAGCGGGGCCGCCCTGGCGAAACTTACGGTGTCGGCGGCTGGAACGAGCGTCGGAATATCGATGTCGTCCGCCGCATTTGCGGAATACTCGATCAACTGGTGCCTGCGGAATCCCCGCGGGAAGAACTGATAGAGTTCGTGACCGACCGGCCCGGCCACGACGCAAGATATGCTATCAACCCGACCAAGCTCGAAAAGGAACTTGGCTGGCGAGCGGAAGAGACTTTCGAAACGGGCCTCGAGAACACCGTGCAATGGTATCTCGACAACGAATGGTGGTGGCAGCCTCTTCGCCGAGGCTACCCCGGTGAGCGACTGGGCCTGTTTCAGGTGAAGGCCTAGGAAAGCGCCATGCGGATCGTTGTCACCGGTCGCGAGGGGCAGGTCGTTCGCTCGCTGCTCGAACGGGGACCGGCGTTGAGTCACGAGATTGTTGCGCTTGGCCGACCGCAGCTCGACCTTGCCCGCGATCAGGACGATATCATCCATGCAATCGTGCAAACCCGGCCCGACGCGATCGTTTCGGCCGCTGCCTATACCGCCGTCGACCGTGCGGAATCCGAATCCGAACTGGCATTCGCGATAAATGCCCGCGGTCCTGAGTCGTTGGCCAGAGCAGCAAGTCGACTTGGGGTTCCTCTGATCCACTTGTCGACCGACTATGTGTTCGATGGATCTAAGCCGTCACCCTATTAGAGGATGATCCCACCGCTCCAACCAGCGTTTATGGTGCGAGCAAGCTTGCAGGGGAACAAGCCGTCCTTGCGGCGCATGAGGATGTTGCGATCTTACGAACGGCCTGGGTCCACAGCCCATTCGGCGCCAACTTTGTAAAGGCGATGCTGAAGTTGGCCCAGGACCGCGAGGAGGTCGAGGTGATTGCCGATCAACGCGGTAATCCAACCAGCGGCTTCGATCTTGCGGACGGTATCATCGCCGTCGCGACAAATTTGACCGCGTCCGGCGACCGGGCTCAGCGTGGTGTCTTTCACATGACCAATAGTGGCGACGCCAGCTGGGCCGAGTTTGCGGAAGAGATTTTCGCTGTTTCGGACGCTTCAGGCGGCCCGACATGCCGCGTTCGGCGCATCGCCTCAAAGGAGCTTTCGACACCTGCCCGGCGACCGGCGAACTCCCGTCTCGATAACGCCAGACTAGCCCGCATTCATCGAAGTCCGCCTCCCTGACTGGCATCGATCGACCGCCACAATCGTTGCCCGGCTCGTCGGGTCGGCAACCTAAGACTTGGAAAGTGAAGAGATGAAGGGGATCATTCTCGCGGGCGGTACCGGCACGCGGCTGTTTCCGATGACCCTTGCGGCCTCGAAGCAGCTGATGCCCGTCTATGACAAGCCGATGATCTATTACCCCTTGGCGACACTCATGCTGGCCGGCATTCGCGACGTCCTGATCATCACCACGCCCCATGACGCGCCCGGATTCCGCCATTTGCTTGGCGACGGCTCGCAATGGGGGATGAGCCTGTCATATGCGCTGCAGCCGGAGCCGAGGGGTCTGGCGCAGGCGTTCGTGATCGGCGCCGAGTTCGTTTCGGGTGGTCCTTCCTGCCTCGTGCTGGGCGACAACATCTTTTTCGGCCATGGGCTGCCAGAGCTGATGCATGAGGCCCGGCAAAGGCATCAAGGGGCGACCGTATTTGCCTACCATGTAGCCGACCCCGAGCGTTATGGCGTCATCGCTTTTGATGGTGAAAGGCGGGCTTCGAGCATTGAGGAAAAGCCCAGCCGACCCAAGTCGAACTGGGCGGTGACGGGGTTATATTTCTACGACGAGCAGGTCGTCGACATTGCGGCCAACCTGCAACCTTCCGCCAGAGGTGAGTTCGAGATCACCGACGTTAATCGCGCCTATCTCGAAAAGGGCGAGCTTAAGGTCGAGATTATGGGGCGCGGATTTGCGTGGCTCGATACGGGGACACCAGACAGCCTGTTGGAGGCGGCGGAATTTGTTGCGACGCTTGAACGGCGCCAGGGAATGAAGATCGCATGCCCCGAGGAGATTGCGTGGCGCAACGGCTTTATCGATAACGCGGGCCTGGAACGAGCGATCGATCGCCTGGGTAAGAATGACTATGCGAATTACCTTAAAACATTGGCCCAGCTCAACTAGACCGCCTGCAGCGCGAAGTTCGTGAAGCAACCTGTGAACATGGTCCGCCGCGTGAAGGTATGACAATTCGTCTATGAAAATAACGTCCAAACCACCTGTGGCGTTCGCATGACGCTTGGCCGGACAAGCCAGTCCATGACTCCGCTATATCGCGTCCCGCCATTCCCGCATGCGGGGCATCGCCTGCTTATGCGTCCGGGTAGCGCTGGTTCCGACCTTTCGGACAAGCAAGTTGACGAACTGATGGAGGCGACGGCCGCCGCCCGTGTGGGCGGCGATTACTGGGCTGATCAGCCGCCATTGCCGGACCCACCTTACACCCTCGTTCGGGTCCGCGATGCCGCGTTTCGGGCCAAATTGCAGAGGTCTATCGACACGGACCGAAAACTGCTCGTCTGGCGCCATTCGCACGACAGGCCGAGCCAATCTTCACCCCCCCGGGGAACCGTTGCGGGCGATTGCGACCCTTGGCATCTGGTCAGCAGGGCCGAACGACTATTCGTTGATGCAGATGACGAGTTGGCGCTGATTGCAAGCTTGTCAGGAGTGCCCGTTCGGTGCGTAGGCGAGGGGCCGTTTCAAAGCTTGGATCATGTTGAGTCCAACCGATCCATTCTCCGCGAGACGTTCAGAGCCCAGGTGCTGGACCCATTCGACTTCGTGGATCCATTCAACGAAGGTCCCGCCACGCCCGATAGAGCGATCGAGCTATGCACCTTCTGGAGGGGGCTTATCGACAGCAATCGCGACATTGTCGGCGCCCTCGGCTTCGCCTCCTGGAAACGCTCAACGGTGGAACCATTGCTATGGGCGGGTTCCAGGCCGGTTCCTTTCGAATTCCGGCCCCGGCAAACTTCGGAAGGTGAGCGTTTGGCCATTTGGAGGTCGCGGGTTGCTCCCGATAAGCTAGCGGAACTCGACCGGAGTGGGTTCTCATGCGCCGAAGTCGAGGACGGGTTCATCCGTTCCGTCGGCCTTGGGGCCGACTGCATTCCTCCGCTTTCGATTGTCGTGGACCGTCGCGGGATATACTTCGATCCGAGCCGGGAGAGCGACCTCGAGCATCTTCTTCAGGAAGGCGGATTTTCGGCGGACCTCCTCGCCCGTGCCAAGCAGATGCGCGAGGTGATCGTTCACCGGGGCTTGAGCAAATATGGATCGGCCGACCCGTCTTCAAAACGACCGCCATTCCCATCGGGATCGATACTGGTCCCCGGGCAGGTCGAAGACGATCGTTCGGTCCTCTCCGGTGGTGGAGACGTCAGGAGCAATCTGGAACTTTTGCGTCGCGTTCGAAACGAGGCTCCGGATCGTTACATCATCTACAAGCCTCATCCCGATGTTGAGGCCGGCCACAGGACAGGTGCAATCCCTGACGATGACTGCCTGGCCCTCGCCGATGAAATCGTCCGGGACGACCCTATTTCGGAGCTTATTTCCGCGGTTGACGAGGTTCACGTCAACACGTCGCTGGCCGGTTTCGAGTCCCTCCTTAGGGGCAAGCGCGTCACGACGCATGGGGTCCCATTCTATGCCGGGTGGGGCCTGACCCGGGACATGGGTCAGGTTCCGGATCGCAGGACGGCGAAGCGCAGCCTCGACGAGTTGGTGGCGGCCGCATTGCTGATTTACCCCCGATATCTCGATCCCGTCACGGGACTGCCGTGCCCGCCGGAGATCCTCATCGATCGGCTGTCGAGCGGAGCCGGCGAGCAGCCGCAAGGTTTGCTCGTTCCGCTCCGTCGCCTGCAAGGTCGGCTGAAACGCACTTTGTCCTCATTTCCAGTCAAGTTGAAATAGATGAGCGATCGCGCCTTCCTGTTCCTGCAGGGGCCACCGGGCTCCCTGTTCCTGCAGCTCGGCAAAGCGCTGCGGAGCAAAAACATTGCCGTTCATCGCATCAACCTCAGCGGTGGTGATCGGCTCGACTGGCCGGAAGGCGCGGTCGACTTTAAGGGCCGCTTTTCCGATTGGCCGGTATTCATCGACGAATTCCTGCGGGATAACGGAATCACCGACCTGATGCTGTTCGGAGATTGCCGGCCTTACCATGTGGCCGCTCATGGCATGGCCAAGCTGCGCGACATCCGCACCCATGTGCTGGAAGAGGGCTATCTTCGGCCCGACTGGATGACGCTGGAGCTGGAGGGAGTGAACGCGCGATCCACCCTCAGCCGCGACAAGCAATGGATATTGAAGGAAGCCAAACGCCTGCCGCCCGAGCCGGATCTGCCTCCGATCACTGCAAGCTTCCGCCGGCGGGCGCGGGATTCCTATTGGCACTATCATCATGTCGTCGTCGGGCGGTTGCTATATCCCCATTATCGATCGCATCGCCCCGGCTCGATCATCGTCGAGGGCCTCGGCTGGCTATGGAAATTCCTGGGCGAGGAGCAGCGCCGGCGGGGCGCCGATAGGGGTTTTGAAAGAGCTGGAAGGCAAGCCGTACTTCTTGCTGCCGCTCCAGCTTTCGGGTGACTATCAAATCCGCAGCCATTCCTCCTTTCCCGACATGCAGAGTGCCGCTCTCTATGCGATCAAGAGCTTCGCGGCCCACGCGCCAGCCGACTGCCATTTGCTGGTCAAGCAGCACCCGTTGGACTGCGGGTTTTTCAACTGGGCCAAATTCGTCAAGCGGAACGCTCGGGAACTGGATCTCGAAGGTCGGATTCACTTCATCGACGGAGGCGATCTCGATGCATTGGCCGGCGATGCGCGGGGGCTGGTTTGCGTGAACAGCACGTCGGCGACGCTCGCGCTGACCTACGGCACTCCTGTGTGCACGCTTGGCAGGGCGATTTACAGCATCGCCGGACTGACCCACCAGGAGCATCTGGATACATTCTGGTCACAGCCCCAGCCGCCGGAACCGGGCCTGTACGAAGCGTTCAGGTCGGTCCTGGTTGACCGCTGTCTGGTCCGCGGCGGCCTGGCGAGCAAGTCAGCGACCGAGATATTGGTCGATTCGATCCTGGATCGGCTTGGATTCTAGAGCCGGTCAGTCGACCAGCGACGGCTCGCTGAATTGCCCGTGCCGCGCGCCTTTCATCAGCCGCGAAAACTGGTCGTGGTTCATGTGAACCAGCGAGGCGTGGTCGCCCGCTTCGAAATACACATCCGGCTGCTGCTCGATCGCATCGTCGACGATGGTCGTGATGCCATAGCCAGCCGGCGGTATCGCTCCGACGTCGCAGTCATTGAAGAGGCTCTTGATCTCGTCCTCGCTGGCGAGGCGCGGCTTGCGGCCCAATTCGCTCCGTAGCTCGGACAACTCGACGCGCCGGTCGGACGGAAGGACCGCCAGCAGATATTGGTCGTCGGTATCGAGCAGCACGGCCTTGGCGACCTGTTCGGCAGGGACCGAGCTGGCCTTTGCGGTTTCCAGCGACGATTTGGTCGGCTGGTGCTCGACCAGATCATAGTCGGCATGGGCCTCGTCGAGACATTGCTGGAGCTTGGGGGCGATCGACATTGGGTCCTCCTTTCGCTGCCTGCCGAACGTCTCTGGCGGGCCGCCGTTCCCTAGCCGATGCTGCGGCCGATAAGCTCCTTCATGATCTCGCTGGTTCCTCCGTAAATCCGGGCGACGCGGGCGTCGCGCCACAGGCGTGCGATGGGATATTCGTTCATATAGCCGGCGCCGCCGTGGAGCTGGAGCGCGGTGTCGCAAGCGTCCCATTGCATCTCGCTATGCCATAGCTTGGCCGCGCTTGCCTCGGCCGGGGTCAGCTTGCCCGCGACATGGCGCTGGATCGCCCAGTCGAGGTGCGCCCAGCCGACCTGCAGTCGAGCCTTCAGATCGGCGAGGCCGAAGCGTGTGTTCTGAAAATCGAGGATTCGCTTCCCGAATGCCTTGCGGTCGGACGTGAATTTGACCGCCTCGTCGAAGGCTCGTTGGGCCGAAGCCTGGCTCTGCACCGCGATAGAGAGGCGCTCCTGCGGCAATTGCTTCATCAGCATGATGAAGCCGTCATTTTCTCCGCCAAGCAGCCGGTCGGCGGGCAGCTTCACCTCGCCAAAGAACAATTCGGACGTGTCGTTTCCGTGAAGTCCGATCTTGTCGAGGTTGCGGCCGCGGCTGAAGCCATCGTCGCCGGCTTCGACGAGGAACAGGGAAATGCCCTTGGCGCCGCCTTCCTCCCTGGTGCGGGCGGCAACGATGACCAGGTCGGCGGCCTGGCCGTTGGTAATGTAGGTCTTGCTGCCGCTGAGCTTCCAGCCGTTGCCTTCCGCCTTGGCGATGGTTTTGATGCCCTGCAGGTCGCTGCCCGCCCCGGGCTCGGTCATGGCGATGGCGCTGATCGTCGTGCCGGCGACCAGGCCGGGAAGATACCGCCGCTTCTGCTCCTCGCTGCCATAATGGACGAGGTAATCGGCGACGATATCCGACTGTAATGTGAAGCCCGCTGCCGAGCCCATATAGGCCAGCTCTTCGGCCACAATCGCGTTGAAGGAAAAATCGAGGCCGGGGCCGCCATAGGCCTCCGGCACCTGCGGGCAGAGCAGGCCGGTCGCGCCAACCTTTTCCCAGGCGTCGCGCTCAACGATCCCGTCCTGTTCGTGCGCGTCGAGGCGCGGCTCGATCACGTCAGTAAGAACCCGGCGGACCGTATCGCGAAACGCGTGATGGTCGTCCGTAAAAATGGTGCGGTCCGCGGCGTCGATCATGGGCGAATGTTCACAATGTTCGCACTGACAAGGGCAGCGGAAGTGGCGGCAATCTGCTTTTGACGAACCATGGTCGAACGCTAAGCGAAGAAGGGCGCTGTAGGACAGCATTTTCGCAAGGGGGTTGCGGGACAATCAGTGGCCGCTAGCGTGGCGACCATGGCTGGCCCGCTTTCCGGACTGAGGATCGTCGAAATGGCGGGGCTGGGGCCAGGACCGTTCGCGGCCATGATGCTGGCCGATCATGGCGCCGAGGTGATCCGTGTCGAGCGGGCAGGGATGATCGGCGTGCCCAATGACCCACTGCTGCGGAACCGCCGAAGCATTTCGCTCGACCTGAAGCGAGAGGCCGGATGCGAAGTCGTGCGCCGCCTGGCGGAACGGGCCGATGGGCTGATCGAGGGATATCGGCCGGGCGCCATGGAACGGCTGGGGCTGGGTCCGGACGAACTGATCGAGGCCAATCCAAAGCTGGTCTATGGCCGGGTGACCGGCTGGGGACAGGACGGTCCGCTGGCCCAGGAAGCGGGGCATGACATCAATTATATTGCCATCAGCGGGCTGCTGCATGGCGTCGGTCCGAAGGAGCGGCCGGTGGTTCCGGTGAACTACATCGGCGACTATGCCGGCGGCGGGATGATGCTGGCGTTCGGAATGGTCGCGGCGCTGATCGCGGTCCAGCGGGGCGGGGAGGGCCAGGTCATCGACGCGGCGATGAGCGACGGTGCGGCGCTGATCGGAGCGCTGACCTATGGGATGAGGGCGGCCGGCAATTGGCGCGACGAACGGGAGTCGAACCTGATCGACGGCGGCGAGCCTTCTTACGGCGTCTACCGCTGCCTCGACGGCAAGTTCCTCGCGCTCGGCGCGATCGAGCCGCAGTTCCGTGCCAGCCTGAGCAAGGGCCTTGCGCTTCCCCTCGGCGCAAGTCGCGACGAAATCGCCACCGTGATCTCCTCCCGGGCTCGCGACGATTGGGTGGCCCATTTCGCGGGAACCGACGCGTGCGTCGCGCCGGTGCTGGACCTGGGCGAAGCGCCGGTCCATCCGCACAATATCGCCCGACGAACCTTCATCGACCTCGATGGCGTGTTTCAGCCGGCGCCCGCACCGCGCTATTCAGATACGTCCCTCGATCGCCCGGACCCGCCGCGCCGCGAGGGGCAGGATGGCGAGGCCGTCCTGGTGGAGCTCGGTTATGGGCCGAGCGAAATCGATGCGATCCTGAAGGGCGACTGATGAACCCGCTCTACGAGCAAATGGCAACCAGCGTGTTCGAGCGAATGTCCCTGGCGGCCGCCAGGCATGGCGCCATCAATCTGGGGCAGGGGTTTCCGGATTTCGGTTGGCCGCAAGAGATTTTGGAGGAGGCCGCGAAGGCGGTGGTCGGGGAATCGAACCAATATGCGCCCTCGCGGGGCCTGCCCGCGCTGCGTGAAGCGATAGCGGCCCATTATGGCCGGCATCAGGGGCTCGAACTTTCAGCCGACAATATTTGCGTGACGAGCGGGGCGACCGAGGCGCTGGCGGCGGCGATCCTGGCAACGGTCGAGCCTGGCGACGAAGTGATCCTGATGACGCCCGCCTATGACGCCTACGCACCGCTGGTTCGTCGGGCGGGTGGCTCGGTTCGGGAGGTTGCTCTGGTGCCGCCGGGCTGGCGCATCGAACGAAATGCGCTGGAGGCGGCGATAAACCCCGGAACCCGGGCAATCATCTTCAACAATCCGCACAATCCCACCGGGCGACTTTTCGACGCCGACGAGCTCGGCATTGTTGCGGAGGTCGCAATAGCCAATGACCTCATCGTCATTTCCGACGAGGTTTGGGAACACATCCTGCTCGATGGCCAGCAGTTCACGCCCATCTCGTCGCTGTCCGGCATGGCGGAGCGAACATTCAAATGCGGCTCGGCAGGAAAGATATTTTCTCTAACGGGATGGAAGATCGGTTGGCTGGTCGCCTCGCCGGAATTGACGACTTTGGCGGCGAGAGCGCATCAGTTCCTGACCTTTGCCTCGGCGCCCAATCTACAAGCAGCGGTAGCCTTCGGCCTCAGCGATGGCGATACATGGCTCCGGCCGATGCGCGATCGCTTCGCCCGGGCGCGGGATCGGATGACGGCGGGTCTCGAGGCGGCGGGCTATGGGGTCCTGCCGAGCGCTTCGACCTATTTCCTCTGCGTCGACCTGGCCGCATCCGGCATTGCGCTTGATGATGAGAGCTTTGCGCGACAGGCGGTCGAGCAGGCAGGCGTCGCAGTGGTTCCGCTGTCGCCGTTCGCCGAACAGGAGCCCTCGCGCCACCTGATCCGCCTCTGTTTTGCCAAGCGCGACGATACGATCGATGCCGGTGTCGCTGCGCTGGCCAAAGCTAGAGAGATGATGAAATGACCACCGTCGAAGAAGCCCGCGAACTGCTCGCAAGCCTGGGCGTCAAGGGAAGCGGAAGCCTGGAAAGCCGCTCCCCTATCGACGGCGAGGTTATCGGCAGCGTCAACGAGGCAAGCCGAGCCGACGTCACGGATGCTTGCGAACGGGCGCATGCCGCATTTCTGCAGTGGCGCACGGTGCCCGCGCCGCGCAGGGGCGAACTGGTCCGCTTGATCGGTGAGGAGCTGCGGACGGCGAAGGAGCCACTCGCCCGGCTGGTGACGCTTGAGGCCGGCAAGACAGTCCAGGAGGGCCTCGGCGAGGTCCAGGAGATGATCGACATTTGCGATTACGCCGTCGGCTTGTCGCGTCAGTTGTACGGACTGACCATCGCCAGCGAGCGGCCCAATCATCGAATGATCGAGCAATGGCATCCGCTGGGGGTGGTCGGGGTGATCACCGCATTCAATTTCCCCGTAGCGGTGTGGGCGTGGAACGCGGCATTGGCGCTGGTCTGCGGCGACCCGGTGATCTGGAAGCCGAGCGAGAAGACCCCGCTGTGCGCCGCGGCGGTGATGGCGCTTGCAAAAAGGGCGCTGGAGCGATTTGGCGATTCGGCCGAAGGATTGCTGCAATGCGTCCAGGGTGGACGCGAGGTGGGCGAGGCATTGGTCGACGATCCGCGCGTCGCGCTGCTTTCGGCGACCGGGTCGACGGCGATGGGGCGAACCGTCGGCCCACGCGTTGCCCAGCGCTTTGGCCGGACCCTGCTGGAGCTGGGTGGGAATAATGCGATGATCGTCGCGCCGTCGGCCGATCTGGCTCTCGCCGAGCGGGCAATTTTATTCTCGGCGGCCGGCACCGCCGGCCAGCGCTGCACGACGTTGAGGCGCCTGATCGTCCATGAATTGATCGCTGACTCGTTGGTGGCGCGCGTTCGCGAGCTCTTTGGGCGCATCCGCATCGGCGATCCCCGGGATCCGGACACGCTGGTCGGACCGTTGATCGATGAAGCGGCGTTCGAAGGCATGAACCGCGCGCTGGACGGGAAGGCCGAGCGGGTGGAAGCCGTCGAAGGGGGCATTTACGTTCGCCCGGCGATTATTGAGGTGGAAGCGCAGCAGGGCATCGTCCTCAAGGAAACGTTCGCGCCGATCCTATACGTGCTTCGTTACCGCGATTTGGACGAAGCAATTTCTCTGAATAATGATGTTGTCCAAGGACTTAGCTCATCGATCTTCACCAACGATCTTAAGGAAGCAGAGCGATTCCTTTCGGCGGCGGGATCGGATTGCGGCATCGCCAACGTCAATATCGGGCCCTCGGGCGCGGAAATCGGCGGGGCGTTCGGCGGCGAGAAGGAGACGGGCGGCGGGCGCGAAAGCGGCTCGGACAGCTGGCGCTCCTATATGCGGCGGTCGACCAATACCATCAATTACGGCGATGACCTGCCGCTGGCCCAGGGAATAAAGTTCGACGTCGCCCCCTAAGCTCGGGCTAATTATCGATGGTCTAGCAGGCTCGACGAACCGGACAAATATTGACCGCCTAACCCATGTACCGCCGCGGCACCCGAAACGGCAGCTGCGGCTCGTCACCGACCAACAGGTGCCAGCGCTCCTCGAACTCGTCGAGCCAGGGAATGAGCTGCTCGGGATAAAGCGGCCTGGCGACGAAATAGCCCTGGGCGACATCGCATCCGAGGTCGCGCAGCAGCTTGAGCTGGTCTTCGGTCTCGACCCCTTCGGCGGTGACCGTCAGGCCAAGGCCATGCGCCAGGTCGATGATGCTCTTGACGATCAGTACGCCGTCCTTCGATCCGACCGCGTCCTCGATGAAGAAGCGATCGATCTTAAGCTCGGTGAACGGCAGTTGGCGGAGCTGCATCAAGGTCGAATAGCCGACCCCGAAATCGTCGATGGCAAGGCCGATCCCCTTGATCCGGAAACGGGTCAGCGTGTCCATTAGCTTGACCAAGGGCTGGGTGGCGCCCTCGGTCAGCTCGAGCACCAGCCGGTCGGTTGGCACTTCCAGCGCTCGGCACATTCGCTCGACCAGGTCGGGAAAATCGAGCTGGTCGAGACTCAGCGCGGAGATATTGAACGCGAGGCAGGTGTCGAGGCCAGCCTCGCACCAGCTCAACCATTGACGCAGGGTGGTGCGGAGGCCCCATTGGGTCAGCTGGTCGATCAGCCCATGATTTTCCGCCAGCGGGACGAAGCGCGACGGCGGTACGGCGCCAAGGGTAGGGTCGTCCCAGCGGACCAGCGCCTCGACTCTCCTCAATCGGCCATCGGAAAGCGAAATCTTTGGCTGATAGGCCATACGCAGCCGGCCGTTGATCAGCGCTCGCTCGAACCCATCGAGCAGCCCGATGTCGGCTTGGGCGATCATGGCACCAGCGAGGGCCGCAATCGATTGAGGATTTCTTCCAGCTCCTCGAGCCGTGCGGGCTTTTCAAGGGGGCCGACCATTTGCAGGCCCAGCGCGGCGCCAAGGCGGAAGGCGCTGTCCAATACCCGCCGGTCAAACCCTGAAATGATCAGTACCGGGTCTTCAAAGCCTTCATCGGCAAGGAAGCGGATCAGCTCCACCCCGTCCATGCCGGGCATGCCGAGATCGAGGACGACCATGTGCGGGCGCTGCTGGTGAAAACTGTCGCGAAATTCCTGATCCTGCTCGGCGATGGTCGGCTCGAATCCGCACATATCCGCCGCTTTCGCCACAAATGCAGCCAAAGCCGGCTCGTCGTCGATCAGCAGCAACCTCGGCAAGGCCATCCGGAAGGTCTCCCACGCTCTCTCGCCCCCGAGGCAGATCAGTCACAACAGCTTTCCGCGTCGGCGTCAAACGCGTGAAACGGGATTTTAACCCAATATCACCTAATGTCCCGCTTTGACGCGATTTTCCTTCGCTATGGAGTGGTTCCTGCATGTTCGGTTCACTCATCCGTCGCAAGCAAACCAAGCGGCCGCTGGGCGAGGACAATATTGCGTTCGAGTTCGACCACCTTCTCGCTGAGCACCGCCGTCCCTCGGCCGTCCGAGCGCCGGGTCGACGAGCGGCTGATCGCCATGCTCCGAGTTGCCAAGCTTACCGACGCTGGAGACCGCGAGCAGCTCATCAGGGTGCGCAACGTCTCGGCCGGCGGGCTGATGGCCGAAGTGGGGCATCCGTTGCAGGTGGGCGACCTGGTGTCGATAGAATTGTCGTCGCAGAATGTCCCTTCGACGGTTGTGTGGATCCGCGAAGGGACCGCCGGCTTCAAATTCGACTATAATATCGACCTTGGCGAGCTCCTGGCCGGCCGCAAGCAGCGACATGGATTCCGCCCGCGGCCGCCGCGGCTGGAGGTCAATTGCAAGGCCAACGTCAAGCTCGACAGCAGCTATTACACCGTCGACGTCCATGACATCTCACTCGGCGGGATGAAGGTCGAGCCGATCGATGAATATTGCCTCGGCAAGAACGTCGTCGTGGTAGTCGAAAGTCTTCGTCCCGTGCGCGGCGAAGTCCGCTGGTTTTCGGACCGCAGGGCAGGGATCGTGTTCGACCAGCCGCTGAAGTTCGAGGAGCTGGCCGAATGGATCGGCAAGCGGCTCGAAATGGCGACGCTCAAGGCCAGTATCAAGGACTGAGCCCTTCAAATATTTCAGCCGCGTTCCTATTTTCTCCGTTCACACACACGGAGGAACGATCATGGCCGATGAAGTCGCGGTGCTCGCGGGCGGATGCTTCTGGTGCACGGAGGCGGTGTTCCTCGACGTTGTCGGGGTGAAATCGGTGGAAAGCGGCTATACCGGCGGAACCACGGTTAATCCGACCTACAAGCAGGTCTGCGGCGGCGATACCGGCCATGCCGAGGCGATTCGCATCACCTTTGACCCGGAGCAGCTCAGCTTCGACGACCTGCTCGACATTTTCTTCGCCACTCATGACCCGACCCAGATCAACCGGCAGGGCAATGACGTCGGCACCCAATATCGTTCGGCGATCTTCCCTCAGGACGAAGCCCAGCGCGACGCGGCGAAGGCGGCGATCGAGCGGGCCAATGAGCAGAATGACGGCAAGGTCGCGACAACCATCGAGCCGAAGTCCGAATGGTACCCGGCCGAGGATTATCACCAGGATTACTGGGCCCGCGAGGGGCAGAGCAACTCCTACTGCATCGCGGTCATCCCACCCAAGCTGCAGAAGCTCCGCAAGAGCTTCCAGGCTCGGGTGAAGAGTGCTGCGCAGTGTCTAAAACTTGCGCTGGGCGTTCGGATCGACCGCTTCGCATTGACCGGAATATGAGCCGGCCTTGCCATTGATCGAGATTGTGCCGGTCAAGCGGTCGATATGCACCTTCGGGTTGTTTAAGAAGTTGACCGCTGCCGATGCTGTGATCGCGCGGTCAGTCACCTTTACGTCTTTTAGCTTGAACCACCCCTCGCTGCCGCCGCGTATTAGGGGCAACATGGTACGCGGCATGCGGATGCGATCGTCACCCGAAAACAACCGCACATCCACCTGATCGGCGAAGTCTTGCTGCCGCTGAATCATGATCGTTCCAGAGCTAATACCAGTCATACTGACCGGTGCCGTGCCTACCATTCCCGAAGCGCTCGAAGTGCCGTAAATGCTGGTAACGCTGGCCTTGTTGGCTGTTCCGCCACCGCCACAAACCAAGTTTAACGCGTCAACTGTTGAAGTCGCAGCCGTAACTTGCGGGGAAGTGGTCGCAGGGGTGGAGGCAATGGGGCCGGATTCAGCCGGAGGTTTTTCTGGGATCGGCTTTGCCTTTGGTTCTGTAGGAACGACGTCC
>CAWANX010000003.1:0-57552 GCA_963783535.1 uncultured Alphaproteobacteria bacterium
AACAAACCGTCATGCCAGCGAAAGCTGACATCTCCTTTCCCACTTGAGATCCCAGCTTTCGCTGGGATGACGATCCCTTGAGAAGGCGGCGTTCATTAATTCCGCGTTGCAGCCAAGTTCGCCTCCCAGTCGTTTCGGATGCGGAGGTGAACCATGCCGTCGCTATGGAAAGCTGAGTTCGAGCCGCTGGTCTATCCGCCCTTGCAGGAAGACATGGCGTGCGACCTGGTCGTCGTCGGCAGCGGCATCGCCGGACTGTCGTCGGCTTATGAGGCGGCGCGGTTCGGCGCAAGGTGATGGTCATCGACCGCGGCGACATTACCGGCGGGATGACGGCGCGGACGACGGCGCACCTCGCGACCGAGATCGACGACTACTATTCCGAACTGATCCGCGCGCGCGGCGAGGAGATGCGCGGCTCTATCACGAAAGCCAGGTCGCCGCGGTCAACCGGATCGAGGCGATCTGCGTCGAAGAAGGGATCGACGCCGATTTCGTCCGGGTCGACGGGCTATCTGGTCCCGGCCGAACCGGCGCACATGGCGAACTCGAAGCAGGAATATGAGGCCTGCCGGGGGCTCGGAGGTCGACGTCGAGTGGACCGACCAGGCGCCGTATCCGCTGCCGGCCGGAACGCCGGGCGCTGCGATTCCCCACCAGGGACGGTTCCATCCCGCTCAAATATTGCGCCGGGCTGATCGGCGCGATCGAGAAGCGCGGCGGACGGCTCTACGGTCGACACTGCCTATGTCGGCCATGACGACGAGGACGACGGCGTTACCATCACGACCGAAAGCGGCCATCGATCCGCGCCGGAGCGGCGCTGTTCGCGACCAATTCGCCGGTCAACGACAAGGTCGCGATCCACACCAAGCAAGTGCCGATGCGCACCTATGCGATCGCCGGACGGGTGCCCAAGGGCAGCGTCGCCGGACGCGCTGATCTGGGACACGCTCGAGGCCGTACCATTATGTCCGGCTGCAGCCCGCCGGCGAAGGCCGAGGATCTGGCTGATCGTCGGCGGCGAGGATCACCGCAGCGGCACCGCCAACGACATGGACGACCGCTTCGCCCAGCTCGAGCGACTGGACGCGCGAGCGGTTCCGCGCATTCGGCGAGGTCGAGCTATCGCTGGTCGGGCCAGGTGATGGAGCCGGTCGATTTCATGCCCTATTCTGGCCGCGACGGGTCCGACCGCATCTATGTCCACAGCGGCGACAGCGGCCAGGGCATCACCAACGGCGTCGCCGGCGCGCTCAATTTCATCGCGCTGTATCGCAACGACAAGGCGCGTTTCGCCGATCTGTTCGATCCGGCGCGCAAGCCGACGAGCGGCCTGACGCCTGGGCGAATATGTGAAGGGCCAGGGCCGAGGGGTCGCCAACCTCGGCCGAATATCTCGGCCGGGCGAGGTCGGCGAGCGTCGAAGAGATCGAGCCGGGCGAAGGCGCGATCCTTCGCCGCGGGCTTGCCAAGCATCGCCGTTTATCATGGCGAGGACGGCCAGTTCATCGAGCGCGCGCGGTCTGCACCCATGTCGGCTGCATCGTCCACTGGAACGGCTTCGAAAAATGCTGGGACTGCCCGTGTCACGGCTCGCAGTTCCTGCCCGATGGCAGCGTCTTGAACGGTCCCGCGGTTCGACCGCTGTCCAAGGTCGAGGAATCCGCCGAGAGGCAGCGGACCGACGTCATGCACGAGTTCCCACTCCGACTGAGCAATGCCCCGGCTCAAGGTCTTTTGCGCCACCAGCGGCTTTCACGACGCCGTTGTCGCCGCTCCCAGCAGGCCCGCCGCGCTAAAGGCGTGGGGAGCCAAGACCGATCTCTTCTCGATGGGCGTCGCCAAGCAGGTCACCGATCCGAAGATCATCAAGAAGGCGCTGGCGCGGCCCGGCGAAGTAATCCAACTCAATCGCGCCGGAGGTGGCGAAGAGGTGTCAGCTCCCAAGCGGACAACCAAAAAGCGAGCGTCGAAGCCGCCGAGCAGGGCCCGGCTAAGGGCGGCCGAGGAGAGGGTGGAAGTGCTTGAGCAACAGCAGATCAAGGAACGCGACAAACTCGAACGTGAGCTGGCCGCGCTGGAACGCCGCCGCAACCAACTTGAGAAGCGCCACGCCAAGGTGCGCTCCGCGGCCGAGGCGAAGCTGGAACAGGTCCGCCAGATTTACCGGTCCCAGCTGGAGCGTTGGTCGGACGAAGCCGATCGATAAAAGGGCGGATCGCACTGCGGGGAATCCCTGATGGTGCCAAGCCGGGCGATCATGCATCGCAAGGCCATGGAAAAACTGCCCATCCCCACAATTTTTGCGGCCTGCGCCCTTGCGCTTGGTCAATCGACAATGGGCTCGGCCCAGGCGATCGATCCCGGCAACCGCACCGTCCTTGAGGTGACGACGACGCTGAAGGCCGGCGAATATGTCTGGTCACCGGGCGACACGCCGGACGGCCCGGGGCTGCTGGTCGTCAACCTTGCGACGCAGCGCGCGATCCTGTTCCGAAATGGCGTGCCAATCGCGGCCAGCAGCGTTTCAACCGGCAAGCCCGGCTTCGATACTCCGACCGGCGTCTTCACCGTCCTTGAGAAGCGCAAGGAACATTATTCGAAAACCTACAATAATGCGCCGATGCCGAACATGCAGCGGCTGACGTGGAAGGGCGTCGCGCTCCATGCCGGCAACTTGCCCGGCTATCCCGCCTCACATGGATGCATCCGCCTGCCCGCCAAATTTTCGGCCCTGCTGTTCGACTCGACCACTCTGGGAATGACGGTGATCATCACCAGCCTGCCGGCAGCGCCCGAACGGTCCAATGCCCCGGACGTCGCGGCGAACATCCCGGCAGCTACCAAGACCCTGGCCAGGGCTCCATTCGAATGGCATCCCGAGCGGTCCACCAGCGGGCCGGTATCGGTGATCATCAGCATGACCGACCAGCGGGCGATCGTTCTTCGCAACGGCGTGGAGATCGGTTCGGCCCCCGTCCGAGTCAGCGGCAGCGCCACGGGCGGTTGGGCCTATGCGCTGCGCTCCTGGGACAAGAGCGGGCAACAGTGGCTCAAGCTTCAGTTTTCCGGATCGGGCGGGGGAATGCAGGTTTCGCCGGGGGAGGGCGACCGGTTCGACGCGCCGTGGGACTTCCGCCATGCGGTCGGAACCGCGCTCAGGCCGGGTAGCATCGTCATCGTCACGCCGCAGTCGCTTCGTTCGGGGAGCCCAGGCAGTTCGGCGACGGTCATCGAAAACGAGTAGGGACAGGGTCCTAGCGGAACCCCAGCCAGAGCGCTCCGACCAACAGGCCCAAATTCATGTAGAAGGTCGAGGCGAACCCGAAAGCGCGGTGGACCGGCCTGATGCGGTAGCCAATCCAGAAGGCAATCCGCATCACGACGAAAGTAATCGCGGCGGCGGCGACGATCTTCACTTTCGGCCCCTCCACTACCGCCGCCAAGGCCAGCGAGCCCACCAGGAACAGCATATATTGCTGCAGCGTATTGTCGGTGACACGGTTGTTGATCAGCGTCTTCGCATCTTCCTTGCCCGAGCGTCGGGTCGATTGCCTCCGACAGGAATCGCGCGTTGCCGACCGCGGCGAGCATGACCACCAGCGGCAGTGCCGCCACCGCATCCCATTTGAGTGCAAATGCCAGGCGGTCTGCGAGGCTGAAGGCATCGGAAGTGGGGAGCATCGCATAAAGCAGCCACAGCGACAGGATCATCGTCACAATCCCGCTCGCCGCCCCAATCGCAACGGCCTTCTGATCGGAAGTCATGGTGAGCCTCCCCGTTTCTACGGCAGATATAGCGCAATCGGGCGCTGTCCCGCACCGCTTAACTCTGCCAAAGGAGCGCCATGCCCTTCGGTCGCGCTCCGGCCCTTTCGCTCATCCCGCGATCATTTGGCAATCATGCCCTCGGAAGAATGGCGACTGACTCCATAAACTCTGCCGCTTTCGTGACCGTTAGGACCCGATGATCCGTCCCACCCTTCCTATCGACGATGTCCTCCCGGAGCTGCTCATCGCGCTGCGCGCTGGATCGCGGGCGCTGCTGGTGGCGCCTCCGGGCGCGGGCAAGACGACACGCGTGGCTCCGGCACTGCTCGGTGAGTCCTGGTGCGACGGTCAGGTGCTGCTGCTGGTGCCGCGGCGCCTGGCCGCCCGAAGCCGCGGCGGAATTTATGGCGCGCGAGCGGGGCGAAGAAGCGGGCGACAACAGTTGGTTATGCAACCCGCCTCGACAGCCGGGTGGGCAGGGCGACGCGGGTGATCGCCATGACCCATGGTGTCTTCCTGTCTCGGCTCCAGGCCGATCCGGAGCTGACCGGCGTCAGCCGCAGTGCTGTTCGACGAAGTGCATGAGCGCAGCCTCGACAGCGATCTCGCGCTCGCGCTCGACGCTCGATGCCGCCGGCGGCACTGCGCCCCGATCTGCGCATCCTGCCGATGTCGGCGACCCTGGACGGCGACCGCTTCGCGCGGCTGCTGGGCAACCCGCCCAGATCGAAAGCGAGGGCAAGAGCCATCCGCTTGACGCTGGTCCATGAAGGCCGCGATCCGGCGCAGCGGATCGAGCCGCAGATGGCTGCGGCGATCCGCGATGCGCTGCGCTGAGCATGACGGTTCGCTGCTGGCTTTTCTTCCTGGCGTCGCCGAGATCGAGCGAACCGCGGAGGCGCTGGGCGATCTGCCGCCCGACATCGTCCTCCATCGCCTCCATGGCGGGATCGAGCCCGCACAGCAGCGCGCCGCACTGGCCTCGCCCAAACCGGGCATGCGCAAGCTGGTGCTCGCCAGCTCGATCGCCGAGACCAGCCTGACCCTGGACGATGTGCGCATCGTCGTCGATTCCGGCCTGGCTCGCCGTCCACGCTACGACCGCGGCGCCGGCCTCACCCGGCTGGTGACCGAGCGCGCCAGCCGAGCCGCCGTGACCCAGCGCGCCGGCCGGGCAGCGCGCCAGGCACCGGGCGTCGCGATCCGATTGTGGGAGGAAGCGGCGACTACCTCGCTGCCGGCCCACGATCCGCCGGAAATCCTGGAAGCCGACCTGTCGAGCCTGCTGCTGACTTGCTTGCTGTGGGGCGAGAGCCGATCCCGACACGGCTGCCCTTCCTCGATCCGCCGCCGTCGGCGGCATTGGCCGAGGCCCGCGAACGGCTGGCGCGGCTGGGTGCGGTCGAGGGTGACGGCCATGATCACGCGCATGGCCGCGCCATCGCCGCCATCGCCGCTGGAGCCGCGCCTCGCCCACATGCTGATCGAGGCCGGGCGAGCGGGGTTTCGCCAGGGCGGCCGCCGACGCCGCGGTGCTGCTGACCGAGCGCGGGCTGGGCGGCAACGATCCCGACCTGGAGGTCCGGCACCGGCGCTGGCGCAACGACCGCGGCCACGGGCGCAAGCGGCGCGACGGATGGCGGAGCGGTGGGCGAAGCGCTGCCGACCGCGCGACGACCGGAAGGCATGACATTGCGCGAAGGCCATCGCCCTCGCCTTCCCCGACCGATTGTCGCGTCGCCGCGACGCGCGCGGCGAGCATTGGCAGTCGGTCGGCGGCCGCGGCTTCCGGCTCGACCCGACCTCGCCGCTGGCCCGCAGCGAGTGGCTGGCGGTTGCCGAGGTCGCCGGCGCAGCCTCGGGCGCCCGCATCCTGTCCGCCGCCGCCGCTCGAAGCAAGCGAGGTCGAGGCCTGTTCGGACCGATCGAGACCACGGCCACGACGGCGCCTTCGATCCGGCCACGGCCGCGATCAGCGCCGACCAAGGGCCGCAGGCTCGGCGCGATCCGGCTGTCGTCAGCGCCCGATCCACGGCCGGACCAGGCGGCAATCGAAGCCGGCGCTGCTCGACGGCGTTCGCCGCGCATGGGCTTGGCACTCCTGCCGTGGAGCGAAAGTGCCTTGGCGCTCGCGCCAACGCGCTGCCTTTGCCGCCCGGCATGACCCGTCCATTCCCGACCTGGACGACGACGCGTTGATCGACCGGCTCGACGAGTGGCTGCCGCCGCTGCTTCGCCGGCAAGCGCCGCCTCGGCGCGATCGGCCCGGCCGCGCTCGAGAGCGCGCTCGAGGGCGTGCTCGGCTATGAGGCGATGCGCGCCATCGACCGGCTGGCCCCGGCCGAATTCGACAGCCCGCCGGATCAGCCGCACCCGATCGATTATGCCGCGCCGGCCGGGCCCACGGTCGAGGTCCGCGCCCAGGCGCTTTCGGCCTCACGGATCATCCGATGGTCGCGCGACGGCCGAGTGCCGCTGACGCTGGCCATCACCTCGCCCGCCGCACCGGCCGATCCAGACGACCAAGGACTTGCCGGCTTTCTGGGCGGGAAGCTGGCGCGAGGTCGCCAAGGAAATGCGCGGCCGCTACCCCAAGCATCCCTGGCCCGACGATCCCGGCTTCCGCCGTCGCCGACGCTGCGCACCAAGCGCGCAAGCTCTTGATTCCCGTCGCTAGCTTCGCCACGCGGCCATGACCGTCGCCCGCATCGTCGAAGCAGACCGCAAGACCACCCAGTCGGGCAAGGCCGGACCGGCCGCTGGACACTGGAGTTCGAGCGGCAGCAGCCACAGCGCCCCGACCCGTTGACCGGCTGGAACGGATCGGGCGACACCAGGACGCAGGTGCGCCTGAGCTTCGACACCAAGGAGGAAGCGATCGCCTATGCCGACAAGCAAGGGCTTGCGTTTCACCTCGTGCCGGCGCCGCCGGTCAGCCTCAAGCTCCAGGCCTACGCGGACAATTTCCGCTAAGACTCAGCCGGTTCCGCCGTTCCCTTGAGGAAGCCCGCATCATTGGCTGAGATTGCTGTCGTAGCTGGCGAGCAGTTGTGCGGTCCGGCGTCTCGAAATGGCGTCAGCAGCGGCTCGCCGTTCCAATAGTGCAAGCGCAAAGCCGGGCGCGTCGGCGATGATCAGCGCCCGTCCGTCGGGATGCTGCGGATCGACATGCGTCGAGGTCGAGCGCCACCTGCGGCGCGGTCGAGGCGCGACGATCAGCGGCTTGCCGGCAAAACTGGTGGCGATCGGCCGGTGAACATGGCCGGCGATCAGGCAGATGACCTGCTTGGCCGGGCGCACGATCGCTTCAAGCCGCTGGACCCATTGCTTCGCATGGCAGCGCGCTCATCCATTCGATGCCGGTATCGACCGGCGGGTGGTGCAGGACGATGACGGTCGGCGTGTCCTGCTTTTCCTGCAGCCGCTTCGTCAGCCAGGCCGCGCGCTTTTCGCAGATCATGCCGCCGTGGCGCCCTGCGTCGAGCGTGTCGAGGACGATCCAGCGCAGGCCGCCATGGTCGACTTCATATTGGACGAAGCCGTTGGCATCGGACGGCACGTCCGGCAGCTCCGCCTTGAACTCGTCACGGCCGTCATGATTGCCGATCGCCCAGATTTCGGCCCCTGCCAGCGCCCGACCAGGGCGATGCATATGGCGATAGGCGTCGACGTCGTCGGGATACTCGACCAGGTCGCCGGTGACCAGCAGCAGCGCCGGCTTGGCGCCGCTCGTTCAGCTCGTCGATCACCAGGTTGAGGCGGCGAACGTTGAGCTCGTGCGGATTGTCGCGGTCGAAGCCGATGTGCAGGTCAGTGATCTGGGCGATCAGCATCGCCATCCATCGCCGGTCTTTTGCCAATCATGCAATTCGTCCCCCCAGACGGCGCGCAGTCCATACGCCGATTGTCGTCCTATACTCAACGCCGGCATCGCCAGCTTGCTTCGTGCCGAATTCGGCGTCAACTGCCGCGCCGAGCTAGGGGGAAGGCTGTCCAGTATGCGTATCGACGCTCGTCGTCGGAACCCGTCCAGAAGCCATCAAGCTCGCGCCCGGTCGCCGCATGCACTCGCCGCCCGGCGAGCCTGCCCTGCGCCTGATCGTGACCGGTCAGCATCCGGGGCTGGAGCGGCCGATCATCGGCCTGACGGCTCATGACCAGCGCACTCTGCATTGCCCGGGCAGCCGGCGATCCGACGCCCATGCCGAGCAGGTCGCGTGGCGCGTTGCGCCGGCTGCTGCCGACTCGATCCGCCCGACCTGCTGGTCGTCCAGGGCGATACGTCGAGCGCGCTCGGCGGCGCCCTGGCCGCCTTCGAGTTGAGCATCCCGCTTGCCCATGTCGAGGCCGGCCTGCGCAGCTTCGACCCGGCCATGCCCTGGCCCGAGGAAGAAAATCGGGTCGCGATCGACCGCATGGCGGACCTGCTGTTCGCGCCGACCGAGCTCAACGCCGCCAACCTCGCGGCGCGAAGAGCGTCCGGGCCGGGTCCATGTCACCGGCAACAGCGGCATCGACGCGCTTGCGCGTGGTCGGGCCCTGCCGCGACGCCGCGCCGCCGCTGGCTGGCCGCGGCGGCACTTGAAGCTGCTTGTCACCTGCCATCGCCGCGAGAATTGGGGCGATCGGGCTCGATCGACTGGCCGAGGCGCTGATCGAGCTGGTCGGACAAAGGCTCACGGCATCGACTTGCGTGCTTCCACCCCAATCCGACGGTCGCCGAGACGCATGCGCGCGTTGCTTGGCGACGAGGCCGGGCATCCGCCTGATCGAGCCGCTGTCGCCATGCCGCAATGGTAGCGGCGATGCGCGCTGCGACATATTGCTCAGCGATTCCGGCGGCATGCAGGAAGAGGCGCCGGCGCTCGGCGTCCCGCTGCTGGTGCTGCGCGAGAAAACCGAGCGGCCCGAAGGCGTCGCCAGCGGCAACATGCGAACTGGTCGGCACCGACACCAGAGCGGATCGTCGCCGTGGTGGAGCGGCTTGCTCGACCCGGCGGTGCGCTGCGGCGATGGCGCGCCGCGCCTGCCCTTCGGCGACGGCCGTTCGGCGCCGCGGATCGCCGGCGCATATGCGTCGATTTCTGGAGGACCATGGCGAGTCGCGAACCACGCGCGCCGCGCCTGATTGACTAGCGCGCCGAAGACCGACATATGCGCGCGCTTGCCGCCATGGCCGTGGCCCCTTCGTCTAGCGGTCTAGGACGTCGCCCTCTCACGGCGAAAACACGGGTTCGAGTCCCGTAGGGGTCACCAGCAGCCTTCACACTTCAGCAAGGCTGAGCTGCCTAGTCGGAGGCAGTCGCTGGGGCATGCCAAAGAAACAACTGGATTTTTTCGCGGGCGGCATTATGTACCGAGCGATATGAATAAACCCGAAGCCATTATCCATCGCGGCCGGCCGCGCGAATTTTGCGTCGACGATGCGCTTGCCAAGGCGCTGCGCGTCTTCTGGAGCAAGGGCTATGAAGGCGCGTCGATGACCGACCTGACCGAGGCGATGGGGATCACCCGGCCAAGCCTTTACGCCGCATTCGGCAACAAGGAGTCGCTGTTCCGCAAGGCGCTCGACCTCTACGAGCGCGAGAAGATGGATTATGTCGGCAAGGCGCTGGCCCAGCCGACCGCGCGCGGCGGTTGCCGAAACCATGCTTCGCGGCGCGGTTGAAAATGTCACCGAGTTGCGACGAACCGCATGGTTGCCTGCGGGTGATCGCGATCGGTCGACCTGCGGCGCCGAAGCCCAGTCGGTCCGCGACGAAGTTGATGGATCGTGGCAAGGTCATTCATCAGGCGATCATCGAGCGCTTTGAGCGCGCAAAGGCCGAAGGCGATCTGCCGGCGCATATCGACGTCGAGGGGCTGACCGACTTGCTCAAGGCGCTGTTGCAGGGAATCTCGGTCCAGGCCAGCAACGGCGCGACGCGCGAGGAGCTGGAGCGACTGGTCGATACCGGCCTGACGATGTGGCCGAGCGCCTGATTTTATCGCCTCGTACAGATTTTTTATCGATCGGTATAGAAAAGCGCTTGACGCCCCCTACCTGTCTCTGTACTGAACGGTATAGAAAGCTTGGCGCGCCATGTGGCGAGGCTTTCGACCGATCGAAGGAAATTGGCGATGCGTCTGTCATCATGATCGCCGTGCACTGCGGGCCCTGACACCCGCCAGTAATCCGTAACAATTGACCGAAACCTGACCAGCCGTCGGAGCACTCGCTCCGTCGAACACGATGGTCTGCGTGTCCGGTCCAGCCCATCGCGCCGCGAGACCAGCTCTCGCGGCCGACGATGGTGCTTGCCCGGGCAACAGGGAGAATGACATGGCCTATCTTGCGCGCATCGAACCGCAACGGCCGCAGCCCGTTGCCTTTCTGCCCAAGATCGTTCCGGCTCCGGCCCCGGTTGCTGCAGCGCCGGAATTCTCGGCCCTCGAATGGTCGGTGATCCGGCTCGCCCGGCGTCGATCGGCTTGTCGACCTTGCGCGGCCCGGCCGCGTCGGCCGCTTCTATCAACTGGCTGACTGGGTCGGAGCGGCAGATCCGAAGCTGGCCAACCCGCGCTCGAGGCGCTGCGGCGGATCGCGGTCCTCAGCTGGCATTTCGGCTTCACCGTGCCCGGCGACGACGTCGCCGACTTCATCGCGGCCGGCTTCAGCCACCGACCAATATGAGCTGCTGGTGAGAGCGTCAGCGCCGCCATCAGCGCCGGCTCGCAAAGGAATCCACAATGAATATGTTCACGTACCGTGACGCGCGGTCGACGGCGAAGCCGTGACGCTGCGCGCCCGATTCGACGAGCGTCCATTGTGGCAGCGCGCCGCGCTGATCGCCGCGCCACTCCTGTTGCTCGCCGCGGCGTTACCTTGCTGGAGCGGCGAACCCTGCCGCAGCCGCGCCCCCCCCCGCCCATGGTGACGGTCGCGGCGCCCCTCGAGCGGACAATCAACCAGTGGGACGATTATGTCGGCCGGTTCGAGGCCAGCCGAAGCGTCGAGGTGCGCCCGCGCGTGTCGGGCGCGATCATCGGCGTCCACTTCACCGACGGCGCGATCGTTCGCCAGGGGCAGCTGCTCTTCACCATCGATCCGCGGCCCTTCGCCGCCGCGCTGGCCGAAGCGCGCGCCGGCGTCGCCACCGCGCAGAGCGAACTGGCGCTGGCCGAAACCAACCTTGGCCGCGCCCGGCGGCTCCTTGCCGAGGAGGCGGTGTCCCAGAGCGATGTCGACCGCCTGACGGCCGCCGCCCAGTCGGCACGCGCTGCGCTGGCCGCCGCCCAGGCCCGGGTCCGCTCCGCGTGCGCTGGATGTCGAGTTCACCCAGGTCCGTGCACCGATCGGCGGCCGGATTTCGGATCGGCGGATCGACGCCGGCAATCTCGTCTCCGCCGGCGACGCGGGCGGAACGCTGCTGACCACGATCAACGCGCTCGATCCGATCTATTTCACCTTCGACGTGCCCGAATCGCTTTTCCTGAAGACTGCGCGCGAGCGGCAGGCCAAGGGCGGGGCCGGCGCAGACGGCCGAGATCCGGCTTCAGGACGAGGCCGACTACAGCTGGCGCGGCCGGCTCGACTTCACCGACAATGGCATCAACCAGACTTCGGGCACGATCCGAGCCCGGGCGATCGTCGCCAACCCGACCTATTTCCTGGCGCCCGGCATGTTCGGCAACATGCGCCTGGCCGATGGCGGTACGACTCCGGCGCTGCTGATCCCCGACGCCGCGGTGCGCACCGACCAGGCGCGCAAGATCGTGCTGGTGGTCGGCAAGGACGACACGGTCGCCGCCAAGCCGGTCGAGACCGGCCCGCTGGTCGGCGACCTCCGCGCCATCCGCTCCGGCATCTCACGAAGAGCGACCGCGATCATCATCCAGGGCGTCCAGTTCGCCATGCCCGGCGCCAAGGTGAAGCCGCGCGTCACCCGGATCACGCTCGAGCGTAGCGCCCGCCAGGACCGCGGCGGCAACCGCGCCGAGCGCGTCGCAAGCGACGCTCGCCGCAACTAACCGAAAGCCAATCCCATGCGCTTCAGCCATTTCTTCATCCGGCGGCCGATCTTCGCCGCGGTGATCGCGATCATCATCACGATCGTCGGCGCGTTCGCCTATGTCGGCCTGCCGGTGTCGCAATTCCCCGACGTCGTCCCGCCGACGGTCACGGTCAGCACTTATTATCCGGGCGCCTCGGCCGAGACGGTAGCGGACACCGTCGCCGCGCCGATCGAGCAGCAGATCAACGGCGTCGACAACATGCTCTACCAGTCGTCGCAGTCGACCGGCGACGGGCGCGTGACGATCACCGTCACGTTCAAGCTTGGCACCGACCTCGATACTGCGCAGGTGCTGGTCCAGAACCGCGTCGCGCTGGCCGCAGCCGAGCCTGCCCGAGGAAGTCCGCCGCCAAGGCGTGGTGGTGCGCAAGGAGCAGCCCAGCTGGCTGATGGCGGTCAACGTCCTGTCGCCCGACGGGTCGCTCGATCGCGGCTACGTGTCCAACTATGCGCTGACCCAGATCCGCGACCGGCTGACTCGCGTCGACGGGATCGGCGACGTCCAGATCTTCGGCGCTCGCGACTATGCGATGCGCGTATGGATCGATCCCGGCCGCGCGGCGACGCTCGGCCTGACCGCCGGCGAAGTGGTCGAGGCGCTGCGCTCGCAGAACGTGCAGGTCGCCGCCGGCACGCGTTGGCCAGCCGCCCTATGACACCGGCGCGGCGCAGCAGCTCAATGTCGAAACCCAGGGCCGCTTCAAGACCGCCGAGGAATTCGCCAACATCATCATCCGCACCGATCCGCAGCGGGCGCGGTCACCCGCTTGCGCGACGTGGCGCGGGTCGAGCTTGGCGCCTCGGACTATGGCGTCAACGCGTATCTGTCGGGCACCAATTCGATCATCATGGGCATCACCCAGCGGCCCGGCACCAATGCGCTCGCCGCCGCCGAGGGCGTCAAGGCCGAGCTTGGCCGACGCCGCCAAGAGCTTCCCCACCGGGCTCGAATATCGGATCATCTGGAACCCGACCGAATTCATCAGCGAATCGATGGGCGCGGTGCAGGAGACATTGCTCGAGGCGATGCTGCTCGTCGTCCTCGTCATCATCGTCTTCCTGCAAAGCTGGCGCGCGGCGATCATCCCGATCGTCGCCATCCCGGTGTCGCTGATCGGCACCTTCGCGGTGCTGGCCGGGCTCGGCTATTCGCTCAACACCTTGTCGATGTTCGGCCTGGTGCTGGCGATCGGCATCGTCGTCGACGACGCCATCGTCGTGGTCGAGAATGTCGAACGCAACCTCGAGCATGGGCATGTCGCCAAGCGAGGCTTCGCACCGGTCGATGGACGAAGTGTCGGCGGCGCTGGTCGCGATCGTCCTGGTGCTGTGCGCGGTGTTCGTCCCGACCACCTTCCTCACCGGCATCACCGGCGAATTCTACCGCCAGTTCGCGGTAACCATCGCCAGCTCGACGATCATCTCGCTGCTGCTGTCGCTGACTTTGTCGCCGGCGCTTGCCGCGCTGCTGCTGAAGCCCAAGAGCGATCACCGCGCGGAGTCCGGCGTGATGGGCGTGGTCCACCGTGGCGGCGACGCTTCAACGAGCGGCTTCGACCGCCTGAGCGAATGGTACGGCCGCTTCACCCGTCGGATCAGCCGGAGCGCCGAAGCGCGCGCTGGCGGCCTATGGCGGGCTGGTCGTGCTGACCCTGGCGCTGTTCTGGGCGACGCCGGCGGGCTTCGTCCCGGCGCAGGACCAGGGCTATGCGCTGGCCGCGATCCAGCTGCCGCCCGGAAGCTCGATCGAGCGGACCGATGCGGTCCTGAAGAAGGCGGTCGGCAAGCTGCTCAAGGTGCCGGGCGTCGACGAGGCGGTGATGTTCTCCGGCTTCGACGGTGCGTCGGGCACCCAGGCGTCCAACGCCGGCGCCGCCTATGTCACCTTCGATCCGTTCGAGGAGCGCGCCGGGACCGACCGGACCGAGCAGAATATCGAGAACGACATGCGCGCGGCGCTGGCCGACATGGACGAAGCGTTCGTGTTCGTCATCCCGCCGCCCGTCATCCAGGGCATCGGCAACGGCGGCGGCTATCGCATGATCGTCCAGGACCGCAGCGACATGGGCTACCAGGCGCTGGAGCAGGCCGGCGGCCAGCTGATCGGCGCGGCGCACCAGGATCCGAGCCTCGCCAACGTCTTCACCCTCTACAACACCGCGACGCCGCGCATCTGGGCAGACATCGACCGGGCCAAGGCCGACATGCTCGGCGTTCCGCCGGCACGAGTGTTCGAGGCGCTGCAGGTCTATCTTGGATCGGCCTACGTCAACGACTTCAACCTGCTTGGCCGCACCTATCGCGTGACCGCGCAGGCCGAGGCCAGCGCGCGCGACGACCCGAGCGACATTGCCCAGCTGAAGACCCGGTCCAATTCGCGGCGCAATGGTTCCGATCGGCTCGGTCGCGACCTTCAGCGACAAGACCGGGCCCTATCGCGTCACCCGCTACAATCTCTTCCCCGCGGTCGAGGTCGACGGCGAAACCGCGCCCGGCACTTCGACCGGCCAGGCGATGGACACGATGGAGAAGTTGGCCGCCGAGCCTTCCAGCGGGCTTTTCGACCGAATGGACCGGATCGCCTTCCAGCAGGAAGCGGCGGGCAACATCGCCATCCTGATTTTCGCTTTGTCGGTGGTGTTCGTCTTCCTGGTGCTCGCCGCCCAGTTCGAAAGCCTGCTGCTGCCGCTGGCGATCATCCTGATCGTGCCGATGACCCTGCTGGCGGCGATGGCCGGCGTGAACCTGCGAGGGATGGACAATAATATCCTGACCCAGATCGGCCTGATCGTGCTGATCGCGCTGGCGGCCAAGAATGCGATCCTGATCGTCGAGTTCGCCAAGCAGGCCGAGGAGCGCGGCGCCAGCGCCGATCGAGGCGGCGATCGAGGCGGCGCGGACCCGGCTCCGCCCGATCCTGATGACCAGCTTCGCCTTCATCCTCGGCGTGTTGCCGCTGGTGCTCGCGAGCGGCCCGGGCTGGGAACTTCGCCAGGCGCTGGGCACCGCGGTCTTCTTCGGGATGATCGGGGTGACCGCCTTCGGCCTGATCTTCACGCCGGTCTTCTACGTCGCCTGCCGCGCGCTCGGCGAGCGCCTGCGGCCGGCCGCGGCAGGCCCGCCGCGCAGCCCGATTCGTGCTGCTGCCGGCAGAATGAGGAACAACATGATGCAGCTTAAGCAACCTCACCACCATCGCCTCGGCGCTCGCGCTGGCCGCGCTTGCGCGGTCGGGCCCAACTATGCCCGCGCCCGCCACGCCGTCAGCGGCCGCCGGACCGTTCGTCGCGGCCAACGCACCGGCCGTCCAGCCGCTCGCGCCGGTCGAAGCCAATTGGTGGCGGCTCTACGACGATCCGGTCCTCGACGGGCTGGTCGCCGATGCGCTCGCCGCCAACACGGATATCCGCGTCGCCGTTGCCCGCCTGGCCAAGGCCCGCGCCGCGCTGCGCGAAGTGAAGGTCGACCGCTTGCCCGACGTCGGCGTCGGCGCCGCAGCGACCCGCGGACGCGCCGACGGCGACATCCGCACGCAAGCACGAGCTTCGATGCCGGACTGGATGTCGCTTATGAGGTCGACCTGTTCGGCCGCGTCAGCCGCAATATCGAAGCTGCACGCGGCGACCTGTCCGCCGCCGAGGCCGATGCCGATGCGGTGCGGGTGGCGATCGTCGCCGAGACCGCCCGCGCCTACGCCGATGCCGCCAGCGCCGCCGAGCGGCTGGCGGTCGCGACAGCGGATCGTCGCCTTGCTCGACCAATCGCTCAATCTCACCAGCCGCCGGGTCGAGGTCGGGCTGACCACGCGGCTCGACACCGCCCGCATCGCCGCGCTGCGCCACCAGCGACAGGCAGAAATTCCGGCGATCGCCGCCGAGCGTGATTCCGCTCTGTTCCGGCTGGCGATGCTGACCGGACGCGCGCCCGCCGGACTGCCCCCAGCGGCGGGCGCGCGCAAGCCGCGCTACAGCTCGACCGGCCGATCCCGGTCGGCGACGGCGCGCAGTTGCTCGCTCGCCGGCCCGATATGCGCGCCGCCGAGCGGCGGCTGGCCGCGGCAACGGCGCGTATCGGCGTCGCGACCGCCGATCTATATCCGCGCATCAGCCTGGGCGGATCGGTCGGTTCTACCGCAGGAAGCATCGGCGGTCTTTTCGGCGGCCCGATCGGCTGGCTGCTCGGCCCGCTGATCAATTGGTCCTTCACCGACCATGCCCGCGCACGAGCGCGCGTCGCGGGCGCCGAGGCCGGGGCACAAGAGGCGCTGGCCAAGTTCGATGGCACCGTGCTGCGCTCGCTGCAGGAAACCGAGACCGCTTTGTCGGCCTATGCCAATGCTCTGCAGCGGCGCGAAGCGCTGAGGGCGGCGCGTGACGAGGCGGCGGTCGCGGCCCGGATTATGCGTGCCCAGCAACGCGAGGGGCAGGTGGATTCGCTGGCCCTGCTCGACGCCGAGCGGACCTTCGCCGAGACCGAGGCTGAGTTGACCGCGATGGACGGCCGAGTCGTCGCTGCCCAGATCGACCTCTTCCGGGCGCTCGGAGGAGGCTGGAGCCAGCCCGCCTGAGGTTTATTGATCGCCGCCCTTGTCGACCAGGAAATGCATCAGCTGGGCGAGTGTCGCCTCCATCTGGTCCTGCATCTGGCTGATCAGTTCATTCTCGCGCATATGCTCGTGATCGAGCGGCTTGGAATAGCTGTCGGAAAAAGCGTGCAAGTCCTCGGCGTCGAACACGCCCTTTGCAACCAGCCGGGCGAGGATCACCAGCAGGCCGTTGGTGTTGGCGATATTGCCGGCCACGAGTGCTTCGTCGACCATGGTCAGCGCTTGGTCTTCATCGTCCTCGATCGCGTCGGTCATGGTCCCAATGTGCCAGCTTCTGGCGGGCATGCAAGCGCTCCGAGCACGGCCCAGCGCTCGGCCTTTTGCGCCAGGGACTGCGTGTAGGCGGGGCTGGACGAAGGCAATTCGATCAACTCGACATTTTTCAAGGCGGCGAGGGCTGCCGGCCGATCCGCGCGGCAGTCTTCCCGTTGAAGGCGACTGCCCTTAGCCTGGAATGGGTCGCGACGAAATCGACCAGCCTGTTGGCGGTAACCTCTCGGATGGCGCCGTCGAGACTTCCTCCCGCCGCGCTTCACCGATTACGTCCCACAGCGCGATGCCCCGGGCAGTGAGCCGCGCAAGCCGCTGCTCATAGCCGAGACCGGCAAGCTCCTCGCCGATCGCCGCCCCCAGCAGCGTCCAGAATTGGTTTTGCGGATGCGCATAATAGCGCTGGGCGCGAAGCGACGCCTCGCCCGGCAGGCTGCCGAGGATCAGCAAGGTCGCGTCGATTGAGCCGACTGGCGACATGGAACGCTTGAAGGTGATTGGAGCCGTCTCCTCCTGGCGGTTGCGACATGAGCGCCGCAGCCGCTAAGGGCAGAACCACAATGAAGCCCGAAGAACTCCGCATTGCCCTGTTCTCGGGCAATTACAATTATGTCCGTGACGGCGCCAACCAGGCGTTGAACCGGCTGGTCGGCTTCCTGTTGCGGCAGGGAGCGCAGGTCCGCACCTATTCGCCGACGGTCAAGCATCCGGCATTCCCACCAACCGGGGAACTCGTCAGCGTACCTTCAATTCCCGTCCCCGGCCGCCCCGAATATCGGCTGGGTATAGGCCTGCCGGGCCGGGTTCGCCGCGATCTCGCCGATTTCGACCCCAATGTCCTCCACTGCGCCGTGCCGGACATCGTCGGACATCGCGCGCTCACCTGGGCCAGAAAGCGGAATATTCCGGTCGTTTCTTCGGTCCACACCCGGTTCGACACCTACCTTCAATATTATGGCCTGCAGTTCCTGGAGCCAACGACCCGCGCGATCATGCGGCGCTATTATCGCGGATGCGATGCGATCGTCGTTCCGGCAAAATCCACCGCCGCAATTTTCCGCGCCCAGCGGATGAACAAGTTCATCTCCATCTGGTCGCGAGGGGTCGATCGCGAGCAATTCAATCCCGGCCGACGCAGCCTGGAATGGCGCCATGCCCATGGCATATCCGACAACGACATGGTGGTCGTGTTCCTGGGGCGGCTGGTGCTGGAAAAGGGGCTGGACGTATTCTCCGACGCTATCGATGCAGCCCGCGCCCTAGGCGTCCCGTTAAAAGTGCTGGCAATCGGGGACGGCCCCGCGCGCGGCTATTTCGAGGAGCGGCTGCCGGATGCCATCTTCACCGGCCAGCTGACCGGCGCCGAGCTGGGGACGGCATTGGCTTCGGCCGACGTGTTCCTCAATCCGTCGATCACCGAGACCTTCGGTAACGTCACGCTGGAAGCAATGGCTTCGGGCCTGCCGGTAGCGGCGGCGGCCGCGTCGGGAGCGACGAGCCTGGTGCAGGATGGCGTAACGGGCCTGCTCGCCGAGGGGGCCGATATCGACGGATTCGCCGATGCCCTGGCCGCCTACCAGCGCAATCCCGAGCTACGCGCCCGCCACGGCCAGACCGGCCTGGCCTTTGCCAAGACGATGGACTGGGACGAGATCAACGCCGCCCTGATGCACGTCTATGAACGGGTCATCGAACGACGGCTCCGAATCAATCGTCTTTTCCCTTCGCGTCCCTGACCCGCTCGATCCGCTGCGCCGCCTCGTCGAGGATGTCGACGACTTCGTCCAGCAACTGCTCGTTCCAGCCTTCATGGGCGATCCGGTTACGCAGGGCGGTCATGAGGTTGCCGATCGCGCGCCCGATCTCGGGCCGCTGACCGCGCCGTCGGTGATGGCCATGACCCTCAAGCCGTTCGATCAACTCTTCCACCTCGGCCGAATTCTCGGCCAGATGGGCACGGCCGTCGGCAGTCGCCTCGTAGACCTTCTTGGTATCCTTCGACTTGGTCTCAGCGATGAGCCCCATGTCCTCGAGCATGGTCAGCGTCGGATAGACGATTCCCGGGCTGGGCGCATATTCGCCGCCGGTCATGTCCTCAATCGCCTTGATCAGCTCATAGCCGTGTCGTGGCTGATCGGCGATGAGCCTGAGCAGCACCAGCCGTAGCTCGCCGCCCTCGAACATCCGTTTGCGCTCTCGCCCCCGGCGTCCGCCCCAGCCGCCACGACCGGCCCCATTGTCGAAATCAATATCAAAATCGAACGGGCCGAAGCGGAACGAGCGGCCTCGTCCGCCCGCGTGGCGCGGATGCCTGCCATTATCGTCGCAGTTGTAGTGGAAATGCATCACGAATCTCCTTGTGCGATAGCGCTAAGATATATCTTAGATGCATCTACTTCAAGGAGAGTGCAACTTTCGGCGAAGCTGCCTATTCCTTCGACCGATGGCTGACCTGTTTACCGACGAGCCGCTGCCGTCGGCGCCGCTTGAAGAGCCGATGGCAAATGCGCCGCTGGCCGATCGGCTGCGACCCAAGGTGCTCGACGACGTTGTCGGCCAGCAGCATCTGACCGGGCCCGACGGCGCGATCGGGCGGATGGTCGCGGCAGGCAAGCTGAGTTCGATGATCCTGTGGGGTCCTCCGGGAACAGGAAAGACGAGTATCGCCCGCTTGCTCGCGGACGAGGTCGGGCTACGGTTCGTGGCGATTTCGGCAGTGTTTTCAGGTGTTGCCGATCTCAAGAAGATATTCGCCGAGGCACGTGTCGCGGTGAAGGCCGGGCAGCGCACCTTGTTGTTCGTGGACGAGATCCACCGCTTCAACCGGTCGCAGCAGGACGGATTCCTGCCTTATGTCGAGGACGGCACGATCACGCTGGTCGGCGCGACCACCGAGAACCCCAGCTTCGAATTAAACGCGGCGCTTCTGTCGCGCTGCCAGGTTCTGATCCTGCACCGGCTCGACACTGACGCCCTGTGCCAGCTGATCGAGCGCGCGGAGGAACTCCTTGGCCGGCCGCTGCCTCTGACCGCCGATGCACGCGAAGCGCTGGTGGCCAGCGCGGATGGTGACGGCCGCTTCCTTTTGAACCAGGCCGAGACCCTGTTTGACGTCGGGCTGGAGCGACCGCTTGACCCCGCGGGCCTCGCTTCGTTTCTGCAGCGACGGGTCGCTGTCTATGACAAGGACCGCGAGGGCCATTACAACCTCATCTCCGCCCTGCATAAGTCGATCCGCGGATCAGACCCGCAAGCGGCACTCTACTATCTGGCGCGAATGCTGGTCGCTGGCGAGGAACCGCTATTTCTGCTGAGACGGTTGATCCGTGCCGCGGTCGAGGACGTCGGCCTCGCCGATCCCAATGCGCTGGTCCAATGCGTCGCGGCCAAGGACGCCTACGACTTCCTCGGCTCGCCCGAGGGCGAGCTGGCTATCGTCCAGGCCTGCCTCTATCTGGCGACCGCACCTAAATCGAATGCCGCATACAAGGCGCAGAAGGCGCGGCGTGGCGCTCGGCGAAAGAGACCGGTTCGCTGATGCCGCCGCCGAACATCCTCAACGCGCCCACGAAGCTGATGAAAGACATCGGTTACGGCAAGGGATATGCCTATGACCACGATGCCGAGGACAGCTTTTCCGGCGACAATTACTGGCCCGAGGAAATGGAGCCGCAGACCTTCTACCGTCCGGCAAGCCGGGGTTTTGAAGCCAAGGTCGCCGAGCGGCTTGCCTTCTGGGACGAAAAACGCCGAGAGAGAAGATCGGAAGACTGATCCGAGAGGGGAGTCATATGTATCAGACCACCGAACCCGCCCGTTACTGGCAACAGCAGTTGGTCGAATGGGGACCCAAGATCCTGTTCGCCCTGCTCATCCTCATCGTCACCCACTTCGTGGCGAAGGCGGTTCAATGGGGCATTGCCAAGCTAATCGACCGCATGCCGGTGCTCAAACGCCACCCGGGGACGGGCGGCGATAGCATCGGAACCGAGCTCGGTCGGCTCGCCTACTGGATCGTCTGGCTGGTCGGCCTGATTGCCGCGCTCCAGCCGCTCGGACTTTCGGGCGTGCTGACCCCGGTCGAGGCGCTCACCAATGAGGTATTCGCGTTCCTGCCGCGCCTGCTCGGCGCCGGCCTGTTCTTTTTCGCCGGGCTGATCCTGGCCCGGATCGTCCGCCATATCGTCGAGGCATTCCTCGGCGCGCTCAACCTGGAACGGCTGATGAGCCGTGCCGGGGTAAGCATCGGCGAGGCGCCGGTGGCTGTCGACAGCGAGGGTCAGGCAACCGAAGGCGTCGCACCGGCGCGAAGCTCGATCGCCCGCGCAGTCGGCGTCACCGTATCGGCGATCATCATCATTTTCGCCGCCATCGGCGCGCTGCAGATCCTGCAGATCTCCGCCATCTCCGACCCCGCCACCAACATGCTCAACATGATCGCGCTCGCCATCCCGCGGGTGTTGGCGGCGCTGGTCTGGCTGGCGATTGCCTTCCTCATTGGCCGCTGGGTCAAGACGCTGATCGAAACGGTGCTGCCGAGTCTCGGCTTCGACCGCAGCGTTCATGCGCTTGGCGTGATGCCAATGGCGTCGAGCCCTTCGCGCGTGGTCGGAGCAATCGCAATGACCGCGATCCTTCTGGGCGCGGCGATCGAGGCGGCGCGGCAGCTCGGCGGCGACAGCATCGCTGCGCTGCTGTTCCAGATCACGGAGCTGGGCGGCAAGGTCATCTTTGGAACCGTCATCATCGTCGCCGGCCTGTTTTTGGCCAGGATCCTCGCCGGGCTGGTCGGTTCCTCGACCGGCGAAGCGGGCTATGCCCAGACGATCGTCAAATATGCCATCATCGCGCTGTTTACCGCGATAGGCCTGACCTTCATGGGCCTCGCCGACCAGATCGTGATGATGGCGTTCGGCCTGATCCTCGGCTCGGCCGCGGTCGCCACGGCGCTGGCATTCGGACTCGGCGGGCGGGATGCAGCAGCGCGAATTCTGGACGAGTGGTCCGCCGACCGGACCCCGCCAAGGCGTCCACCGCCACCCCGGCTGAAGAAGGCGTCCGCCGGCGACGACGGCAGTCAACCGCCGCTGGACAGGTGCGGCACAAAACTGGATTGCTGCCCCGGAATATTATCTGGGGTCGCGATGACGGTACGGGGCAACGTCGCGATCGACTGGTCCGGCGCCAAGGGAAACCGGCACAAGGGCATCGCCATTGCCGAGGCGCGTGGCGAAGGTCCGCCGCGGCTCGTCCGGCCGGGCCATGTCTGGTCGCGCGACGAGGTGCTCGACTGGCTGATCGAGCGAGCGGACCAGGAGCCGACCCTCTTCGGTTTCGACTTCAGCTTCGCTCCACCGTTTGTCGAGCGCGGCGGGTACCTGCCGGGCGAGGCCGATATTCCCGACAATGCTCGCGCGTTTTGGACCTATGTGGACGAGAAGAGCGAGGACGAGGATCTGGGCGCGGCTTCATTTTTGGAGAACGTGCACCGGCCACACTTCTATTTCGGGATCGCCGACGGGGTGAAGGCCGAGTTCGTTCGATTTCTCAAATCTGCGATGCGCGTCTTAACGCACAGGGAGGCCGCAAGACAGCGAGCGCCTATGACGCGATCGGAGCAGCGCAGGTCGCCAAGGCGAGCTTTTCCGGAATGCGCCTCCTGCATCGGCTCGACGGCAAGGTCGCGATCTGGCCGATGGACCCGCTGCCGGAAGGAGGCAGCGCCGTGGTGGAAATATACACCCGCATCTACCTTCGTAATGCCGGAATGAGCGGCAAGAAGCTGCGAACCCGCGCCGATCTCAATCGCGCGCTGGTCGGGCTCGGGAGCAAGCCGGTGCAGCTGCGGTTCGAGCCTAATGATCACCAGACCGATGCGCTGGTCACCGCAGCCGGAATGCGTGCCCATCTGCTGAACCCGCTTGCCTTCACCCCGCCGGGCCTGTCGCGCGAACTCGCCCAAACCGAGGGCTGGACCTTCGGCATCGTCTGACGCAAAGGGGGGCGCAAGGCCGGATTAGCTCAGCTGGTAGAGCAGCGGTTTTGTAAACCGAAGGTCGCGGGTTCAATTCCTGCATCCGGCACCATCATCGCCCCAGAGTCAGCCCGGGCGCAGGTCGAGGTCGATGATCACGCGCCTGCCAATATCGCCAGCAGCGCGAAGCTCGCCAGCCAATGCTCGCCCATATAATCGCCGGCGACATGGGGCAGGGCCGCGTCCAGATGTGTCGTCGGCGCCGCTCCGCGGCAATGCTCGCTCCGCGTCCGGCAGAAGCGGCGCGATCGAGCCGCCAGCACCAGGCGCGGCTGAGGTTCAGGCCGTCGAGATGGGCGATCTTGCCGTCGCTGCGGTCGCTGACCGTCGCCGGGGCGAACAGGGTCGCGGGTTCGCGATCGCGCGAGGCGCGGCAGGAAGGCCGCGAACCATGCGGCGAACTCGCTGCCGCGGCAGCACCCGCGCCATGCACAGCGCCTCGATCAGCGCCGGCGACAGGAATTCGTCGCCGCCCGGCTCCCACGCCTGGCAGTCGCGATCGCCGCCGAACCGGTCGATGCGCCCATTCGCGGATCGCGTCGGCCAGCAGGTCGTCGAACGCCTCTGCCCATTCGAGCGCCAGGATCAGCGCGAAGGCGGTGTTGAAATGCGTGCCGACCCGGATCGGGTAGGTGAGCTTGGCGAGATAGGTTGCGAGCCGCTCGGCGAAGGCGCGGGCGAGCGGTTCCAAGTTCGCCCGCCCAACCGCGGTCGTCATGCCGCGACGCTTCGAGATGGAGGTACGAGCAGCCAGCCCCAGCCGTAGGGCCGCTCGAATCCCGCCGACATCGGCCGGTCGAGATAGGCCAGCTCGACCGCGACTTTCTCCGGCGTGAAGCTGTGCGTCGGCCAGGTCGGCGATCGCCTGCGCCTTCGGGCATTTCCGGGAAACAGCCGCCGCAGCGTCAGCAGCGTCCACCAGCCGTGGACGCAGCTGTGCCAGTCGAAGCTGCCGAAGAAGATCGGGTGGAGGTCGCGCGGCGGCCGCGCATCCTCGTCGCCCAGCCAGCACATGGTCGAGCTTGTGCGGATATTCGCGCGTGACATGGCCAAGCGCGATCCGCGCGAACCGCGCGGCAAGGTCTGGCGTCGAGCTTCACCGGAACGCCAGCCAGTAGATGAGCAGGATGTTGACGAGCAGCAGCGGCAGCGCGGTCGCGATCTGCGCCCGGATCACGCCATACTGGTCCTTGAGCTCCAGCAGCGCCGCCGGGACCAGGTTGAAGTTGGCCGCCATCGGCGTCATCAGCGTCCCGCAAAAACCGGCCAGCATGCCGATCGCGCCGACCACCGCCGGGTCGCCGCCATAGCCCTGGATCAGCAACGGCACGCCGATCGCCGCCGCCATGACCGGAAAGGCGGCGAAGGCGTTGCCCATGATCATGGTGAAAATCGCCATGCCGAGGCCGAACACGGCGACCGTCAGGAAGACGCTGCCTTCCGGAATGACCATCCGGGTCAGCGATCCGATCGCGTCGCCGACGCCGGCCGCGGCGAACAGCACGCCGAGCGACGGCGAGCATCTGCGGCAGCACCGCCGCCCAGCCGATCGCGTCGATCAGGCGGCGCCCTTCCTGGAGCGGCGCGATCGCCGGCGGCCGCAGCCAGGCGAAGATCGCGGCGAGCGCGAGCAGCACGCCGAGACCGAGGAAGACATAGGTCTCGCGCTTCGCCTCGATCCAGCCGTGGCTGCCGAACGGCGTGTAATTGTAGAGCGAGCGTGCCGACCAGCGCGGTCGACCGGGATGATCAGCGCCGGCAGGAACAGCTTGTTGCCGAGCCTGCCCGACCAGGCCTGCCGCTCCTCTTCGCTGGTGGTCGGCGGATTGCTGCGGCCGATGAAGCCGAACCCGGCGAGCCCGGCGAGCCCGAGCACGAGCAGGCCGTTGCCGAAATCGCCGATCGCATCGCCGCCGAGCAGGCTGAGCGCCATCAGTCCCCAGAAGGCGGCATTGCCGAAGCGTTCGGGAGTTCGAACCATCGAGCGCGGAGAGCAGCGCGAAGGCGGCGAACATCGCGCCGGCAAGTGCATAGAGCCAGTGGAGAGTGATCATTGACCCTCCCCTCCGGCGTCATTCCAGCGCAAGATCAGCGGGATCCCCGCCTTCGCGAGGGTGACGGGCCAGTCGCCGGTCGAACAGCACCAAGCGAAACGATGGATGATGAAGGCGGCGATCGCCGTCGGGATCGCCCAGAGCGCCAGCTCGAGCGGGGCGAGGTTGTAGCCGTAGGTCGCCAGCACCTGCTGGATCAGCACGATCGAGCCGATGGCGAAGAAGATATCCTCGCCGAAGAACAGGCCGACATTGTCGGTCGCTGCGGAATAGGCCTTGACCTTCTCCGCCTCGTCTTCCGTCAGCTCGCCATGCTGCTTTTCCGCCGCGGCCAGCGCCATCGGCGCGACCAGCGGCCGAACCGTCTGCGGATGGCCGGCGGTCGAGTGGAGCCCGATCGCGGCGGTGATCTGGCGATAGAGAGGTAGAGGATCAGCAGCCGGCCGGTCGTCGCGTTCCTCATGCCTCGGATCAGCGCCGCCGCACGCTGCTGCAGCCCGAACCGTTCGAGCAGGCCGATCACCGGCAGCACGATCCAGACGATGGCGATGATGCGGTTGTCGTTGAACGCCTTGCCGAAGGTCGAGATGACCTCGACCGGATCCATCCCGGCGATCAGCCCGGTGACAATCGCCGAGCCGGTCACCACCAGCATCGGATTGAGCTTGAGCGCGAAGCCGGCGACGACCAGCAGGATGCCGATCAGCGGCCAATAATCGATCATTCCCGTTCCTTGCCGAATCCGCCGCCGCCCGGGGTCTCGATCACGAAGCGATCGCCGACGTCCATGTCAGCTGACGCGGTGGCGGACAGAATTTCACCTGGAGCCGTCGTTGCGCTCCACCCAGTTGCGGCCGGGCATCGCGTCGCCTCCGCCATTCAGACCCCTTGGCGCGCACGTTGCGCCGGTTGGCGAGAATATTGGCGCGCATCGGCTCCAGGAACGTCAGGCGTCGAACAACTCCGTCGCCGCCGTGGTGCGCTCCCTTGCCGCCTGAGCCGCGACGGATCGCGAATTCCTCGAGGCGCACCGGAAGCCGGGTTTCGAGAATTTCCGGATCGGTCAGCCGGCTGTTGGTCATGTGGGTCTGCACCGCGCTGGTCCCGTCATGGTCCGGGCCCGGCGCCCGACCCGCCGGCGATCGTCTCATAATATTGGTGGTGATCGTTGCCGAAGGTAAAATTGTTCATCGTCCCCTGGCTCGGCGCCAGCCTGCCGGTCGCGGCGAACAGGGCGTCGGTGACGACCTGACTGGTTTCGACATTGCCCGCAACGACCGCCGCCGGATAGGCGGGCTTGAGCATCGATCCGTCGGGCACGACCAGCTTGATCGGCCGGAGGCAGCCGTCGTTCATCGGAATGACGTCGTCGATCAGCGTACGCACGACGTAAAGCGATGCCGCGCGCACGATCGAGAAGGGCGCGTTGAAATTATTGTCGAGCTGGTCGCTTGTGCCGGAGAAATCGAACGTCGCCGAACGTGCTCGCTTGTCGATGCGGATTGACACGTTGACCAGCGCGCCATTGTCCATCCCATAGCTGAATTCGCCGTCGTCAAGCCGGTCGAGCAGCCGCCGCACCGACTCCTCGGCATTGGCGAGGACATGATCCATGTAGGCCGCGACGACTTTGGGACCATAGTCGCGGGCCGTATCGACGAGCGTTTCCGCGCCGCGAACGCAGGCGGCAAGCTGGGCGCGAAGGTCGGACATGTTGCGATCGGGATTGCGCGCCGGATAGCGGACCGCCCGTCAGCATCGCGCGCATCTCAGCCTCTCGGAAATGGCCTTCGTCGACCAGCATCTCATTGTCGATCAGCACGCCTTCCTGATCGATCGTCCGGCTGTCGGGCGGCATCGATCCCGGCGCGATCCCGCCGATGTCGGCGTGATGGCCGCGCGCCGCGACGAAAGCCGAGGGCTCAGCCTCATCGTCGTAGAAGACCGGCACGATCACCGTGATGTCCGGCAGGTGGGTGCCGCCCCGATAGGGGTCGTTCAGCACATAGGCGTCGCCGCGTCGGATACCGCGACCGTCGCTGGCGCTCACCTCTGCTGTCGATGATGGTCCGGATGCTTTCACCCATCGAGCCGAGGTGCACCGGAATGTGCGGCGCATTGGCGATCAGCGCGCCCGAGGCGTCGAACAGCGCGCAGGAAAAGTCGAGCCGCTCCTTGATGTTGACCGATGTCGCCGTCGATTGCAGCGCGACGCCCATTTCCTCGGCGATGGCCATGAACAGGTTGTTGAAGATTTCGAGTCGAACGGGATCGGCCTCGGTGCCGATGGCGTGAGCACGTTCCAGCGGCACGGCGCGGGTGAAAATCAACGTCCCATCGCCCGCCCGTTCGGCGCGCCAGCCGGACTCGACGACGATCGTCGAACTCGCATCGAAGATGAGCGCGGGGCCGTAAGTCTCCTCGCCGAGCTTGCTCGGGGAGGTGGCAGCGCGAAGCGCTGACGCAGGGGCTCCACCGCTCGCCTCCGCCGAGCGGTCCCCCTCCCCGAGCAAGCTCGGGCAGGATTTTCCGATTGCCTCTACCGTCAGTGTATCGAGGATCGGCTCCGCCTCCTCGACATAGCCGAAACGTTTGCGGTGCAGCGCCTCGAAGGCGGCGCGCATTGCCTCGGGCGCGCCGAGCTCCACTTCGAGCGTCGTGTCGCTGCCCGGGGTCCGCAGTCTCGCCCTGCGCTCACAGCGGATCTGTTCGGGCTCAATCCCCTGCTTGACGAGGTCTCCCCGCGCCGCTTCCTCCACCGCCCGCAGGCCCGCAGAAAAATCCTCTTCCAGAGGCTTCAGCCAGCTGGCCTCGCGGATCGCCTTCACGTCGGCAAGGCCGATGCCATAGGCCGAGAGCACGCCGGCCAGCGGATGGATCAGGATGCGCTCAATGCCCAGCGCGTCGGCCACCCGGCAGGCATGCTGGCCGCCCGCCCCGCCGAAGCAGGCGAGCGTGTAGCGGGTCACGTCATGGCCGCGCGCGATCGAGATCTTGCGGATCGCCGCGGCCATATTGTCGACCGCGATGGCGAGGAATCCTTCGGCGATTTCCTCCAGGCTCTTGGCGCCGCCAAGCGCGTCGGCGACCTCCTGCAGCCGCGCGCGCGAGGCGCTTCGGGATCGAGCGGCTGGTCGCCGTCCGGACCGAATACCGCAGGGAAATGCTCGGCGCTGATCCGGCCGAGGAACAGGTTGCAGTCGGTCACCGTCAGCGGTCCGCCGGCGCGGTAGCAGGCCGGGCCGGGCCGGGCGCCAGCCGACTCCGGTCCGACGCGAAAGCGCATGCCGTCGAACCGGCAGATCGATCCACCGCCGGCCGCGATGGTATGGATCTGCATCATCGGTGCGCGGATGCGCACTCCGGCGATCAGATTCTCGTCACCCAGCTCGTAGCGGCCGGCATAATGCGACACGTCGGTCGACGTGCCGCCCATGTCGAAGCCGATCAGGCGCAGCGGTCCGTTGGCAGCCGCGTGCGGCGCGCTCGCCGCGACCATTCCGACGACTCCGCCGGCAGGGCCGGAAAGGATGGCGTCCTTGCCGCGAAATGACCTGGCTTCGGTAAGTCCGCCGTTCGACTGCATGAATTGCAGCCTTGCTTCCTCACCCAGCCCGCCCGCGATCCGGTCGACATAGCGGCGAAGGATCGGGCGACAGATAGGCGTCGACCACGGTCGTATCGCCGCGGCCGACCAGCTTGATCAACGGCGCGACCTCATGACTGACCGAGACTTGCGCGAACCCAATTTCGCGCGCGAGTTCGGCCAGGCGCGCCTCGTGATCGGTGAAACGCCAGCCGTGCATCAGTACGATGGCGAGCGCGTCATATCCGTCGTTGCGGAGGTTCTTCAGCTCGGCGCTGGCGCTGTCTCTCATCGAGCGGACGCACGACGCTGCCGTCGGCGCCGATCCGCTCGTCGATCTCGATCACCTCTTCATAGAGCATGGCCGGCAGGACGATATGCCGCGCGAAAATCTCAGGCCGGGCCTGGTAGCCGATCCGCAGTGCGTCGCCGAAGCCTCGCGTGATGGCCAGCGCAAGCCGCTCGCCCTTGCGTTCGAGCAGCGCATTGGTGGCGACGGTGGTCCCCATCCGCACCTCGCCGAGCATCCCGCCTTCCTCGGCGAGAATGCGGCCGATGCCTTCGAGCGCCGCATCGTCATAACGATCCGGATTTTCCGAGAGAAGTTTCTCAACTCGCCGGCGGCCGTCGGTCGAGCTGGCGACTATGTCCGTAAACGTCCCGCCGCGATCGATCGCAAAGGTCCAGAGGCGCTCCACGCGACCATCAAGCAGAAGCCGCAAGCCTGCTCAATGAGCGCCTTGGCAAAAAAATTCCAAAAAAGTTTCGAAACGATGGAACCGGCCCGGGACCGGACCGTTTTATCACCGTGGTTCAAATCTTCGGATGCGAATCATGGAACCCCGGCAACTTCGGTTGCCGGGGTTTACTTTTGCGCTTCACAGCCGCTTCCCATCCATCTCCGTCAGCAGCATCCGCCGTGCTCGGTCGGGCAGCGGATATTTGTTGCCGTTGGCGCAGTTGAACAGCACCGCTCGCTCGTCCTTGGCGATCAACCCGCGCTCCAGCGCCTGCCGCCAGGCCGCCAGCACCGCCCCGCCCTCGGGGCAAAGCAGCATCCCATCCTCGCGTGCGGCGTCCTCGACCGCCTCGGCAATCGCTTCTTCCTCGACAGCGATCGCCGCGCCGCCGCTTTCGCGCACCGCCCGTAAGATCAGGAAATCGCCGATCGCCTTGGGCACGCGAATGCCTGTCGCCATGGTCGCCGCGCCTTCCCACCGTTCGGCATACTCGTCGCCATTCTCCCAGGCGCGGACCATCGGCGCGCATCCCGCCGCCTGCACCGCGATCATCCGCGGCCGCTTGGATCCTATCAGCCCGATCCGCTCGAGCTCGTCGAATGCCTTCCACATGCCGATAAGGCCGGTTCCGCCGCCGGTCGGGTAAAAGATGGCGTCGGGCAGTTCCCAGCCGAGCTGCTCGGCCAGCTCCAGCCCCATCACCTTCTTGCCCTCCAGCCGGTAGGGCTCCTTCAGCGTCGAGCAATCGAACCAGCGTCCGGCAGCAGCCCCTTCACCGACGATCCGTCCACATTCGTCGATCTGGCCGTCGGCGACGATCACGTCCGCGCCATAAGCGGCGGTTTCCCGCACGTTGATGTCGGGCGTTTCCGCCGGACAGATGACGAGCGTGTCGATTACCGCCCGCGCGGCATAGGCGGCAAGGGCAGCCCCCGCGTTGCCGTTGGTCGGAATGGCGATGCGCTTTACCCCGAAACGCCTGGCCATGCTGACCGCCATCGCCATGCCTCGGGCCTTGAAGGAGCCGGTGGGCAGGCGGCCTTCGTCCTTGACGATCGGCGCCCGCGCGCCATGCCGGGCGCCAATCCGGTCAAGCGAGATCAGCGGAGTCTCAGGCTCGCCAAGGCTGACCGGTTCGGCGCTTTCGGGCAGCGGGAGCAGCTCGCGCCATTTCCACATATCCGACAGGGCGCGAGGACAGCACTTCGCGAGACAAGCGCGCTGCCACCGTTTCAAGGTCATAGCGGGCGAGCAACGGCTTTCCGGCGTTCGACAGATTCTGCAACAGGTCGGCGTCATAGCGCTCGCCGGTCAGCGAGCATTCGAGATGGGTCATGAACATTCCCCACGCCTAGCGCGGCCGGGCGCGTCCGGCGAGGGTGGCGTTTCGACGAACGGCGGACCGCAAGCGGCAATTGCCCAATTTGGGCTTTGCGATGTTGTATCATCCTGTTTAAACGGAGCCGACTCGATTTCCCCAACTACGGATGACTTGATGCGCTCGATTTCGTTGATCGCCCTCGCCATTGCTCTCGTTCCGTCCACCGGGTTCGCGCAGGATGCACCCACGTCCGCTCCTTCGAACAGCCGCACAGGACGACGACGACCACCACGATCATGGCGACGAAATCATCGTCACCGGCGTCCGTCGGCGGGCCGGCGACGTACTGGGCGGAATTTCGGTGCTCGATGGCGACGAGCTGGCCAAGCAGATGCGGCCCAGCATCGGCGAGACGCTGGCGCGGCAGCCCGGCGTTTCCGCCAGCAGCTTCGGCCCGACGGCATCGCGGCCATCCTTCGCGGCCTGTCGGGCGATCGGATCCGGGTTCTGACCGATGGCATCGGAAGCTTCGACGTTTCTGCCTCAAGCCCCGATCACGCCGTCGCCATCAACCCCCTGACCGCCGAGCGGATCGAAGTGCTGCGGGGCCCTTCGGCGCTGCTTTACGGATCGTCGGCGATCGGCGGGGTGGTCAATGTCATCGACCGGCGAATCCCGCGCGACGAGCCGGAGGCGGCGATCAGCGGCGCCGGGTTGGTCGAATATGGCACTGCCGCCGACGAGCGCTCGGCCAACCTGTCGGTCGATGTCGCCCCGATCAGCCACTTCGTCATTCACGCCGACGGCAACTGGTCGAAGAGCGACGACCTGGAGACCGGCGGCCATATCCTGACCAGGGACCTGCGCGAGCAGGCGGCGGCAAGTCCCGAACCCGAGATCCAGGAGTTGGCCGACCTCAAGGGGAAGCTGCCGAACACCGCCGCCAGGTCGTGGGAGGTCGCCGGCGGCGTCGCCTATGTTGCCGGACCGCTCAACGTCGGCGTGTCGATCAGCCGTCACGACGCGCTCTATGGCGTTCCGATCCGATATTCGCTCGATCCCGACGTCGAGGCGGAGGCGCCGACGATCGACGTAAAGCAGACCCGCTACGACGCGCGCGCCGAAGTTCCGCTGACCGGTTTCCTTAGCCAGGTTCGCGCCCGCGCCGGGTACGCCAAGTATCGCCATCACGAAATCGAGGACACGGGCGAGATCGCTTCGACCTTCCATACCAAAGGCGGCGAGGGTCGCCTCGAGCTTGTCCAGACCGAGCAGGAAGGCTGGGGCGGGACCAGTGGCCTCCAATATCTCGACCGCAAGGTCCACATCGACGGCGAGGAGAAGTTCCTCCCCGCGAGCAAGCAAAAGCAGTTCGGCCTGTTCACGATGCAGAGCCTGGTGCGCGGACCGCTACGCCTGGAAGCCGGCGCTCGGGTCGAGTTCAGCAAGCTGACGGCCAAGGAAGACGAGGATCTCGGCACTCCTTCATTGGAGCGCGACTTCACAACATTTTCCGGCTCGGCAGGCGGCGCCTATGAGTTTTCGCCGGGCTGGCGAGCGGGATTGACCCTATCCTACAGCTCACGCGCGCCTTCGGTTGAGGAATTGTTCGCCAACGGTCCGCACGCGGGCACCCAGGCGTTCGAAGTCGGCGACCCGGGCCTCGATCCGGAACGCAGCCTGTCGGTGGAGGCGAGCATCCGCAAGCACGCCGGACCGGTCCGCCTGACCGCGACGGCTTACTACAGCCGATTTTCCAATTTCATCTTTCAGGCGCCCACCGGCGAGATCGAGGACGACTTGCCGATCTTTGCCTACCAACAGGGCAAGGCCAGATATTATGGCTTCGAACTCGAGGCCGATGCCGAACTGGGCAATGCGCTGGGAATTCACTGGGACGGCAATCTGGTGGCCGACCACGTCCACGCGACGATCAATGATTTCGGCGCCGCGCCGCAGATCCCCCCGTTCCGCCTTCTCGGCGGCATCAGCGGCACGCAAGGGCCCGGTCGAAGGCCGGCTGGAGGTCGAGCACGCCTTCCGCCAGAATCGCAACGCGCCGCTCGAAACTGAAACCAATGGCTACACGCTGGTCAACGCTTCGCTCGATTGGCATCCGCTGACCGACAAGCCCGAGGTGACGCTGGGGATCGCCGCCAACAACATCTTCGATGTGGTGGCGCGGAGACATTCGAGCCTTCTGAAAGATTACGCTCCCCTCGCCGGACGCGACATAAGGCTGACGGCGAGTTTCGGTTTCTGACCGTCCACTTTCCACCCATTCCGGCCATTAAAGTAGTGCGGGCCATTTCACTATTCTGCGGGCTTGGCACCATAACTCCATCGGGCCATCGCCGCGCAGCCGATCCGCCTCAACCAGGGCCGCGCCGTCATTCTCTGCTTCAAACTCTTGGACGTTTTTGACACGACCGGTTGCCAGGTCGACGAAGTAAAGCCGGTAACATTGCATATCATGCCCCCCGCGAAACATGAGAGGAGCATGGCAGAAAAACTAATCCAGATTAGTCAGGTTTAACCCTGAGCCGTTCGCCGACGCTTTTTCCACCCATTGCGGACATTCGCAAGCTGATGCTTGCGGCGTCCGGAGTGGGAACGCATAGGTAAGTATGACAAAGTTTCTCATTTCCTTCCCAAGCGAAGCCATGGTGCTTACCGAAGAGGAGTATCCAATTGTCTTCGCTGAATCCCATTCAGTGATCGAGGAAGCCAAGGTGGCGGGCGTCTACGTGTTTGGCGGCGGTATCGAGGAGCAGGTCGATCCCGTCCTGGTTTCTGCCGACGGGGTTGTCTCCGACGACATCTACCCTGGGAGCCGGCTCAACGGCGGATTTACAGTGTTGGAGCTGCCGACCCGCGAAGATGCCGTTCACTGGGCGCGGAAGATTGCAGCCGCCTGCCGTTGCTCGCAAGAGCTCCGCGAGTTCATGTTCGACCCGGCGAGCTAAACGTCCGCCTTCCACCCATTGCGGCCGCAACCGACCGATTGCGGGACCTTGGGAGCACCCAATTAGTACTCAGCGACAATTGTTGCGGATCGGAGCCCCCCATGAGATGAATGCCGCGGGGGTGTGGCATGGCTCTGCTGCGAAGGCTGACCGGCGAACAGAAGCGAACGGTCTCGCACTGGGCAATGGAGTTGGTCGTTGTCATTGCTGGCGTCCTGATCGCCCTGTGGGTTCAGGAGTGGGCCGACCGCAGGCGCGCCATCCAGGACATGAGTGCAGCCGAGGAAGCGATCCATGCCGAGACAAAAGCTGCCCTGACCCAACTCATCTGGCGCGAAGTAATCAGTAAGTGTCACATTGAACGCGCCGCGAAGCTGAAATCCATGCTGCTGGAGCGTGGGAATCAATGGCCCGGAATAACGGAAAACGCCCTCCTCCGAATTGACCTTAGTGAGGCGACCGGAGTCCAGACCGTTGTGCCTGGCGTCTATCAAAGACCGCAAGACGTGCTCACCACGGCGGCTTGGGACTCGGCGCTTGCCACGGGAGCATTGGCTCCAATGGATCGCCAGCGGTTTGGGCGGCTGGTCGAGTTGTATACTCATATCGAGTTCTTGAAAGCCAACCGCGACCGGGAGGATCGCGCCGCCTCAATTCTGTCAGGCTTGTCACTGCCACAACAAATAACCCCGGAAACGCGTACCCGGATGCTGCAGGCATTATACGAGGTCGATACGGCACGTTTCATGTTCAACTACGCGGGAGCCTCACCGGTCGCGGAATTGATGAAAGGGCTCGGCTGGGACGATAAAGCCGAGATCGACCGCTGGATCGCGGAAGACCAAGCGGATGAGCCATGGCATCGCAGTCAGTGGCGTCCCTGTGTCCAGCCGCACCGCAATCCGTTTGATAAAGCGCGCTAGTCAACTCGCCGAACTGCGCACGCGAACGTCCACTTTCCACCCAAAGCAGCCATTAGTGCGCGAATAAAAAAGGCGGCCTGCCGGTGACGTGCAAGCCGCCCTAGTGACGGAACGGACGTGGGGAAGAGGTCCCGTCCTAAAGGTCGATGCCCGCGGCGATCGCTTCCAATTTGCGGACCCGTTCCTTGAGGTCGGCGAGCTCGATCCGGCCGGTGGCCGGGGGCAGGCCGTGGTCGCCCGTCTGAGCCGCAAGCTCGAGCCGCTTGTAATCGAGCCAGGCCTGCCAGCCCTTGAGGCCGGCCACTGCGGCGAGGCCCATCGCGAGCAGCAGGCTGGCGCCGATCAGTGCGACAGATAGCGGTTCCATGGTCACTTCTCCTCCCGCAGCGCCTCGATCTCACGCGCGAGTTCGTCATTCTGACTGTTGAGGTGATGGTCGATCGCCATCATCCGGCGGTCGTTGACGTCAAGCTTGGTGCGCATGTCATGGACCGAGGCACGGGCGCGGCCGGCGTCGGCCATCCGCTCGAAACTCAGACTTGCGTTCCGGTGCGCGGTTCGCCTGGTTCTTCTTGATGTGGAAGTAGAGGCCGGCGGCGATGTAGGCGACCAGTGCCAACTTCCAGCTGATGAAGATCGCAAAGGCTACCAGCCCGATCCGGATGAAGGTCGGGTCGATGTTGAACACCTCCCCGAGGGTCGAGCAGACGCCGGCCAGCTTCTTGTCGCGGCGATTGAGCGAATAGCGATTGGTCACGGACATTCCCCTCTTCCTTCCCATCAGTTCCGGGCCGCCAGCGCGGCTTTCATGGCGTCGAGCTCGGCGTCGACCGCTTCGGCCCCGCGCAGCTCGGCAATCTCTTCCTCCAGGCTCTTCGGCCCGGCCAGGGCCAGCGCGTCGGCGCGGCCTTCGGCGAAGTCGGCGCGGCGCTCGAGCAGCTCGAACTTGGCGAACGCCTCCTCGGTGCGGCTGCCGTGCAGTACTTCGCTGGCGCGGGCGCGGGTGATCGCGCTCTCGAACCGCGAAGCGATCGCGTTCTGCCGGGCGCGGGCCTCGGCAAGCTTGCGCCTGCAGCCGGTGCGATATCGGCCTCATAGCCGCGCAGCACCTGCTCGATCTGCGAAATCTCGGCGTGCAGGCTTTCGGCCATCTCGGCCGCCTTCTGCTTTTCGCTCAGCGCGGCGCGGGCCAGATCCTCGCGGCCCTTTTCCAGCGCCAGCTCGGCCTTCTCGGTCCAGCCGTGCCTGAAGGTCGTCGAGCCGGTTGCAGGCGCGGCGCATTTCCTTGATGTCGGCGATCGAGCGGGCGGCGGTAGCGCGCACTTCGACCAGCGTCTCTTCCATCTCGATGATGATCATGCGGATCATTCGGGCCGGGTCTTCCGACCGGTCGAGCAATTCCGTCATGTTCGCCGCGATGATGTCGCGGGTCCGGGTGAAGATCGGGCCCGACAGGATGCCGCCGAGCGGCGCGAAGCGGACTAGTCGTTTCCGTGTCCTGGTTCGGCCATGCCGCGGAATGCGGGCGGCCGGGCGGGCTTCGATCGGTTCCAAGTTCAGGCATAAGTCGACACTTCCACTTGGCGGCCGAAACCTGGGCCGGGGCAACCGCGGCGCCAACCGCGATCGTGCTCATCAGCAAGCGACGCGAACGCCGCGATCAGATGGCGATGAAACTTCGAACCAGACATCTTTCATTCTCCCTTTTAGGCCCGCTTGGCAATCGTCCTGCGATCCGTGCCCCATACCTATTCAAGGCACGTGCCAATTGCGGATTTCCGCCAAAAACCAGTCGCTAATGCCGTTCATGTGCGAGCAAGTTGGCGGGATTTCCCACCAGCAGTTGGGACATTGCGCCAACTGCCGGCCGGAACCCAGCGACGCCGGCTTCGATGCGCTGTGCACCGGTCAAAGGAGAATGACCGATGTTGCGAAGATATTGGTGCGATCGCCGGCGAGAAGATCGCCGGACGCAACAACAAGCGTGACTGGCGCGCTGGTCGGCGCGGCGATGCCGGCCATCGCCCGGCGCGGCCTCGGGCCGCTCGGCCTGGCGCATGGCCGCCGGCTGGGGCGCGAAGAAACTGCTCGACTATTCGCGCGGGCGCAAAGCTGCGAGGCACGCCGCCGACGCCGCCGGCTGACTAGCCTATCGGAAAGCCAGGCCTCGGCGTCCGCGCCGGGGCCTTTTTCGTCTACCTGGCCGTCTTCGATAATAGGGCTCGACCTTGCCCTTCAGCTTGATCGTCATCGGGTTGCCGTGAGCGGTCGCGGCTGCGCCCGGCGGCGACGCGGATCCAGCCTTCGGAAATGCAATATTCCTCGACGTTGGTCTTCTCGACCCCGTTGAAGCGGATGCCGACGCCATGGCGCAGCACGTCCTCATCGAAATGGGGGCTGCGCGGATCGAGCGACAGGCGGTCGGGAAGCGGTTTCTGTCATCGTTCGCGCCCTGGCCGCGCGGCCCTAGCCCGTCAACGCACGGCCTGCGTCAATTCGACGAACGGCGGTGGCGCGCGTTGCCATCGCGGCGCGACGCCGCCAAACTCCGGCGCGAATTCATCCGTCGGGGGTCCGTCATGCGTCGCTTTCGCTACTTCTCGCTGCTGCCTCGCTCGCCGCGCGCCGCCATCGCCCAGGCGCCGACCCCGCCGGTCGCGCCGCCGCCTGCCCGAGCCCGGCAGGGCCGAGCCGATGACCCAGGCACAAGCCGCCGAGGACATCGCCGCCGGCGCCCGGCACCGAGCGACAAGAACGCCGAGAAGTGGGACGTCACGCGCCCGCCACGGCCCCGGCCGCGACGTTGCCATCGACACGCGCCGCGGCACCTGGATGTCGCTCGACGTCTCGCCCGACGGGCGCGAGATCGCCTTCGACCTGCTCGGCGACCTTTATGTCATGCCGATCGACGGCGGCGAGGCGCGCGCGATCGCCACCGGCCATGCCTGGGACATGCAGCCGCGCTATTCGCCCGACGGGCAGCGAGATCGCCTTCACCTCCGACCGCGGCGGCGGCGACAATATCTGGACGATGCGACCGCGACGGCTCGGCAACCCGCGCCAGATCACCAAGGAAGACTTCCGCCTGCTGAACCAGGCCGACTGGACGCCCGACGGCAATTTCATCGTCGCGCGCAAGCATTTCACCTCGGCGCGCTCGCTGGGCGCGGGCGAAATGTGGCTCTACCACCGCGTCGGGCGGCGGCGCCGGCGTGCAGATGACCAAGGCCCGCACCAAGCAGAAGGACACCAACGAGCCGGCCTTCTCGCCCGACGGCCGCTATCTCTATTTCTCCGACGACGCGACGCCGGGCGAGACCTTTCGAATATTCGAAGGACGTCAACGGCCAGATCTACGTCATCCAGCGGCTCGACCGGCAGACCGGCGAGATCGAACCCTATGTCACCGGCCCCGGCGGCGCGATCCGCCCGACGCCTTCGCCCGACGGCAAGAGCTTGGCCTTCATCCGCCGCATCCGCTACAAATCGACGCTGATGCTGATGGACATCGCGTCCGGCCGCGATGACCGAGCTGACCGACATCCTCGACCGCGACATGCAGGAAACCTGGGCGATCCACGGCGTCTATCCGGGGATAAGCTGGACGCCCGACAATCGCTCGATCGTCTTTTGGGCCGAGCGGCGGGATCCACCGCGTCGACGTCGCCAGCCGCGCGGTCAGCGAAATCCCGTTCCACGTCACCGGCACGCGCTTCGTCGAGGATGCGGTGCGCCAGCAGAAGGAGGTCGCGCCCGACCAGCTTCAACGTCAAGATGGTCCGCTTCGCCCAGACCAGCCCGGACGGCCGCCGCATCGTCTATGAAGCGCTCGGCACATTTGTGGATCAAGGACGCGGCCGGCGGCGCGGCCCGCGCCGGCTGACCCGCGGCGAAGAGTTCGAAAGCTATCCCGACCTGGTCGCGCGACGGCCGCCAGATCGCCTACGTCGCCTGGGACGACGACAAGGCCGGGCGGATCAAGCTGGTCGGCATCGGCGGCGGCGAAGGCCGCATCGTCACGCCCGAGCCCGGCCATTATGTCGAGCCCGCCTTCTCGCCCGACGGCGCCTGATCGCCTATCGCAAGACCAGCGACGGCTTTCTCACCACCCCACTCTACGGGCCGCGATCCCGGCATCTACGTCGTCCCGATCAAGGGCGGAACGCCGAAGCGCGTCGCCAAGAAAGGCACCCAGCCGCAGTTCGGCGCGACCAACGACCGCATCTTCTTCACCGCCGACGGCGAGGAGGAAAAGCGGCTGCTCAAGTCGGTCGCGATCCACGGCGAGCGAGGAGGTCACCCACCTCATCTCCCAAAACGCCGCCGAGTTCGCGCTATCGCCCGACGAGCAGTTCGTCGCCTGGACCGAACGCTACCAGGCCTATGTCATGCCGTTCGTCCGCTCGGGCCGCTCGATCGACATCGCGCCCGACGGCAAGGCCCTGCCCCAGTCGCGGGTCAGCGCCGATGCCGGCGACTGGCTCCATTGGTCGGGCAACGGCCGCACGCTTTACTGGAGCCAGGGCCCCAACCTGTTCGGCCAGAATCTCGGCGCGGCGGGCGCCTTCGCCGGCGGCAAGCAGGCCGCGGCGCCGCTGATCGCGCGACCTCGGCTTCGTCGCCAACGCCGGCCAAGCCGAGCGGCAGCATCGCGCTGACCGGCGCGCGGATCGTCACCATGCGCGGCGACGAAGTGATCGAGAATGGCACCGTCCTGATCGACGGCGACCGCATCGCCGCGGTCGGCCCGACGGCTCGATCAGCTATCCCGCCGGGACCCGCACCATCGACGTCAGCGGCAAGACGATCATCCCCGGCCTGATCGACGCCCACTGGCACGGGCCGATGGGCACCGAGCTGATCATCCCCAAGCAGAACTGGGTCCATGCCGCGGCGCTCGCCTACGGCGTGACCACGGTCCACGACCCGTCGAACGACACCGTTCGAAATTTTCGCCGCGTCCGAATATCAGAAGGCCGGCAAGATCCTCGGTCCCGCGCATCTTCTCGACCGGCACCATCCTCTACGGCGCGACCACGCCCTTCACGGTCGAGATCAACAGCCTCGACGAGGCCGTGTCGCACCTCCGCCGCCTGCAGGCGTCGGGCGCCTGGTCGGTCAAAAGCTACAACCAGCCGCGCCGCGAGCAGCGGCAGATGATCATCCAGGCCGCGCGCCAACTCGGCATGGAGGTGGTCCCGGAGGGCGGCTCGCTGTTCGAGCATGAACATGACGATGATCGCCGACGGCCATACGACCATCGAGCATTCGCTGCCCGTCGCCAACATCTATGACGACGTGCTGCAGTTCTGGCGGGCTGCGGGCACCGCTTACACGCCGACCCTGGTCGTGGCCTATGGCGGGCCGTTCGGCGAGAATTACTGGTACCAGCACACCGAAGTCTGGAAGGAGCCGATCCTGTCGCGCTGGGTGCCGCGGCCTTTGCTCGACGCGCGCTCGCGCCGCCCGGTGATGAACCCGCCGGAAGAGGATAATCTTTTCTCGATCTCCGCGCGTCGCCAAGCAGGTCAGCGACCTCGGCATTCCCGTGTCGATCGGCGCCCACGGCCAGCGCGAGGGGCTTGGCGCGCATTGGGACATCTGGACCTTCGCGCTCGGCGGGATGAGCAATCATGGAGGCGCTGCGCGACCGGCACGATCAACCCGGCCCGCGCGCTCGGCCTCGACAAGGATCTTGGCAGCCTCGAGCCCGGCAAGCTCGCCGACCTCGTCGTCCTCGACGCCAACCCGCTCGAGAATATCCGCAACTCGACCAGCGTCTCGCATGACCATGGCCGGCGGCCGGCTGTTCGACGGCAATCTGCAGATCGTCGCCGGCGGCCAGGGCGGCTTCAAGCCCTTCTGGTTCCACGAGCAGGCCGGCGGGGCCTTCACCGCGGGCGCGACGGTCGGCGGTGCGCACGAGGCAAGGATCAGTTCAGCAATTGACAGCATTCGACCTCAATGATGTGATATTGTTACATCATTGGGAGAGGCGTGATGGCGGATCGGCGTATCGGATGCTCGATGGCACGTTGCGCGGCGCTCACTCTGGCCGCTGGCGGGCGTCGCCGGCGGCCATCGTCGCTTGCGTTCCGAGCCGCAGGCTTCCGCCAGCCGGCGCCCGACCGCCGTTCGCGCCGGCGGTCAGCTCGCCGTCGTTCAAGTCCGATGCCGAATTCGTCGCCTTCCTCCAGAAGCGCCGCGACGCGGTGCGCCGGAGGCAATCGCAGAATTACGCACGGCAGCACCGCCTCCACCACCGCCGCCCGCCGCGCCGCCGGCCGCCGCAGGCCGAGGCGGCCGACGCCGACAGCATCGCCGTCACCGGCATCGCGCACCAGCGGCGACAAGATCACCAACACCCAGGAAGCCGACGTTGACGAGGGCGGGATCGTCAAGAAGCGCGGCGACCTGCTGGTCATCCTCCGCCGCGGCCGGCTGTTCACCGTTTCCGTCGCCGGCGGCGGGATCCGCCCGATCGACCATATCAACGCCTTCCCGCCGGGGATCAGCGGGCGGCGGCGACTGGTATGACGAGATGCTGATCTCGGGCGACCGAGTGATCGTCATCGGCTACAGCTATGCGCGCGGCGGCACCGAGGTGAACCGCTTCCGCCTGTCGCCGGACGGGCAGCCTGCGGTTCGAGGACGCCTATCACCTCCGCTCCAACGATTATTATTCGTCGCGCAACTATGCCTCGCGGCTGATCGGCAATCGGCTGGTCTATTACACACCGCTCTACCTCGGCTGGCAGGACGGCGATCCGTTCGCCGGCTTCCCGGCGGTCAGCCGCTGGCAGGCGCGGCAAGCCGGTGTTCCGCCGCATCGCCCAGGCGCGCGACGTCTATATCGTTCCCTCGATGCGCGACGATGAAGAGGCGCCGCTCGACACGCTGCACAGCGTGATCGACTGCAACCTCGCTGCGCCGGTACTCGACTGCAAGGCGACGGCGGTGCTCGGACCCGCAAGCCGCACCTTCTACGTCAGCCCGTCCGCGATCTATCTGTGGGTGAGCGACGCTCGTCGCTGGACCAGCCGGGTGCGCGGCAGCGCGCAGAGCTGGCTATACCGCCTGCCGCTCGACCGCATCGAAAAGCCGTCGGCGATCGGTGCATACGGCCAGCCGACCGACCAGTTCAGCTTCCGCGAGGATCGCCGCTTCGGCTTGATCGACGTACTGGTCCGCAACAACGGCGGCGGCGATGCGATGTGGAACAACGAAAGCCAGTGACGGCGATGTCGCGTTGCTGTCGGTCCCGATCAGCTGGATGGGCGACGGTAGTCGTCGCATCCCGCCGTCGCGCTATCGCAATCTGCCGGACGTCGGCGACCGACGAATGGAACTTCCAGAACCGCTTCGTCGGCAACCACGTCCTCTACGGCGGCCACGGCTATCAGCGCGGCCAATTTTCGACCTTGGTCGCGGCAGGCCTTCGCGGGGGGCCGGTCGCCCAAATGCAGCTGCCCCATGCGGTCGAACGGCTCGACCAGCTGGGCGATGACGGCGTGGTCATCGGCAACGATCCGCGAGGTGGACTGGTATTCACCGCGGTCGACCTCCGCCGGCCGACGGCCCGCGTCGGCAACAGCTTCACCTTCCCGGGCGCCAGCAGGGCGAGAACCGAAGCCAGGCCTTCTTCTACCGGCCCGACAATGCCGATGGTTCGAATGGCCTCCTTGGTCTGCCGATCACCACGCAGTTGCAGTCGCAATACGCCCGCTTTCTCGGCAGCGGTTCATCGATCCTGTTCCTCAATCGCCAGAACCGCTTGTTCGACATGGCCGGCCGCCTCGACGCCGATCCCAAAGGCGGTCGACGATGCCTGCGTCGCCAGCTGCGTCGACTGGTACGGCAACGCGCGGCCCATCTTCATCGGCAACCGCGTCTTCGCGCTGATGGGCTACGAGCTGGTCGAAGGCCGGCTGGCGCGCGGCTCGATCCATGAGGTGGCGCGTATCAACTTCGCCCCGCCGCCGAGGGTGCCGGACTGCGGCGCTACGTTGCCCCGAAGCCGCCTGCCGTCCGCACTAAGCGGCGGGGCGATGAGCGACAAACCCAATTCTCGCCGCAATCGGCCGGCGCTTGCGCTGCATGTGCCGGAACCGCCGTTCCGGCCCGGCGACACGCCCGATTTTTCGTCGATCAAAGTGCCCGCCGCGGGCGAGGCGCCGCGCCCGGATGTCGCCGCCAAGGCCGAGGCAGACGTTCCCGCTCTGCACCCATCTCGTCCGCGTGCTCGACGATGCGGGCAAGGCGGTCGGGCCATGGGATCCGAAGCTCGATCCCGACACGCTGCGCAAGATGCTGAAGGACATGAAGACCGTCCGCGTCTTCGACGACCGCATGTATCGCGCCCAGCGGCAGGGCAAGACCAGCTTCTACATGAAGTGCACCGGCGAAGAGGCGATCGCGGTCGCTGCCGCCACCGCGATGGACCCCGAGGACATGCACTTCCCGACCTATCGCCAGCAGGGCCTGCTCGTCGCGCGCGGCTATCCGCTGGTGACGATGATGTGCCAGATCTATTCGAACAAGGGCGATCCGGTGAAGGGCCGCCAGCTGCCGATCATGTATTCGGACAAGAAGCACGGCTTCTTCTCGATCAGCGGCAATCTCGGCACCCAATATCCGCAGGCGGTCGGCTGGGCGATGGCCAGCGCGATCAAGGGCGACAGCCGCATCTGCATGGGCTGGATCGGCGACGGCGCGACCGCCGAAGGCGACTTCCACTCGGCGATGACCTTCGCCGCGGTCTACCAGGCGCCGGTCATCCTCGCCGTGGTCAACAACCAGTGGGCGATCTCCAGCTTCTCAGGGATCGCCGGGGCCGAGCAGGCGACCTTCGCCAGCCGCGCGGTCGGCTATGGCATCGCGGGACTCCGCGTCGACGGCAATGACGCGCTGGCGGTCTATGCCGCGGTGCAATGGGCGTCGGAGCGGGCGCGGACCAACAAGGGCCCGACCCTGATCGAATTCTTCACCTACCGCGCGGAGGGCCATTCGACCTCCGACGATCCGACCGGCTATCGCCCCAAGGGCGAGGCGGAGGAATGGCCGCTGGGCGACCCGATCGCGCGGCTGAAGGCGCATCTTGTCGCGCTCGGCGAATGGGACGACGACCGGGACGCCGCGCTCGACAAGGAGATCGACGCCACCGTCCGCGCGGCCCAGAAGGAAGCGGAAACGCAGGGCATCCTTCCGCAGCAGGGCTTCGACAACATCCCGTCGATGTTCGAGGACGTCTATGCGGATACCCCCTGGCATTTGGCCGAGCAGCGCGACGAAGCACTGGCCGAGGCCCGCGAATTCCTTGGGCACGAGCCGAAATGAGCGACGTGAAAACTTCCGGCCGCAACATGATCGAGGCGATCAACGACGCCCACCGTGTGATGATGGAGCGCGATCCCGACATCGTCGTATTCGGCGAGGACGTCGGCTATTTCGGCGGCGTGTTCCGCGCCACAGCCGGCCTGCAGAAGCAGTTCGGCTCGACCCGCTGCTTCGACGCGCCGATCAGCGAAGGCGGGCATCGTCGGCACCGCGGTCGGCATGGCCGCCTATGGCCTGAAGCCGGTGATCGAGATCCAGTTCGCCGATTATATCTATCCGGGCTACGACCAGATCGTCAGCGAGGTCGCGCGCATCCGCTACCGCACCGCCGGCGAATGGACCATGCCGATGGTCATCCGCTCGCCCTATGGCGGCGGCATTTTCGGCGGCCAGACGCACAGCCAGAGTCCCCGAGGCACTATTCACCCATATCGCCGGGCCTCAAGACGGTGATCCCGTCCAACCCCTACGACGCCAAGGGCCTGCTGATCGCGGCGATCGAGGACCCCGATCCGGTGCTCTTCTTCGAGCCCAAGCGCATCTACAACGGCCCGTTCGACGGCCACCACGACCGTCCGGTCACGCCCTGGTCGAAGCATGAACTCAGCCAGGTTCCCGACGGCCATTACACGGTGCCGCTGGGCAAGGCGAAGGTGGTTCGCGAGGGCGAGGCGCTGACCGTGCTGGCCTATGGCACGATGGTCCATGTCGCGCTGGCCGCGGTCGAGGACAACGGTATTGACGCCGAGGTGATCGACCTCCGCACCCTCGTCCCGCTCGACATCGAAACGATCGAGGAGTCGGTGAAGAAGACCGGGCGCTGCCTGGTCGTCCAGGAGGCGACGAGAACCAGCGGCTTCGGCGCCGAGCTGGCGACGCTGGTGCAGGAGCGCTGCTTCTATCATCTGGAAGCGCCGATGGAGCGCGTCGCCGGTTGGGACACGCCCTATCCGCACGCCTATGAATGGGTCTATTTCCCGGGCCCGATCCGCATGAAGAACGCCCTCAAGAAGGTCGCTCGAAGCATGAGCGTCTACCAGTTCAAGCTCCCCGACATCGGCGAAGGCATCGCCGAGGCCGAAATCGTCGCCTGGCACGTCCAAGGTCGGCGACAAGGTCGAGGAGGACCAGCAGCTCGCCGACATGATGACCGACAAGGCGACGGTCGAAATGGAAAGCCCCGGTCGCGGGCGTTGTCCGGAAGCTGGCGGGCGAAGTCGGCGACCAGATCGCGATCGGTTCGGTGCTGGTGGAGATCGAGACGGAAGGCGGCTTAGCTGCCGAGCCTGCCGCCAAGAGCGAGCAGGAGCAGCCGCTGGCCGATGGGGCAGAGAAGCCGACGCCTGCGCAGGAAAAAGCAATTCCGACGATGGCGACGAAATCCCCCCTCCCGCAAGCGGGAGGGGGAGAGCCGCGCAGCGGCGAAGGGGAGGACATGCCCTCCGCGTCGAAGCAGGAACCAGTCCCTTCCCCGGCCCCTCCCGCTAGCGGTGGGGCGAGAAAGGTCCTCGCCTCCCCTGCCGTCCGCCAGCGCGCGCGCGACCTCGGCATCGACTTGGCCGAGGTGAAAACGGCGAGCGACCGCATCCGCCACGCCGATCTCGACGCATACCTGCTCTACAACGGCGGCGGCGTTTCCCGCGCCGGCGGAGCACACGGCGCGCCGACGAAACGATCAAGGTCGTCGGCCTGCGGCGCAAGATCGCCGAGAATATGCAGGAGGCGAAGCGCCGCATCCCGCATTTCACCTTGGTCGAGGAATTCGACGTCACCGATCTCGAGGACACGCGGGCGATGATGAACCGCGACCGCGGCGACAATCCCAAGCTGACCGTCCTGCCCTTCCTGATCACCGCGATGGGCAAGGCGTTGGCCGACTGGCCGATGCTCAACGCCACTTTCGACGATGATGCGATGGCGCTGACCCGCCACGGCTCGATGCACCTCGGCATGGCGACGCAGACACCGGGCGGCCTGATGGTCCCGGTGATCCGTGACGCTCAGAGCAAGAGCGTCTGGCAGCTGGCCCGCGAAATCCTCCGCCTCGCCGAAGCGGCGCGCTCGGGCAAGGCGACCCGCGACGAGTTGATGGGCTCGACCATCACTTTGTCCAGCCTTGGTCCGATGGGCGGCGTCACCTCGACCCCGGTGATCAACCGGCCCGAAGTCGCGATCATCGCCGTCAACAAGGTCCGCGAAATGCCGGTGATCGTCGACGGCGAGCTCGAAGCGCGCAAATTGATGAACCTTTCGCTGTCCTGCGATCACCGCGTCGTCGACGGCTGGGACGCGGCAAGCTTCATGCAAGCGATGAAGGGCTACATCGAAAATCCGATTAGGCTGCTTTCGGCATAGTCTTCGTCATTGCGAGGAGCGCAAGCGACGAAGCAATCCAGCAAGGGAAACTGGATTGCTTCGCTACGCTCGCAATGACAACTCAGACTAGGCGGCCAGCCGCTCGACCTCGGCCAGTCCGTTGGCCAGTCCGGCGTCGCGCTGTTCCGGGCCGACCGCCACGCCCTCTGCGCGGACGAACTCCGGCTCGATGCCGAGGAAGTTGAACATCGGCTTGAGGTACGCTTCGACATGTTCGAAGCTGTTGCCGGTTTCATAGAACTCCGCCTCGCGATACGGCGACGATCACGCGCTTGTCGCCCACCAGTCCTTCGGGCCCGTTCGGGCCATATTGGAAGGTCTTGCCGGCGACCGCGATGCGGTCGATCCAGGCCTTGAGCTGCGAGGGCACCGTGAAATTGTACATCGGGGCGCCGATTACGATCGTGTCGGCACCCAGGAATTCCTCCAGCACATCGGCGTCCTGGCCGCGCTCGGTCAAATGGGACAGCGGGGCAGCCACCAGGTCGCGCTCGATGACCGTCGCGCCCTGACGGGCTGCGGCGATCTGGTCGGTGATTGAACGGGTGAGAACGCGGCTGACGCTGGCTTCACCGGAGATGCTGCTGTCGAGTTTGAGGATAGTCATCTTTTTGTCCTTGGTATTGATTTGTTACCGGGACACTTTAAATAACTACCCAAGAAAGCTCCGCAAGAAGGCACTTTTTTGTGGGAGCGAAACAAATTTGTGCCGCAGGAACATCGAGGTAACTGGCCATGAAGGACCCCAACAACCCCATCTGCCGGACGATCAGCGATTTGCTGTCGCGCATCGGCGACAAGTGGAGCGTGCTGGTCGTGGGCTCGCTGGCCGACGGGCCGAGGCGCTTCAATGAGCTCAGGCGCGACATCCCGAGCGTCTCGCAGCGCATGCTGACCCTTACCCTGCGCGGTCTCGAGCGCGACGGAATGGTCAGCCGCACCGTCACCCCATCGATCCCTCCGCGGGTCGATTATGAGCTGACCAGGCTCGGTCGTTCGCTCCTCGGCCCCGTCACCGCGCTTACCGACTGGGCAATCGCCAACATGGCGGAAATCCACGAAGCCCAGGACCGGTTTGACGCCGAACGCGAGGACAGCATCGCGGCGTAGGGGACGACAGCCGATCGCGTGTCAGGGCTTGGGGTGGCGGGATTCGATCTCGGCGCGCAGACCCTGGGTGGCGATGGTTCGGGCGGAATCCCGCGGCAGGCCGAGCGCCTCGGCGATCTCAGGTCCCAGCAGGGAATCGCCCAGCGCCGCCAGCACCAGCCATAATGTGCTTTCCGCCACATGATGCTCTTCGTGACCGACGGTCAGCTGCTCGACCAGCGAGCGGATTGAATCGAGGATCGAGTTCAACGCGTCGCGGTTGCCGCTGAGGATCATCCAGGCAGCCAACGCCCCGGCGCCGCCCGGACCGAACGCGTCGAACGTGCCGTCGACGATCTCTCGGGTGTCGGCCTCTCCGTTGCGGGCCCGCTCGACCGCGTCGGCGATCTGGGCGGTTACGTGGGAGCTGATATGGGCGGCGAGCGCTGACTGCAGCTCCGCCGCCGAGCCGAAATGGTGGAGCAAATTGGCGTGGGTGCGGCCGATCCGCGCCGCCACCGCCTTCAGGGTCACCGCTTGCGGCCCCGCCTCCAGCAGCAGGTCGCGGGCGGCCTCCAGTGCGGCGGCGCGGCTCGCATCGGGGGAGAGGCGTTTACGCAGTTTCAAGCTTATTGACATTTATGTCAGTAACCGTCAGATTGAGCTTCACCTTGATCCTTGGAGTGGTTTGATGAGCGCCGCAAGTGTGACCCCCACCGACCTGAAGATCACTCCACGCGACCGGCGTTTCGCGCGCGAGGCCAGGCCGGGGCGCTGGTGGCATGGCGGCGACCCTTTTGCGACCGCCTTTTACAACGCGCTGTCGGCGACCTTCCCCAAGGGCGAGGCTTTCTTCGTCGAGGCGGTCCGCGGGCATCGCGAGGGCGCGCCGGCCAAGCTGGCCGAGGAGATCAAGAGCTTCACCACCCAGGAAGTGATCCACAGCCGAGAGCATGACGCGTTCAACAGGTCGGCGGTCGACGCGGGTTATGATTTGGGGCCACTGGAGGCGAAGGTGCAGTTTCGCCTCGACTTCATCCGATCGAAACCGCCGATCGCCTCGCTCGCCTCGACCATGGCGCTCGAACATTTCACGGCGATCTTCGCTCATGAGCTGCTCGCCGATCCCGACCATCTCGCCGGCGCCGAGCCCGAGGCGCAGGCGATGTGGCGCTGGCACGCGATCGAAGAGATTGAGCATAAGGGGGTTGCCTACGACACCTGGCTCCACGCGACCCGCCACTGGCCGCGCTTCAAGCGGTGGAAGGTCAAGGCCAACGTCATGCTGCTCGCGACTCGCAACTTCACCGTTGACCGCACGCTTGGCGCGATCGAGCTGCTGAGGCAGGACGGGATTACTGGGGCCAAAGCGTGGTTCGGGCTGCTGTGGTTCATGTGGGTGAGACCCGGAATGATGCGAAAGATCTTCCGCGCCTGGGCGAAATTCTTCCTGCCAGGATTTCATCCGTGGAATGAGGACGACCGGCATTGATCGCCACCTATGAGGCCGAGGCCGCGCTTGGCACCGGAGAGCGGGCGCAAGGTTAGACGGGCGGCATAGCGTCATCCCGAGGCAGTGACCCGGATCCGCCTTTCGTTGATCGTGAAAGGCAAGGCAGGCCCCGGCCTCAAGGCCGGCGTGACGAACAATCACGCCGCCATCGGCTCCGTACTCGCAGCGACTGGCCAGCGACAGCCGATACAGCCGCGACATGCGTCGCCGCCGCGGGCGCAACTGTATCGCTCGACGCTGAGGCCGGTCGGGATGAAACCCAGCTTCTCCAGCACTCGGCCCGACGCCGGATTGTCGAGAAAATGGGAGGCTTCAAGCCGCGGCAGCCTGAGCGCCCTCGCGATCTCGATCAGCGCCCGGCCCGCCTCAGTGGCGAAGCCCCTGCCCCAATGGGCGCGGGCGATCCAGTAGCCGAGCTCGACCGCTCCCGAAGGCCGGCGCCCAAGCCCGCAGGAGCCGACGATGCGCGGCGCGCCTTCGGTCCGTTCGGTGATCAGGAAGCTGGGCATCGCCGGATCGCGCGGCGCGGCCAGGAACGCCTCGGCGTCCTCAAGTCCATATGGCCAGGGCGCCGTCGCCAGATTGCGCACCACCTGCTCATCCGCGATGGCGCGCGCCAGCGCGGGGGCGTCCTCGGTCCAGCCTGGTCTCAACAACAATCGCTCGGTACGGGCGAACATGACCACTTCCTTCTCCCTTCGAACCGCCCGTTAAGGCCGCTCTGTTTCAGTTTCGGGAGAAGAAATAAAAAAGGGAGGAGAGGGGGCTTCCCTCTTCTCCCTTTTCGGATTCCGCTTCATGGAACCTGATCTGGGCTGCCCCCTCCCGGGAGCGGCCCTTTATCGACCGATCCCGCCTATTCCGCTGCCTCCGGCATAATGGCTTCGACGTGGACGTATTTGCGACCAAGCTTGCCATCGCGGAAACAGACGCGACCGTCGGTCAGTGCAAAAAGGGTGTGATCCTTGCCCAGGCCGACGTTGTCGCCCGGGTACCACTTGGTGCCGCGCTGCCGCACGATGATGTTGCCGGCGCGAACCGCTTCGCTGCCGAACTTCTTCACGCCAAGGCGCTTGGATTGCGAATCGCGCCCGTTGCGCGAGGAGCCGCCTGCTTTTTTATGTGCCATCTCTAAAGACTCTTACTTCTTGGACTTGGCCGCAGGGGCCTTCTTCGCCGCGGCCTTAGCAGGTGCAGCATCCTTTGTCGACTTCTCTGCCTTCGCGGCGGCTTCCTTCTTGGCGGCCGGCTTGGCTTCCGCCTTCTTGGCCGGGGTCTTGGCCTCAGGCTTTGCAGGCGCAGCAGGCTTTTCGGCTACTTCCGCCTTGGCCGGGGCAGCCTTCTTCTCGGCCTGCTTCTTTTCCGCCTTTTGGCCGCCGATCGAGACGATCTTGAGGATCGTCAGTTGCTGGCGGTGGCCCGCCTTGCGGCGATAATTGTGGCGGCGGCGCTTCTTGAACACCGTGACCTTGTCCGACTTCGCCTGCGCGATGATCTCGGCGGCGACGATCAGGCCGTCGGTCGACTTCAAGTCCGAGCCTTCGCCCGCAAGGAGCACATCGGTGAGGTCGACGTTGTCACCGGCATTGCCGGCCAGCTTCTCGACGACGATCTTGTCTCCGGGGGCAACGCGATACTGCTTGCCACCCGTGCGCACGATTGCGAACATGGGCCTCTTCACTTTCCGTCTTATTGACCGCGCAAGGTTAAGCGCCGCGTGGCACGAGCCCCGCGCGGGAAAGCGTGCCGCCTATGGCGTGGCAACGATTCTGTCAACCGCCGCGGGCGGAAATTCGCTAGTGCTTATGTTCCGGCTTGAGCTTGTAACGCTGGCCGTCGAAGCCTTCGAACAAGGTACCGATGGCGGGATGGTCGATCGGCTCGCCCTCATCGTCGCTGACCAAATTCTGCTGGCTGACATAAGCGACGTAACTGGTCTCGGCGTTTTCAGCGAGCAGGTGATAGAAGGGCTGGTCCTTGGCCGGCCGCATCGCCTCTGGGATGGCCTCGTACCATTCGTCGCTGTTGGCGAATTCCGGGTCGACGTCGAACACCACGCCTCGAAAATCCAGCAGCCGATGGCGCACCATTTCACCGATGCCGTAGCGGGCCAGGGGGATATTTTCGGAAGGAAACGCGGGAGACATATGCCCTATGTAGTTTATGCGTTCGGCCAAGCAAGCAATTTGGCCCGCCAAACGGGCTTTGCAATGCGGTGGCGCGCTGCTAGAGGCCGCCCCCGACCCATCCCGGCGACCGCCGGCCCAGCGGCATCCTTGTCTTGCGGAGAGGTGGCTGAGAGGTCGAAAGCACCGCACTCGAAATGCGGCGTGCCGGCAACGGTACCGTGGGTTCGAATCCACCCTCTCCGCCACCCTTGAAAAAAGCGCGTAGAATTGAACGACTTGGCTAGGGGTTAGCCAAATTTCCGGAAACCGGTTAGCCATTTGCGGCGGCCCGGACGGCTTCGAACGCGACGACTTTATCGGTCCCGCTCTTCGATAGCTTGGCCTTGTTTACGTCGCGCAAGTAAGGCGCGGCGGCTTTGTCCGACGACCATCCGCCGACTGCCAAAATCTCTTGCTTGCGTCCCGCCGTTTTCGGCGGCGCGGCGGGCGGCGGCTTTGCGTAGGCCATGCGCCGAGCAATGCCGCAAACAGCTCGCTTCGTCGGACCATCGGCGGACCTTGTTTTGAAACGCCTTCGGGCTAAGCGAACGGCTGCAGAAGCTGGTCACAAGGAAAGCGGTCGTCCCGGTCGTCTTAAGCGCCCGGAGCGGCCTCCAACAGCGCCGGCGCGGCGTCGAAGTATTGGACGACCCCTTCCCGCTTCGTCTTCGCGGGGTGAATTCGATTTTTTCGCCCTTCATATGTTGCGGCCCGAAACTATGGGCGTCGCCGCCGCGTTGCGCGGTCCAGAGCATAATCTCCAAGGCCGCTCGCGCCATCGTCCCGACCGGATGAAGGCGCGATATGGTCGATCTCCTCGTCGGTCCAGTAATGAAACCGACGACCGTATGCGCGACGCCTTGCCGCATGGTCGACGGGGTTGGCCTTATCCATTCCTGCTTGACCGCTAGTTCGAACGCCCGTCGAAGTTCCTTCTTAAGGTTGTTCGACGCGGCGGTCCCGCCGACCATCCGGCCCGACTTTTCGTCGCCCCGTTACCGCCCGATCTTCCAGCATCGTTTCGATATCATTCCATTTGAATGTCCGGACCAAGTGGTCGCCGAATTCTTCGCGGACCGGCTCTAGGATGGCCTTTGCTCGGGGTTGCCGGGTCGCGCCGGACCGCTTGAAGGCGTTGGTCTGATAGAGCCTGGAAAACAGGTCGGCGATTGATTGCGGACGGACCCGTCCCGCGCCGACGATAAAGTCCGAGCTTCGCCGCTTCATACGCCTTCACAAAGTCCGCCGAACCCGGAGGTGGCAAACATACGGTCCGATATCCGGCCCGCCGATAGCGGAAACGCTCTTTGCCATGCCGGTCGATGAACGCCGTCACATGAGTCGGGAAGGATTCTATTTCTTGCCATAAAGTTTGCGTTCCAATGCCTGCCTAATCCAGCCGGTCGACTTCGCTTTCGTCGTCGGCTTCGTTGCTTCCCGTCGCCGATAGGACTTCGAAATGTCGCCTCCGAAACGACGACCTTTCAATGATCAAACCGGCAGCTCAAAACTCCCTCACAAGCCCGCTCGATCTCCTTTCGTAGGATGAACGGCGCGGCCCATTAGTCCCGCCCGTTAAGCGCGGCGGCCGCCTTCGCGATAACTTCGTCGACCCGGGCTATCTCGGCGTCCAATGCCATCGATGCCGCGTCCAAACCCCGCCGAACCCGGGCGAAGAGGACCGGAATGTTGATCTTGAGAACTGTCGGACCTTGGCCGCCAACGGCCCACAGCTTCGTCCCGTTCGATGCGCCAGCCTTCGGCGGTTTCGACGGCAAAGACATAGTCGGGCCGCCCTTCCCATGTTTCGAAGTTCACGCCGCCCAAGGCTATCCGCGCCTCGTCGACCGCATGGGGAACCGGGCAACCGTATCGAATAAGTTCACCCGCCAGCGCGAGAATGAAAAGATCGTTTAGGTTGAAGGACCGCCAGCCGTTTTCGGGGCGAGCGCCAAAAAGGTCGATGGACTTGTTCCGATGAAGCCAGTTGCGAAGCCGTTGCTCCGGAACGCCCATTGCTTGGGCGGCTTGGCCGAAGCGATAGGTCGGGGCTTGCGAACGTTTCATGCGGAAACGGTTTGCCGCCATTCGCTTGGCAAGTCAATAAAACACTCGCTTGAAATGTTTTCTCGCCTATGGACTGTCGAATTTGCGTTCGGTCGACCACTGCAAAAGCTGTTGAGTGATGACAATCGGACGGTTTTCAATGATCTGCGCAAAACGGCGTTCAACCGTTCCAAAACGTCCGGATTGAAGTCCGGGGTTATCGAGAAGTGGGAGAGTTTCTCTTTCGCGGACTCCGCTAGCTCCAAAATCGAAGTTGCGATGTTCTCCCGATGGGCTTTCTCAAATAGCTTTCCAACGGCCGCCTGAATCTCATTAATCCGCTTCGAGTTGCAAGCGTTAAATCCTTCCAGATCGGTCACGGGCTTCCCGTACTTTTCAGTGACATATTTTCGCGCCTTAGATTGCGCATTCTCGATGGATTTTGTTATCGACGCTTCAAGGGGGTGACAAAGATCAAATAGGAAAACACTATCAACCTCGCGCTTAAGGTCGGAAAAGTCGATCTTCTGACCAAGTTCATTGTGTTGAGCGACGAGTTCATCGAACAGCGCCCAGCGTGTTTCCCAATTATCGCTACTGCCCCAACGGCCTCTCATCACATTGTTCATCACCACTTCACGCGTGTAAATTGCCACGACATTCTTAAGCCTGTCGATCAGATCCGCCGCTTCTTTTTGTTTATCTTCCCATAGCTCTGCCTCAAACCCAAACCTTTGAATCTTTTGAAGCGAGCCAGATTTGAGAATAAAAAGCTGAAAATCGCCATCGCAAAAACTGCCGCTGCCGATGTGACCTGATTGGTCACCAAAAAGCGGAGTGTGAAAAATAGGCATGTTGCGCCGACGACGCCGAAAAGTAGTCGTTCCCAGTTATCTTTTAGATATTTCCCAAAGGGTCCGGACATTTACACTCCCCCTCCCCGAGCGCGGCGAACTTACGGGCTAGCGTTATGTCCAGCATCGTAACTAAAGGCCCGGATAGCCCGGAGCCGCGCCATAGACTTCCCGCGCCGCACGTTCGAAGGCGCTCATGGTTTCAATCTCGCGCCGACGCCCTACCGCGTCATAGATGCCGTTGAGGGACGCGCTTGCTTCGGCGCTCCGCATGACTCTGGAATCGTTCCGAAGCGCCCGCCAAAAGCGGTCGATGGTCGGCGGGCGCAGCCGCAACGGGCAGATGATCGGCCCGTCGGGGCCCTGGGCCGCACGGCGCTCAGTCCGTCGGCGCTCGCGGTGCAGGGGGACAGCAGCGTCTTCGTCGAGGCACGGCGCGGCGATCGTCGAAGCGACGATGTCGGCCATCGACACGACGCGCACGTTGCGCACCGCGCGGCTCGAGCTTCAGCGTCGACATCGCGGTCGTAGACCGTCACGACGAGCGGCACGCCCGGCCGCACGCCCTCGACGAGCGAGCGCGCTGCGCAGCGAGACGTGATCGTCGCGCGAGATCACGACGACGACGTCGACGTCGTGGCCGTGAGCGCGGTGCGGATCGCGGGGTCGGTCGGGTCGCGCAGGTTCGTGACGACCGCGCCCGCCCCGGCGCAGCGCGCGGGCGGTGACCGACGTCAGCTCGTCGTTGCCGATCAGCAGGACGCGGGTGGCGTCGCTCACAAGAACAGGCACGGGTTTGAACGGCAGGTAGCGGTCGAGCTTCGCCCACGGCCCGTCGGCGAGAAACAGCGTCAAGAACAGCGTCAGCTGAAAGCCGCGCTCGAGCAGATGGGCGACCGCGACGTGCGCGGCGTACGGGACCGTCAGGTAGAGCGTCTCGACGCCCGCCACGAAGGCCGCGTTCTCGAGCTGCGCGAGCGCGGCCGGCAGGTCCGCCGGGTCGAGCGCCGCGACCGGGCCGCCGTAGCCGGCGGCGCTCGGCCCGAACGCGTAGGCAACCGGGAGCCCGTCGCGGCGCAACACCGTCCCGGGTCGGTCGGCGAGCATGAACGAGACCTCCTGCGGGCGGCCGTGGCCGAGCAACTCGCCCTCGATCGCGAGCACCTCCTCGAGCGTCGCGGGCACGGGTTCGTAGCCGGCGGGCAGCGCGATCGCGCGCGGCGTTCCGGCCAGGTCGTTGCCGGTCGTCTGGTGTGAGACGCCGAAGCGCAGGTACAGGGCACCCGCGGACGGATCGGTCGTCGCGATGATGCAGCGGTGCTTGCCGGCGCCGGGCGCGAACGCGCGCTCGAGCAGGCCTCGGCCGACACCCCCGCCGCGGGCGCCAGAGTCGACGAAGAACTCGGTCAGCTCGACCGTCGCCTCGCGCTCGATCGAGCGTGCGTAGCCCACCGGCCGTCCGTCGCCGTCGTGCGCCAGCCACCACTGCGAGCACGTCGCGGCGAGATGCGCGAACAGCGTCTCGTAGTCCTCCCAGCGCTCGGCATCGTCGGGCATCGGCGCGTCGGCGGCGAGCTCGCCGCCGCGCACCATGATCTCGTGGATCGCGCCGCGGAAGATCGCGAAGCAGGCGCGCGAGTCGGCGGCGGTGGCGGGACGGAAGCTGATCGAGGGGCAAGGCGCGCAGGCTAAAGGGCCACACGACGACGCCGATACGTCGACTCTGCGCGGAACACCACTCGACAGGCGAGACGGTGACACGGTACGATGAGACATCGGCCCGCGTAGTGATCGGGCCCCAGGGGAGGAGCCGACATGCAGGCGCCGTTCCGTCCGTTCGCGGCCGCGGCCGCAGCCTTGTTGAGCGCGACCGTGCTCGCTGCATGGGCGGCTCGATCGCCGCTACGAGTCAACCGCCGGCGTGAGCGCCGCCGACAGCCGCGCGGCCGCCGACCGGATCATCGAGCAGGCGGTGGGACCCAACCCGCAGGCGCGCTCGGGCCGGATCAGCGGCAGCGTCGACGTCGACATCGACATCAGCGGGCTGCCGCTGCTCGACGGTCAGACGCAGCTCACCGCCGACGGCGTCTACGCCCTTCGCGACGGCGCGTCGGTGCCGGACCTCGACATCGACGTCGGCCTCGTGCACAACGACCACGCGCTTGGCGGCGCGATCGTGCTCGACGACCGCACCGGCTACGTCAAGCTCGGCAGCACCGGATACAAGGTCCCCGACGCCATCACGCACGCACTCTCCGAGCCCGCCGTCGGCGCCCGCAACGGGCTGACGAAGCTCGGCGCGATGTTCTACATCAACCCGCAGGATTGGCAGCGCAACGCGCGGCTCGTCGGCGAGACGACGATCGCGGGTGAGACCGTCCAGCACATCAAGGCCGACATCAGCCCGCAGGCGTTCTTCCTCGACGTGTCGCGGATGGTGCGGGCCCTGTCGCGCCTGCGGATCCCGCAGGCGCTCGGCCTTCCGACCGAGATCGGGCCGAAGCTGCGCGCCGCGCTCGCGCGCTCGGTCACCGTCGCGGAGGGCGAGGCCTGGATCGGCAAGGACGACCACGTGCTGCGCAAGGCGGTCGCCCAGGGCAAGCTCGCCGTCGCCGAGGACGACCGCGACCTGCTCTACGGGCTTCGCACGGCGTCGATCGCGGCGAACCTCGTCGTCTCGGAGGTCGGCGACGCGCAGACGATCACCGCCCCACGCTCGCTGGGCTCCTACAGCTCCCTGCAGCTCGCGCTGTCGGCGCTCGCCGAGTCGGTCCGCAAGGACGGCAGCCACCGCTGAGCGCGGCGATCAGACGTTGGCCCCCAGACACTGAGATACCGTGCCGGCGTGGTGCTCGCGGCCGACATCCAGATGCTCATCGGCTCGTGGTTGCCCGTCCTGCTGGCGATCGGCTTCATCGCGATCCTCGTGCTGCGACGCCGCGACCGCCGCCGCAGCGACGCCGACGAGTAACAGGCCTCGTCAGAGCACGAGGTGGTCGAGGTAGACCACGCGCGGGAGCTTCGGCAGCGATTGTGCGGGCGGCGGCTCGACGTCGGGCAGGCCGGCGCGGTCGGCGTCGAGCCACTCGGTCTCCTCGATCGTCACGCGCCAGCGTTGCCCGGCGCCCGGCCGCCGCGCCGGGACGGCGGCCGGCAGCGGCAGCGTGCCGACCCATGCCGCCGTCAGTGACGGTGCGTCGAAGCCCTCGATCCTCAGCGGCAGCTCGCCGACGGTCTCCCAGCCGAGGTCGGTCGGGACGGTCTGGCTGAGGCGCTGCAGCCGCGCGTGCACGCGCCGGTTGGCGTCGATCCGCGTGCGGGCGTTCTGCAGACCGGCCGCCGTCGTCGTGTCGGTGAGCGTGGTGATGAGCTCCGACCCGCGGTACCCGACCGGCCCGCTCAGCACGACGCGAGCCGTGCGACGGTCGGGCCGCGTCAGCGTTGCCGTGCGCTCGAGCGGGACCTGGACGTAGTCACAGCGTACGAGCGGCGACAGGTGCATGCCCGCCTTGGAATTCCGCCGGTAGCGCGCGACGACGAGCCGCAAGAACGGCCAGATCGCCGCGCCCGGATCGATCGCGATGTCGACGAACCACAGCCAGCGGTCAGCGTCGTACTCCGGCCGGTAGCCGAGTACCTTCACGACCGGGTCCGCCTCGAGGTCGACGAGCGGCAGGAACTCCGGCGGACGGACCGGCCGCGCCGGCAGCTCACGGCCGAAGCCCGCGTTGAGCTGGTCGAGCTCCAGGCCGATCGCGCGCACATTGGGCCCGCGCCCGTGCCAGACGTGCTCCGACCCCCACTGGCTGAAGGACTCGATCCGCGGCACGCTGTTGCCGAGC
>CAWANX010000004.1:0-447205 GCA_963783535.1 uncultured Alphaproteobacteria bacterium
ATATCAGAAGACGGGCGGCGAGGTCCCGGTCCGCGATCTCGCCCTGGATACGCTGAAGGCGTGCTCGACGGCGAGATACTGGTCCACAACCACTGCTACCGCGCCGACGAAATGGCGATCATGATCGATGTGGCCAAGGAGTTCGGCTACAAGATCGCCAGCTTCCACCACGCGGTCGAGGCCTACAAGATCGCCGACCTGCTGCGCGCCAACGGCATTTGCGGCGCGATGTGGGCCGACTGGTACGGCTTCAAGATGGAAAGCTATGACGGCGATCAACGAGAATATCGCGTTCGTCCACAATGCCGGCGCTTGCGCGATCGTCCATAGCGACGATGCCAACGGTATCCAGCGGCTGAACCAGGAAGCGGCCAAGGCGATGGCCGCCGGTCGCCGCGCCGGGATCGACATCAGCGAGGCGACGGCCTGGACCTGGCTTTCCGCCAATCCAGCCAGGTCGCTCGGCATCTTCGAACAGACCGGCAGCCTCAAGTCGGGCAAGATGGCCGATGTCGTATTGTGGAACGGCAATCCTTTCAGCGCCTATACGCGCCCGGACAAGGTGTGGATCGACGGCGCGCTGCTCTACGATGCCGCAAATCCCAGGCTTCGGCCGGTCAGCGACTTCGAGCTTGGCCAGCCTGGCGAGGGGGATGTGAAGTGACGCGCGCCCGCGTGCGCCGCCTTGTTCCTGAGCCTGCGCGCGTCGCCGCTTCCGGCCCAGACAGTCGCCATCACCAATGGCACGTGGTGCTCGGCGACGGGTCGGAGCCGATCGTCGGCGGCACGGTCGTCATGCGTGATGGCCGTATGGTTGGCGCGGGGCCGGGCGTCGCCGTTCCAGATGGCGCTGAAGTCATTGACGCCAATGGCAAATGGGTGACGCCGGGAATCGTCGCCGGATTTTCCCGCCTGGGCCTTGCCGAAGTGGATTTGGGCGCGCGACGGGTCGGACGATACCGACAGCGGCAACAGCCCGTTCAGCGCGGCGATCGACGTGACGCCGGCAATCAATCCCAAGGCCTCGACCATCGCCGTCAGCCGCGCCGACGGAGTCACCCGGGCAGTGGTCGCGCCCGTGGCCGGCAAGAGCATCTTCGGCGGGCAGGGCGCCGTGATCGACACCGGCGACGACATGGACGCCGTGCTTCGCGCGCGCGCATTCCAGTTCGTCGAGCTGGGCGAGGGCGGCGCCAACCGCGCCGGCGGCGCACGTTCGGCGGCATTTGTGCTGTTCCGAAACGCGCTTCGCGAGGCGCGAGAGCTCGGCGGGTTGCGCACTCCGTTGACCGGCCGCGCGCAAATTGATCCGCAGGTCGCGGATATTCCCTATGAGGAGCGGCCCGACCCCAGCCTGCTGTCGCGCGACGCGCGGCGCAGCGAGGATGTGCTGCTGACCCGCTTCGATGCCGCGGCGCTGGTCCCGGTGGTACGCGGACGGCAGTTGCTGCTGGTCCATGTCGAACGGGCCAAGGATATCTTGAACGTCCTAGAGCTTCGCCGCGAATTCCCTGGCCTCAAGATCGCGCTGGTCGGCGCGAGCGAAGGCTGGCTGGTCGCCGACCAGATCGCGAATTCAGGCGTGTGGGTGATTGCCTCGGCCCTCAATGACCTGCCCGCGAGCTTCGAAATGCTGGCCGCGACGCAATCCAATATCGGCCGTATGCGCGCGGCCGGGGTCAAGGTTGCGATCGGGATGATCGACGATAACGACACGCGCTACGTCCGCAACCAGCGCCAATATGCCGGCAACCTGGTCGCGCTTGGGCAAGGTGCCCGGCGCCGCGGGCGTCAGCTGGGGTGAAGCCTTCGCGATGATCTCCTCTCGGCCGGCCGAAGCGGTCGGCTTGGGCCAAGAGATCGGCAGCCTCGCCGCAGGCCGGCGCGGCGATGTCGTCATCTGGTCGGGCGATCCGCTCGAACTGAATTCGACGCCCGAGGCGGTGTGGATCGACGGGATCCGCCAACCGCTGGACAATCACCAGACCAAGCTGCGCGACCGCTATCGCTCGCTCGAGCGGAAGGCATTGCCGGAGGCCTATCGCAAATGAGCGGATTGGGAATGCTCGCGCTGGCCTCGGCGATGTTTGTCGGCACCCATTTCCTCATGTCGCATCCGCTTCGGGCGCCGGCTGATCGGCTGGTTGGGCGAAAAAGGATTCGCCGGTCTTTATTCGCTGATTGCCCTGCTGCTGTTCGGCTGGATGATCTATGCCTATCCGGCAGCTTCCGCCGAAGCGCCGGCAACCCCTGTGGGATGCCGGGCGCTGGGAATTCGTCATCGCCACCGTCCTGATGTGGCTCGGCTCGGTGCTGTTCATGGGTTCGCTTCGCCGCAATCCGGCACTTCCGCGGCCGGGGAAGGTCATCGAGCGGATCGATGATCCCAACGGCGTCTATGCCATCACCCGTCATCCGATGATGTGGGGTTTCGCCTTATGGGCCATCACCCACGCGATCGTTAATCCCACCTTGGCCAGCCTTGCTCTGAGTGCCGCCATTGCCATCCTCGCGCTGTTCGGCGCCGCAGCACAGGACGCGAAGAAGGAGGCGTTGCTTGGCGACGTGTGGCGGGACTGGAAGCGCAAGACCAGTTTCATTCCATATGGCCGGGGCCTCAAATCCGCTGACGGCTTTGCGCTTGGCACCGGAACCATCCTCTGGCTGGTCGCGACTTGGGGTCATGGCGCGCTGGGATATCGGCCTGCCGGGATCTGGGCCTTTTTCGCTTAAGCCTTTTCGCGCTACAGCCGGTCCATGGGACGGAAATATTTCGGCACAGACGGGATTCGCGGGCGGACCAACGTCGCGCCGATGACGGCCGACGTGGCGATGCGGGTCGGCCAGGCAGCAGGCGCCTACTTCCTGCGCGGCGATCACCGACACCGCGTGGTGATCGGAAAAGATACCCGGCTGTCCGGCTATATGATGGAATCGGCGATGGTCGCCGGTTTTACGTCGGTCGGAATGGACGTGGTGCTGCTGGGTCCGATGCCGACGCCGGCGGTCGCCATGCTGACCAAGGAGCTTCGCGCCGACCTGGGCGTGATGATCTCCGCCAGCCACAACCCGTTCTTCGACAATGGCATCAAGCTGTTCGGTCCCGACGGCTACAAGCTCAGCGACAAGGCCGAGTTGGCGATCGAGAAGCTGATGGAAAGCCAAATCGACTTGATCGACGCGCCCAGGATCGGTCGGGCCAAGCGCATCGACGATGCTCGCGGCCGCTATATCCACTTCGCCAAGTCGACCTTTCCCGATCATCTTCGCCTCGATGGTCTGAAAGTAGTGATCGATTGCGCCAACGGTGCTGCCTATCAGGTTGCGCCCGACGCGTTGTGGGAGTTGGGTGCGGAAGTTATCTCGCTCGGCACGCAGCCCAACGAAATCAACATCAATGACGACTGCGGATCGACCTCGCCGGCGGTTTTGCGTGAAACGGTCGTGGCTTCGGGCGCGGATCTGGGCCTCGCGCTCGATGGTGATGCCGACCGCCTGATCATCGTCGACGAGCGAGGCGATATGGTCGATGGCGACCAGCTGATGGCGTTGATTGCCTTGTCGCACCAGAAGCGCGGGACGCTGCGCGGCGGCGGGATCGTCGCAACGGTCATGTCCAATCTCGGGCTTGAGCGGAAGCTGGCCGCGCATGATCTTGACATGCACCGGACTGCGGTCGGGGATCGCTATGTGCTGGAGGCGATGCGCGAAATGGGCCGCAACGTCGGCGGTGAACAGTCAGGTCATATCATCCTGTCGGACCATGCGACCACCGGTGACGGGCTTGTCGCCGGGCTGCAGGTCCTCGCCGCGATCGTCGAGCAGAGCAAACCGGCGAGCGAACTGCTGCACATGTTCGAGCCCGTGCCGCAATTGCTCAAGAATGTACGGTTCAATGGTGGCACTCCGCTCGACGCGGACTCGGTCAAGGCGGCCATCGCCGGGGCGGAAAGCGAGCTCAGCGGGCGCGGCCGCCTGGTTATCCGCAAGTCGGGCACCGAGCCGCTCATCCGGGTGATGGCCGAGGGTGACGATCCGGTGATGGTCGAGCGGCTCGTCGACCGCATTTGCGAGGCGGTTGCGGCTGCTTAACATTTTGCCTCTAAGAGGCTGCTGATGGCCAACAACACTCCGCGCGTCCTGATCATCGCCGGCTCCGACTCCGGCGGGGGGCGGGCATCCAGGCCGATATCAAGACGGTGACCATGCTCGGCGGCCATGCGATGACCGCGGTGACCGCAGTGACGGCGCAGAACACGCAGGGCGTGACCGCGGTCCATACCGTCCCGACTGAAATCGTGATGGCTCAGATCGACGCGGTGATCGAAGACATTGGGCTCGACGCGGTCAAGATCGGAATGATCGGATCGCCGTTCACCGCGCTGCATATCGCCGCCCGCCTCGAGGCGCTGGAGAATGTCCCGGTCGTATTCGATCCGGTGATGGTCGCAACGAGTGGCGCGACGCTGGCCGACGATGCGACCATCGCCGCCTTCGGCAAGCTGATGGACGTTGCGACCCTGACCACGCCCAACTTGCCGGAGCTTCGTCGCCTGACCGGCGAGGAGGATGAGGTCGCAGGCGCGCTGAAGCTGGTGTCCGATCATCGCTGTGCGGTGCTGATCAAGGGCGGCCATGAGGAAGGCGATGCTCTTGCCGACGCGTTGATCGAGGAAGACAATATGACCAGCTGGCAGGGCCAGCGGATCGATACGACCTCGACCCATGGCACCGGCTGCACGCTGGCTAGTGCAATCGCCTTCTATCTCGGCGCGGGGCTCAGCCTCACGCAGGCTGTTGAGCGGGGACGGTTGTTCGTGCGCATGGCGCTGCACGAGGCTCCCGGACTTGGTCATGGCCATGGACCGCTGGGCCAACAGGCGGTTCGGCTGGACACCGGGCTGGGCCTGCGCCTCAACCAGGTGACAGTGACCGGAAAGGACTATGCCAAGATGGTCGATTTCTATCGTCGCCTTGGCCTCAAGCAGATAGTCGACAGCCCGGAGAACCAATATGCCCGGTTCGAAGCCGGCGGGGCGACTTTTTCGATGCAGTGCGATCCCGAGGCGGAAATCGGCGAGACGGTCGCGGTCTATTTCGAATGCGACGACCTCGATGAGCGGGTCGAGCGGCTGGCGCGGTCGGGCATTCCGTTCGAGCATGGGCCGCGCAACCAGCCCTGGATGTGGCGCGAGGCGCGGCTGCGCGATCCGTCCGGCAATACGATTTTTTTCTACCGCGCGGGCGAATCCCGACGTTTCCCGCCGTGGAGGATGGCCGACTAATCCACAGAATTTTCAACGAGCTACTGGCAGGGCAGGCGTGCCGCCGATAGGCTTGCCACCCATGAAGCGGCCCTGTTTCAAGCTAGAGATCCCATTTCCGATGCCGCTCGCCGGAGTCGACGAGGCGGGCTGTGCGCCCCTCGCCGGGCCGGTGGTTGCAGCGGCGGTGGTGCTCGACCGCGACAAATTCCCGCGCGGGATCGACAATTCGAAGAAGCTCGATCTGGACACTCGGGAAGCAATATATGGCCGGCTGCAGAAAGTCGCGCGGATCGGCGTCGGCATGGCCTCGGTCGAGGAGATCGACCAGATCAACATTTATTGGGCGCGGATGCTGGCAATGACCCGCGCGGTCGAGGCGCTGGGCTTCGAGCCGGCCTGGGTGCTGGTCGACGGCAATGCCACGCCTCGCTGGCAGCGGCCGTCGAAAGCGATTGTTGCCGGCGATTCCAAATGCCGCTCGATCGCCGCCGCTTCGATTGTCGCAAAAGTGACGCGCGACCGGATCATGGCGGACCATGCGCTGACCTATCCGGGGTACGGTTGGGAGCATAACCGCGGCTATCCGACGCCCGAGCACATCCGCGCGCTCGACACGCTCGGCCTGACACCGCTTCATCGCCGCAGCTTCGGCAGAGTCCGCGAGCGGGCGGAGCAGACGATGGCGCTTTCGCTCGAAAGTTGAAGGCCGAGTCTTTCGAGTCACACCACTAGGGATTGAGTCTGGTCGGCCGACCCGGACTCAATATGTTGTGGCTCAACTCATTTCGGCTTCCTTTTGTTCTTATCTCCTTTGGCAGCGGCATGGTTGATGCCTCCTTGACCGGGAGTCGAGGCTAACTCATCGAGTCCTTTGAGCGAAGGGGACTGCAGCCATGAACATGATCGTGCCCGTCACGGAGAGTCTCGGGCGTGCGCGCCCTCGCACCAGTCCCAAGGCGAAAGAACTGCCGCTCGACACCATTCTCGAGGGCGATTGCATCGCCGAGATGGCGCGGCTGCCAGACAAGTCGGTCGATATGATCTTCGCCGACCCGCCATACAACCTTCAGCTGCAGGGCGATCTGTTTCGGCCCGAAGGGGGCAGAGTCGATGCGGTCGACGATGATTGGGACAAGTTCGACAGCCTGGCGGTCTACGACGATTTCACTCGCGAATGGCTGGCCGAGGCTCGCCGTATCCTCAAGGACGACGGCACCATCTGGGTGATCGGAAGCTACCACAACATCTACCGCGTCGGAGCGCTGCTTCAGGATGCGGACTTCTGGATTTTGAACGACATCGTCTGGCGCAAGGCCAACCCGATGCCGAATTTTCGCGGCACGCAATTCACCAATGCGCATGAGACATTAATCTGGTGCGCCAAGGACGGGCGGGCGAAATATACCTTCAATTATCGCGCGATGAAGGCGCTCAACGACGATCTGCAGATGCGTTCCGACTGGGTGCTTCCGATTTGCGCCGGCGGAGAGCGAGTCAAGGACAAAGCCGGGGACAAGGCCCATCCGACGCAGAAGCCCGAGGCTCTGCTCTACCGGATCCTGCTCGCCTGCACCAAGCCGGGCGACGTCGTGCTCGACCCCTTTTTCGGCACGGGGACGACCGGCGCGGTGGCGCGGCGGCTGGGTCGCAAGTGGATCGGGATCGAGCGTGAGCGCAAATATGTGAAAGTGGCCAGCGAACGCATCGCCGCGACCCTCCCGCTCGATGAGAGCGCGATGACGGTGATGGGAGAAAAACGTTCGGCGCCGCGCGTGGCCTTCGGCCTGCTTGTCGAAAGCGGGATGGTGCCGGCGGGTTCGGTGCTCACCAATTCGAAGCGCCGTTGGATGGCCAGCGTCAGCGCCGATGGTTCGATCATATGCGAGGGGCAGGCGGGATCGATCCACAAGATCGGGGCAGCACTTCAGGGGGCGCCGTCGTGCAACGGCTGGACCTTCTGGCACCTCGAGCATGAGGGCAAGTTGCAGCCGATCGACGCATTGCGGCAGCGACATTTGTCAGCGCTATAAGCGGGCATGCGCACGCTTCTTCGGCCTACGGGCTTCGTCAATTCACCTTTCGGACATGACGGAAAGGTCGCCCGGCTGGCCGGCGGCCTGAACTGGTTCGGCCTGGTCGAACTGATCCGCGTCGAGGGCAGGGCTCGCCTCGAAAGCGAGATGGTTCCGGTCGAAGGGATCGAGGCGCGGTTCGACGAGGCGATGACGGCCGACTGGACGCGGCTTACCGCCTCTCGTCCCCCATTGCAGCTCGGCGAGCGCACCATTCGCCTCGACCAGCCCCAGGTGATGGGGATCGTCAATGCGACGCCCGACAGCTTCTCCGATGGCGGCATTTATGCCGACGCGGCGGCGGCGGCAGAGGCGGGCGCCATCATGGCTGGCCAAGGCGCCGCGATTGTCGACGTCGGCGGCGAATCGACCCGCCCGGGTGCGGTGGAAGTCTGGGAAGGCGATGAGATCGAGCGGGTGTTGCCGGTCATCCAGCAACTCGCGGCCAGCGGGACCGCGGTATCCATCGACACGCGTAAGTCCGGCGTGATGGCCGCGGGGCTGGGCGCCGGGGCGGCGATGGTCAATGATGTGTCGGCGCTCGCCTGGGACCCGCAATCGGCGGCAATCGTCTCATCGGCGGCGGTTCCTGTCGTGCTGATGCACCACCAGGGTGACCCGGCCACCATGCAGGACGCGCCACGCTACGAGGATGCGCTGGTCGAGGTTTATTTGTGGCTGGAGGAGCGGATCGCCGCAGCAGAAACGGCGGGCATCGCGCGCAATAAAATCCTGATCGATCCCGGCATCGGCTTCGGCAAGTCGGTCGCGCATAACCTCGAACTGATGAACGGACTCTCGCTGTTCCATAGTCTCGGCTGCCCGATCCTGCTTGGCGCCAGCCGAAAGCGGATGATTGGTGCGCTGGCGAACGAGGCGCCGGCGGACGAGAGGCTTCCGGGAAGCCTGACACTGGCGCTGAAAGCGGTCGAGCAGGGCGCGCAGATCTTACGGGTCCACGACGTTCCCGAGACGGTGCAGGCAATCAAGGTGTGGCGGGGGTTAAGGGACGCTGCACTGACGCCGCGGCGGCTTTAGCGTGGTGGCTCAAACACCACGGCCAGCTGCGGGTATGAACTGAATCCGTATCGTCTTAGGCGGCGGTGTCGATGCCTAGCTCGCCGAGCTTGCGGTAGAGCGTCGAACGGCCGATCCCCAGGCGGCGTGCGACTTCGGTCATGCGTCCCCGATAATGGCCGATGGCGAGGCGGATGATGTCGGCCTCAATTTCCTCCAGGCTGCGAAGGTGACCGTCCTGGTGGTAGAGCGTCACTTGCGGCGCGCCGGCCATGGCGGCGTCGGCCGACATTTTTCCGATGTCGGGCGATACGTCGCTGCGGCGCCCGGAGAAGCGCGACTGGATGGCGATATGAGGGAAATCCTCGGCGGTCAGCGAATTTCCATCGCTCTGCAGCGCGGCGCGGAACAGCACGCCGGCCAGTTGCCGGACATTGCCCGGCCAGCCGTAGCGCATCAAAATCGCCAGTGCGTCATTGCCGATCGACAGCGCGCGCATCCCGGGTTCCTCGGCGAACCGGGTCAGCAGGTGGCGAACCAGCGCTGGAATATCTCCGCTGCGGTCACGAAGCGGCGGAATGGTGACGGTTGTCGTCGAAATCCGTTCGGCAAGGCCCGGATGGAAATCTTCAGGAAGTGGCCGGCTCGCGGTCGCGATCAGACGGACATCGACCGAGTTGGAACCGTTGCAGCCGACGGGCCGCACCTCCCCGGTGGCGAGCACACGGTCGAGCCGCTCTTGAGTTTCCTGCGACAGCGTGCCGACCTCGTCGAGCAGCAGCGTCCCGCCATCGGCTTCGACCATCCGGCCGACACGCTCCGCGAATGCTCCCGGAAACGCGCCCGGAACATGGCCGAACAATTCGCTGTCGATGATGTTCGCCGCGACCGACTTGCAGTCGAGCTGGATCAGCGGCCCGCGGGCTCGCAGGCTGGCGTGATGGATGGCCCTGGCGAAGGTTTCCTTGCCGCTGCCTGCTTCACCCACGATGAGGATCGGCAGGCGATTGCGCGCCCCCTTGGCGGCAACGGCGAGCGCCGACCGAAAATCGGGCGCGGCGCCGACCAGCTGGTCAAGCGAGAGATCGAGCGCGATCTTTTCCGACAATGGTGCGAGCTCGCCAGTCGCCCGGCGGCGATCGGCATGGGCGGCAAGCGCCTCCAGCAGCCGCTCGGGAGCGATCGGCTTGGCGAGATAGTCGGATGCACCGGCACGCATCGCCTCGACCGCCAGCGCCACCGAACCGCCGTCGGCAAGCACGATGATCGGCAGGTTAGGCCTGCACTTGCGGAGTGCGCCGATGAGCGCGGGGCCATGTTCGGCGGTCCAGCTCGATAGCAGGACGGCGCGAACCTCGCGTCCATGCGGGCCCTGCAGCAGTCCGACCGCTGTCTCTGTATCGGCCGCGCCGACCGTGCTCCAGCCAACGCGCGAGGCGACCGCCGAAAGTTGCCGCCGCTCATTGGCGTCGGCGTCGACGAGCAACAGCGATCTCAGGACAACTTCTTCGCGCATGCGGACAATCTAGCGCAAAGGAGTAAAGCTCCTCTTAAGCCGCACAAAAAAAGGCGCTTGGGCCGGGGCGGCGGGCTTGTTAAGACCGCCCCGACTTGAAACTCCAACAGGGATTAGAGCATGGCCGACGACAAGGTCCACCCGACCGCCACTGAAATGGATTATCCGGCGCACTTTCGGAATTACGACGGCTTCACCAAGCTGTTCAAATATGGGGCGATCGTCTCCTTCATCACGGCCCTGGTCGTGATGTACGTAATCTACAACTAGAGCCTGCGGTTGAAGATCGCGGTCCTCAAGGAAGCCGGCCCGGAAACCCGCGTTGCCGCCATCCCCGAAACGGTGAAGAAATTCGCCGGACTTGGAGCGACTGTCGCGGTCGAGCGAGGGGCGGGCGAGGCGGCGTCGATTGCCGATGCCGAATTCGAGGGTGCGGGAGCAACGATCGGCTCGCGCGCCGAAGTATTGAAGGACGCCGACGTCATTCTGTGTGTGACGGGCCCGGAGCCCGGCACCGTGGCTGGAGCCAAGCAGGGTGCCCTGCTGATCGGCGCGCTCGATCCGGCCAGACGCGGCGATGATATTACAGCCTATGCAACAGCCGGTCTCGAAGCGCTGGCGATGGAATGGATGCCGCGCATCACCCGCGCCCAGTCGATGGATATTCTCTCATCCCAGTCGAACCTGGCCGGCTATAAGGCGGTGGTCGATGCCGCTTCGGTCTACGGCCGCGCCTTTCCGATGATGATGACCGCAGCGGGAACCGTTCATCCGGCCAAAGCCTTCGTGATGGGAGTCGGCGTCGCCGGCCTGCAGGCGATCGCGACCGCCCGGCGGCTCGGCGCCCAGGTCAGTGCGACAGACGTTCGCTCGGCGACCAGGGAGCAGATATTGTCGCTCGGCGCCAAGCCGATATTCGTCGAGGGAGTCGCCGGAATCGAGGGCGAGGGGAAGGGCGGCTATGCCAGCGAGACCAGCGCCGAATATCAGGCCGCCCAGGCCGAGCTGGTATCCGGCCATATCGCCAAGCAAGACCTGGTCATCACCACCGCGCTGATTCCCGGCCGTCCTGCGCCGCGGCTGATCAGCGACGCCCAGCTGGCAACGATGCGGCCGGGCAGTGTGATCGTCGACCTGGCGGCAGAGGCCGGCGGAAACGTCGAGGGCTGCGTCACGGGGGAGACCGTCCGGCGGCATGGCGTGACGATTATCGGCGCGGTTCAGCTGGCGCGGTCCCTGGCCGCTGACGCCTCGGCGCTGTTCGCCCGCAACCTGGCCAACTTCCTCACAGCATTCTGGGACAAGGAAGCGGGCGCGCCGGTCCTGCCAGCCGAGGACGAGATTGTCGCGTCCATTCGCCTGACTCGGGACGGCGCGGTTATTCATGAGCGGCTGAAGTCGGCCTAGTAACGATCTTTCATTTCCGAGTCGCTCGACTAACGAAGCGGCCAACCGGCTAGCATCCGGCACCAGCAGTGCATCCGAACCGGCGGCTAAATTTCCTGACTCCTGCACACGCAAAAAGACGATCCGCGCCGAGCCGCAGATCGTCTAAATCCTTGAAATCCCGGCCGAAACGGCCGGAATTCAATCAGCCGCTGCCGCCACCGACGCCCCAGCCATGGCCCAGAAGCCAGCTCAGGAACCCACGGCTCGCAGTCGCCTTTTTGTACTTCATGATCGTCCCCTGTCGTCATTCGGCAACTCATGTCGCTGAAAGGGACGTTAACCTTAATCGAAATGGTTAGCAACGAATTAACCAAAGTGTTCGAACTTGCGACCAATTGACCGGCAAACCAGAATTGGTCGCAAGTAACGCGATGGATCAGTTCAAAGGTTTAGTGTGATGAGCGGTCGAGCTCGCTAGCGCGCTGTGGGCAACCCTTTAGGCTGCGCGACGCTTCCTTTCGCCAACCATGCGCTTGGTCAAATCGTTAAAGCTGCTGGGGCGGCCGATGATGAAGCCTTGCGCGACCTCGCACTTCATTGCCACCAGCATGTCGAGGATCTCGCGGCTCTCGACCCCTTCGGCGACCACCGTACGCCCAAGCGAATGGGCGAGTGCTATGGTCGACTGGACCATCACCAGGTCGCTGCGATGGTCGCGCATCGACTTGACGAAGCTTTGGTCGATCTTGATTTCGGCCGCGGGGATTTTTTTCAGATAGTCCAGCGTCGATAGTCCGGTGCCATAATCGTCGATCGAAATACGAATGCCCAGGTCGCGAAGGCCGAACAGCGGTCCGGTGTCGGCACTGCTGGCCAGCGCAGCGGTTTCGGTAAGCTCCAGCGTCAACCTCGCCGGGTCGAGGCCATGGCGATCGAGGATCTTGCGGACTTTGGACGGCAGGGCCTTGTCGCCGAGCATCCGCGCCGACAGATTGACCGCCATGTCGAACGACCCATATTCGCGGTTGATGCCTGCCGCGGCCTCGATCGCCTTGTCGAGCACGAACAAGGTGAGTTTCTCGATCCGGTCGTTTTGTTCGGCGGCGGCGACGAATTCGGTCGGGCTGATCGGTCCCTTTTCCGGGTGGGTCCAGCGTGCCAGCGCCTCGGCGCCGCGAATCTTGTTGGTGCGCAGGTCGAGCTGCGGCTGGTAGGCGACCCACACCTGGCCATGGTCGATGGCGTCGTCCAGCTGGCTGAGCAGCGAAAGCCGCCATTCGGCATCCTTGAGGCGCTCCGGGTCATGATATTTCCAACGGAGGCCTTCCGCGGTGGCCTCATCGGCTGCGACCAGCGCGCTGTTGAGACGGTTGGTCAACGAGCGGCCGCTGCCAATTTCGACCCCGAAGCTGATGGCGATATCGAACGGCTTGCCGTCAATTTTCGCAGGACTTCGGAACAAGGCCGCAAGCGCCTCGACATGATGGCCGATCGCCGTGCCGGGAGGAACCGTCCAGGCGAAGATTCCTTCGTCGCCCTGGTATACCGCGGAAACTTCCGAACCAACTCTCAAACGAGCGACGATTTGTTCGATCAGACTGCGTTCGTTAGCCTGTGACAGGGTCGAGACAATCTGCGAATAGTTGACGACGCGTGCGACGATCAGCGGCCGGTCGCCCTCGTGTCCTGCTTTGCCCAGCGCAAGGAGATTGGGCAGCCCGCTGACGGCATTCGTCAAGCCGCGGCGTTTCATCTGGCCGAGCGCGAGCGCCGTCGCGACCCAGATGATGACGAAAAGACCGGAGGTGATGTCTGCAAAGATTTGCGATCGTTCGAGCGCGAGGGGAGTGACGAGCAGCAACAAGCTGGCACCTACCAGCACCGCCGCACCACGACGTCCGCCCAGCTTTAGCGCAGCCAAGACGCTGATCGCCGCCAAAATGAAGCCCGGCAGCCAGCCGAGGTCGGTGGGGCGGCCGGCCTTTAGCGTCTCCGCCCCGATAATGTGAACATACACGCCGCCGGTGTTGCCCCAACCCGGAAGCCGGTATTGATCGCCCAGGCGCACCGTGGTCGTGCCCACAACAACCGTCTTGCCTGCCAGCTGTTTCGGATCTGCCTTGCCGCTCAACAAGTCGGCGGCGCTGATCACCGGAATCGAGTCCGGGTGAAAACTGTAGTTGACTCGGAATTCGGCATCCGAGTTCGAGCGGACTCCCGAAAGAACCGACGCAAGCCCTGGAATATGCTCATTCTTACTGCGAGCGGAATAGGCGATTGTCCAAATTTCGTTGGCATAGTTGTAACGGATGCCGATCGAAGCCAGCTGCGCGTGCTTTGCAAACAGCGGCAGTGGGCGGACATCCTCGATCTGACCGCTCTGTGCGCCGGCGCGGAAGAAATAACCGAGCGTTACATTCTGGTTTCGTTCGATCGCCTTCGCTAGCTTGGTGTCTTCAGCCGCGATCGATTTTTCCGGGAACATGAAGTCATGGGCTTGCTGCTTTGGCTTGCCCGATCCGATGACGTCGATCAGCTCGGCATAGCGTCCACGCGGCCAAGGCCAACGCCCGATGTCGCGAAGGGATTTTTCGTCGATCCCGACCAGGATGATGTCGCCGCTGGCCTCGCGCTGGTTGATACGGTTGCGGGCGACGCGCAGCCCATCCTCGAAATATTCAATTCCTCCGCCCAAACCGTAAAGGAAACCGAGCACCAGGGCCCAGGCAAGCATCTTCGCCGGACGTTTTGCACCGGATTCGCGGTTGCGGCGGTACGGCCATCGCATGGGCGGTTTAATCCTTGTCGTCGTCCCTCTGCCCATGCCCAGAAAAGAGTTAACAAATCGGAAACCGTGAACGAATTAATAACGGGCGCGGGCATCACCTTCACGCCCTCGACAACCCCGCCCCGGCTTGCCAGAACATCGCGCTCAAATGGGGAGGCGTCCGAGTGGACTTCATATCGATCCTGTCGATCTTCGTGCTGGCCTGTTTCGTAGGCTATTATGTCGTCTGGTCGGTAACCCCGGCGCTGCACACGCCGCTAATGAGCGTAACCAATGCCATCTCCTCGGTAATCGTCGTCGGCGCGCTGATCGCGGCGGCTGCGGCGGGGAGCGCATCGTCGAAATGGCTCGGGCTGGCCGCGGTGGCACTGGCCAGTGTGAATATCTTCGGCGGTTTTGCAGTCACGGCGCGGATGCTCGCGATGTACAAGAAGCGGGAGCGCCGCGATGCATGAGGCCGCGGCTGTCCCTTCCTGGGTCCTTCTCGCTTACCTGATCTCCGGCATCTGCTTCATCCTCGCGCTGCGCGGCCTGTCGAGCCCCGAGAGCAGCAGGCGGGGCAACCGCGCCGGAATGCTGGGAATGGGAATCGCCGTGATGACCACGTTGGCGACGCATGAGATCGCGTCACTGTGGGAAATCGGCGCGGCAGTCCTGATCGGTGGTTCGATCGGGCTGATGACTGCACGGCGCATCCAGATGACCGCAATGCCGCAGCTGGTCGCAGCATTTCACAGCCTGGTCGGTTTGGCCGCGGTGCTGGTGGGCGCAGCGGCGTTCCTCAATCCCGAGGCGTTCGGGATTGGCGAAATCCTGGCGCTGCCGCAGGCCGGAGGCCGGACCTTGTTGGACGCCAGAATCAATCCGGTCAGCGCGGTAGAAATGAGCCTTGGCGTCGCGATTGGCGCAATCACCTTCTCGGGCTCGGTCATCGCCTTCCTGAAGCTCAACGGGAACATGAGCGGGAAGCCCATCCTGTTGCCCGGGCGTCATGTCATCAATCTCGGCACGCTAGCCGCGATTCTCGGGCTGATTGCCTACTTCACCACCGACCAAAGCCCATGGGTGTTCTGGACCGTGGCGGCGCTAAGCTTCGCCATCGGCTTCCTGCTGATCATCCCGATAGGCGGCGCAGACATGCCGGTCGTCATTTCGATGCTCAACAGCTACTCGGGCTGGGCGGCCGCAGCGATGGGCTTCACCCTCCACAATACGGCGATGATCATCACCGGCGCGCTGGTTGGCAGCTCGGGCGCGATCCTCAGCTACATCATGTGCCGGGCGATGAACCGGAGCTTCATTTCAGTCATCGCCGGTGGGTTCGGGGCGGTTGCCGCCTCGGCCGACAGCGCGGCAATCGACCGGGCCTACAAGCGCGGCTCGGCGGAAGATGCCGCCTTCCTGATGAAGCAGGCCGACAAGGTGATTATCGTTCCCGGCTACGGCATGGCTGTGTCGCAGGCACAGCATGCGCTGCGCGAGATGGCCGAGCTGCTGAAGAAGGAAGGGGTCGAGGTCAAATATGCGATCCACCCGGTCGCCGGCCGAATGCCGGGGCACATGAACGTGCTGCTGGCGGAGGCCAATGTGCCCTACGACGAGGTGTTTGAGCTGGAAGACATCAACAGCGAGTTCGCCCAAGCCGACGTCGCCTTCGTCATCGGCGCCAACGACGTCACCAACCCGGCCGCGAAAACCGACAAGAGCTCGCCGATTTACGGCATGCCGGTGCTGGACGTGGAAAAGGCTCGCACCGTTCTGTTCGTCAAACGGTCGATGGGCGGCGTCGGTTATGCCGGCGTCGACAATGAATTATTCTACCGCGACAACACGATGATGCTGCTTGCCGACGCGAAGAAGATGGTGGAAGAGATCGTAAAGGCGCTCGGGTAGCTCCCCGACTGCTTTTACGATCCGTCAAGTCGTTGGCTTAGGTGATCGAACCTGGGTGTCGGTGATCGAGAGGAAGCCCGGCAGGCCGCCTAGGTCGCGGATTCTCGCGTTGCCAGCTCGGGATTGCTGATCATGAGCGTCGCGGGCATCGCAAATGCCAGGACGGTGTAAGCCAGGCGCAGCGTCGTTGGCGCATCGAGGATCCACAGCGGCGCCACAACCGTCGCGGCGAGGATCAACAGCAGTGCAAAAGCCTTTGCCTCGACAGCCTCACTCTCCACGGCATCGATGTTGTTCCTGTCTTCGAGGAGCTGGCCGAGGTGCCGGATGATCCGGCTGGCCGTACTGGTGCACATCCCGGGGACGAACGCGTGAACCAGCGCGGCGATTCCACCCGCCACCGCCAGCAGGCCGAAAGTAGTGGCGAAGCGGAAATGTTGCCAATAGCCTTCGCCGGCGTCCCGCAAATGTTCCCTGGATCCTCTGATCATGCCGCTCTCCACCCTTTACGGCAGAAGGCAGCCAGATCGTTTCGGCCTCGTCAATCCTGAGGCGATGAGTAAAGCGAACCGTGCGCCCAGTTGACGGCTGGCCTCTCGCCCCTACCGCTCCTAAATCAGGAACATGGCCCGCACACCCGCCGACCGACCCGATCACCCGGGCTCGGGCGATCGCTTCAATGAGGAGAAGGCGACTTACGCATTGCGTGGGGCGGATGCGCCTGATCTGGAGGCGGGTGTCAAGGCGATCCGCAATGTGCTGAAGACTTTGCCGGCCCGCCCCGGCGTCTATCGCATGCAGGATGCGCGGGGGGAGGTGCTCTACGTCGGCAAGGCGCGGGCGCTGAAGAACCGCGTGATCAATTACACTCAGGTCGCCAAGCTGCCCAAGCGGTTGCAGCGCATGGTCGCGCAGACCCGCGACATGACGATCGTCACCACTCGGACCGAGGCTGAGGCGCTGTTGCTGGAGGCGCAGCTGATCAAGCGCTTCCGACCGGCATTCAATGTCCTGTTGCGCGACGACAAGAGCTTCCCGTTCATCCTGCTGCGCGAAGATCATTCCTTCCCCCGAGTGCAGAAACATCGCGGCGCGCGGCGGGCAAAGGGACAATATTTCGGTCCGTTCGCAAGCGCCGGATCAGTCACCAGCACTCTTAATGCTCTTCAGAAGCTATTCCTTCTAAGAAGCTGTTCAGACAGCTTCTTTTCCAATCGTACCAGGCCATGTCTGCTTTATCAGATCCGCCGTTGCTCAGCGCCATGCGTGGGCCGGATCAGCGAGGCGGATTATGCCGAGTTGGTCGAAGATGCGAAGCAGTTCCTGGCCGGCAAGTCGACCGGCGTCCAGGCGCGGCTGGGCAAGCAGATGGCCGAGGCGGCCGAGCGGCGGGATTTTGAGCTGGCGGCGGTCTATCGCGATCGGTTGCGGGCGCTGACCTATGTCCAGGGTAGCCAGACCGTCCATGCGGAGGGCTTGGGCGACGGCGACATCTTTGCACTCGCCGGCAAGGCCGGGCAGATGTGCATCCAGGCCTTTTTCATCCGTGGCGGCCAGAATTGGGGACACCGAAGCTTCTTTCCCGCGCACACCGCGGATGTCCCGGAGGAAGAGGTGCTGAGCACGTTCCTGGTGCAGTTTTACGAGGAAGTGCCGCCGCCGCGGCGCATCCTCGTCGATCGCGACCTGCCCGAAGCCGAGCTGATTGCCGAGGCGCTATGCGAGCGGGCCGGGCACAGGGTCGAGCTGATGCAGCCGCAGCGTGGCGCGCGGCGCAAGCTTATCGAACAGGCTCGGCGCAACGCCGAGGAAGCGCTCGAGCGAAGGATGGCGGAGTCGACGACGCAGGGGAAGTTGCTGCGCGAACTCGCCGAGGTGTTCGAATTGCCCGAGGTCCCCAAGCGGATCGAGGTCTACGACAATAGCCACATCATGGGGACCAACGCGACCGGGGCGATGATCGTGGCGGGCCCGGAGGGCTTTCGAAAGAACAGCTACCGCAAGTTCAACATCAAGTCGGACATCACGCCGGGCGACGATTTCGGAATGATGCGCGAAGTGCTCGAGCGCCGCTTCGCCCGGCTGGAGAAAGAGGATCCCGAACGGTCGGGCGGCGAATGGCCGGACCTGTTGCTGATCGACGGCGGCAAGGGCCAGATTTCGGCGGTTTGCGAAATATTGGAGAATGCCGGGGTCCACGATGTCCCTGTGGTCGGTGTCGCCAAGGGCCCGGACCGCAATGCCGGGCGCGAAGTATTTCATTTGCCCGGTGGGCGCGAGGTGACCTTCCCGCCCAATTCGGCCCTGCTTTTCTACCTTCAGCGGCTTCGCGACGAGGCGCATCGTTTCGCGATCGGCACCCATCGACAGAAGCGGGCGAAGAGCCTGACCGTCTCGACGCTCGACGAAGTGCCGGGGATTGGCCCCAACCGGAAGCGAGCGCTTTTGATGCATTTTGGCACCGCTCGGGCGGTGAAGAGCGCTGCGCTCGACGATCTGGAGCGCGCGCCTGGAATCAGCAGGACAATGGCGCGCCAGATCTACGATTTTTTCCACCCGAGAGGCTAAGGGTCCAAACTCGGTACCAACGAGGCCGTGATGAGACGAAGAAGCGTCCTGGGAGTGAGCGAGTGAAGCCAGATAGTAGGCACTATCTGGCAATCGAGCGAGCGTGCCAGGGCGCTTCTTCGTCTCACCCGAAGGGCAAGGCCCCGCCGGCGCTGCGCGTCGTCGAACCGCTCGATCGGGCGGCCGGCCCGCTCTTCGCACTTCTCCTAGCACAGCATCCTGCGGGGCCTTGTCACGGCCTCGCTGGCACCGAGTTTGGACCCTAGTGCGCGTCTCGACCCCCGCCATTGTTGTCGCGCTACGCCCTCATGGCGAGCATGGCGCGGTCGTACGGCTAATGACCCCCGACCATGGGCTACAGGCGGCCTATGTCCGCGGTGCGCGGGGCCGTCGGCTGCGGCCGATTTTGCTGCCGGGGAACCTGGTCGAGGCGACTCTGGCGGCCCGAACCGAAACGCAGTTGCCTCAGGCAACGGTGGAATTGCTGCACAGCCGAGGGCCGCTGTTGGCCGAGCCGCTGCCGGCCGTCGCGATCGATTGGGTCTGCGCCTTGACCGCCACTGCCTTGCCCGAGGGTCAGCCCTATCCGCGCCTCTACGCCGCGTTCGATGGATTGCTCGCCGCCGTTGAAGCGGCACCTTCGGCGAGCGGTTGGGGCGCGGCGCTGGTCCGCTATGAGCTGCTGTTGCTGGCCGAGCTCGGTTTCGGGCTCGACCTGGACAGCTGCGCGGTGTCGGGAAGCAATGACGATCTGGTTGCGGTCAGCCCGCGGTCGGGAAGGGCGGTCAGCGCGGCCGAGGCGGGACCCTACTCCGGCAAACTGCTTCCGCTGCCGCCTTTCGTTCGTGACGGGGGGGCCGGCTCGTGGCCCGACATAATGGATGGGCTGGAGCTAACCGGGCACTTCTTGATGCGCGACCTAGTCACCGATCGGTCGGCGCCGGTCGCCGAGAGCCGTGTCCGGCTGGTCGGGCGCTTGCGCCGCGCCGCCGGACAGGCCTAGCGTTGCGAATGGCCGAAACGCTCGCCTTGCTCTTCCCTCATGTCGCGGTCAGCGGTGACCTCACAGTGCGGGCGGCGGTCAGCTATCTTCCCGAACAATCGGCCCCGGAACAGGACCGCTGGTTCTGGTCCTACCATGTGCGGATTGAGAACGGAGGTGAGCGTACGGTTCAGTTGCTGGAGCGCTATTGGAGGATCGTCGACGGCCGCGGCAACGTTCATGAGGTCAGAGGTCAGGGCGTGGTCGGCGAAATGCCCGTCATCACCGCAGGGGACAGCTATGATTATGTCTCCGGCTGCCCGCTCGATACGTCAGCAGGGGCAATGAGCGGGCATTATGTTTTCGTCGACGAAGACGGGATTCGTATCAGCGCCGAAATTCCGGAATTTGCACTGATGTCGCCATTCGAGCCGGGAAGGCGTGACTAGGCGGGACTGATCGGTTCTGGCTCCGGTAAATCGAAGTCCAGATCGTCATCGTCATCCTTAACCAGGATGTAGATCGCCACCGCGATTGTCGCGAGGATCACGGCAAGCGCCGGCCAGGGCGGGAATCCAACGCCGTCATCATCATAGTCCTGTGCCGCGGCGGCCGCAGACGCGGCCGAGGAGCTGGTCGTCATCGCACTGAGCGTAAGCCACTGATTCGACGGAGTCGCGGCGACCTGCGCCGGAGCTGCAGCGGCCGGAGCGGCAGGTTTCGCCGCAATCGCAACCGTTGAAGCCGAGCACAGCGAAATGGACACAATGGCGGCGGTGAGGCTACGCGAGAAACCAGGCATCAAGCTACTCCCACTGGATAGTTGTGATGTTTAGTCCATTTCGGTTTAGAATTCCACCGCACAACGCGGTTAAAGTCGATGAGTTGCGACTATTCGCCGATTTGGACGATTTATTGCCCCGTTGTGGTCGAAAAGTCGCTCTGCGCGAGGCTGGTCGAAGGCTGCCGCGCCACTTATGGGTGATGCGTCCGCGGCCCGCCGTGTGGCGTGATCGCGAGGGTGATATGGGGCAGCGGAAGGATGGAAAGGGAGCGCGGTCGGGCGCGCCGCCGTCAATCCTCGTCTCGGCAAACAGCTTCTGGAACATTGCCAATTTCCGTGCCGGCTTGATCAAGGCACTCGTAAGCCGAGGATATGATGTCGTGATCGCGGCGCCCGGCACAGACCGCGAATGGGCGAAGGCGCACGGGGCACGGGCCTTTGAAATCGCCGTGGACCGTTCCGGTCTCAATCCCTTCACCGATGCTGCGCTGTGGCTTGATTATGTCCGGCTCTTTCGGCGCTCGGGCTCCACCGTCTTCGTCGGATTCACCGCCAAGCCCAATATTTACGGGTCATTGGCAGCGCAGATATCGGGTGCTTCCAGCCTGCCGAACGTCAGTGGCCTCGGCACTGCTTTCATAGGCGACGGGTTGCTCTCACAATTCGTCGGCCTGCTCTACCGTCTTGCCTTTCGGCGATGCCCGATCGTCTATTTCCAAAATCCCGATGACCTCGATCTTTTCGTGGCCCGCGGAATTGTCCGCCCGGGCCAGGCGAATTTGCTGCCGGGCTCAGGAGTTGACCTCGACCGGTTCGTGCCGGCACCGCCGCCCTCCGGCGCGCCGGTGCGATTCCTGTTCGTTGGCCGCCTGCTCGGCGACAAAGGAGTGCGCGACTTTGTTGAGGCGGCTCGGCTGCTCAAGACCGAGCAGACCGACTGGCAGTTCCAGCTGCTCGGTCCGATCGACGAGGGAAATCGAAGCGGCATTGGGGAAGCCGAAATCCGGCAATGGACCGAGCAGGGGTGGGTCGAGCATCTCGGCGAAACGGAGGATGTCCGACCGCATATTGCTGCGGCAACAGCGGTCGTCCTTCCTTCCTACCGTGAGGGCCTGCCTCGATCACTGCTCGAAGCGGCAGCGATGGCCCGGCCCATCGTGGCTACCGACGTCCCGGGCAATCGCCAGATTGTGCAGCATGGGCTGAACGGCCTGTTGTGCAATGTATGCGATCCGCAATCGCTAGCCGAGGCAATCAGACGGATCGGCACAATGAAGGCTGAGGAGCGCGCTGCGATGGGGCGTGCGGGCCGCGCTCTGGTCGAGCGGGACTATGGCGAAGAAAAGGTCGTCCGTTCCTATCTCGACGCGTTGAAGCAACTGGCGCGTTCGGAACGGGTTTAGGCTACGATGTTCAATTGGCGCCCGCAGAAGGATGAAGTCCCGCATGTCCCTCGCGGCTACCGTGCCTATGCCGTGGGTGATATCCACGGCCGGCTCGATCTTCTCGATCGGCTACTTGCGGCGGTCGAAGAGGATCTGGATCGAAGGCCGTCGCGAAAGGCCATGCTCGTCTTCCTCGGCGACCTGATCGATCGCGGCCCCGACTCGCGCGGCGTTGTGGAGCGGCTCCGCACCTACCGCCACGAAGTGCTGCGGCCATATTTCCTGGCCGGTAACCATGAGGAAGTGTTGCTGCGCCTGTTGGCTGGTGAGCGGGGGATATTGAGTAACTGGTTGAAATATGGCGGGGCAGAATGCCTGCTGAGCTATGGCGTCGATCCTGAGGCGCTAGCGGAGGTCAGCGAGCGGGCGGCACTGGCGGTGATCAAGGAAGCCATTCCCGCTGATCATATCCGCTTCATCAGCAGCTTTGCCGACACGTTGAAGCTGGGCGACTTTCTGTTCGTCCACGCAGGGATCCGCCCGGGCATTGATTTGTCGCTCCAAAACCAGTCCGATTTGCGCTGGATCCGTTCGCAATTTCTCGATCATGAGGGCGATCACGGCTTTGTCGTCGTCCACGGCCATACGATCAGCGACGCCGTTGACTCGCGGCCTAACCGGATCGGAATTGATACCGGCGCCTACCGCACCGGAATTCTTACCGCGCTGGCCTTGGAAGGGAGCGAGCGCTGGACGCTCGATACCTCCGTTTCCAACCCGGAACAGTCCCCGTAAATGCATTGATTTCCGCCATTTTGAACGATAGTGGAACCATCCCGGGGATGCTTCATTGAAGTAAGTCGCGCGTGATGGCGAGGAGGCATCGTGAACGTAGCTGAAAAGCCGGCCCTTTCCCTATTGCTGGTCACATTTGCCACGGCCCTCTTGCTGGTAGGATGCGCGGACAGCCCTGGCGGTCCCATTCCGTACAACGTCTCCAGCTTCGGGACGCCCGACGCCCCCGAGCTGGTTCCACTCGAGGCGGGATACAAGATCGCCCCGATGGACACGCTGTCAGTCAAGGTTTTCAAAATGCCCGATCTGTCGGGGGAGTATGAGGTTGACCTCGCGGGGCGCATCTCGATGCCCCTGATCGGCGAAGTGCCCGCCAATGATCTCACGACCGCTCAACTGGATGAGTCCCTGACCCGCAAACTCGGCGAAAAATATCTTGAGAATCCGGACGTGAGCGTCGGAATAAAATCATCGACCCGCCGCAGCGTTACGGTCGATGGCGCGGTCAACAAGGCAGGCTCTTATCCGGTCCATGGACCGACGACCTTGATGCAAGCCGTAGCCGCAGCAGGCGGGACCAGCCCAGAGGCCAACGCACGCCGCGTTGCGATATTCCGAACCATCGGCGGCACGCGCCAGGCGGCCGCGTTCGACCTGACCAGCATTCGGCGGGGCGAAGCCCAGGATCCACAAGTTTATGCCGGCGATATCGTCGTGATCGATGGATCGTCCGTCAAAGCCGCCCAGAAGCAGATCCTCAACAGCTTGCCGATCCTTTCCATTTTCAGGCCGTTCTGACGATATGACGCATCCATTATTCCAGCGGACGGTGGGCCCGTGAACAATAATCTGGCAATTCCCGACAGCGATGGGAATTGGGTGGTCGACCGCTACTCCCCTGATGGACGCCTTGGCGTCGGGCCGGCGCGTGAGACGGCGGCGGACGGGCCAGGGCTCGATTTCGCTGCACTGCTCCGGATCGTTTCCAACTGGCGCTGGCTGATCCTCGGAGCGGTTGCGCTCGGTCTGGTCGGCGCCATTGTCGTCACACTGCTGACAACGCCTGTCTATCGCTCTTGGGTAACGCTTGAAGTCAGCCCGCCGACGGTCGAAATCATGGACGAGCAGTCGCGCGAGCGGACGGCGTCCGGAATTAACAATTGGGACTATGTCGTCACCCAGGTCGGGTTGCTATCCAGCCGGAGCATTGCCGAACGGGCGGCGCAGGATCTCAACCTTGCCAACAATCGCGAATTCGTGGGCGAGGGCGGCGACGCCGCATCCCGGCTCAACGCTGCTACATCGATGGTCGCAGGGGGGCTGAACGTCGAAGCGCCGGAGGAAGGCCAGCTGATCAAATATAGCTTCGATGCGAAGACGCCTCACCTGTCGGCGACGATCGCCAATCAGATCGCGGAAAGTTTCATCAACTCCAATCTCCAGCGTCGCTACGAAGCGTCGGCCTATGCCCGCAATTTCCTTGAGCGGCAGATCGCCAGGACCCGCGCCGACCTGGAGAAATCGGAACGGCAGCTGGTCGCTTACGCGCAGGCGCAGGGCATCATCAACACCGGTAGCGGAGAAGAAGGAAAGTCCGCCGGCGACACCAACTCGCTGCAGGGCGAGTCGCTGATCGCGCTGAACAAGGCGCTGGCCGACGCGACCGCGCGACGGGTTGCCGCCGAGGGCGCCTATCGTTCGGGAGTCGCGGTCGGCGCGACCGCCGATGTCACGGCGAGCACCCAGGCCCTTCGCCAGTCACGAGCCGCCGTTGAGGCTGAATATCAGGAGAAGCGCACGCTGATGAAGCCGGACCATCCGGACATGCTCAGCCTGCGTTCGCGGATCGACGAGCTCGACCGGCAGATTTCACGCGAAACGTCCCAGGCATCATCGGGCCGGACGAATACTTTGCTCGCGGAATATCGGGGCGCTCTCGCGGCGGAGAATGCGTTGCGCGGGCGGGTGGCCTCGCTCAAGGGCTCAGTCCTCGACCTGCGCGGACGAAGCATCCAATATACCATCCTTCAGCGTGAGGTAGACACCAACCGCAGCCTCTATGATGCGCTACTGCAGCGCTACAAGGAGGTCGGGGTGGCAGGCGGAATCGGCACGTCGCCGGTGTCGATCGTCGACCGTGCCGAGGTACCCGGCGGACCGTACCGGCCGAACTTGCCCTTGAACCTGATGATGGGCCTGGCCCTGGGGCTGCTTGGCGGCCTGGCGGCGGCGGTTGCGCTCGAGTATCTCTACGATACCATCAAAACGCGTGACGATGTCCGAAACAAGCTCGGTCTTGCCTGCCTGGGCGCGATCCCGAAAACGACTGGCCAGGAGAGCTTCGTCGAGGAACTGAAGGATCCGCGCTCAATTGTTTCCGAGGCCTATTCAGCGGTGGTCGCTTCGCTGCGTTTTAGCACCGAAGACGGATTGCCGAAGACCCTGGTGGTGACCAGCACGCGTTCGGGCGAGGGCAAGTCATCCTCGGCGCTCGCGGTGGCCCAGAATTTCGCGCGTCGCGGCGCCTCGGTGCTGTTGATCGACGCCGATCTCAGAAAGCCGGCTTTCAAGGCGGCATCGGACAAGATCGGTCTTACCCGCCTGCTTACCGGGGATGAAGAAGCGGCGCGCAGTCATATCGTGGCAACGCAATTTTCCGACCTGTGGTTGATGCCGAGCGGCCCCCTGCCGCCCAACCCTGCAGACCTTCTGTCGACCGGGCGCTTCCAGGAGATACTGGGAGAGGTCACGTCGCACTTCGATATCGTGATCATCGACGCGCCGCCGCTGATCGGGCTGGCGGATTCGCTGCTGCTTTCGTCGGTTGTCGGCAATGTCATGTTCGTGGTCGAAAGCGGCAAGACACGGACAAAGGCCGCGATCGAGGCGCTCAGGATGCTTGGACGGACCGGCGCCCATATCCTTGGCGCCGTGTTGAGCAAGTCGGCCGAGGACATGGGCGGCTATGGCTACAAGGCCTATGGCTATGGAGCGATCGATCGGAAGCGGACCGAAATCCTGATGATCCCGCATGACGTCGATCACTGATCGAAGCCAAAGCCCTGGATAACCCATGAAAGCACGAGCCGTTATCGTGGTCGCACTGGCGTTGCTGGTCGCTGTGATGGTCGTGCGAGTGGCTTTTGTGGCTGCCTATGCATCAGGCGAGCCAACGAGGGCCGCGGCCTTTTGGCCGCATCATCCGAAGGTGATCTTTGCCGCCGGGCTTGAACAAGTCGGACAGTCGGCCGCGTCGGGCAAAGCAGTCGACAAGTCGGTGGTCCACCGATTGATTGCAACGTCCGCCAAGGCGCCACTCGCCCCCGAGCCCTATCTGGTTCGCGGCGTGGAAGCGCAGCAGGCGGGCAATGAGGCTCTTGCCGCGCGTGCGTTCCTCGAGGCTCGGAAGCGCGATCCTCGCTCGGTTGCCGCGCGCTATTTTCTTGCCGATCATTATCTCCGGACCGGTCAGACGCGACAGGGGCTTGCCGAAATTTCGACGTTGGCCCGGCTGGTTCCTCAAAGTCTTGCCGGCATCGCACCCTATCTGGCTGCTTATGCGCGCAGCCCGGGCGCAGCGCCCGAGGTCAAGACCATGCTCCGGAACTACCCCGAGCTCGAGCCGCTGCTGCTCAATGCGCTGGCGGAGGACGCCGCCAACGACCGGCTGATGCTGTTCCTGTGGAGCGGCCGCGGCGGCGACAATGCCTATGCATGGCAGGATCGACTGATCAATTCGCTGATTGAGGCCCGCCGCTATCGCCAGGCACTGAATATGTGGAGCCGTTTCAACCCTGCCGCAAAGCGTCAGGGACAGCTGGTCGATGCTGGGTTCGAGGCCGACGCTCGTCCCCCGTTCGGGTGGAGTTTCGCTTCCGGACCGGCGGGCGTTGCGGAGCCCCAGGAAAAAGGGCGCCTTCACATCATCTATTACGGCCGAGATGATTTGGTGCTCGCGAGCCAGCTGTTGATGCTGCAGCCTAATTCCTATCGCTTGTCGATGCGGGTCAGCGGTGGGCCGCCGGTCGCGAAATCCCTCGCGTGGAGGCTGCGCTGTATGCCTTCGAACAATGAAATTGCGAACTTCGGGCTGGCCGGAGCGAAGAACGGCGCGCTGGTCTCAAGCTTCAATGTTCCTTCCGCCGGCTGCACCGCCCAGAAGCTTGAGCTTGCCGGCACCGCTCCCGAATTTCCCGAACAGGCCGTCGTCACCATCGCCGACCTTCGCCTGGAAAGCGTAGCAGGCCGATGATCGACCGGCTACGCACCGGGATTGCCCCGGCATATCTGTTCCTCTGCTTGCTGCTTGGGGGCAGTAGCCAGGGCGTCTGGGCGAACGCATTCCTCCGGTTGGCCGCCATCGTGATTATCGCTTGGGCATTGATCCAGCGCCGCGATGGGCCGCAGCCGCGCCCTGTCAGAATATTGCTGGTCCTCGTCGGGATGGCGCTGGCTCTAGCTTTGATCCAGCTGGTTCCGCTCCCTCCTTCAATCTGGGGTTCGTTGCCCGGACGGGAACAATTTCTGGAGGGATTCCAGCTGATCGGCATCGATCCGGGACCGCTGGCGATGTCCCTCGCGCCTTACGACACTATGGCGACCTTGATGGCGCTGCTGCCGCCGCTCGGGATGCTGGCGGCAATGATCGGCCTGCGCGGATATTCGGCGGCTTGGCTCTCGGCGGCGCTGATCGCCGGCACGGTCGCGGGGGTTTTGCTCGGAATCCTTCAGGTATCCAGCGCCAATCCCGCAGCTTCGCCCTGGTATTTCTACCGGCAAAGCAATTTCGGAGTCGCCACCGGCTTCTTCGCCAACAGCAACCATATGGCCAGCCTGCTGCTGGTCAGCATTCCCTTCATCGTAGCGCTCGGATCAAGCGTGCGCGAACGGACGGAGGACGTAAGGCTGAAGTCCGCGGCGCTGGCGCTGGTCGGCGGCGGGCTCGTGGTGGTCATCATCGGGCTGGTGCTCAATGGTTCGCTCGCCGGCTATGGACTTGGCTTGCCGGTGATATTGGCCAGCCTCTTGATGCTGTTTGGGGCGCAAAGCGGGTTTGCCCGCGTGGGGTTGATCGCCACCGCCTTTGCCAGCGTCGTTGCGCTGGCTCTGCTCTGGACCGCGCCCGTCAGCCGAGGGGCTGAAACATCGGTTTCGTCACGCCAGGCGATCCTCGCGAACAGCCTTGAACTGGTCGGGGAGTTTGGGGCGATCGGATCCGGCCTGGGCACGTTTGAGAAGGTTTACCAATTCGGCGAGGACCCGGCAGCGGTCGACCGCTATTATGTCAACCACGCCCACAACGACTATCTCGAGCTGGCGATCGAGACCGGCTTGCCGGGAATCGCCCTGATGCTCTTGTTCCTTGCTTGGTGGGGCCGGTCGGTGCTGGGAATGCTGCGATCGCCGGCGGCCGACCATTTCGCGATTGCTTCGGCGATCGCTTCGGCGGCGATGCTGTTGCACAGCGCGGTCGATTTTCCGCTAAGAACTGCCGCCATGAGCGCGGTTTTCGCTATGTGCCTGGTCTTGATCGTTCAGTCACGGCGCAGCGCGCAGAGCGGCTCCGACTTGCGTCCCGCCCGCCACCTGGTGGTCGGCTAGAGGTCAGGCTTCGTGGGGCGGATCGCCATGCTCGCATGGTTTGGTGAGCCATGAGGGGCGGCGGCGCGCGATGGCCAGCACAAGGGTCGGCAGCGCCATTGTCAGCAGAACGTCCTTGAAGCCTTCACCCAGCTGGCTGCCGATGTCGGGCCAGCGTTCGACGTAGAGATCATATGCCTCGTTAATCAGCTCTAGCAGGAGAAGCGTGAACCAGGGCCGAAGCGACGAGAGGCCTGTTCTCAAAAGCCGTGCGGCCAGCAGGAACAAGGTGAATCCCGCCAGGATATGAAGCGCGTCCATGCTGACGCCCGAAGCATGCTCGATGAACAATTTGGCCTGGTACCAGCCGATAAAACTCATCGGCCCGCGCTCCCCGCCATGTCCTTGAGTTGGCGGACGAGCTCGGATGCCTTGAAGCGCCAGCCAGGCATCAGAAAAAGCTGGGACAAATGTATCGCGGCCGTGCCAAGTGGCCGTTCGGTCGGCTCGACAACCGAGGCGATTTGGCGTTCGGCCAGCTCCGCAAGCCGGCGATTGACCGGATCGGCATTGAGACGCGCCAAAAGGCGCTCACGAATTCCGATTGAAAAGAGCCGTTCGCCAAGCAGCAACGCCTGAGCCGCCGCGCGGCCTGCGCCGAATTGCTGCGAGCGGTCATAAAGCCGCTCGATTTCGTCCGCCGTTTCGCGGTGCAGAAAGGCAGCAAGGTCGGTTATCCATTTCAACCGGAACCAGGCGCTCGAAGCACCATGGACGGCGAGATATGCGAACAGCTCGTCCCTCGCGAGCGTCGGCAGCTGGATCCGCGGCCCGATGGTCACTTGCTGCATCGGTGAATTGACATCGATATCGGCCAGCAGCCGCGGGTGGTCGGCGACCCGGGTATGAAGATCGACATGGAATCCACCCTCCGGGCGATACCAGACGGATTCCTTTCGCCGGCCGTGCCACCTCTGCAATGGCCTGTCTCCAGCATCGGCCGGGATTAGCGGCTTATAGCCGGCGGATCGCAAAGTCCGGGCGGCGGGTTGTATCTGATCAGGTGACACCAGCAGATCGATGTCCCACGCCATTTTCAGGAAGGGGTCGGAATAGGCGATCGCGCCCAGCGTGAGGCCCTTCAGAAACAACAGCGGAATGTCGGCCGCGTCGAACATTGCCAGAAGCCGCGCCGATTCCGCTGCCGCCCTCAGATTCTTCTCGACGATCGCGCTTGCCTGCCGCGACAGCATGTCGGCGACGGCATCGGGAGGCCTTAAGTCCATTATCCCCAGGCCGTGCCAGCAGAGCGCCTGAATCCGATGGCGATTGGCGAGGTCGAGGAAGCGGTTCCAATCGACCGCGATTAACGATGGCTCGACCGCCGCGGCCTTGCCGTCATAGGCCGCCCGGCACGCGGCAATGGCCAGTTGGAGTTCCGGGTCGCCCATTTGCCGTGTTCATAGGGGAGCGGGCGTTAATTTGGCAGATGGTTAACGCTCGATTAGGCTCGCACCATGGTTGAGCTCCATCATTATCACCTGTTCGGTCTGAGGCTGCAGAGCGAACTCGTACTTCCGGAGCTTCACCGGAACCGTCACGCAGTCGAACCGGATGTCAGGATCGAGCTGGGTCCGCTGGCCGACGTGGGCGGCCTACAAAATGAATTTTCAACCACTGACGACGGTGCCTGCTTATCGATCGCCGATATCGGCCGCTATTCGATCAGCAGCTCGCGCATCCTCGTCGAGCCCGCTAGCGGAGCGCACCTCCGCAACGTGCGATTATACCTGCTCGGATCGGCGATGGGCATCTTGCTCCATCAACGTGGGCTTTTGCCGCTCCACGCCAATGCGATCGAAATCGACGGTCGGGCATTCGCCTTCATGGGGCGATCCGGGGCAGGCAAGTCGACCTTGGCAGCAGTGTTTCATGACCGGGGTTTCCGGGTCATCGCCGACGATGTCTGCGTTCTCCGCTTCGATCAGACCGGCCGAGCCTATGCCTGCCCGGGCATCCCGCGCCTGCGCCTGTGGGAGGAAGCTTTGTCCGCGACCGGCCGGGAGCCCGCCACCTATGAACTATCCTACGCCGGAGCTGAAAACTGGCGGAAGTTCGACGTTCCGACGGAGCTGAAGGATTCGCACGCGAACGATGTCTCGCTCGCCGCAATTTACCAGCTGGCAGATGGCGAGGACCTTCGTGTCCGTAAGCTCGAAGGGGCCGAAGCAGCGGACGCGATTTTCGCGAATACGTACCGTGGAGGCTATGTTCGGTCGGCCGGCGATCCTCAGGCCCATTGGCTGGCGAGCGTCCAACTCATCTCTTCTACGCCCATCTTCGAGTTGTCGCGCCCGTGGGATTTGGCCCGAATTGGCGCCCATCTTGATGAGATAATCGGACACGCCGCGAGCGTCTGAAGCCCATGAAGACAGTGCCTGACGCGCCTGATGGTCAGTGAGGGTTTGCTGCCACCTCGATGAGCCCTTCATCCTTCATCGTATCGATCAACTTGGTAACATCCGCGCGGCAGGTGTCGTCATCGACGTCGTAGATATGTGTCAGCCGCTCACAGATCTGGTCGATGTCGAGTTCCTCCTCGAGCATGCGCCACACGTCGGCGGTAACCTTTTCCATTCCGTAGCAATTGCCGCGCCTGACGTGCAGCGCGACGATGTCTTCTCCGATATTGGAATGAAGCGCTTCGGGTGACCGCCGATACCTGGGTTCGCTCATCACTTATTCCCTCAGCCTGGACTTGAAGCCGCGATGGAGAGAAATTCCTGACTTCGGAAGTTTATCCTGTTCCTTCGCGGGCATGTGCTACCGATCATAGGGTCGCTCGCTTGCAATTGGAAACGGGATTCAGGTCGGTTCAAACTGATGTCATCGCGGCGAAAATTGGGACCAGGAGAGATCGCCAACGCTCTTGCTGCGTGCCTGACGCTGGGCGCGGCTTGGCTCGCGGTCCGCTTCCTGCCGTTCCGGATGATTGTCCAAACGCTAGGCTGGGGCGGCGATCGGTCTGACGGGGACGCGCCTTGGGCGCAGAAGGCGGCCGACGAGCTGGTGCGTGCCGTCGTCAGGGCGTCACGACGGGTTCCGTGGCGTACCGTTTGTATACATCAAGGGATAGCTTTGCATTGGATGTTGCGGTCGCGCGGCATCGCATCTCAGCTGCATTATGGCGTGGGAAGAGGGGACGACAGGCTCTCGGCGCACGTGTGGGTTAGTCTGGCCGGCCGGATCCTGGTCGGAGAGGCGGAGGCCGCCGCCCATGCCTGTGTGGCAACCTTTCCTGCGCGCCCAGCGTAAGCTTGCTGGACGACGCATTGCGTGCACCCTAAAGCTTACCAAACTCGGCGTCCGGCTGTGGGAAGAGGTGGCGTTCCTTGCTCGCTTACTGGCTGGGCCGGCGGCGATTTCACGTTCGGTTCGGAGCTGAAGTCGATCCGTTGTCATCCACGGTTCCAAGGCGAAATCGACCGCCGTGCCCTCCAGATGTTCGCGGCGAGGACCTATGTGCCGGCGCCCTTCTCAATCTATCGAGGCATCTACAAGCTGATACCGGGTTGCATCCTGACGCTATCGGCCGAGGCGCTTGCAGTTCCCGGTGGGCCTGCCGAATTGGGTAGCCAAGGTCCGCTCAAGCTCAAGAGATACTGGTCCTATCGCGAGATCGTGGGGGAGGGCCTGAAGCATCCGATCGTCGATGAAGGGAGTGCAATCGATGCGCTTGAGAAGGTGCTTGCGGCCGCAATCAAAGGCCAGTCCATGGCCGATGTGCCGGTGGGCGCATTTCTGTCGGGCGGGATCGACAGCTCGACGGTGGTCGCGCTCTATCAGAAATATTCGAGCGTGCCCGTCCGGACCTACTCGATCGGGTTCGATCAAGCGGGGTTTGACGAAGCGCGGCACGCCAAGGCGGTGGCAGCCCATTTCGGCACCGTTCACCACGAACATTATGTGACAGTCGGCGAGGCGCGGGACGTCATCCCGTTACTGCCGTCCATCTATGACGAGCCATTCGCGGATTCCTCGCAGATCCCGACCTATCTGGTCAGCCGTTTTGCCCGTCAGGAAGTGAAGGTCGCCTGACTGGCGACGGAGGTGACGAGCTGTTCGGCGGCTACAACCGCCATGTCATCGCGCCGCGGCTGTGGAGCCGGTTGAATAAGCTGCCGCGCACCATGCGATCGCTTGCGGCCAGGCCGCTAAGCCGGGTGCCGCCAGGATTTTGGAATGGCGCCGCGGGCCTGCTGAGCCGGGCGGACCGGCCGTTCCTGGGCAGCAAGATCCAAAAGGGGATACGGATTGCAGAATCCGCGGCAAGCCTGGATGATATCTATCTGAGTTTGCTAGATGAATGGAGCATGGAACAGTCGCCTGTCCGCGGCGCGGAGGGCATGGAATGCCTGTTCGACCTGGATGTCGCGGAGGACGCTCCTGACGCCGTTCGGATGATGTACTGCGACGCGACTTCCTATTTGCCCGACGACATATTGTGCAAGGTCGACCGGGCTTCGATGGCGGTCAGCCTCGAAACGAGGGTCCCATTTCTCGACCATCGGGTTGCCACGCTGGCGGCGCGCATCCCCATCGATCTCAAGCTGCGCGGGGGTCGCGGCAAGCATATCCTGCGCGAGTTGCTTTGCCGCGAAGCGCCGCGCGAGATGTTCGAACGACCAAAGGCAGGCTTCGCGATTCCTGTGGGCGAGTGGATAAAAGGGGCGTTGAAGCCCTGGGCGGAGGATCTGCTCGATCCGGCGCGGATGGCGGAGGAAGGCTGGTTCGACCCGGCGATCGTCCATCGCCGCTGGCAGGAGCACCTCGCCGGCGGGCGGGATTCCACGCCGGCGCTGTGGGCCGTGCTGATGTTCCAGGCCTGGCTACGGGAGAAGAAGGGGCCAATGGCGCTCGCGGCGTAAGGTCGGCCCGCCAACTTAAATTGTGCCACAATACATTATCGGTGTATCAAAGCCGGAGCAGATTGTCTCTAAAACGGACGACCAAGTCCCTGAAACCATGGCCATTATCGAACATCCGGCGACTTCCGCCACCGACAAGAAGGTAGGCGCCACTTCCCTTGGGTCGGAATTATGTACCCAATGCGGCCTATGTTGCACCGGGGCCTTGCACAAATCCGCCGTTCTGGACCCCGACGAAATCGTCCATGCGAAGGCGCTCGGCTTGCCCGTTCTGGATCGTGAGAAGCCCGGATTTGCGCTGCCCTGCCCACGGCTCCAGGGTACTTCCTGTTCGATCTATGCGGACAGGCCAAGAGTTTGCAGCCGGTATAAATGCCAGCTCCTGCAAGATGTGGAAGCCGGCGCCATCGAAATATGGACGAAGCACTCGGCAAGGTACGCATCGCCAAGGAATTGCGCCGCGAGGTGGAAGAGGCGATGCCTTCGGGAATGACCCTGCCGCAAGCGCGGGATATGGCCAATAGCTCACTGGCCGCCCAGGCTGAGGGTTCCGAAGTGAGCGAGGGCGACATGCAGTTGGCGCTGCGCAGCACCGCCCTCAATCGTTACCTCGACAAGCATTTCAGAAATTCCCGGGACGGCAGGGCATTCGACGTGATGAACGTCGAAACGCGGACTGGCGATCCTGAACCAGGCTGAACTCAGTAATGGACGTCAGTTTGGGAAATTGAGATCGATGAAATCAGCAAGCGCGAGCGCTCCGAGGAGCTCGTTCTGGTATTTGATTAGCGCAGGGGCGTGGCGTCCGCCGCTGGTATTGGCGGTCGGCAGGCGCGCGATCAATGCATCCACATAATGAAGATCGAACAGCTCCCGAACCTGGTGGTTGCGACCATATTGCCGGAACAGCTCGCTGATTTCGTCCTTCGGGAAGAGTTCGAACCAATCCGCGCCCTGACGGCCGCGCCGTTCATTGAACAAGACCTGGGGAGGGATCCGGTCGCAAAACGCCAAGTCATAGGCGGGCCGAGGGGAATTGGCCGACACCAGGGCTTCGGGTGGAAACGACAGGCACAACTCGATGAGGCGGCGATCAGCGGTCGGATCGCGCACATCGAGGCCCCACAAGGCTTCGCTCATCTTCTCGGCATTGTCCCGCTTCAGGAGCATCTTGTGACGGAGCTCGTAATAGCTCTTTGGCGGTCGGAGATCGGCGAAGAAGTCATTGAGGAGTTGTTCCGCTCGGATTCCGATGCGGGGCGCGGAGGACTGGTACGTCGAACCCCGGCCCGAGGGTCGCGGCCGCCGGCGTGCAACAACAGCCGGTGCACGGAGCGGGGCATGAAATGGGCCAAGGGAAATGTTGAGGATGGTCCGCCATTTCGAGAGCGAGACGGCCGCCAAGGCGGCCGGGCCCTGGCCCACCATTCGCCTAGTCCATTGTGCCTCAGCAAATCCACGAGATGCGAAGGGCCGCCGGCGCTGATCGAAAAGTTGCCGGTCGATCCGATCAAGAGGATCGATGCGCCGCTCGCTGACGCCTGCTGTGCGACAAGCGAAGACCAAGGCAACCCGGCGGGGTTTATCATCGGTCCGAAATGCAGCTTCTGTCGAGCGGCGAAGCTCCACTCCGACCGGTCGCCTTTCCGGCCTGCAGATGATAGTGGACCATGTTCAATGCGCGGCTGGCAGTCACGGCGGCCAGATGGCTCTCATCTGCCAGCCGGTCTCCGATCGCCGGCCCCGAGAAAGCCTTCCCGCGGCGCACCGGTCAAAGCGATCAGCTTTTCGCCACTGGCGACGCAAAGCCAGGGCGGCCGTCGTAGCAACAGCGCTGCTATCGCGGCCCGAACTCAATTCGCCGCCACTCTGCCATGGCGACGGCTCATACTGGGCGGTGACCGCGCGCTCCAGTTCCGAACGCAAGGCTTCCCCATAATCGCGCCCGTTGAACGAAGCGGGTGCAATGCGTTCTGGGATGCCAGTGACGGATGATATTCTCACGGCCGTCGGAAAACTCAACCGCATGGCCTTGCCGGACCAGCCGGATCCTTCGAAAATTGTCGAAGACCCAAGATAAGGCAGCCCGGCGGCGATCGCGGCCGCCTCGCCGAAATCCAATGCTTTGGCACACCAAGTGCGTGGATTGCCTGAGGCATTGAGGCGAATGCCACAAAGCCACTGCTTGAATGATAGAAAAGGGGCTTAAGGGACGAGCGCTTCGGCCAAGCGTCAGTCGCTGCTGCTGGCTATCCCAAACGGCGAGCGCTATGTCTCCCAAGCAGATGATCGAAGCAGCTGAGCTGCCATCGTTCCCAGGCAGCGAGCAGAAGGTCGGCGTCGCTCATCCTGCCCTGCGTCGCCCGCGGAGATTGAGAGAGCCTGTCGCAAGCTCTGCTCGATTATCGATCCGAACGTCCGCGGTCAGCAGGTAGCGTGCGTCCTGCCAATCAGCGGTTGGCGGTCAAAATCATCCTCCGGAAGGATGCGCCGCAATGCCCGGCCAAAGCCCGCAGGCCCCTCCATCCGGCAGGAGGTTCCGTCCGGTCCAAAAACGCGAGGCTGGAAAGCATCGTTTGGCAGGCGTGATCGGGCCGCAGCCGGCCACCAAGTCGACAGGTAGCCAGTTACTGCCGACACAATTTGTGGAGATCAGATCGCGACCAGACAGCCGGTGGTCTAGGATTTGTCGTGGAGCGTTCACCGCCGTCGCCGCCGCCTTGTTGTCGACCGCTTTGGCCGAACCGGCAACGATCCGTTGCAGCTGAGGGGTCGACCAGGGTTGACGCTCATCGACAGCTGTTTTCCCGTCATGCTATTGCCCCCTCGACTTAAGCGCGGCCACCGAGCCTAGCAATTCGAACTCGGCCCGCACGAACACCTGCCCAGGGACTTTTCAATAGATCTCATCACGGAAATCAATGACGTATTTGCCCGAAGCTGCCGTAGTTACGACTTGTCGGTTGAGCCGGAACCGCCGTCCGCGCCGCCCTTGTTGTCGACAGCTTGCGCCGAACAGCGACAATCCGTTGCAGCTGAGGGGTCGAGCCAGGTCTGACTTTCGTTCCGCGCAGTCTTCGGCATTGATTTGCCTCCTCGAATGGCCCAACAGACCAAGACGCTAACAACTCGCCACTCGAGTGTAGCAAGTCGGAACTTCTCCTCAACACGCCAGCGAACAGGCGGTTCCGATTTCGCCACCCGAATTGGCGCAGGCATAAGGCGGCCGCGGCCAACTCTTGGTCGGCTCGGGAGTGGACGCTGTTCGCCGAACATTTGCTCATAGTTGCCGGTGCCCGCCAACCGCCCATTATCCAGCCGGATTACGAGGTCGCAGCTCGCAAGCGTGGAACGGCGGTGCGCGATAATCAAAATGGTGCGGCCCTGCGCCGCCATGGCATCGAGCGATCCAAAACCGCGGCCTCAGTTTCGGCGTCGAGGGCGCTGGTCGCTTCGTCGAGGACCAGCACGGGCGCGTTTCGATAGATCGCCCGGGCGAGGCCCAGCCGTTGTCGCTGCCCCCCTGACAGCCTGACCCCCCGTTCGCCAACCCGCGTTTCATAGCCGTCAGGCAAGGACATAATGAAATCGGCCAGATGCGCGGTGGCAGCAGCCTTTGCGATACGAGCCATGTCCAACGCTTCATCCAGCGACCCGAAGGCGATGTTGCGCGCGATGCTGGTGTCGGCGAGGAACACTGCTTGCGGGACATGAGCGATATTGCGTTGCCATGCCTGTGCTGTTTGCGACGTCGAGCTGAACGCCGTCGATGGTGATCCGGCCCGTGGTCGGCTGGATCAACCCCATCAACAGATCGGCAAACGTGCTTTTGCCGCTTCCGGTCCTGCCAACAAGCGCAACCCGCGCTCCCTTCGGGATTGAAAGGTCGATCGCCTCGATGGCGGCATGCTGCCGGTCGGCATAGGCATAGCGGACATCTTCGAAACGGATTTCGGCTTCGAACGGAATTGGTGGAGGCTGCATGTCATCATGCTGCGCGACGGGTAGCTGAAGCAGCTCGATGACCTGGGCAATGACCGACCGGCAGCCGGCAAGCGCGGTCCAGCCGTTATAAAGCTGCTGGGTGAGGGGAAGCAGCCGTTGCGCCCCAAGCGCCAGCGCGCCCAGCACCGGCAGGGCATGCACCAGCCCGCCTTCGCGATCGGCGATGAACAGGGCGAGGACGGTGATGATCAGGATGCCCAGCACCTCGATGAAATAGCGGGGGGCGGCGGCGACGAATGCCATGTCGGCCCTGGCGCGGGTCAACTCCCAAATCAATTCGCCGAAACGCCTCGAGGTAGGCGGGCTGCGAGTGCTCGAGGATCACGTCGCGGATCCCGCCGAGGCTTTCCTGGACTGTCTGGAGACGCTGTTCATAGGCTGAGCCGATGACGTTCGAACTGGTCCTCAGCCGTTTTCGGATGACGACCAGCACCAGTGCATATAGCGCCAGGACCAACAGCGCCGCGACCCCGGCGCTCACCGCGTCTACCTGGACCAGGGCGACAATCACGAACAGCGAAATGATCGCCGCCGCCGCCGCCTGGCAAAGCTTCAGGATGACGGTGAAAACCAGCAGTTCGACCTTGTCGAGCGAGGCCAGTATCTGGCTGGAGTTGCGCGCCAGGTGGAAGGAATAGGGCTGGAGCAGCACTCGCCGCTGGATTTCCACGGCCAGGTCGTGGCCCAGCCCATATGCGAAGCGCTGGCGTCGCCCATGACAAGAGCAGGCGGATGATCGTGGCGAGGGTGATCGCGACGGCGAACAATATCGCCGCGGCAAGGAGCATCTGCTCGGGCGATTTCGATCCCGCAACCTGGAGCAGGTCGACCAGCCAGGCCTGGCCGCTCGCATTGGAGGGCGCCGCAAGGAGGGCAAGGAACGGGACGATAGCGCCAACGCTGACCATCTCGGCGAGGGCGGCGACGGGCATCAGCGCGGCAACCAGGATCAACTGCCGCCGACGAGTTGGCGGCATCAGGCGAATGAGCAAGGCCAGATCATGACCGACACCGGCCGCCACTAGGCCTGATCCTTGAACCGGCCTGCCAATTCGTCGAGCCCAGGCTCATGCGTCAGGTCGAGGAACAGCGGCGTAACCGAAATATAGCCGTCGGCGACGACTTCCAGGTCGGTGACGTGGCCCGGCGTTTCCACCGTCGGCGCCAGTCCGAACCAATAATATTTGTAGCCGCGCGGGTCCGTTCGCTCAACGATCCGCAAACGGCCATAGTCGCGGATGCCCTGACGGCAGATGCGGATGCCTTTCACCGCTTCGGGAGCGAGCGCGGGGAAATTGACGTTGACCAGCGTGCCCGGCGCGAACGGCGCTCGGCAAGGGGACGAATAACGCGCTCCGCCCACGCCTCGGCTGCCGCAAAGGGGACCATGTCGCCCATGCCTTCGCGGGCATAGACCTGGCTCAATGCAATCGACCGGACGCCGGCCAGCGCTCCTTCCATGGCGGCGGACACGGTTCCCGAATAGGTGACGTCCTCGGCCAGGTTGGCGCCCGCTGTTGACCCCCGAGAGGATGAGGTCGGGCGGACTGTCCTTCATGATATGGGCGAGCGCCATCATGACCGCGTCGGTCGGCGTGCCACTGACGGAATATTTGCGTGGCCCGTGGCGGCGCAGGCGGATCGGGCGGCTGAGCGTCAGCGAATGGCCGGCGCCGGATTGTTCCTCCGCGGGGGCGACTGCCCAGACATCGTCGGACAGTTTTGCCGCTATCGATTCAAGCACCGCGAAGCCGGGAGCGTGGATGCCGTCATCGTTGGTCAGGAGGATGCGCACGAACCCTGCTATGCGGATTGTGCGGCGTTGGGACAACCGCCTGCGGCCCTTTCGGCAACAATCCACAGTTAAATTCGTTATGGACACGGTCAGTCCTTGTTAAGGCGCGCGCGCTTAACTATGAGCGCGTTGGGGATACCGGCTAACCCGGCTAAGTGTCGGGAAAGTCGAACGTATTTGCCTCCGGCCGTTACCGGTGGCCCGGTCACGGCAGTGGCACGCGCTTGTATCGGGGAGGGTGAAATGGCTACCGCTCTAGTTGACCTGTACGGATCGGGCTCCGAACTATTTGACCAACTTTTGCTGCCGGAGGATTATCGTCCTTCGGATGGTGAAGAATTCATGTGCGCCGAGCAGCGCGCTTACTTCCTGCAGAAGTTGAAGAACTGGAAAGAGTCGATCGTCGAGGAAAGCCGCGCGACCATGGCGCAGCTCCAGGTCGACTCGCTGCGCGAGCCCGACATCGCCGATCGCGCGTCGAGCGAGACCGACTGGTCTATCGAGCTGCGCACCCGGGACCGCCAGCGCAAACTCATCGCCAAGATCGATGCCGCCATCCGCCGCCTTTACGAGGGGGAATATGGCTATTGCGAAGTGACCGGCGAGCCAATCTCTTTGGCCCGCCTGGAAGCGCGGCCGATTGCGACGATGACGCTCGAGGCCCAGGAGAAGCACGAGCGGATCGAGCGCGTCTCCCGCGACGATTAGACGTTAGCCGACATCAAAAAAGGCCGGCCGCTCGTTGGAGCCGCCGGCCTTTTTTCCGGCCTACGAGCGCTAGTGTCCGACCAGCGCATCCTTCAGCCTAAGCTTTTCTTTCTTCAATCGCGTCAGCAGGTCCACGTCGGGGTGAGGGCGATGCTCTTCGGCATCGATGATCGCGTGTAGGGAAGCGTGTTTGGATGCGATTGCCTCGGCATGGGCCTTGTCCATCGGTCAATTTCCTTTCGTTGGCTGACGCGTGACAGTCTGCGAATAAATCACGAAACGGACATTTTGTCGCTACCAAAACGCACGCTTTGGCCGGTCCGTTGCGCGACTTGCCGATGACGGGCCGGCGCGTGACGATGGTCCGTGCTTCCTGTAGGATGAGGTCATGAACGATGATGATCCGCGGGAAGTGCTGACGATGCTAAAGATCGAGCACCGGCGGCTCGACGAGGAGATCGAACGGATGCGTGAGACGGGCAACTGCGACCAGCTCGAGCTTGCGCGAATGAAGAAGCGCAAACTTGCGCTCAAGGACGAGATCCAGCAGTTGGCCGACCGCATCATTCCCGACATTATCGCCTGATTGGGCTTGTCCGAAGCCGGGACACGGCTGGCGAGGCGATTGCCCATTCGGCAAGTCGAGCGTTTCATCTCCCTCCTACCCATGGCAACATCGGCAGCAACATGAACGAATTGAGCGAAGAGCGGGGATTTGAAGCGCGGATCACTCCGCGCCTGATCGACGCGCTCTATACCGAAGCGATGTTGCTGGCCGATGAGGCGCGCGCCTATTTCGACGAGGCGGGGCGGGATGACCGGCAGTTGCTGGAGCCCTTCGCCCGTGTCGGCTTCGCGTGCGAATCGCTGAAGGTCACCACTCGCATCATGCATATCGTCGCCTGGCTGCTCACCCAGCGGGCGGTTGAAAGCGGCGAAATCCGGTCTGGAGACGGGCGGCGTCCCGAACGCCGGCTTGGCCATGCCAACGACAGCGACCCGCTGGTGGTCGATCAATTGCCCGAGGCGGCGCAGCGGCTGATCGGAGCCAGCGCCGACCTTTATTCCCGAATCCAGCGGCTCGATGAAGGGCAGTTGCTCGACGAGCCGGCGCCGAGTCCAGCGCGCGCGCTGATGGGCCGGCTGGAACGCGACTTCATCTGGAACCGCAACGGCTGACGGCCTAGGGTCGAAAGCGAGATGCGACCATTTACCTTCAATCCCGGCCCGAGGCTGATGTCCGGCGACGGCGCGGCCGCCGGACTTGCCGATGTCCTTCCCGAAGGACCTTGCCTGTTCGTTACCGATCGCGATGTCCTCGCGCTCGGCCTGACCGATCGCTGCCGGGCGGCGATGCAGAAGGGCGAGCGGGATATCATCCTGTTCGACGCAGTCGAGGCGGACCCGTCGAAGGATACCTTGCTTTCCGCGGTTGAGATTGGCCGGCGTCATGACGTCACTCATGTCGTCGGCTTCGGCGGCGGCAGCCCGATGGATGTTGCCAAGCTCGCCGCCTACCTGCTGGGCTCGGGCGACGAACTCGACGAGATTTGGGGTGTCGATATTGCACAAGGGCAGCGACTGCCGCTGGCGCTTGTCCCCACGACGGCCGGTACCGGTTCGGAAGCGACTCCAATTTCGGTGATAACGTGCGAGGGCGGGGTCAAGCTGGCGGTCAACGCGCGACCGCTGGTTGCTGATTGGGCAGTGCTCGACGCGAGCCTAACGCTGGGTCTGCCTGCCCACGTGACCGCTGCGACCGGCATCGACGCGATCGTCCATTCGGTCGAGGCCTACACGTCGGCGCGCCTCAAGAATCCCTTGTCGGACGCCCTGGCCCGAGAAGCCCTTCGGCTACTGTCCGCCAACTTGCTCAAGGCGATCGAGGAACCGCGCAATGTCGAAGCGCGCTCGGCCATGTTGCTCGGAGCGCATCTGGCCGGACTCGCCTTCGCCAATGCGCCGGTCGCCGGCGTCCATGCACTGGCTTATCCGCTCGGCGGAATTCACCATCTGCCGCATGGGCTCAGCAATGCTCTGATGCTGCGGGTCGTGCTGCAACATAATAGCGAAGCCGCGCGAGAGCTTTATGCCGAGCTAGCGCCGATCCTCGACCCCGAATGCGAAGGGCAGGGGAGCCAGGCTCGCTGTGCAACGCTGATCGACCGGCTCGACCGCCTTGTCGCGGCCAGCGGCCTTGCGCCGCGCCTTCGCGATCATGGCATAGCGGAAGACGACATCCCGATGCTGGCGCGGGAGGCGATGAAGCAGCAGCGGCTGCTGGTGAACAATCCCTGCGCGATCGAGGAAGTGGATGCGAGACGGCTTTATGAGGCGGCCTGGTGAGCCGTCAGGACCCGCGCGGGCGGGAGGCTTACCGGTATTTCGCCACCATCAGCACCCGCTGGGCCGATAATGACGCCTACGGGCACATCAACAATGCGGTCTTCTATCAGTGGTTCGACACAGTGGTGAACCAGTGGCTGGTTGAGCGAGGGCTGCTCGACATTGAATTGGGCGACCCGATTGGTTTGGTGGTCGAGACGGGGTGCGCCTACTTCTCCTCGCTCAGCTATCCGGGCGACGTCGAGGTCGGCATGGCGGTGGATCGGCTGGGATCGTCAAGCGTCACCTATCGCATCGGTGTGTTCGGCGCAGGGGCGGGCGATCCCGCCGCGCAGGGCCATTTCACTCACGTTTACGTCGGCCGCGACAGCCGGCGCCCGACGCCGTTGCCGGCGGAGTGGCGGGCGAAGCTGGAGACGCTCGTCTAGCCGCAGAGCTGCGTCTTCGCCTCGGCATATTCGCGCGAGAGTCGATCGATGAAGTCGGCAGCGGGCATGACCTCGTCGACTGCGCCGATGCCCTGGCCCGAACCCCAGATGTCGCGCCATGCCTTGGCGCCGCTGGCCGATTCGAAATTCATCGCTTCTGGACCGGGGGGCGGCAGGTTATCGGGATCGAGCCCCGCTGCAATCACGGAGCCGCGCAGATAATTGCCGTGGATGCCGGTGAACAAGTCCGAATTGACGATGTCCGCCGCGCCGCCAGCGACGATGCCGGCCTTATACTCGTCCGACGCGCGGGCTTCGGGCGGTGGCGATGAACGGCGACCCGACATAGGCGAAGTCGGCGCCCATCGCCTGCGCCGCAAGCACGGCGCGGCCGGTTGCGATGGCGCCGGACAAGGCGAGCGGGCCGTGAAACCATTTGCGGATCTCGTGCACCAGGGCGAATGGCGACCAGCGCCCCGCATGGCCGCCCGCACCGGCAGCGACCGCAATCAGCCCGTCGGCGCCTTTTTCGATCGCCTTCCGCGCGTAGCGGTCGTCGATGATGTCGTGCAGCGTAATCCCGCCCCATCCATGTACCGCTTCGTTCAGTTCGGTCCGCGCGCCTAATGAGGTGATGACGATCGGCACCTTCCATTTGGCGCACGTCAGCATGTCGTCCTCGAACCGGTCGTTGGAGCGGTGGACAATCTGGTTGACCGCGAACGGCGCCGAAGGCTCGTCTGGATGGTCTCGGTCATGAGCGGCGAGCTCTTCGGTGATCTGGTGAATCCACTCGTCGAGCTGGCTTTGAGGCCGCGCGTTCAGTGCCGGGAAGCTGCCGACAATACCCGCCTTGCATTGGGCGATGACGAGGTCCGGATTGGAGACGATGAACAATGGCGCACCGATGACGGGCAGGCGCAGGCGATCGAAAATGGCGGGAACGGGCATCCGAGCTCCTCAGTCGATGTGATGATATTGCTTGAACCAGTCGACGAAGCGGGGAATGCCCACGTCGATGCGGTACTCGGGCTCGAAGCCGTGGTCACGCTGGATTGCACTGATGTCGGCGAAGGTATCCTTGACGTCGCCCGGCTGCATGGGCTGAAAATTCGGTGCCGCGGCATTTGCCGGTGGCCTGTTCGAGCAACGACGACCATCCGCATCAGCTCCTCCGAGCGATTGTTGCCGATATTGTAGATTGCGTGCGGGCTTTTGCTCCCGCCGGCCTTTTCTGTGCCATCGTCCGCCGGCGGACCATCGATGCAGGCCAAAACGCCGCGAACGATGTCATCGATGAAGGTGAAGTCGCGGCGCATGTCGCCGCCGTTGAAGATCGTCAGCGGCCGGCCCTCGAAGAGCGCCTTGGTGAAGATCCACATCGCCATGTCGGGGCGGCCCCACGGTCCGTAGACGGTGAAGAAGCGCAGGCCGGTCATCGGCATGCGGTAGAGATGGGCGTAGCTTTCGCCCATCAATTCATCCGCTTTCTTGGTTGCGGCGTAGATCGAGACGGGATGGTCGACGCGGTCCTCGACGCGGAACGGCAGCGTCTCGTTACCGCCATAGACGGACGACGAACTGGCGTAGACGAAATGGTCGACCTCGCGATGCCGGGCGAGCTCGAGCATGTTGACCTGCCCCATCAGGTTGGAGCGAACATAGGCCTGCGGGTTGGTGAGTGAATAGCGGACCCCGGCCTGGGCACCAAGGTGCACGATCCGGTCGAACCGATGCGGCGACGCGAACTCCTCAAGCGCCTGCTGGTCGCTGAAATCGACCTTTTGGAAGGTGAATGCATTGCCGTGTGCAGCGCTGATCCGTTCGATCCGAGCCAGTTTCAGCACCGGGTCGTAATAGTCGCTCAGATTGTCGATGCCGATAACCTGCTCGCCGCGTTTGAGCAGTGCCGCCGCGACGGACGATCCGATAAAGCCGGCGACACCGGTGACGAGCAGAGCCATGCGTGGTTGCTAGCCGAGCGCGAAGCGCCGCGCGAGGGGCTTTGCACGGACGCTACGGCAGCTAGACTGCGTGGGGCAAAAGGAGAGGCTGATGACCGACGCCGTTTATCCGGTTCCGGAGGAATGGGCCCAAAAGGCGCTGATCGATTCTGATCGCTACGCCGCCATGCACCGCGAGTTGGTCGAGAATCCCGAAGGATTCTGGCGACGCGAGGCGCAGCGGATCGACTGGATACGGCCGTTTACAACCGTCAAGGAAACCAGCTTCCATGAGGCCGATTTCGGTATCCGCTGGTTCGGCGACGGGACGCTCAATCTTTCCGCCAATTGCCTTGACCGACACCTCGCGACACGCGGCGCAGCGACAGCCATCCTCTGGGAGCCCGACAATCCGGAAGAACGTGGTCTAACGATCAGTTATCGAGAGCTTCACAGCATGGTCTGCCGCTTTGCCAATGCGCTGAAGGCACAGGGCGTGCGGCGCGGGGATCGGATAACCATCTATCTGCCAATGGTCCCCGAGGCGGCGGTAGCGATGCTGGCTTGTGCGCGGATCGGGGCGATCCATTCCGTGGTGTTCGGCGGATTCTCGCCTGAAGCGCTGGCCGGCCGCATCCAGGATTGTGACAGCACGCTGGTGATCACCGCCGACGAAGGGCTGCGCGGCGGAAAGGCAGTCCCCTTGAAGGCCAACGTCGACGTCGCGCTCAACCATTGCACGTCGGTCGAAAAGGTCATTGTCATGCGCCGCACCGGCGCCGACGTGCCAATGACGGCCGGCCGCGACCTGTGGTGGGAAGATGCCGAAGCCGGCGTTTCCGGGGATTGCCCACCCGAAGAAATGGGTGCCGAGGACCCGTTGTTCATCCTCTACACTTCTGGTTCCACGGGTAAGCCCAAGGGCGTGCTCCACACCACCGGAGGCTACGCCGTGTGGACGGCGATGACCCATGAATATGTGTTCGATTACCGGCCGGGCCAGATTTACTGGTGCGCGGCCGACATCGGCTGGGTCACCGGCCACAGCTATATCGTCTATGGGCCGCTGGCGAACGGCGCGACCAGCCTGATGTTCGAGGGAGTTCCCAACTGGCCCGACCCGAGCCGCATCTGGCAGGTGGCCGACAAATATGGGGTGGAAATTCTCTACACCGCGCCGACGGCTCTCCGAGCGCTGATGCGGGAGGGCGATGAGTGGGTGAAACGCACCTCTCGCGCCTCACTGAAGCTGCTCGGCACGGTTGGAGAGCCGATCAACCCCGAGGCATGGGGCTGGTATCATCGTGTCGTCGGCGAGGGGCGTTGCCCCATCGTCGATACCTGGTGGCAGACCGAGACCGGCGGGATCATGATTTCGCCGCTGCCCGGCGCAACACCGCTCAAGCCGGGTAGCGCCACCAGACCGATGTTCGGGGTCCAGCCGGACCTGGTAGCCGGCGATGGAAAGACGATCGAAGGGCCAGGGGAGGGCTCGCTGGTCATCAACGACAGCTGGCCCGGCCAGATGCGGACCGTCTGGGGTGATCATGCGCGCTTCTTCCAGACCTATTTCACGACCTATCCGGGCACCTACTTCACCGGCGACGGCTGCCGCCGCGACGACGACGGCTATTACTGGATTACCGGCCGCATCGACGACGTCATCAATGTGTCCGGCCATCGAATGGGTACCGCGGAGGTAGAAAGCGCGCTCGTCGCTCACAAGGCGGTTGCCGAGGCGGCAGTCGTCGGCATGCCACACGACATCAAGGGACAGGGCATCTATGCCTATGTGACGGTCAACGCCGGCTGTGAGCCGGACGAGGCGATGCGAGCCGACTTGGTCAAATGGGTGAGAAAGGAAATCGGGCCAATCGCGACCCCGGACGTCATCCAGTTTGCGCCCGCGCTGCCCAAGACACGATCGGGCAAAATCATGCGCCGAATATTGCGCAAGATCGCGGAGGGCGATGTGTCGAACCTCGGCGACACGTCGACGCTTGCCGATCCGGCGGTGGTCGAACAGCTGGTGGCGAACAGGCCCAGCCCCTAAGGTGTCATTGCGCCATTGAATGGGTATAGGCTGGTATTTCCACTGGAGGCATGATGGGCAGGAAACATTGCCTTGCGGCGCTCGTGATCGGCTCTTTTGCCGTACCGAGCATTGCCCAGCGCGCTACCGAGCCGGCGGTGGTCTTCGGAGCGCCCTGGCAAGCAGAAATCTATACTCCGAACCAGGATTGGACGGATGAAGACCGCGCCGGCGGCAAGGAGCAATGGGAGCTGGCGCACAAGTGTGGCGGAGCGTTGATTGCGCTCGATTGGGTATTGACCGCAGCGCATTGCATTAACGCGAAAAGGATCGAGAATCGTTTTCGCGTCCGTCTCGGAGCGCGAAACCTCGCGACCGAGGAGGGAGTGACTTACCGGATCGATCGCATGGTTCGGCATGCACGTTATGACGACAAGCTCAATTTGAACGACATCGCGCTGGTCCACCTCGTCGCCGACGAACAGACTGATCCGCTTAAGGCCGACCGCATTTCAACCATCAGGCTCTACAGAGGCGAGAAGCTGGGCGACGATGTTGCGGTCAGCGCGACCGGGTGGGGCAAGACCGGATCGGAAGAAGCGGCACGTTACTCGCCGACCTTGCAGGTGGTCGATTTGGAAACCGCGCCATGCGAGCCGGCGTATGAGGGCACCACGACTGAAGACATGCTGTGCGCCACCGGGCCCCGAAGCGACAGCTGCAAGGGAGACAGCGGCGGTCCGTTGATCAAGGCGAAGGGCAAGCCGGTGCTGGTCGGGATAGTCAGCTGGGGCAAAGGGTGCGCTGATCCAACCAAGCCGGGCGTCTACGTCCGGATCGATGGATCACATTATCTCGACTGGATCAGGCGCGCGATGGCGGCCGATCCAACGATCGATGCCCTGGACTAGCGATCGTCTCCGCTGCCGCGATCATCGCCGCTGCCGCGATCATCGCCGCTTCCACGGTCGTCACCGCTGCCGCGGTCATCGCCGCTGCCGCGCGGATCGGATTTCTTCTGGATCTTCAGCTCGTCTTCATCCGATGCGTCGGTCACCGGTTTGCCTCCGACAATCATCACCGATCTCCTTGGTCTGAACCGCCTAAAGTCTCACGGATCGGAGCTTGGCGATAGTAAATTGAGATTTAACGCTTCAACCGTTGACTATATCATTGAGAAGCTTGCGGAATTCTTGGTTGATCTCGAAGCGGGTCGAGCAGTGGGTCGGTCGATAAATAGATTAATCCCGAAGTCGCCGACGGCGCGCGCCCGCTCGAGCGCGCCGAGAGCTTCATCCGTTCTTCCCCACTGCGCCAATACCTCGGCCTGCTGGTAGAGGGCGGCATCGCCGACCTCGCTGACCAGCTGGTCAAAGGCCTTTTGAGCTTCGCCCCGATTGTTCCGGCGATGGTGGAGGATGGCGAGGCCGGACAGGCGGAACATGATTTGGGGCTCGGCCTCGAAGGCCGCTTCCGCTTCGTTGGGTCGGCCGAGTTGCATCAGGCAGTTGCCCTTGAGCGAATTGGCATTGGTCATCTTCGGATTCATTTGCAGTGCCTTCTCCAGCGGAGGCAATGCATCGGCGTACCGCCGGGCGGCATAGTTGATCGATCCCGACGCGCGAAAGGTGCGGGGGTTGAGCGGATCAAGCGCGAGCGCTCGCTCTATTGCCGCGCGCGCTTCGTCCGGTCGTCCGGCGCGAGAGCAGTAGAGCGCGAACAACAGCACCGTGTCTGCGTTGCCAAGGCCGAGTTGATATGCCCGCTCGTACGACGGGCGCGCGCCTTTGACGTCGAGCCTGCCGGTGAACAGCGCGAAGCCGAGCGCCAGATGACCTTCGGCCATGTCCGGCGCCAGAGCAATCGCCTTGCGCGCGGCCTCGATCGCCGCCCCATACAGCGGCTTCAATTCCTCCGCCTTGGCATATTGCGCTGCGATCGCCGACAACGCCCGGGACCGCGCAGCATGGGCCATGGCGAAGTCAGGATCGGCCGCGATCGCCAGCTCATACAGCGCCAGCGCCTGTCGGTCGCTGGCCTCATCCTTCGCCTGGTTGAACAACGCCCGCCCGCGCAGAAAGGATTCGTACGCCTGGACATTGCGCGTGCCGCCGGGCGCGGGCCGATTGGTTGCGACGCGGACCGACAGCGCAGTGGCAACGGTCCGGGCCACTTCGCTCTGGAAAGCGAACAGGTCGGCCAACCTTCGTTCCACGGTTTGCGACCATTGGCTGAAGCCGGTCTTTCCGTCGGTCAGGTTGGTTGCCACCCGGACGACGTCGTTCGACTGGCGGACCGAGCCTTCGAGCAGATGGGTGACGCCAAGCTCACGTGAAATGGCTACGGCATCGTCGCCAAGCTCCCTGGCGGCGTTGGACGAGGTCGCGGCGAGTACTTTCAAGGCCGGGTTGCGAGACAGCGCCGCACGGATTTCCTCGGTCAGTCCCTCGGACAGATAATCCTGGTCAGGGTCCCCGCTGAGATTGCGGAACGGGAGAACGGCGACGCTGAGACCGGTGACCTTCGCCGGTCCTATCAGGCCCTGCTGCCAGACGACGAAAGCAGCGCCGCCGACCGCCAGCGCACCAGCGCCGGTACCGACGGCAAGGGCCTGCCGCCGTGAAACCGGCCGTGTGGGGAGGGGAGGAGGTGGAGGTTGTCCGGTGGCAAGGGCGATCGCGCGGCTGATTGCGGCGATCTCCGGCGCATCAAACTTCCCGCGCCAATGCGACAAATCGATGGCCTGATATTGACGAAAGCCCAGCGGCGGCTGAGTAGCGTCGAGCGTCAACGGCACCAACCTGTGCCGGTCCCGGCCAAGCGCGGCCTCGTCACGGACCCAGTCGGAATCCACCGAGTGCTTCGACCAGAGGACCATTACCACGTCCGCCTCTTCGAGGGCGGCGCGGATCGAAGCCGCGAACTGCGCACCGCCTTCGATCAACGCGTCCCACCATACGGTGTGGCCAGCCTTGGCGAGGTCGTCCGCCAGCTGCTCCGCCCGCACTCGATCGGCACGCGCATAGCTTAAGAACACCGTCGCCGGCTTTAGTTTCGCCGGGTCCTTCGGGTCGCTTGTCATCCTCCAGCCGCCCCCTCGATCGGACACAAGCTAGCCCGCAGGCGCGGCGGTGAACAGAGGCTGCACTACATGGCAGGACGCGGGGCGGTCGCCGCTACTTCCCGCGCCGATAAGTCGGTTTGATCGTGGCGCGCCGAGGCGGCGGGCCGTGGCGCTTGTGCGGCGCGGACCTGGCGCGTTTCTCATCGAATTGCTGGCCGGGTCCCGATCCTGCCGGTTCAATCACGACGCCGTCATCCTCTGCGCCGCCCTCCGGAATTTTCCGTATCGTTTTGAGAAAGGCCGGTGCGGCGCGGTCGGTGACTTCGAAATAGGTTTCACCGGCCGCAATGCGGATGGCCCCAATCTCAGCTCGGTTCACATGGCCATGGCGGCAGATGAGCGGCAGCAGCCAGCGCGGGTCCGCCTTGTGCCGGCGTCCGACATTGATCCGGAACCAGGCAGAATTTTCGAACCCCGGTCTGGGACCGGAATCGCGCTCGGCCCGGTCGGGCCTTGCCGACTGGTCGAGCATGTCTTCGGGCGCGGGAAGGTCGGTGCGAAGCGACTTTACCAGCGCGATGGCAATCGCATCGGGGCTGAGCTCGGCCAACAGCTGCGTTGCAAGCTCGCGCTCCTCCTCATCGGCTTCGACCGGCTCGCGCAACGACGACATCAGCCGGTCACGGTCACGGATTCGAATCTCGTCGGGAGTCGGCGCGGAAACCCATTCCGCCGCGATTCGAGCTCCGCGCAGCATATCGTCGACCCGGCGCCGCCGTTGATAAGGAACGATGAGCACCGCGGTGCCCTTGCGCCCGGCGCGGCCGGTGCGGCCCGAGCGATGCTGCAGCGCCTCGGCGTCGCGCGGAAGCTCGACATGGATCACCAGGGACACCGACGGCAGGTCGATCCCGCGCGCGGCCACATCGGTTGCGACGCAGACCCGGGCGCGCTGGTCGCGCAAGGCCTGGAGCGCCTGGTTGCGCTCGTTCTGGCTGTGCTCGCCCGACAGGGCCACCGAATGAAATCCGCGTTCGCTGAGACTGGCATGGAGGCGGCGAACGGCGTCTCGCGTGGCGCAGAACAGGATCGCGGTCTCGGCCTCATGGAAGCGGAGCAGGTTGACCACGGCATGCTCGATGTCGGTCGGAGACACGGCCACAGCCTGATAGGCAATGTCGCCGTGACCCTGGTTGTCGCCGAGCGTCTCGATCCTGAGCGCGTCCTTCTGGTAGCGCTTGGCCAGCGCCACGATCGGCCGCGGCATGGTTGCCGAGAAGAGCAATGTTCGGCGCTCATTCGGCGTAGCGTCGAGAATTTCCTCGAGCTCCTCGCGAAAGCCCATGTCGAGCATCTCGTCGGCCTCGTCGAGCACCGCGACCCGGAGTCCTGACAAGTCAAGTGCGCCCCGCTCAAGATGGTCGCGCAGCCGGCCTGGGGTGCCGACGACGATGTGAGCACCTCCAGCAAGCGCGCGCCGTTCCTTGAACGGGTCCATTCCGCCGACGCAGGTCACGACCCGCGCCCCGGCAGCCGCATAGAGCCACTCGAGTTCCTTGCTGACCTGGAGAGCCAACTCGCGCGTTGGGGCGATTACCAGGCCGAGCGGCGTGCGAGCCCAGGGAGCCCGGCCCTCTTCGAGCAACTGGCCGCCGATGGCGAGACCGAACGCTACGGTCTTTCCCGATCCGGTCTTGGCCGAGACGATCAGGTCGCGCCCTTCCGCTTCGGGAGCGATGACCGCGGCCTGGACGGGGGTCAGCGTATGATAGCCGCGCGCGTCGAGCGCCTGCGCGAGAGCAGGAGGCAAATGGGAAATCGGCATGTTCGCAGTCGTAGCCTTGAGTTCTTGGCCGGCGCGATCACCATGGCGCGGCAGGATATGGTGGACGCACTAGGGCTCGAAGCCAGTTTGACAAATGGTGACTGTTGTCAGTTCGGGGACAGTCCCAATTCGCAGTTAACCGCCAATTCGACCCCATCACTCCACCAGGCCAATATTTGGATCGCACCAGGAGGGGTGGGGTTGATCGCTAATCATCGTTCGACAGCGGTCGACTATAGCCTTCGATAGCTAGAGTTCGCGGCAACTAGCTGCCTTCAAGGCGGTCGTCAATGTCCGGGACAGGTCGAGACCAGACACCAGGCTAATGGCAGGTTTTGGTGGAAAGCTGACAGACCCAATATTCCGCAAGCCGGCACTGTCTTTTATCGTTTAGTTCGGCTCTTCATCGGCGGAGAAGTCAGCATGAACGACACGGCAAAAGCACTTCAGGAAAACTGGGAAAAAATGGGACGTGAAGAGCCCTACTGGTCTGTCCTAACTTCTCCAGCTTTCAAGTCTGCGGTGATGACGGACCAAGGCAAGAATGAGTTTTATGATAGCGGCGCTGCCGAAGTACACACGATGCTCGACTTCCTGCGCCGCGCCGACATCAAACTACCCGAAGGCTCCTGCATCGATTACGGAGCCGGGACGGGTCGCGTCAGCATTCACCTGGCCGCGCATTTTGACACGGTAATCGCAGCGGATATGTCTCAACCGCACCTCGACGTCGCGAGAAAACACGCCGAGGCTCTGGGACTTCACCAATCTACGTACCTTGCCCGTCTCCCCTGCGGGAGAGGAGCTCGCACCCATGTTCGGGCAGATGGCGTTTGTGCACTCCATCATTGCTCTGCAGCATTCTCACCCGAACATCATCAAGCGAGTTCTCGCGAGCATTGGACGGCTGCTGAAACAGGATGGGATCGCCTTCTTTCAGGTCCCAACCTTCCATCCCGCTTACGATTTCGAAACGGCAGTACTTGATGGAAGACCGTATGACGATCCCATGGAGTTGCACGCGGTTCGCCAGCGCGATGTGTTTGCAATAATGCAGCGTCAAGGGTGCATTCCTGTCGGCGTATTCGACTATGACAGGGTTTCAGCTTGCTGGGACAACCGTTACTTCATCTTTCAGAAGTCGTAACCTCATCCAACCGTCGAAAATGGGGCAAAACTGGGAGAAGGATGGTGGACGCACTAGGGCTCGAACCTAGGACCCGCTGATTAAGAGTCAGCTGCTCTACCAACTGAGCTATGCGTCCATGCCTGTCAGGCAGTGCGCAGGCCGCTATAGGAGCGGGGAGCGCGGGCGGGCCTCTAACAGCGTTGCCCTATGCTTGCAACCGCCTTTTCAGCCCAATGATGAGCGGGTGCGCGACTGACGTTCGATCCCCATCAAAATGCCCAGGCAGATCATGACGGTCATCACCGCCGAGCCGCCGAAGCTCACGAGCGGCAGCGGTATGCCCACTACGGGCGCCAGGCCCATGACCATCATCAGATTGACGGTGAAATAGAAGAAGATGGTCATCGACAGGCCGGCCGCGGCGAGTTGGGCGAAGCGGGTCTTTGCCTTGCGACTGACCTTCATTCCCCATCGTACGACCATCGCGAACGCCAGGATCAACAGGGCGCCGCCGACCAGCCCCCATTCCTCGACGAAGGCGGCGAAGACGAAGTCGGTATGGCCCTCGGGAAGATAGTCGAGGTGGCTTTGGCTGCCGTTCAGATACCCCTTGCCCCAGATGCCGCCGGAACCGATCGCGATCTTTGACTGGCTGATATGATAGCCGGCGCCCAGCGGATCGGCTTCCGGATCCATGAAGATCAGCACCCGCTTGCGCTGATATTCGTGCATCATTGTAAAGGCGATCGGCAGGGCGGCGGCCAGTACTCCGGCCGCCGACAGGAAATACCACATCGGCAGGCCAGCCACGAACATGACCGTCACTCCGCCGACCAGCACCATGGTGGCGGTGCCAAGGTCGGGCTGGACCAGGATCAGAGCCCAGGGGACCAGCACAAGCAAGGCGGCCGGCCACAGCCCTCGCAAGCGGCGGATGTCGGCGGCGGGGATGAGATCGTAAAAGCGGGCAAGGACCAGCACCACCGCCGGCTTCATGAATTCCGACGGTTGAAGCCGGATGAAGCCGAGGTCGATCCAGCGCTGGGCGCCCTTGCCGACGAAACCGACCAACTCGACCGCCACGAGCATGACCAGGATCAGCACATAGGTCGGGAGAGATGACTCCCTTGATGAAGCCCTCCGGAATGTAGCTGATGGCAATTGCCAGGCCGAAGAAGGCACCGATGGTGACGGCCTGCTTCATCGCCCAGGGCGACATCGAACCGCCCGCCGCCGAATAAAGGGTGACGACGCCAATCGTGCAGATCAGCGCGACCAGCCAGATCAGACGCCATGGCAGTCGAGCAAGCGGCTGGGGAATGATGGCCGAGCGGATCATCAAACCCGCAAGCCCGCATTGGCCTTGGAGACTGCTTCGACCTTGGCCTGGCGGCGCGCGGTCCGCTCAGCCAGCGTTCCACCCCATTGCTGTTCGAGCGCGGCCAAGGCGGTCAAGGCCCGTTCCTGGTCGAACAAGTAAGTCAGCACATCCTTGGCGACGGGAGCAGCCGCCCGGGCCCCGCCAAGGCCGTGCTCAATCACCACCGATCCGGCAAAGCGAGGGTTCTCGAATGGGGCGAAGAAGACGAACAGGCCATGGTCACGGTATTTCCAGTCGCCCGACTGGCCCCGCTGGCTGCCGGCAATTCTTCGAACCTGGGCCGTGCCGGTCTTGCCGCACATTTCGACGCCTGGAACCTGCAGCCGGCTGGCGCCCGCCGTACCGTCGCCGTTGACGACCTCCCACATGCCCCCGCGCACCGTTTCGAGATGTTCTGGCGTCAAACCGATCAGCGGGGCAGGCGTTTCATGACGCCCAATCAATGTCGGCTGGGCATTGCGGCCAGAGGCGATGCGCGACGCCATCACCGCCAGCTGGAGGGGATTCACGATCAGGAATCCCTGGCCGATCGAAGCGTTTAGCGTGTCCGACGCGGTCCAGTCGGGCCGCTCGATCAGACGGCGGTTATCCTGGTATTTCCGCGCCTTCCATGCGCTGTCGGGGACGGTGCCAAAGCTTTGGCTGACCACCGGCAGGTCGAACTTCTGGCCGAGCCCAAGCCGCTTCGCCATCGGCGCGATGGCATCGTAACCAATGCGGTGGCCCATGGCATAGAAATAAGTGTTGCAGCTCTTGGCGATCGCACGGCGCATATTGACGGTGCCGTGGCGGCCGAGGCAGCGGAAGAAGCGGTTGCCCAACCGGTAGCCGCCCGGGCAATGGATCGTCTCATCGGGGTCGATTCCGGCGGCGAGGATCGCCATCGCGCCCATCGGCTTGATCGTCGAGCCGGGCGGGTATAGCGCCTGCAGGGTCTTGTTGAGGAGCGGCCGGCGCTCATCATCCGAGAGCATCTTCCACTCGGTCTGGCCGATGCCGTCGGAAAAGCTGTTGGGATCATAGGCCGGCATCGATGCCATGCAGAGTATATCGCCGGTCTGGCAGTCGATGACCGTGCAGCTTCCGGATTCCTCGCCAAGCCGGCGCGCGGCATATTCCTGGAGTCCGGCGTCAATCGACAGCTGCACCGTCTGGCCCGAACGGTCCGGCTTGGGGGTCAGCTCGCGGACCAGCTTGCCGCGCGCGGTTAATTCAACCCGCTGACCGCCTGGTTGGCCACGAAGGTTTTTTTCCATGGTTTTTTCAAGACCTTCTTTTCCGATCTTAAATCCAGGTGTGATCAGAAGCGGGTTCTTTTCCGCCTCATATTCCTTGGCCGAGGCAGCGCCGACATAGCCGACCAAATGGCCGACCGCCGCCCCGGTCGGATAGTAGCGCGAGAAGCCCCGCATTGGTTGGACGCCAGGCATTTCCGGCAGCCTTACGGTCACTGCTGCATAATGTTCGTAAGGGACATTCTCGGCGACCTGCACCGGCTGATAGCCGCGGGCTGCCCGCAGTTCCTTGATGATTCGGTCGACGTCATCGGGGGTCAGCCGAAGGAGCTGGGTGAGCGTCCGCAGGGTCTCGGTCGGGCGCTCAAGTTGTTCGGGGATGAGGTCGAACTCGAAAGTCCGACCGGTTGATCGCGATCGGCTTGCCCGCCCGGTCGACCAGCCAGCCGCGGCGGGGCGGAACAATGATCAGCTGGACCCGGTTGCTCTCCGACAAGAGCCGATAATGCTGGTTCTGGGCAATCGAGAGATAGCCGAGCCGGGCAACCAGCACGCCGCCCAATGCCGCCTGGGCCCCTCCAACCAGCATCATGCGCCTGGAGAAGGTGATCGACTGATGCGCGGCGGTGAAGCGTTTGGCCGTCATCGGCCGAGCCTCCAGCGGTCGATCCGGGACGCGAGAAAAGCGGCGACCGGGAAACAAAGGATCCCGACCGCGGTTGACGGCCCGGCGGTAAGCCCGATCGGCACTGCCGCGCCCTGGAGGGCGGCAATCCGCCATTGCGCGAGCTCCGCCAGCGCAATGAACAGCGCGGCGATCGCCCATTCGATCCAATAGTCGCGCCACATGGTTCGACGGTCGAGAATATCCATCGCAATCATCATCGCCGCCCAGAGTGCAACCGACAAGCCGATCGGGTTGCCGACGAGCAGGTCGTTGGCGAAACCCAGAGGCGCGGCCCACCATGCCGGCCAGGCGTCGGCACGAAGCAGCCGCCAGGCGATCAGCATCAGCAGGCCCCAGTCGGGCCACCAGCCTGTCGCCGAGACGATCGGCAGCAAGCAAACCATCGATCCGACGACGACGGTTGCTGCCGGTATGTAGTCGGCGCCCGCGCGAGGGCCCTGGTTGAGGCGCGCTCCCGATCCGGCGAGGGCGGAGCGAACCATCAGGGGGCCTCGCTGTCCGGCGTGGCGGCGGCCGCCAGCGCGGCGGGCTCGTAGGGCGGTTCGACGATGGCGAAACTGACTTTGGTGGGATCGGCGATGGGGATTGCGATCGCTCCATCGTCGTCGAGCCGGATCACCTTGGCGATCGGGATGAGTGGCGGGTAGAGGCCGCCGGTGCCGGAAGTGACGATGATGTCGCCCGCCGTGAAGGGATTCTTGCCGACTTCCAGCGGCCTGACGTCGATTGTCCCGTCGCCGCGCCCGGTCGAGATGACCGGCTGTCCTCCCTTGAGGATGCGGGCAGGGACGATATTGGCGCGATCGCTGACCAGCAGCACTCGGCTGGCGGTAGCGCCGGCATCGACGATCCGGCCGATCAGCCCCTCCGGGGCGCGCACCGGCATTCCGATCCGGACGCCATCGCTGGACCCGATCGAGATGATGGCGAAGCGGCGAGGGCTTTCGAAGGAAGAGCCGACCACCCGGGCGGCTGCGACGGCGCCGGGGGTGCGCTCGCGCAGCTGAAGCGCGGCTTTCAATTGTTGATTTTCTTCGAGAATGGCCCGTGCTTCGACCATTCGGCGCATTAACGCGGCGCGCTCACGCTTCAATTCGCCATTCTGGTTGGCGGCGTCCCAATAATTGCCCGCTCCACTGAATACACCCGTGATCGTCGTCGTCACTTCGTTGAGGGCTCCGCTGACCGGGGCGGTCACGTCGAGCGCGAGGCCGCGAACCGTAGCGTAGCTTTTCGGTGCGACCAACGACAACGCCAGCAGGATCAAACCGACAATGAGCCCGGCGATCACCGCCAGAAAGCTGAAGAACAGGCTATATTGAGCGCGCCTCGACCAGCCCGGGCGCGGTCCCGCCGAGGCCGCCATCGCTATTCGCTAGGCCGTCTGGAGGACGCCGCGGAACTGCTCTTCTTCGAGCGCCCGGCCGGTGCCGAGCGCGACGCAGGTCAGCGGATCTTCGGCCACGGTCACCGGCAAGCCGGTCTCGTCGCGCAACACTTCGTCGAGACCCTGGAGCAGCGCTCCACCGCCCGTGAGGACGATGCCCTGGTCGCAGATGTCGGCGGCCAGCTCCGGCGCAGTATTCTCAAGCGCAATTCGGACGCCCTCGACGATCGTCCCGACCGGTTCGGACAGCGCCTCGGCGATCTGGCCCTGGTTGATCGAGATTTCCTTGGGGACGCCGTTCACCAGGTCGCGGCCCTTGATGTGGACCGTCTTGCCGATCCCGTCGGTCGGCGGCTTGGCGATGCCGACCTCCTTCTTGATCCGCTCGGCCGTGGCTTCGCCGATCAACAGATTGTGATTGCGGCGGACATAGGAGGAAATCGCTTCATCCATCTTGTCACCGCCGACGCGGACCGAGGTAGTGTAGGCAAGGCCGCGAAGCGAGAGGACCGCGACCTCGGTGGTGCCGCCGCCGATATCGACGACCATCGATCCGATCGGTTGGGTGACCGGCATATCGGCGCCGATCGCCGCGGCCATCGGCTCTTCGATCAGGTAGACCGCGGAAGCGCCGGCGTTCGATGCGGCGTCACGGATCGCGCGGCGCTCGACCGAAGTCGATCCGGATGGGACGCAAATGACGATTTCGGGGAAGCGCCAGGCGCGCATCTTGCCGCCGTGGACCTTGTGGATGAAGTGTTTGATCATCTGTTCGGCGACGTCGATGTCGGCGATGACACCGTCACGCAAGGGGCGGATCGCCTCGATCTGATCGGGGGTCTTGCCCATCATCAGCTTGGCGTCCTCGCCGACCGCCTTGACCTTCTTGACCCCGTTGATCGTCTCGATCGCGACCACGGAAGGCTCGTTAAGGACGATGCCGCGACCGCGGACATAAACCAACGTATTGGCCGTCCCAAGGTCGATCGCCATGTCGTGCGACATCCATTTGAACCAGCGTGCCCAGAACATGCTTTACCCGTCTCTCGCTTGCTTGTTGGGAAATGAGCCGCCACCCAGCCGGCCCCATTCACAATTCCTTATTCAAACCCTTGCGAAAGCAGGATGAATCTCCAGGGAAATTCAGCGCTTCGCAGGGTACTTCGGATTGGGCTACGAAGGTTAACATGTCAATAAGAAGGCTTCCTTCCGAACTCATCAATCGCATCGCTGCGGGCGAGGTCGTCGAGCGGCCGGCCAGCGCCTTGAAAGAATTGGTGGAAAATGCGCTCGACGCCAATGCCGGCTCGGTTGCGATTCGGCTGGCGGCGGGCGGGCTCGAGCTGGTCGAAGTGACCGACGACGGCAGCGGGATGAGCTCCGCCGACATGAGCCTGGCGCTCGAACGGCATGCGACCTCCAAGCTGCCCGACGACGCGATCGAATCGGTGACCAGCTTCGGCTTCCGCGGCGAGGCATTGCCGTCGATCGCCAGCGTCGCCCGCCTGACTCTCGAAAGCCGCGAACGTGGCGCCGATGGCTGGCGGATCACGGTCGATCATGGGGTCAGAAGCGGGGAGGGGCCGGCGGCGCTTCCGCCCGGCACTCGGGTCCGGGTCGAGGGGCTGTTCGACAAGGTGCCGGCGCGGCGCAAGTTCCTCCGCTCGCCACGCGCCGAATATGCCGCCTGTCTCGACGCGGTGAAGCGGTTGGCGATGGCGCGGCCTGACGTTGCTTTCAGCCTCGATCATGACGGGCGGCGAACCGTCTCGGTCCAGCCGTCCGAGGGACCGACCCGCGTCGCCGCGTTGCTCAGCCATGAGCTCGACCGCCATGGCCTCGGCGTCGATTGTGTTCGCGACGGCCTTCGACTTACGGGAGTGGTCAGCTTGCCGACCTTCAACCGCGGCATGGCCGACCAGCAGTTCCTGTTCGTCAATTCGCGGCCGGTAAAGGACCGACTGCTGGTCGGTTCGCTTAGAGCAGCGTACCGCGATCTGCTCGCTCGCGACCGTCACCCGATTGCAGCGCTGTTCGTCGAGGTGCCGGCCACAGAGGTCGACATCAACGTCCACCCGGCCAAGACCGAAGTCCGTTTCCGCGATCCGGCGGCGGTGAGGGGACTGATCGTTGGCGGCCTCCGCGCCGCGCTCGACGAGGCCGGCCACCGCAGCGCGGCCAGGGAGCAGTTTGCCGAACCGGCCGCTTGGCAGGTGGAGCCGGTGGCTGCATTCTTCGATCGTCATCCCCGCGAAAGCGGGTATCCCGGTCCTTCTTGCAATCCGTTCGAGAAAGCGGGGCTCCCGCTTTCGCGGGAGTGACGGAGAAAGGTCTGGATTTTGCCCCCTCCGCGCGCGCCGAACCGGCGACGGCGGCGGTGCCAGCCTACCCCCTCGGTGTTGCCCGCGGCCAGGTGGCGGCGACCTACATCGTCGCGGAGGCCGAGGACGGGTTGGTGATCGTCGACCAGCATGCCGCGCACGAGCGGTTGGTGCTTGAACGGATGCGCCGGGCCTCGAACGGCGGGGAGGTGGCACGCCAGGCGCTGCTGCTCCCGGACGTGGTCGAGCTCGACGAGCCCGATTGCGATCGGCTGGAGAATGCGATCGGAGAACTGGCGGAACTGGGCCTTGAAATCGAACGCTTCGGACCGACCGCCATGCTGGTTCGGGCGACTCCGGCGCCGCTCGGCAAGGCCGACATTCCCGCCCTGCTCCACGATGTCGCGGCCGAATTGTCCGAACTCGGCACTGCACTCGCATTGCGCGATCGGCTCGACCATGTCGCGGCCACCATGGCCTGCCACGGATCGGTCCGGGCCGGCCGGATTCTCTCGGTCGCAGAGATGAACGCGCTGCTGCGCGAGATGGAGGTCACCCCTCATTCGGGTCAGTGCAATCACGGGCGCCCGACCTGGGTGAAGCTGGCCCATGCCGACATCGAAAAGCTGTTTGGGCGCCGCTGAGGCGCAAGCGTCGACCCATCGCGAAATTTTTTCGCGCTACCCAAGCTCCTGACATTGCACGGGAACCTCGCGGTCCTGCAGGGCTTCTGACCGAAGCGTTCATTGAAGCGACAAGTCGCGACCCCAATTGAACGCCCCGGGGCTGTCGTTCCCAACGGCAAACAACAGGAAAATTGGCTGATTTGCCCAGTTCTTGCGGCGATTCCGTCGATGAGCCCGCTCGTCCTTCGATCCTCGAAGGACACAACCATGGAGTACAATGTGAAACAGATTCTATTTGCCACCGCCGCTTCGGCCGCTTTCCTAGCCGCCACGCCGGTCCTGGCCCAGACGGCTGCCGCTGGGCCGCGCGTCGAGGCGGTGGTCGGTTACGACAAGGTCAAGGCGCTGGGCGAAAGCGACGGCGGTTTCCTCTACGGCCTCGGCGCCGGTTACGATTTCGCGGTGGCCCCAAGCGTTTCGATCGGCGCGGACGTGGAGGCAACCGATTCCACCCAGAAGATCGGTGATGACGACATCGTCTCGGTCAAGGCGGGGCGAGATCTTTACGCCGGCGGACGAGTTAGCTTCGCCGTCACTCCAGCAGCCAACCTCTACGTCAAAGGCGGCTACACCAATGCACGATTCAAGGCATCGGATGGGGTCGACAGCTTCTCGGCGAATTTCGACGGCTATCGGCTCGGCGCCGGCGGCCAGATCGCCGTTCATGGCAAGGCCTATGTCGGAGGAGAATATCGTTACTCCAACTATGAAGACGGCTTGAAGCGCCACCAGCTGGCGATGACGGTCGGCACCCGCTTCTAAGCGGGATGAGAGGAGGGGCGCCCGGATGCCCGGGCGCCTCTTTTTCCAGGCGGGACTTTGCCGCCGAACGATGCTAGTCTTGCCATTCGTCTTGCGGGAGACGGGCCATGAGCCAACACGACAAAAGCTATTTCGCGAGCCGGGCGGCCGAGGAGGCTGAGCTGGCCCTCATAGCCGCCGACCCTGAGGCGCAGGAGGCTCACCGCCGGCTCCAACGTGCCTATACGGAGCGTGCCTCGGTTGGTGACCGGGTAGCGGAGCCCGCCGAGAAAACCGGCTAGTCGAGCAATTTCCTGCGCGCCTGTTCGACAGGCAATCCGCGCGCCCGCGCGCGCGCTTCGCGCAGGCGCGGATAAGCGGACGCCTCTTCGTCGCGAAGTGTGTCGCTGAACCGGCCGGCACGGATCTCCTCAAGGATGGCGCGCATCCGCGAGCGCACATTTTCGTCGACGATACGGGGACCTCCAAGAATCGCGCCCAATTCGGCGGTGTTGCTGATCGCCTCGCGCATTCCGGCGATGCCGCGGGCCTCGATCAGCTCCGCGATCAGCTTTAGCTCGCCGACACATTCCATATAAGCGACTTCCTCGCTCACCCCGGCTTCGACCAGCGTATCGAACCCGGCGATGAGGATTTCGGGCACCGCGCCCCACACGACGGCCTGCTCGTTGAACAGGTCTGCCTCGCATTCTTCAGCGAAAGTCGATGCGAGCAGGCCGGCGCGTCCGCAGCCGAGCGCGCGCCCATAGGCGAGCGCCAGCGCTTCGGCCTGGCCGCTGACGTTCCTGGCTACGGCATAAAGAGCGACCATTCCCTGGCCGGCCTGATAGAGTGAACGCAGAGCCGTCCCGGGTCCCTTGGGCGCGACCATGAAGACGTCGAGATCGGGGCGCGGAACGATGAATTGGAATTTGATCGCGAGGCCGTGGCTGAAGCCCAGTGCAGCTTCCTCGCGGACATGCGGCTCGATCGATCGATAGATCGCCGCCAGCGCTTCGTCAGGAGCGAGCAGCATGACGATATCGGCCGAGGCCGCGGCTTCGGTGAGCGATGCGGTGGAAATTCCATCGGCAGCAGCTTTGGCGGCGCTCGGCGAAGAGTTCGCGCAATCCGATGACAACATCGACCCCGCTGTCATGCAGATTAAGCGCCTGCGCCCGGCCCTGGTTGCCGTAGCCGATGATCGCGACGCGCTTGCCCTCGAGCGGGGTCGGGTCGATGTCGGCGTCACGGCGGGCGTCCATGCGGCCTGGCTACCCCGCCACGCCCAGCAGCGCCAGCGCCCGATCGAGCGCGCCGCCGTCCAGCGGCTCCTCGAACCTCGGCCAGTTCGAAGGCGGCTGATGCGCGAACCACGTATATTGTCGCTTGGCGTAGCGTCGGGTCGCCTGTTGTCCGGCGATCACCGCCTGTTGTTCGGATGCCTCGCCAAGCAGCAGTGATGTCAGCTCCTTGACACCAATGGCGCGCATGACCGGAAGCTGGGGGTCGAGCTTGCGCCATAGCAGCGCCTTGACCTCAGCGACCGCGCCTTCCTCGACCATGGTTGCGAAACGCCGATCGCAGCGTTCGTAGAGCCAGGGGCGGGGAGGCAGCAGCACCAAAGGCTTCAGCTCGACCATGTCGCCGATCCCACCTTCGCGATTCTCCTGCCATTCGGCCAATGTTCTCCCCGTTGATTCTACTACTTCGAGCGCCCTTGCGATGCGGGTCGTATCGGCGGGATTGAGCGTGGCGGCGGCAATCGGGTCGAGCGGCCGCAACTTGGCAAGGTTTTCTGCGACGCTATTACCGCGCACCCTGGCTCGAATTGCTGGATCGATCGGCGGTACGGGAGCGATGCCGTCCAGCAGTGTCCGCAGATAGAGTCCCGTCCCGCCGACCAGGACCGGCAACCGCCCTTCCTTATGGAGGCGGGCGATTTCCACTTTGGCCAGCGCTGACCATTCCGCCGCCGAGCAGGGCTTCGCCCCGTCGCGAATGCCGTAGAGCAGATGTTCGGCCCGTATTCGATCGTCCGGGGAGGGAGCTGCCGAAAGGATTGGCAGGTCGCGATAGATTTGCGCGCTGTCGGCATTGACGACCGCGCCGCCGGTGCGCTCGGCCAGCGCCAGCGCCAGCGCCGACTTGCCGCTTGCGGTCGGACCGGCGATGAGGGCGACTGGAGGCTTATCCTTGACCATCGCTACGCTGATAGCAGCCGGACGGCTCGACGAAAGACTGCTGGATGCGGCGCTGGCGCGGCATTCCGGCGCGCGCTTTCTGCGTTGGATTGACGAAGGGGACGCCGCCGACATTGAAGTCGATGCCGATCGCGCCGCGACCCGCGCAGCCTATGAAGGCTGGGAAGGCGTCGACATCATCGTTCTTCCGCCAGGTCAGCGCGAGAAGAGGCTGCTCGTCGCCGACATGGATTCGACCATGATCGGTCAGGAATGCATCGATGAGCTGGCCGATTATGCCGGGGTGAAATCCCGGGTCGCGGAGATTACCGAGCGGGCAATGCAAGGCGAGCTGGACTTTGCCGGGGCGCTCCATGAGCGCGTGGCCTTGCTAAGGGGGCTGGACCAGCGAGTGATCGCTCAATGCCTCGCCGAACGCATCCGGCCGAATGAGGGTGCTGAAACGCTGGTCCGAACCATGCGGGCCAATGGAGCAGAGACAATCCTGGTCTCCGGTGGTTTTACCGCCTTCGTCGCCCCGATTGCCGAAGCGATCGGATTCGATCGGTTCGTAGCCAACGTCCTTGCCGTCCGCGATGGAAAATTGGCCGGAACGACTGAAGGGCGAATTGTCGACTCCCAAGTGAAGCACGATACGCTGGTTGACGCTCGCAACCGGCTCGGACTTTCGCCGGCCCAAACGCTCGCGATCGGTGATGGCGCCAATGATATTCCGATGGTCGAAGAGGCTGGTCTCGGTATTGCCTACCGAGCCAAGCCCGCGCTGGCGGCGGTTGCCGATGCACGCCTCGACCACCATGGCCTTGACGCATTGCTGTGGGTCCAGGGGATACCGCGCAGCAAATGGGACCCGGCCTAGCGCGCCTCGACCGGGAAGCAGGGCTGGGGAGCCAGCCGTTTACAGGCAGCCGAAGCCTTCGCCTGGCTTTCGAACGGTCCCGCCTGAAGCCTCACCACCGCGCCCGCGGGGACGTAATAGGCTTGGCGACCGTCCAGCTTGCCGGCTAGTTTTTCGTAGAGCGCCTCAGCCGATTTGCGCCGACCAAAGGCCCCTAGCTGGATCCGCCATTTGCCGCTCGCGGACGCGACGGGTTTTTCGGCTGCCGGTAAAGGGGCAGGCTTGTTTGCCGCCTTGGGAGTCGCGGGTGAAGGTTTTGGAGCCGCGGCCTTGGGAGTGGCTGGGGCGGGGATGGCTGCCTTCTTGGCATTGGCCATCTTTTGCGCCAGCTCAACTCCCTTCTGGCGCTGCTCGAGGGGCATGACTTCGTCCAGGTCCGCCAGCGTCGACTGGGCGGGCGCCAGGCCTTGCGCTGCGGCACGGCTGACATAGGCATAGGCGGTGACCGGGTCGGCCGGCACTCCATCGCCATTATATAGCGCCGTCCCAACCATCAGCATGGCGCGCGGCTCGCCTGCCTCGGCGGCCGGCCTGAGCCAGCGCATTGCGCCGACCTGGTTGCCGTTCTGGAACATCAGCAGGCCCAGAGTGGACTGCGCATCTACATGTCCTTTGCGCGCAGCGCGCTCCAGCCAGACTTGCGCCTGGGCCAGGTCGAGCGGCACGCCTTTGCCCAGCCGGTAGGCCTGGCCAAGGTTGAACGCCGCGTCGGCGTCGCCTTTCTCGGCGAGCGGGCGCCAGATTGCCACTGCTCCGGTCGTGTCGCCTTTCTGCCAGGCGTCGATCCCGGCGCGGACCGATTGAGCGCCCGTTGGCGCGGCGGAGGCGGCAATCGCCAAGGCAAGCAACAGGTTACGCATTTTTCTCACACCCTCGATCGCTTGTTTCTTAACTCTAGCTCCCCTCGGGAGCACCAAACAAGGTCGGGCCAACATTAACCAGTTTTTAGGGCCTTTGCTGTCAGTTGAAGGCAGATCACCGTCATTTGGCGAGGGGAATGGAATGCGCGTTCTGGCTATGGCATCGCAGAAAGGCGGGTCGGGCAAAACCACCCTGTCCGGACATCTTGCGGTGCAAGCGCAACTGGCGGGCGCCGGGCCTGTCTGCCTGATCGATATCGATCCGCAGGGCTCTCTCGCCGATTGGTGGAACGAGCGGCATGACGATATGCCGGCCTTTGCGCAAACGACGGTCGCGCGGCTCGCTTCGGACCTTGAGGTGCTCCGTCAACAAGGCTTCCGCCTGGCGGTCATCGACACACCGCCTGCAATCACCATGGCGATCCAGTCCGTCATTGCGGTGGCCGAACTGATCGTCATTCCGACCCGCCCCAGCCCGCACGATCTTCGCGCCGTCGGCGCCACGGTCGATTTGTGCGACCGGGCCGGCAAACCATTGATCTTCGTCGTCAACGCCGCCACCCCCAAGGCCAAGATTACCTACGAAGCCGCCGTCGCCTTGTCGCAGCACGGCACGGTCGCTCCAGTCACTCTTCATCATCGCACCGATTTCGCTGCCTCGATGATCGACGGCAGGACGGTGATGGAGGTCGATCCCAACGGCCGGTCGGCCCGCGAGGTGACCGAGCTTTGGGACTATATCTCCGACCGCCTCGAAAAGAATTTCCGCCGCACCGTCTTTGCCGCGCCGAGCCAGGCGCCGGGCATCGGTGCCGCCAGTCCGCGTCCCGTCGGTGGCTTCGGCCGCCGCGTGATGGGCCAGTAAGGAGTGAGCGCGGTGGGAGAACCCAAAGCATTCGCGTCGCTCTCCTCGGGCCTGTTGGCCCGCAAGGGCGCCGCCCGTCCCGCAATGCGTCCGCAGGGTTTCGGCCAGGGAGGTTCCGGCCTCGAGGATCTGGGCTGGAACGACATGGGCTTCGAGCCCCCCAAGCCGGCGATCGCACCGGTCCGCGACGAAGATCATGATGCGTTCGGTGAGGAGCTCCCCGAGCCTTCATTGCGCAATCCGCTCGCCGCGCTGACCCCAATCGCCTCGCCGGTCCATGACCAGCAGGCCGAAATCGCCGAACGCTTCGCCGCCCACGATGAGGATGGCGAGGATGACGATGGCGAATATGTCGACGAGACCGCCGAACTCTACGATCCCGAAGCGGAAGAGCCTGTGCCGGTCGAGATGGATCTGCCGGAGCCGGAGTTCAATCCGGAACCGTCGCCCGTCGTCACTATACCGGCCCGCGTCACTGCTCCGGCCACAACTCCGGCTCCGGCTCCGGGTCTGGCCCGCCAGCGCCGCCCGCGCGCCGCGGCGGGAAGCAAGGGCAAGGCCGCATTCACACTGCGACTCGACCCGTCACGCCATCTGAAGCTTCGGCTTGCGTGTGCGGTTGGGGGACGATCGGCGCAGCAACTCGTGACGGATGCGCTCGACCGGTTGCTCGACAGCATGCCCGAGCTCGACTCGATGGCCGAACGGGCTCCGCGCAAGCGGGCCGATCGCTGAAAATAATAGGGGGAAGTGTCATGACCAAGTCGTACCGCCTGGGAACCGCCCTGACTGCCGCATCCCTTATTGCGATCGTCGCCGGCTGCTCCGGGCCGGGCAAGTCCCGCGTCGGCAGCGCGTCGTTCGGGGGCGAGGTCAATTCGGGCAAGCTCGGTCTGGCCACCAGGGCGCAAGTTGCGCTGGCGTCGAACGACATTGCTTCCGCAGTTCCACTCGCCGAACAGGCGGTCGAGGGTAGTCCGCAAGATGCCGGCTTCCGGGCGTTGCTTGGCAATTGCTACCTCGCTGCTGGCCGCTTCGCGTCGGCGGAGGCGGCCTATCGCGACTCGCTCACCATCTACTCCAACCAGCCGCAGGTCATCCTGAAGCTGGCCCTGGTCAAGATTGGTCAGGGCAAGAACGATGAGGCCAGGCAGCTGCTGGCCGAGGCCCAGGGTGTGCTGGATCAATCCGACGCCGGCCTGGCGCTGGCGCTGGCGGGCGACCCGCAAGCCGCGGTTGCGCTGCTCGAGCCAGCGGCCCGCGCAGTTGGCGCCGATTCTCGCACTCGCCAAAACCTTGCGCTGGCCTATGCATTTGCGGGCGACTGGAGCCAGGCGAAAATCGTTGCCGCCCAGGACGTCCCGGCCGACCAGGTCGACAGCCGAATTCAACAATGGATGGTGTTGGCCAAGCCGGCCCGTGCTTCCGACCAGGTGGCTGCCCTTATCGGCATCCAGCCGATCGCCGGCGATCCCGGCCAGCCGCAGCGTCTTGCGCTCAACAAGAATGAACCGGTCCGCCAGGCCGCGGCTCCTGCGCCGGATCAAGAACTCTCGGCCGTAGCCGTTGTCGACTTGCCGCCGGCTATCGAGCCCGATCCGATCGTCCAGCCGGCCTTGCCAACGGAAGCTGCTCCGATTGCCACTGCCGAGCCGACACCCGCGCCGGTCTACGCCGAGGTGTCCGTTTCGCCGATTCGCGAGGCCCGTCCGGCCCTGTCGCCGGCCGCTGTGCGGCTGACTGCAACTCGGCCCCGGTGTTGCGCAAAGCTTCGGCGCCGAAGCCCCGCAGCCGGCAATAGCCGCGCCGTGGTTCAGGTCGGAGCCTATTCGTCGCGCGACCGCGTCGCGGCGGCGTGGGACAAAGTGGCCGGCAAACATAGCTCCCTGAAGCGCTATACGCCGGTCACCGCCCGCTTCACCGGCGCCCAGGGCACGGTCTACCGGCTGTCGGTCCAGGGCTTCGCCAGCCACCGTGAAGCGATCAGCCTCTGTTCGTCGCTGAAGCGCGCCGGAGGCAATTGTTTCGTCCGTACCATCTCGGGCGATGCGCCAGTCCAGGTCGCTTCGCGCTAATCGCTAGCGCAGCCGTTCGGCCGTCAGCAGGTCGAGACAGGCCATCCTGACCGCTACGCCCATCTCGACCTGCTGCACGATAAGCGAGCAGGTCGGATGGTCGGCCAGCGAGCCCTCGATTTCGACACCCCGATTGATCGGCCCGGGGTGCATCACCACCGCCTCCGGCGCAGCTTTGGCGAATCGCTCCTCGGTAAGCCCGTAGCGGGCAAGAAATTCGCCCGGGGCGTCACCCAGATCTTCCTCCATCCGTTCGCGCTGGACCCGAAGCATCATCACCACGTCCGCGCCTTCGACTGCCTGATCGATACTGTTTGAGCCAAGCTCGTCAGGCAACAGCGATGGCGGGCCGGCGAAGCGGAGCTTCGCACCCAGCCGGTCGAGCAGCCTGGCGTTCGATCGGGCGACGCGGCTGTGCTTCAGGTCGCCGCAAATCGCGATCTTGAGGCCCTCAATCCGGCCGAAATGCCGGCGAATCGTGGCGGCATCGAGCAGTGCCTGGGTCGGATGTTCTCCGATCCCGTCGCCGGCGTTGATCACCGGGCAATCCATTATTGCCGCGACGTCCGCTGGAGCCCCCTTGGTGCCGTGGCGGATGACCAGCGCGTCGGGACGCATCGCGTTCAAGGTCCGCGCGGTATCTTCCAGCGTCTCGCCCTTCTTGATCGAACTATGGTCGACCTGCATCGTCACGACCTGCGCACCGAGGCGGTTGGCGGCGATCTCAAAGCTCAGCAGGGTGCGCGTCGAATTTTCGAAGAAGGCGTTGACGATCGTGAGACCGTCGAGCCGATGGTCGTTGCGCCGTGGCTGCCGATTATAGGCAAACCATCGTTCGCCCTCGTCGAGGATGGAGCCGATCTGCTCGTCGGTCAGATCATCGATGGATAGTAAATGCATTAAAACGCGGCCCTAGCCGGAGCGCGGCAAATTGACCAGCGCGTCGATCGCACCCTGCAGGATGTGGGCGGCAGCATGCGCATCGACCTTCTCTGCGCGCTTGGCGCGGCTCATGTCGGCTTCGATCATTGCCCTTTCGACGGCCACTGTGGACCAGCGTTCGTCCCACAAGAGAATGGGCAGGGCGAGGGGCGAGAGGTTGCGAGCGAACGCGCGGACCGACTGTGTGCGCGGGCTATCGCTTCCGTCGAGGTTGAGCGGCAGGCCGACAACGAGGCCGACAATGCCGTGCCGGGCAATGAACGCCTTCAAGGCCTGGAGGTCGGCGGTGAACCTGGTGCGCTTCAGCGTTTCGGCCGGGGTGGCATAGCTCCAGCCCGAATCGCACGTCGCCAGCCCCACCGTCCTGGTCCCGACGTCCAGTCCGGCGAGCCGCCCGCCTGGGCTCGGCAGGGCGGAGGCGAACTCAGCGGCGGTGCCAACGATCATCGCGCCCGCCACGCCGCAAGCCGCCGCTCCGCATCGGCGCGGATCGAGCCCCAGAACAGGGCATAATCATATACATGGTAGTTATTGCCCGGCAGCACGAAGGGCCCGAGATTGGGCACGTCGCCGTCGATCATCAGGAATCCGTTGTCGCACGTCGCGCCGACACGCGCTGGTGCAAGCGAGGCGCTGGACAAATCGCCGTTCGGTATCAGCGTTCCCTCGTTGACGCTTGCGGGCGCGGCGCCGTCCGTGGTCCCCGTCAGCGGGTTGACGCACAGCATGTCCTCGCGCGTTCGCGAACGGCCGGTCAGGCCGGCTGTGCCGACCCACGCCTTGGTCACCAGGCTGGTATTGGCCGGATCCTTGAAGCTCTGCCAGCTCAGCACGCAACCGGCCTGTGCGGCCGAGGTACAGGCGCCAAGGCCCGTCGCAGGCAAGTCGCCTTCGGCGGCCACCGGCCAACCGCCGATATAGGCCGCCGCCAGCCGGCCATGCAGTTGCCGCCTGCGTTCGGCGAGCAGGCGGAGAAGGTGCATCGATCCCTGGCTGTGCCCCGCGACGATGATCGGCCTGCCGGGAGGTTGCGCCGCCAGGAATGCGTCGAACGCCGCCAGAACATCGCGATAGGCAAGGTCGAGCGCTTGTGTCGCGTCCCGGCTGCTGAGCAGGAAGGCGCCAAAGGCGGCCTGCCGGTACTTTGGCGCCCAAACCTCCGACACACCGTTGAACGCTCCAGCCTGGGTCTCGACGAACAGGCCGGCCCGGCGTCCCGGCTCTCCCACCGCGTCGAGCGGTGCGTTCCACCGATCCCGCTCCAGGTAGGTGGTCGGGTGAACGTAGAATGTCGCCGCAACGTCGCCCGCAATTGGCGGGGCGACATTTTCCGGCAGCCATTTCGACGGATCCTCGGCCATTCCGGGCGTTGCCAGCCAGCTCGCTTCTTTCGAATAATCCGGACCGCTGCCCTTCGGCGGCTCCTGGTAATGACCCTGCGGGGTCGACATGCGGACGAGCACCCGATCGCCGAACTGATAGAGCGCGAACGCCCCGCCGACGAAAATCAGGATAAGAATCAAGATCAGGAAGAGGAAACGACGAGCGCACATGGGCCGGGCCGTTAGGGGAGGGGCCGGGCGCGGGCAAGCCGCGCGGCACGCGAATTGCTCGTCCGATTCGCCGGCCCGGCAAAGAAGCGGTCTCGTCTGTCGTCCGAGCGATCGGCCGGCCCCGTGTCGCTGTAACCCTTGCGATGCCGAAACGGGGGGTTGTGAACTTCGTCAACTTTGTCACCTTCAATCGGCTTGAAGGCAGGCACAAGAATGGCCGTGTTCCAGGCGGCGGCAAACAAGGCGTCACGGCGTTTCAGCGAATAGGCGGCCTTGCGGCTCATTCCCGCGCGGGCGGCGGCGAGGGTAACGGAACGGCTCGCGGCGAGGGTGACGATGAAGGTAACAGCCTTGGCCTCCGTCCATTCGCCAGGGCGGCGCGGGCGGCGGGTTCGGGCAAATTTAAGCACGGCGTCCTCCTCCGGGTGGGGAGCGACGCAAGCACAGGGGAGGGCGTGTAGGACAGAAAAATCTTCACCAAGCGGATGTCCGCATTCCACCCATTGCAGACATTGGCATCGAGCTTCGGTGGGCGTAAATCCGCGAGCTTGAGCGAGCATCGCTGGGGGAATTGAAATGGCCACTATAGTTGAGCAGCCGCTTGCGCCGACTGCGGTGGGCGACGAGCGCTTCTTCCTCAAGAGCGCGATTATCATGGCGATCATCATCGCCGCCGGCTTCTCGTTCCAGCTTGCGATGGGCCGCTCGACCTTCGCCTCGCCCGTGCGGGTTCACGTCCACGCGGTGCTGTTCATGGGCTGGGTGGCGATCTACCTGACGCAGAACAGCCTCGTCGCCGCAAGCAGGATCGACCTGCACAGGAAGCTCGGCTGGGTCGCGGCGGGATGGATGGTGGCGATGGTCATTTCCGGCTTCGTCATCACAGTGGCGATGGTGCGTAGCGGCACCGTGCCCTTTTTCTTCCAGCCGGTTCACTTCCTTATCTTCGATCCCGTCGCCGTCTCCACATTCGGCGGGCTCACAGCCGCGGCGATCCTTCTGCGCCGCCGGACCGAATGGCATCGGCGGTTGCACTTCTGCGGGATGACGATCCTGATCGGGCCCGCGTTTGGCAGGCTGCTGCCGATGCCGCTGTTGCAGCCTTGGTCGTGGGAAGCGGCCTTCACGATGACCCTGCTGTTCCCGGTTGCCGGCGTTTTGGCGGACATAAGGCGTGGCGGGCATGTGCACCCGGCCTGGAAGTGGGGCATCGCCGCCATCCTCGGCTCGTTCGTCATCACCCAGGCCGTCACCTACAGCCCGGTCGGAACGGCGATTTATGACCGGGTTACCGAGGGGTCGCGCGGCGCCGGGGTGCCGCCGCTCGAGTTTCAGCCGCCGCCAGAGGGCTCGCTGATGACCGGGCGCTCGTGATTGGCGCAAGCCGCCAATGTCCGCTTTCCACCCATTCCTGCCATGGCAGCTTCCGACCCATTGCGGTCATATGGATGCTGTCGCATGGTTTGGCCCATGAGATCATTGGCGCTTTTCGTTGCCATGCTCGCCGCAGCCGCATCCCTTGGCTACATGGGGGTGGCTCAGCTTATCTGGGCGCAATCCGAGGCTGGCTACTGGGTTCAACTGGGCCTCACGGGACTAATGTTCGCCGGTCTATTCGTCTTGGCGAGGAATGCATTCGCTACGCGGGTGCTAGGCCTTGTCATATTCGGAGCGGCCTTCGTGACGGCGCTCATGCCAATCGACAATAGAGTGGTCGCGTTTGTCTCGACGTCATCGCGCAATTCGGCGCGACCCGAAGCAGGCGAAGAAATTGGAGGTCCCGGCTTCATTGACCAGTTTGCCAGCATTGCGATCCTCTGGGTGCTTTATGCGGCCCTGCTGGCGATCTTCGCATTCGGAGTGCGGTATTGGTCCGTTCACAAGAGGACGTCTTCCGCTTTCCCCTGATGACCGCTTTCCACCCGTCGCGGTCATTCCGGCCTTAATCCTTCGATAGCGGATTTCAGCAAATGCTCAGTCTTTGCTCATGCCCCGCAGGTCGATTGCTCTAAACCGTTGCGGGCAATTGGCGGGCCGCTAACCTGCGGCCGCGAGACAGGGGAGGGTTTGATGACCGAGCGTTTCGACGTCGAAGATCGGGACTGGCCGCAGCGGCCGTGGATCATGGCGGCGATCGGCGCCGTCGGCGGGCTGATCGTCCACCTGCTGACCGATGGCCACACCGGCTACGGCCAGACGCTTTCCCGGTGTGGAAGCAGGCGGCGACGGCCTTCACCATCGTCGCCACCATCGCCTTCCTGCTGACGGTCGAGCTTGCGCCGCTGGACCTGGGCGATCGGCTTTCGCGCTCGGCTGGGGCGCGGTGATCGCGCTGATCGGCTGGTTCACCGCCCAGTACAACCGAGTGCCCGAAATCATGGAGTTTCCGTTCCTGTCGGGGATCCTGGCAGTGCTGATCGCCGCGCCGCTGTTCCAGACGGTCCGCGACGAAGGCGCCTGGCGCTTCCCTTATGCACGGCTGCACCGCCACGCCTGGACCGACGCGGTGATCGGCGCGGCGAGCCTGTTCTTCACCGGCATCACCTTCCTGCTCGCCTGGCTGATCGCCGCGCTGTTCGACGTGATCGGCATCGAAGCCATCAAGGATTTGCTGCAGGAGGAATGGTTCGGCTGGATGCTCGCCGGCCTGGCGTTCGGCGGAGCGGTCGGCATTCTCAGGGAGCGCGACGCGCTGGTCGCAACCCTTCAGAAGCTGGTGATGGTGGTCTTCGCCGTCCTCGCCCCGGTGCTGGCCGTGGCGCTGGCCGCCTTCCTGCTGTCGCTGCCGTTCACGGGTCTCAGCGGCCTGTGGGAATCGGATGTCCCGGCGACCCCCATGCTGCTGCTGGCGGGGGCCGGCGCGATCCTGCTGGTCAACGCGGTGATCGGCGACGGCGGCGACGAGCGCAGCCGCAACATCTGGCTGCAGCGCGCGGCACTGATCCTCTTGATGTGCATCCTGCCGCTGTCGATCCTGGCCGCCCTGTCGATGGGCGAGCGGATCAATCAATATGGCTGGACGCCCGAGCGGATCTGGGGCGTGGTCGCGGTGGCGATCGCCATCGCCTACGGTGCCGCAGCCTGGTGGGCGGTCTACAAGGGCCGCCAGGATTTCGACGTTCCGCTTCGCCCGATCCAGACCAGGCTGGCGATCGGCCTGTGCGGCGTTGCCTTGTTCCTCGCCCTGCCCATCCTCGATTTCGGAGCGATCAGCGCGAGCTCGCAGCTTGCGCGGCTGGAAAGCGGGAAGATCAAGGCCGAAGAGTTCGACTGGACCGCCATGGCCTTCGATTTTGGACCGGAGGGACGTGAGCGGCTCGAGGAAATCAGCTCCTCTGGCCAGGAGGCCTCCCTTCGCAAATATGCAAGATTCGCCCTGGACAGCAAAGATCGACACACGCTGTTCATGGAATTGGCCGGGATCGCTCAGACGACGCGTCTCGATCGCTACCTGCGGATCCTTTCCCCCGACATTGCGCTGACGGACGAGCTGAAGGCGGACATCACCGGGCATAATGGGTGCAATGACAAGCCCTGCGCGTTGGTCCGGCTCGATTCACAGCGCCTGCTGTTGATCCACGACCCTTATGGAGGCCATGTCCAGTCCCGTGTGATCGATCTCTCGGCGCTTGGGCGGGAAAGGGAGAGGGACGCCGCGAAAGCCGCTGTAGCTGCAGCCAAGCCCGACACCGTCGACCTGGGCCAGGCCAGCATTGAAATTCGGCCCGTCGAGCGCCGTCAGCTTTATGTCGACGGCAAACCGGTCGGCGAACCGATCGAATAGGCGTTGAAGGCGCGCTTAGGCCCTGCTAGCCGCGCCTCCATGTCCGTAAATGCAGATCAGGTGCGCCACGTCGCGCGTCTCGCCCGGCTCGCGCTGGGCGATGACGAAATCGACCGGATGGTGCCCGAATTGAACAATATCCTGGGCTGGGTCGAGCAGCTGGCGGAGGTCGACACCGAGGGGGTCGAGCCCTTGACCGCCGTGATCGAGAACCAGCTTCGCCTGCGCGACGACGTCGTCAACGACGGCAACGTCCGCGACGACATCCTCAAGAACGCGCCGGACGCGCAGCATGGGTTTTTCGCCGTGCCCAAGGTGATCGAATGATGAGCGCAGCGCAATGAAGCTCGATCATCCCGAGACAGCGAGCCACAGCCGCGACCGAGTCCGACGGATCCAAAGAACAAGGCCGGGAGCCCCGGCCTCGCCGGGGATGACTGTGAAGCGGACGCATGACCGAACTCACCCTCAAGACGATCACCGAGCTTCGTGATGGCTTCAGCGCCGGCGAATTCTCCGCGCGCGAGATCGCCGAGGCGTTCAACGCCGCCGTGGTCGCAGGGCGTTCGCTCAACGCCTATACGGTCGAAACGCCTGAGCTGGCGCTGGCCGCGGCCGAGGCTGCCGATCAGGCGCGAGCCGCCGGCGATCTGAAGCCGCTTTCGGGTATCCCGCTCGGCATCAAGGATTTGTTCGCGACCGAGGGCGTCGACAGCACCGCCGGCTCCAACATCCTCAAGGGGTTCAAGCCGACCTACGAGAGCACGGTTTCCGGCAACCTAAAGGAGGCCGGCGCGGGCATGCTGGGCAAGCTCAACATGGACGAGTTTGCGATGGGCTCGTCCAACGAGACCAGCGCCTATGGCCCTGTCATCTCGCCCTGGAAGCGCAATGACGGCGGCAATGCCGCGCTGACCCCCGGCGGATCTTCCGGCGGATCGGCGGCGGCGGTCGCGGCGGGGCTGGCGCCCGGCGTCACCGGAACCGACACTGGCGGCTCTATCCGCCAGCCGGCCGCCTTCACCGGCATTTCGCGGCATCAAGCCGACCTACGGCCGCTGCTCGCGCTGGGGCATCGTCGCTTTCGCTTCCTCGCTCGACCAGGCCGGACCGATGGCGCGAACGGTGCGCGATTGCGCGATCATGCTGGAGGCGATGGCCGGTTTCGATCCCAAGGACGCGACCTCGCTCAACCTGCCGGTCCCGCAGTGGGAAGCGGGGCTGACCAGCCGACCTTCGCGGCAAGAAGGTCGGAATCCCGAAGGAATATCGGATCGACGGCGTGCCCGCCGAAATCAACGCGATCTGGGACCAGGGCATCGAATGGTTGAAGGACGCGGGCGCGGAGGTGGTCGAGATCAGCCTGCCGCACACCAAATATGCGCTGCCGACCTATTACATCATCGCTCCCGCCGAGGCCTCGTCCAACCTCGCCCGCTATGACGGGGTCCGCTACGGGCTGCGCGAAACGGGAGTGAAGAGCCTCGACGACATGTACGCCGCGACCCGCGCCGCGGGCTTCGGCGCCGAGGTCAAGCGCCGCATCATGATCGGCACCTATGTGCTCTCGGCGGGCTTCTACGATGCCTATTTCACCAAGGCGCAGAAAGTCCGGACCCTGATCAAGCGCGACTTCGCCGATGCGTTCCGTGATTGCGACCTGATCCTGACCCCGACCGCGCCTTCGGCCGCGTTCGGTCTTCAGGAGAAGATGTCGGATCCGCTGGCCATGTATCTCAACGACGTGTTCGCCGTTCCGGCGAGCCTTGCCGGCCTTCCGGCCATGTCGGTTCCGGGCGGGCTCGATGGCCAGGGCCTGCCGCTCGGCCTCCACCTGATCGGCCGCGAGCTGGACGAGCAGGGCGTGCTTGAACGCCGGACTGGCGATCGAGGAGCGTGCCGGTTTCACGCATCGTCCGAAGAGGTGGTGGTGATGGCTGACGCGACTGCACCCTATCGCATCAAAGGCGCCACCGGCGATTGGGAGGTCGTTGTCGGCCTGGAGGTCCACGCCCAGGTCGTGTCCAATGCCAAACTCTTTTCCGGGGCGGCCACGGCGTTCGGCGCCGAGCCCAACACCCAGGTGAGCCTCGTCGACGCGGCCATGCCCGGCATGCTGCCCGTTCCCAACCGCGAGTGCATCCGCCAGGCGGTTCGTACCGGCATGGCGCTGGACGCGGTGATCAACCGCTGGAGCCGGTTCGATCGCAAGAATTATTTCTACGCCGACCTGCCGCAGGGCTACCAGATTTCGCAGCTCTACCACCCGCTGGTCGGGCCGGGCGAAGTCGAGATCCTGCTCGACGAGAAGGACGAGAACAGCGTCAAGCAGATCGGCATCGAGCGCATCCATGTCGAGCAGGATGCGGGCAAGCTGATGCACGACCAGCACCCCACCATGTCCTATGTCGACCTCAACCGGTCGGGCGTCGCGCTGATGGAGATCGTCTCTCGGCCGGATATGAGTTCGCCAGCCGAAGCAGGGGCTTATCTTCGGAAGCTCAGGGCAATTCTCCGCTATGTCGGTTCCTGCGACGGCAATATGGAGGAAGGCTCGATGCGCGCCGACGTCAATGTCAGCGTGCGCAAGCCCGGCGCTGAGCTTGGCACCCGCACCGAGACCAAGAACGTCAATTCGGTCCGCTTCGTCATGGCGGTCATCGAGCATGAGGCACGCCGCCAGGTCGACTTGCTCGAGGAAGGCGGGGAAATCGCGCAGGAAACCCGGCTCTACGACCCCGACAAGGGCGTGACGCGATCTCTGCGGTCGAAGGAAGATGCGCATGACTACCGCTACTTCCCCGACCCGGACCTGCTCCCGCTCGAGCTCGAAGAAGCATTCATCGAGGAATGCCGCGCCTCGCTGCCCGAATTGCCCGACGCCAAGCGCAAGCGGTTCGAAGGACTTGGCATCACGCCATATAATGCGAGCGTATTGACCGCCGAAGTCGAGACCGCGCGATGGTTCGATGAGCTATTGAAGGCGGGCGCCGAGCCCAAGCAGGCCGCCAATTGGGTGGTCGCCGAGCTGTTCGGGGCGCTCAATCGGCTCGGCAGGACGATCGTCGACAGCCCGGTTTCGCCGAAGCAGGCAGCCGAGCTACTCGGCCTGGTTGCGGACAAAACTCTCAGCGGCAGCCTTGCCAAGCAAGTGTTCGAGATCATGTTGGAAACCGGCAACGACGCCGGCAAGATCGTCGAAGAGCGCGGGCTCAAGCAGACCAGCGACACCGGCGAGATCGACGCCAGGATCGACGAAATCCTCGCCGCCAACGCCGACAAGGTCGAGCAGTACAAGGCCGGCAAGGAAGCCCTGTTCGGATTTTTCGTCGGCCAGACGATGAAAGCGATGGCCGGAAAGGCCAATCCAGGAGTGGTCAACGAACGGCTGCGGGCGAAGCTGACGGACTGAAATCCGCCACCCCGGCCTTGAGCCGGGGTCCACCTGCCTTAAAAGAGCAAAGAACAAGGTGGATCCCGGATCAAGTCCGGGATGACGATGGGAGGGTCGATTTGCGTGTTTTCCTAATGACCGCTGCTGCGCTGTTCGCCGCCCCCGCAACCGCGCAAACTCCACCGCCGCCGAAACTGATCGTCGCGCTGTCGATCGACCAATTGTCGGCCGATCTTTACGACGAGTATCGGCGGGTCCTCCTCGGCGGGATCGGCCGGCTCGGCCGCGGGACCGTGTATCGCAACGGCTACCAGAGCCACAATGCGACGGAGACCTGCCCAGGCCATTCGACCATCATGACGGGTTCCCGCCCGTCGCGGACCGGGATCATCGCCAACTACTGGTTCGACCTCACGCAAAGCCGCAGCGACAAGGGCGTCTATTGCGTCGAGGACGAGCGGGTCCCGGGCAGTTCGTCGACCGCTTACACTGTTTCCCCCTACCATCTTCGCGTCCCGACCCTTGGTGACCTGTTGAAACGCGCTCAACCCGGCTCCCGCAACGTCGCCGTCGCCGGCAAGGATCGTTCGGCCGTGATGATGGGCTGGACGGGCGGTCGACCAGCGCTGGTACTGGGATGGCAAGACCTTCGTCACCGACCTCAAGGGCGTTGCAGTGCCGCGGTCGGTTGCTGCCGCCCGGACGGCGGTTGCGAATGCGGTGGCGCAGGACCGCCCGCCACTGCAGATGCCGGCAATCTGCCAGCAAAAATCGCGCGTTGTTCCGATCGAAGGCGGGGGCCCTCCGGTGGGCAGCGGCGCATTTGCCCGCAAGGCCGGCGATATCCGCAATTTCCGCAACAGCCCCGAGTTCGATGGGGCGACACTGGCGCTGGCCGCACAGCTGCTTGAGGAAATGCAACTCGGCCGCGGACCCTCGACCGACATCATCTCGATCAGCCTCGCCGGGACCGACATCGTCGGTCACAGCTATGGCACCCAAGGCGCGGAAATGTGCATCCAGCTTTTCTCGCTCGACCGCGACCTCGGCGATTTCTTCCGCCTCCTGGATAGCCGGGGACTCGACTATCTGGTGATGCTTACTGCCGATCATGGCGGGCAGGACATTCCAGAACGCCGGCGCGAGACAGGGCGCGCCAGGCGCCGCCAGGGTCGATGCCAAGCTGACCGCCAGGGACGTCGGCGCTGCCGTCGGCGCGAAGCTCAATCTGGAAGGGCCGATACTCTACGGCGAGGGCAGTTTCGGCGATATGTATGTCGACCGGAGGTTGTCTCCGGCGCAGCAGGCGCGGGCAAAGGCGGCTGCCGTCGCAGCATTTCGAGCTCATCCGCAAGTGGAAGCGGTCTTCACGAGGGAGCAGCTGGCCGCCACTCCGTCGCCGACCTCGCCGCCCGACAAATGGAGTCTGATCGAGCGCGCGCGCGCCTCGTTTGATCCGGAACGATCAGGCGACTTCGTCGTGTTGCTGAAGCGCGACATAACACCGATCGCCAACACGACCAGCTATAGCGCGACCCATGGCAGTCCGTGGGACTATGACCGCCGCGTGCCAATCTTGTTCTGGCGCCGCGGAATGGCAGCCGCTGATCGCCCCGAGGCGATCGAGACCGCCGACATCATGCCGACCCTCGCCGCTTCGATGGGATTGCCGGTAGATGCCGGGACGATCGACGGCGAATGCCTTGCCGTCCAAGGCATTTCGTGTCCGCAACGCTAACCACTTTAAAAGTCTTGATTTTTTAGAATCGGCGCGGCACTCATCGCTGAAGTTGAGCTTCGGGGAGAGCATCTATGCGCCGGTTGGGTATCGCGCTGCTTGCATCGGTGGCGCTCGTGGGGTGCGTTCAGACGCGCCAATACGCCGACGTCGAATTCGCCCCGCCCCAAGGTGAGTATAAGCTGCTGGTGATGCGGCCCGACGTCAGCGTCGGCTCAGTGACGACGGGCGGATTGGTTGAGCCCAGGGCCGACTGGACGGAGACATCTCGAACGAAGCTGCTCGCCGCGATCCGCGCCCAGCAGGCCGCGCGCGGCGGCAACGTTCTGATCATGGAGAAACGCAATTCGCTTCCGGGCATCGATCCGGAGAGCGTCGCCGAGCTCGAGCGGCTGCATTATGCGGTCGGCAGCTCGATCGCGTTGCACAAATATTCGGGCGCCTACTTGCCCACCAAGCGTGGCCGGGGACTCGACTGGACGCTGGGCGAGGATGCGGTCGCGCTCGGCCGGCGCACCGGCTATCAATATGCATTGTTCCTCCACGCGGAGGACAGCTTCGCCTCGACCGGACGAGTCGCGTTGCAGGCGCTGGGGATTGCCGGCTGCTTCGTCGGCTTCTGCGCGCCAACCGTCGGCGGTGGCGGGCAGTTCGCATATGCAAGCCTGGTCGATCTGACGACCGGCGAAGTGGTCTGGTTCAACGTCGTCAGCGCCCGCAGCCAGATCGCCGGCATCAAGATGGGCGATATCCGCACCGATGAGGGCGCGGCGCAGCTGGTGGACCGGCTGCTCGATCGAATGAAACCCGGCCGCAATGTGCGCCGCCAGGAGGCAGGCCGGTGAATGCTCCGTTGACCCGCCGCGGCTTGTTGGGCGGTGCCGGCGCGCTGGCCGCTGGACTGGCGACCGGAGTCGCCAATGCGCGCATCCTCCCCAAGGACATGGTTCCGCTGATCGGCCCAGGCTACCGCGCGGTCGACCAGGACGAAAAGGGCATGTGGCAGCAGATGGAGCGGGTCGAGGAGGAGATCTCCGGCTCCAACCTGCTCATCAAGGACCCGCAGCTGACCGCCTATCTCGGCGACCTCATTGGTCGGGTCGGCGGCCCGGCCGCGAGGGATATGCGGATCTACCTGGCACGAATTCCAGAGTTTAACGCGGTGATGTTCCCGACGGGGTTCACGGTCATCTTTTCCGGGCTGTTGCTCCGGATGCGCAACGAGGCTCAGCTGGCGGGCGTGGTGGCTCACGAAAGCGCGCACTTCCTGCGCAAGCACCAGCTCCGCCAATGGCGCGACGTCCGCCGCAAGACCGACATTTTCTCCTTCCTGGCGATGGGCGCGGGCCTCGCCGGAGGGGTCACTGGCACCTATGCGGGCGACCTGGTCCAGCTTGCTCAACTCGGCACGATCCTGTCGCTGCTGCGGTATAATCGCGTGCTGGAGGCTGAGGCCGACGCCATGAGCGTCCGCCTGCTGGCCGAAGCCGGATATGACCCTGTGGAAGCAAGCGACGTCTGGAGGCAACTGATCGGCGAGCTCGACCTCAGCGCCGAATATCGCCGCAAGAAGCGCGACCGCCATTTTTCCATCTTTGAAACCCATCCTGCGCCGGATGCCCGGATGGCGGACCTCAGGGTCTCCGCGATGGAGGTCAAGGTACCGGGCCGGGCTTACGACGCCTACCGCGGCCGCTATCTCTCCGCCTTGGCGAAGATTCGGCCGACCCTGCTCGACGACCAGGTCAAATTGAATGACCCGGGGGCCAGCCAATATGTGATCAATACTCTGGCCAAAGACGGCTGGAACGGCCTGCTCCGCTTCCAGGAGGGAGAGATATGGCGGCTTCGAAACCGCAGGGACGATGATATCCGCGCGGCGCAAGGCTATGCCGCAGCAGTGCTTTATCCCGATGCGCCACCCGACGCCTGGCGCTGGCACGGGATCATGCTGATGAAGCAAGGCCGGGCGGTCGAGGCGCGATCGGCGTTCGGCCGTTATTTACGGATGGCGCCCGATGCTCCGGACGCCGCCCTGGTGCGTCAGATGATGGCCGGTTGAGGAGGATGGTATGCGTATAGGAAAATCGATCCTTCTGGCCGCTTCCGCTCTGTCCTTGAGTGCGTGTGCCGGAAGCGGCGGCGGCGGCGGCTTCGGCTATGGCGGCTACACCCTCGTACGCGTCAAGGAAGTCAGGGTCGGCGACGACAGCATTGCGGTCAGCCCGCCGCGCGAATGGAATCGAATTTCGGCCTCCCTGTTCCAGGACATCACCGATGTCGAGGACTGGACCCAGAACGGCCCCTACCTCGACGGGATCAGTTTCGTCACCGGTCTCAAGGACGGTAAGGCGCTGGTCCGCCAGCGCAGCCGGGACGACAGGCAAGTGCCCAAATTCCGTTCCAACATGACTCCGCCGGAAATCGTCGCGATGGTCGAAAGCCTGTTCCGGGTCCGCGGCGGAGCAGTCGACTTCAAGACCACTTCATTGGCGCCCAGGCGCTTCCTGGGGGCCAACGGCTTCCAATATGATTATGAGCATCTGGACAGCGACGAGGTTCGCCGCCGCGGCCGGGCGGTCGGCGCGGTGATCGATGGCAAGCTCTACCTCATCCTGTTCGACGCCGCGCGCTCCCATTATTACAACGCGCTGCTCCCCGATTTCGAAGCGATCGTGAACTCGGCGCGCCGGGTCTAAACCGGATCGGGCGGCGCGGGCGGCTCGGGCTCCCCGGGCAATGGCGGGACATGGCCCGGCTCGTCGGCGGGCGGTGGAGATCCGGGTCGGGGCGGACGGCTTGCCATTCCTATCCTGTCGGCGAGCCGGCGCCCGGAGAAGGGACATCCACATCAGGCGTGCTTTGGGGAACCTCAGCCGGCGGGACGGTCGGCTGGGCCGGCTGGCTGGGCTGCGCCGGCTCGGCCGGCTGGGGCGGGGTTTCCGGCGGCGGGGTTGAGGGGTTGGGGACGTCTTGCATGAAATCGGGCTCCTTCATGAAGATAACCCCGTCGCGGCCAAGGAGTTGCCTGTTCTGTTGCTCTTGCCCCCACGGCGATCCTTGCTATAGGCCGCGCACCTTCAAGGCGTTCGCGCGGGCGTGGCGGAATTGGTAGACGCGCTGGTTTTAGGTACCAGTATCGTAAGATGTGGGGGTTCGAGTCCCTTCGCCCGCACCAGCCGCCCGAATACCGGACGCAGCAGATTTTTCGAGCTTAGGCCAAAATTTTTCGAACTAGGAATGCGCAAGTGATGAAGACCGTCGAGACGGAGAATGAAGGCCTGAAGCGGGCCTATAAGCTGATCATCCCCGCCAAGGATATCGACGCCCGCGTCGAGGGAGAGGTCAAGCGCATCGCGCCGACCGTTCGAATGCCTGGCTTCCGCCCGGGCAAGGTGCCGCCGAACCTCATCCGCAAGATGCATGGCGAAGCGCTGATGCGCGACGCGCTCAACACGGCGGTGCAGGACAGCGTTCAGAAACTTCTGACGACAAGAAGCTTCGTCCGGCGATGCAGCCGGAAGTCGAGCTCGATGAGGGCTATGAAACCGGCAAGGATGCCGAGGTCAATATCCGGCTGGAGACCCTGCCCGACGTTCCCACTCCCAAGATCGACGGACTCAAGCTCGAGCGCCTGGCGGTGGAGGTCGACGACAAGGCGGTGGACGAGCAGCTGAAGCAGCTCGCCAAGTCGCAGACCCGCTACGAGGACGCCAAGAAAGGCCACAAGGCCGCCAATGGCGACCAGGTGGTGATCGACTTCGTCGGCAAGGTCGACGGAGTGGCGTTCGAAGGCGGTACCGGCGAGGGGATGGAAGTCGTGCTCGGCTCGGGCCAGCTCATCCCGGGCTTCGAGGAGCAGATGGTCGGCCTGAAGGTCGGCGACGAGAAACAGCTCAACGTGACCTTCCCGGCCGACTACCAGGCAGAAAATCTGAAGGGCAAGGCGGCGACGTTCGACGTCAAGGTCACCGCGGTGAAGACCGCCGCCGATACCAAGCTCGACGATGATTTCGCCAAGCAGCTCGGCCTCAATGATCTCGACCAGCTCAAGGGCCTGCTCCGCGACCAGCAGCAGCAGGAACTCAACGGGCTTACCCGGACTCATATGAAGCGCCGGCTGCTCGACCAGCTTGCGGCCGATCACGACTTCGAAGTTCCGCCCTCGATGGTCGAGGCGGAATATGCCAACATCATGGCCCAGCTTCGCCATGAGGCGAGCCACGAGGCCGACGCCGAGGCGGCGCTCAAGGAAATCGAGGCCGACGCGGAGGATTATCGTAGCATCGCCGTCCGCCGGGTGCGTCTCGGCCTGTTGCTCAGCGAAATCGGCGCGGCCAACGGCATTGAGGTCAGCCAGCAGGAAATGAACCGGCTGATCGGCCAGGCGGCGGCTCAATATCAGCCCAAGGATCGCGATGCCTTCGTCCGCTACGTGCAGCAAAACGCGATGGCTGCCGCCCAGCTCCGCGCGCCGCTCTACGAGGACAAGGTTGTCGATTTCCTCTTCTCGAAGGCCGAGATCAGTGACCGCACGGTCGATCGGGCCGAGCTCGAAGCCGACCTCGAGAGCGAGGAGGGCCATGTCCATGGACCTGGCTGCGGTCACGACCATGCCGAAGCCAAGCCGAAAAAGGCAGCGGCCAAAAAGCCGGCCGCCAAAAAGGCTGAAGCTGTAAAGGCCGAACCGAAGAAGGCGGCCGCCAAGAAGGCGGAAGCTCCGGCCAAGGCTGAAGCCACGAAGGAAGGCGCACCGGCAAAGAAGCCCGCCGCGAAGAAGTCAAAATAATCGTCATTCCCGCGAAAGCGGGAATCCCGCTATTAACCGACCTCGGTTAGTAAGTCAGCGGGATCCCCGCTTTCGCGGGGATGACGAATTGGGGGGATTAGCTTGGACAGCCTGCGGATCGCCGTCATCCTGCCCTGCTACAATGAGGAAGCGGCGATTGCGGAAACGGTTGCCGGCTTTCGAGCGGCGCTGCCAACCGCAACCATCTACGTCTATGACAACAACAGCCGCGACCGTACGGTCGAGCTGGCGCGCGGTGCCGGCGCAATCGTCCGTACCGAGCGGCAACAGGGCAAGGGCCATGTCGTCCGCCGCATGTTCGCCGATGTCGACGCCGACATCTACGTCATGGCCGATGGCGACCTGACCTACGATCCCAAGGCCGCGCCCGAGATGGTGCGGATGCTGGTCGACGAGCAATATGACATGGTCGTCGGCACCCGCCAGCATGAGGCGGCGGAGGCCTATCGCGGCGGCCACGTCATCGGCAATCGGCTGTTCACCGGGCTGCTGGCCGGCCTGTTCGGCCGCAGCTTCACCGATATTTTCTCGGGCTACCGAGTTCTCTCCCGCCGCTTCGTCAAAAGCTTCCCGGTCCTTTCCCAAGGCTTCGAGATCGAGACCGAGATGAGCGTCCACGCACTGGAGCTTCGAATGCCCGTCGGCGAGCTGGAGACCGCCTATGGCGCAAGGCCGCAGGGCTCGGCGTCCAAGCTCAGCACCTACCGCGACGGCTGGCGGATCCTGAAGACGATCGGCACTCTCTATCGGATCGAGCGGCCGGTGCTGTTCTATGGCGGACTTGGCGGGCTGCTCCTGGTCGCGGCCCTGCTGTTGGCCGTGCCGCTGGTGATCACCTATCTCGACACCGGGCTGGTTCCGCGCTTTCCGACCGCCATCCTGGTCACCGGCATGGTGATAATCGCGGTGTTAAGTTTTTTCGCTGGGTTAATTCTCGACACGGTGACCGCGCGGCCGCCGCGAAATGCGACGTTTGGCTTATCTCGCCCATAGCCCACCGCCTGTGGCCGAAAAGTAACAAGGCTCAACCCAATCGACCAACGGCAGACCGCTGATCTTCTCGCTTCTGTCTTATTTGTTACTCTTCCGTTGCAGCGAAGACTTCAACCGGTCTTTGCCTAACAGGGAGATAGCAGATGGCTCGTGTCTCGATGGCGCTCCGTTCCGGGGCCGGATTGTTCGCCCTGGTCATAGGCAGCGCGGCTGCCGCCCAAAGCATCCAGCCGCCACCCGATGCGGCCGAGACGCCCGCAACCGCTTCCGAGCCCGACATCCGGCGGCGAGATCGTCGTCACCGGCTCGCGCATCCGCCGCGATCCGCTGAGCCAGGAGCAGCCGATCGTCTTCGTCGAGCAAGAGGATATCGCCAAGACCGGCCTCAACTCGGTCAACGACGTGCTGCAGCGCCTGCCCAGCTCGGGCGGCGGCCTCAACAGCAAGTTCAACAATAGCGGCAACCTCGGCAATCCGCCGGACGGCGGCGGCGTCGGCGCCGGTGCGGCGGAGATCGACCTGCGCTACCTCGGGTCGCGCCGCGTGCTCGTGCTGGTTGACGGCATCCGCTACGTCAATGGCGCTTCGGCGTCGCGGCGTCCCGGGATCGACCGACCTCAACACCATTCCCGAAAGCGCGATCGAGCGGATCGAGGTGCTGCAGGACGGCGCTTCCGCGATTTATGGTTCCGACGCGATCGCAGGCGTGGTCAACATCATCACCAAGCGCAGCCAGGATGGCTTCGATGCCAGCGCCCAGCTCGGCAGATATGACGAAGGCGACGGCTTCACCCAGAATTATCAGCTCAGCTGGGGCAATGGCAATGACGGTCCGCTCCAGGTCGTCGTCGGCGGCAATTTTGTGAAGCAGGACGCCGTCGAGCTCGGCGACCGGGACTTGACGCAGTTTCCCAATCCCTATGCCGACACTGCGATGTCCGCGACGCTGCCGGCACCCTTATCGGAGGCTGCTCCGGCTTCATTCGCGATGGGCCGATTCAATCTGCCGCGGCATCTTCGGTGACTCAGCAGACCGTGATCGCCACCACCAGTACCCCGACGCTGGCCAACTTCCGTCCGTTCCAGGCACCCGGCGGATCGGTTCAATTTCGCGCCATTCAACTATCTCCAGGTTCCGCTGGAGCGATACGGCGCGTTCGCCAACGTCAAATATGAGGTTGCCGACAACATCAATTTCTCGGCCAAGGGCATGTGGAACAAGCGCAAATCCAAGAACCAGGCCGCGCCGCTGCCGTTGGCCATCGGGCCGACGGCCGGCATCACGCGCGGTGCTCGACACGATCACGGTCCATGCGACCAACCCGTTCAATCCGTTCGGCGTGACCGCTCGACGCAAGCAACATGGCGCGTCATCGCTCGCCGATTTGTCGAGGGCGGGCCGCGCCGGTTCAACCAGACAGTCGATACCTGGTACGGCGTCGCCACGCTCGACGGCGAGTTCGACCTGGGCGGGCGCAATTGGTACTGGGACGTCAACGCCGCCTATGGCCGCAACAAGGCCAAGCAGAACATGTTCGGCAACATCAACTCGGGCCATCTGCGGACAGGCGCTCGGCCCGGTGGCCGCCTGCAATGCCACGCCTGGACTGCGTGCCGTTCAACATGTTCGGCGGAGCCGGGTCGATCACCCGGCGATGATGGATTATCGTCGGGTTCGTTCAGCAGAATGATAGCAGCGAGCAGAAGATGTTCGACCTGACGGCCAACTTGTCTGGCAGCCTGTTCGAGCTGCCCGGCGGGCCGCTCGGCCTCGCGGTCGGGGTCGAATATCGCGACCTCAAGGGCCGCTTCGATCCGGATCCGGTCGTCGCAGCAGGTTTCAGCTCCGACATCCCGGCGCAGCCGACCAAGGGCAGCTATAACGTCAAGGAAGCCTATGCCGAGGTCAATGCGCCGTTGCTCTGCCGATCGACCATTCGCCGACCTGCTGGAGTTGACCGGTGCGGTTCGCTTCTCCGGCTATTCGCAGGGCATCGGGATCGACCACGACCTTCAAGGCCGGCCTCAACTGGAAGCCCGTGCCGGACCTCCGCCTCCGCGCGTCCTGGGCGGAAGGGTTCCGGGCGCCGACAGATCGGCGAGTTGTTCGGCACCGCATCGCGCTTCGACCAGCAACTCAGCGATCCCTGCTCAACCAACAGCACGCGGCCACGCCGGTTCAACAATGACGCCGACGGTGCGCGCGAACTGCATAGCCGCCGGCGTTCCTGCGGGCGGCAGCTATGTCCAGTCCAATCCGCAAATTTCGGTCGATCGTCGGTGGCAACGAGGATCTGCAGCCTGAAACGTCGAAAAGCTGGGTGCTGGGTGCCGTCTTGAGCCCCGAGCTACCTGCCGGGATTCTCGATCGAGGCGAATTGGTACGACATCAAGATCAAGGACGCCATCCAGACCGTCAATGCCGAGATCACGCTGCAACAATTGCGTCGTCGACCAATGATCCGGCGGCTTGTGCGCTGGTCACCCGCGTGAACGGGAAGCTCACCGAGATTTCTGGCCTTCTGCAGAACATTGCGGCGATCAAGACCAGGGGCTTCGATTTCAATGTCGCTTACCGCAACCTGCGGACCGGCTTCGGCACGTTCGGCCTCACCTGGAACAATACGTTCCTGACCAACTATGACGTGATTGTCCCGGCCACTGGCGGCATCCAGAAGATCAGCCGCGAAGGAACCGAACAGGGCGGCTCCGTCGCAGGCGTTCCCGAAGTGGAAGGCGATCGGCATCATCGACTGGGATCTCGCCAATTTCGGCGCGACGCTTACCGGCCGCTATGTCTCGAAGCTGCAGGACGGGCGACGGCAACAGGCTGGACTCGATTTCTACACCGATGTGCAGCTGCGCTGGATGCCCGAGCTTTGCGGACGATCTCGGCTTCGCAGTCGGCGTCAACAATCTGTTCGACGATCAAGGCGCCGGGCTGCATCACCTGCGAAACCAACAATTTGGCGGTCCGTCGGTTCACGATGTGCCGGGCCGCTATTTCTACGCCCGGGCGACCGTGAAGATGTAAGGCTGGCCTCAAGAACCGCCGAATGGGGGAGGGCGGCCGGCCAAGTGTCGGTCGCCCTTTTCCATTCGCGGCTTGAACCGCGTCGCGTTCCGCCCGATGTAAGCGCCAACGCAACGCAAGGACCTGCATTTCCCATGGACCATCAAGACATCGTTTCCGGCCTCGTCCCAATCGTCATCGAGCAGTCGAACCGGGGCGAGCGCAGTTTCGACATTTTCTCGCGGCTCCTGCGTGAGCGAATCATCTTTGTCACCGGCGCGGTCGAGGACCATATGGCCTCGCTGATCACCGCCCAGCTGCTCTTCCTCGAGTCCGAGAACCCGAAGAAGGACATCTTCATGTACATCAACTCGCCGGGCGGCGTGGTCACCGCGGGCCTCGCGATCCATGACACGATGCAATATATCCGGCCCAAGGTCAGCACCGTCTGCATCGGCCAGGCGGCGTCGATGGGCAGCTTCCTGCTTTGCGCCGGGGAACCGGGGATGCGCATCGCGCTCGCCAACAGCCGGATCATGGTTCACCAGCCGTCGGGCGGGGCCCAGGGCATGGCATCCGATATCGAGATCCAGGCGCGCGAGATCCTTCGCATGCGCACTCGTCTCAACACGCTATACGCGCAATATACTGGCCAGCCGATCGAGGCGATCGAGCTGGCGATGGACCGCGACAAGTTCCTGGAGGCCGATGAGGCCAAGGAGTTCGGCCTGATCGACGAGGTGTTCGACCGCCGCCCGGACCAGGGCGAAGGCGATACCACCGGAGCGGCCGACATCACTCCGGCCTAGCGAGGCGATATTCGGCAAGTCGGTGCCTTGGCCTATCGGCGCGTCGGCGAAGAGCCTGCCGCGCCGATCGAGATCATGCTGGTAACGTCCCGCCAGACCCGGCGCTGGATCATCCCCAAGGGCAATGTCGATGATGGCATGTCCCCGCATGCCGCGGCCGCGCAGGAGGCGGAAGAAGAAGCGGGCGTACGGGGCGACATCGGCCGCGACCCGCTTGGCAGCTTCACTTATGAGAAGCAGGTCGTCAGCGGCCTTTGCGTCACCGCCGAGGTCGTCGTCTTCCCGCTCGCAGTCCGCGAGGTGACGGACGAATGGAAAGAGAGCAAATGGCGGCGGCGCCAGTGGTTCACCCTCGATGGGGCGATCGAGGCAGTGCAGGAACCCGAGCTGCGTAATATCATCGGATCCTTCGCCCGGGCGGTGCGCCGGCGGGTCCAGTTAGGAGCGAGCCCTTGCCCCATGGGCCGCGGCGTTCCATATTTGGGACAGGCACTTGGGCGGGATAGGGGCGTTAACCCATCTGCCAGTTTGATTGTGCGATAAACCGGGTTAGCATGACCGGCCGGCCGCGATGCGGCCTGTGATGAAGACAAGGGATTTGAATGACTAAGCTATCCGGCGGCGGCGACAGCAAAAGCACGCTTTACTGCAGCTTCTGCGGCAAGTCGCAGCATGAGGTGCGCAAACTGATTGCGGGTCCGACCGTCTTCATCTGCGACGAATGCGTCGAGCTGTGCAACGATATCATCCGCGAAGAGACCAAGTCGGCCCTGGTCAAAACTCGCGACGGTGTCCCGACTCCGTCGGAAATCTACAAGGTGCTCGACGATTATGTGATCGGCCAGAATCGCGCCAAGCGGGTGCTCTCGGTCGCGGTGCACAATCACTACAAGCGGCTCGCCCACGGCTCCAAGACCGGCAACGAGGTCGAGCTGGCCAAGTCGAACATCCTGCTGATCGGCCCGACCGGCTGCGGCAAGACGCTGCTGGCGCAGACTCTCGCCCGAATCCTCGACGTGCCCTTCACGATGGCCGACGCCACTACGCTGACGGAGGCGGGCTATGTCGGCGAGGACGTCGAGAATATCATCCTGAAGTTGCTCCAGGCGTCCGACTATAATGTCGAGAAGGCCCAGCGCGGAATCGTCTACATCGATGAGATCGACAAGATTTCGCGAAAATCCGACAATCCGTCGATCACTCGCGACGTGTCGGGCGAAGGCGTGCAACAGGCGCTGCTCAAGCTGATGGAGGGCACCACGGCTTCGGTCCCGCCTCAGGGCGGCCGCAAGCATCCGCAGCAGGAGTTCCTGCAGGTCGACACGACGAACATCCTGTTCATTTGCGGCGGCGCCTTCGCCGGGCTGGACAAGATCATCGGCGACCGCCTCCAGGGCAAGTCGATCGGCTTCGGCGCGCACGTCGCGGCGCCCGAGGATCGCCGCCAGGGCGAGCTGCTGAAATCGACCGAGCCCGAAGATCTGCTGAAATTCGGCCTCATCCCCGAATTCATCGGGCGCCTTCCAGTCATCGCCACGCTGGAGGACCTCGACGAGGAAGCCCTGGTCAAGATCCTGATCGAGCCGAAGAATGCGCTGGTGAAGCAGTATCAGAAGCTGTTCGACATGGAGGATGTCGAACTGGGCTTCTCCGAGGAAGCGTTACACGCGGTCGCCAAGAAGGCGATCGAGCGCAAGACCGGGGCCCGCGGACTTCGATCGATCCTCGAAGGAATCCTGCTCGACACGATGTTCGACCTGCCTTCGATGGAGGACATCGACGAGGTTCACATCGACAAGGACGTGGTCGGCGGGACCAAGGACCCGGTCCGGGTCTATGCCAAGAAGGACAAGACCGCTTCGTCCGGCGACGCGGCCTAAGGCATGGCGACGGCGCAGCCGCCCGCCGGCTTGCTCGATAACAGCTACCTCGAATTCCTGCCCGCGCCGCTGCGCGAACCCCGGCGGGCCTGGCTGGCGATTTTGACCGGTTGGGCGCTGAGCATCCTTGGCAGCCTGGCTCTCGCGGCCTTGTCGCGGTCGATCGCGCCGGACTTGCCGACTCCGGCATTCCCGATGAGGGGCCCGCTCGCCTTTGTCTTGCTGGTTGTGTTCGCGCCGCTGGTGGAAACGCTGATCATGGCCGGCTTTCTGTCGCTCTTCCTGCGCTTCATGCCACCCGCCGCCGCCATTCTCCTCAGCGCCGTGGGCTGGGGCGTCGCCCATTCACTCGAGGCCGTGGGCTGGGGCCTGGTGATCTGGTGGCCGTTCCTAATATTTTCGACTCTCTTCGTGATATGGCGCCAGCGCGGGTTTCTGGGCGGGCGTCGGAGTCGCCACCACTGCCCATGCCCTACAGAATGCCGGCCCGGGATGGGTCGTGGCGTTCGGCTAGCCATCCCGTTGCGCTGGAGCCACCAGCCGCCCATATACCGGCGATGACAACCCGTACCCTTCCAGTCCTGCCCCTTCGCGACATCGTCGTATTCCCTCACCGAATCGTCCCTCTGTTCGTCGGGCGAGAAAAGTCCGTCGCGGCGCTTGAGTCGGCGATGGCTGCCGGCAAGGAATTGTTCCTGGTCGCCCAGCTCGACCCGAGCGAGGATGATCCCGACCGCGACGCCCTTTACGACCTCGGCGTAATCGCCACGGCCATGCAGATGCTGAAGCTGCCCGACGGCACGGTTCGAGTGCTGGTCGAAGGCGCGAAGCGCGCCCGGCTGGTCAGCCTTGGCGAGGCCGACGGTCATCAGCAGGCCGAGGTCGAGCTGGTCGAGGAGGAAGAGGCGGAAGGGCCAGAAGCCCAGGCGCTGATGCGCTCTGTGATCGACCAGTTCGACAATTACGCCAAGCTCAACAAGCGCCTGCCCGCCGAAACGTCGATGCAGCTGGGCGAGATCGAGGATCCGTCGGTCCTGGCCGACGCGGTCGCCTCGAACCTGTCGATCAAGGTATCGGACAAGCAGGCGCTTCTGGGAGAGCTTCATCCGGCGCGGCGGCTGGAAATGGTGTTCGCCTTCATGGAAGGCGAGCTCGGCGTCCTCCAGGTCGAGAAGAAGATCCGCAGCCGCGTCAAGCGGCAGATGGAGAAGACCCAGCGCGAATATTATCTGAACGAGCAACTGAAAGCGATCCAGCGCGAGCTCGGCAACGAGGCCGAGGAGGGCGGGGATGAGCTCAACGAGCTGGCGGCCAAGATCCGCAAGACTCGCCTGTCCAAGGAAGCGCGCAACCGCGCCAATGCCGAGTTGAAGAAGTTGCGCGGCATGGCGCCGATGAGCGCCGAGGCGACCGTCGCACGCAACTATCTCGACGTGCTGCTAGGGCTGCCGTGGGGCAAGAAATCGCGATTGAAGCGCGATATCGCCGAGGCTCAGCGGGTGCTCGACGAGGACCATTATGGACTCGAGAAGGTCAAGGACCGGATCGTCGAATATCTGGCGGTGCAGGCGCGGACCAACCGGCTGAAGGGCCCGATCCTCTGCCTGGTCGGCCCGCCCGGCGTCGGCAAAACCTCGCTCGGCCGCTCGATCGCCCGGGCTACCGGACGCGAATTCGCGCGCCAGTCATTGGGCGGTGTGCGCGACGAGGCCGAGATCCGCGGTCACCGCCGGACCTACATCGGCTCGCTGCCGGGCAAGATCATCACCAACCTCAAGAAGGCCGGGACGAGCAATCCGCTGTTCCTGCTCGATGAGATCGACAAGCTCGGCCAGGATTTCCGCGGCGACCCCGCCTCGGCATTGCTGGAAGTGCTCGATCCCGAGCAGAACAACCGCTTCCAGGACCATTATCTCGAGCTGGATTATGACCTGTCGGATGTGATGTTCGTCACCACCGCCAATTCGCTCGACATGCCTCAGCCACTGCTCGACCGCATGGAGATCATCCGGCTTGAAGGCTATACCGAGGCGGAAAAGGTGGAGATTGCCAAGCGCCACCTGATCCCCAAGCAGGTCGAGGCGCATGGCCTCACCGAAGGCGAGCTGCTCTTCACCGACGAGGGCCTGCGTGCGATCATCCAATATTACACGCGCGAGGCCGGAGTCCGCACGCTCGAGCGCGAGCTGGCCAAGATCGCCCGCAAATCGCTCCGTCAAATTCTTGAGGCGAAAACTCAGACCGTCGAACTAACGGCTGAGAATGTCGGGGAATATCTTGGCGTCAGGCGTTACCGCTATGGCGTCGGCGAGGAGGAGGACCAGATCGGCGCGGTAACCGGGCTCGCCTGGACCGAGGTCGGGGGCGAGCTGTTGACGATCGAGGCGGTGACGGTTCCCGGAAAGGGTCAGATCAAGACCACCGGCAAGCTTGGCGAGGTGATGACCGAGTCGATCCAGACCGCGATGAGCTTCGTCAAGGCGCGAAGTCCAAGCTATGGGGTCAAGCCTTCGATCTTCGCCCGGAAGGACATCCACGTCCACTTGCCCGAAGGCGCCGTTCCCAAGGATGGCCCATCGGCCGGGGTCGGCATGGTTACGGCGATGATCTCGACATTGGCCGCGATCCCGGTCCGCCGGGATATCGCCATGACCGGCGAAGTCACACTGCGCGGCCGGGTCCTGCCGATCGGCGGCCTCAAGGAGAAGCTGCTCGCCGCGCTGCGCGGCGGGATCACCACCGTGCTGATCCCGGCGGAGAATGAAAAGGACCTGGCCGAGATCCCGGCTTCGGTGAAGGAAGCGCTGGAGATTATTCCCGTCAGCCATGTCGATGAAGTTCTGGCGCGAGCGCTCGCACAGCCCATGGTACCGATCGAATGGACCGACGCCGATGAACAGGCGACCGAACCGATGGTTCATCCTGCCGTTGGCGGGGAAGGGGCAACCGTTCGTCACTAGGCCTTTGACTTGGGGCCCGGAAATTGCCTTAAGTTAGGGTTTTCCGGGCTCCGCGAGTCCCGCGGCGCCCATCCGGGAGCGTAAGGCATGAACAAGCAGGAACTCATCGGCCATGTGGCGGACCGGGCAGCACTGTCCCGCAACGACGCGAGCCGCGCTGTCGAAACCATGCTCGAGGTGATCACCTCGACCTTGAAGCGCGGTGATGAAGTCCGGCTGGTCGGCTTTGGCAATTTCTCGGTCACCCGCCGCAAGGCTTCGACCGGGCGCAATCCGCGGACCGGCGAGCCAATGCAGATCAAGGCGACCTCGCAGCCAAAGTTCCGCCCCGGCAAGGTGCTGAAAGACGCGGTCCAGTAGGAAGCGTGAGGCGTTTTTCGCGGCGGCTGGACAGGCGCTGACCGCTCCCCTAATGGCGCTCGGCGAGCGGGATGGGCGCGTAGCTCAGTGGTAGAGCACACCCTTCACACGGGTGGGGTCGTAGGTTCAATCCCTACCGCGCCCACCATTCCGCCAGGCGGTGAGGCTTTATTGAAGATAGCCCGGCACGAATCCTGCGACGCGGCGCAGCTCGTTCCAGTCGACGAAGACAATCTCCCGGCCACGTCGCTTGATCAGCCCCTGCCGTTCGAGATCGGCGAACACGCGGTTGACGTTGACCGAGGTCTGGCCGGTGATGTCGGCGATTTGCTGCTGGGTGAAGGGATTGGTCATCGGCTGCTGGCGGACGTCGATCCCCATTCGTGCGGCGGTTTCGCAGAGCAAATGGGCCACGCGAGAGGTGGAGTCGCGGCGGCCCGTATTGACGAGCCATTCGTAGCTGATTGCGTTCTGGCGCTGGACCAGCTTCCAGAAGAAACGGGCGAGCTCCGGATTGGCGTCGACGATCGCGTCGAAATCCTCGGCCTTCCCGATCAGCAACTCGCTTCGGACGATGGCTTGCAGGCCATAGTCGGCAACGCCGTCATGGGGCAGGATCCCTTCGCCGGGGAACCGCAGCGCCACGATCTGGCGCCGTCCGCTACCATCGCTCTTGAATTTGGCGAGGATCCCGGACCGCACGACCATCACCTCGTCGCGGGCAACGCCTGGCTCGCGGAAGGGCCGGCGGGAATCGATGTGCACCACCTTGTGAGGCATTTGCTCAAGCAAGTCGGCATATTTCGGCGCAAGGCCGGCATGCAGCAATATGTCGCGCAACTCCATGCCGGATTCGGCCGGCGAGCGCGCTCGTCGAATCGTCATTCTGTTCTCCCCGGGCGGAGGGATGCTCTGCTTGTTACGCCCGCGCAAGTGATATGTGATGCGATTGGAACACAGGTATAGTTAATAAGTTGTTAACCAATTTTGCATGAATCGCTTTTGCAGGCGGTGGAGCAGGTCTGTCGGACAGTGTCACCGCCGATTTGAGATCGGGAATGCCGGGCCAGCCCTTGTCCGGAACCGCGACATCCTCCAGCGAGCGGGACCCGTCGTAGCGGGGGATGACGTGGAAATGAACGTGAGGGTCGACCATCATCAACATCAGATAGTTTATGCGCTCATAGCCGACCTCAGCGGACAGCGTCGCCTCCAATTCGGCGGTAATTTGGGCCAGTTCCGCATGTGCGTTCGGGGGTAGGGCGCCGAATGCGGTAGCGTCGCTCTTGGCCGCAAGGACCAGCGAGCCGAGGGTGACCTGGGCCGGGCGGACCAGCACCGCCCAATGTTCATATTCGCGCACCAGCGTTTCGGGATAGCCGAACTTGCGCATCGTCTCGTTGACCATGGTCGTCCCCTTGGCCGGTTTGCTTGCCAATGCCGGCGCGTGACCTTAAGGAGCCACCGCGCAGTCGGCTAGCGTAACCTCCGTGCCCCGTACGGAGGCCGCTAAACCGATCCAAAGGCGCTGCATGGCGATCGTAGCTCAGTTGGTTAGAGCACCGGTTTGTGGTACCGGGGGTCGCGGGTTCAAGTCCCGTCGGTCGCCCCATTTTTCTTTTCCGAACAGGCGGTTAGGCGATCCATGAACACCCCTTGGGGCTATCCCGATTTCGACGCGCACGAAGCACTGCATTTTGTGACGGATGAGCCCAGCGGGCTCCGCGCGATCATTGCGATGCATTCAACCCATCTCGGCCCGGCGGCGGGCGGAACCCGCCTGTGGCACTATACCGACGACGCCGATGCGCTGATCGATGCGCTGCGCCTGTCGCGCGGCATGAGCTACAAGAATGCCATGGCCGGTTTGCCGCTTGGCGGCGGCAAGGCGGTCGTGCTGGCCGACAAGGGGCGCACCAAGACGCGCGGAAATGCTTGAGGCGTTCGGTCGCGCGGTGAACTCGCTTGGCGGGAAATATGTAACGGCCGAGGATGTCGGCATGTCGGTCGCAGACATGATCGAAATTTCGAAGCAAACCAAGTTCGTCGCGGGCCTTCCGGTTCAGGGCGGCGAGGTTGGGGGCGATCCCGGCCCGCACACTTCCCTCGGGGTATTTCTTGGCATCAAGGCGGCGGTCAAGCGAGCCTTGGGCAAGGACAGCCTCAACGGCCTGCATATCGCACTGCAAGGCGCGGGCAGCGTCGCGGGGGGTGTCGCCCGCCATGCGGCGGCAGAAGGTGCCAGGCTGTCGATCGCCGACGTCGACTCCGCGCGCGCCGAAAAGCTTGCCGCCGAGACCGGTGGGACGGTGGTTTCACCGGCGGAGATCCTGTTCCTGCAGGCCGATGTTGTAAGCCCATGCGCGTTGGGCGCGATCCTGAGTGAAGAGTTCGATCGCCAACCTGAACACGCCGATCGTCGCGGGTGGCGCCAACAACCAGCTGGCCGCTCCCGGCGATGGACAGCGCCTGCATCAGCGCGGGATCCTTTATGCGCCCGACTATGTCATCAACGCCGGCGGCATCATCAACGTCTCGACCGAATATCTGAATGACGGCGGGCCGGAACTGGTGCGATCACGGATCGATGCGATCCCGGGCCGTCTCGAGCAGATCTGGGCCGAAAGCGCAGCCATTGGCCGAGATCCCGGCATCGGTCGCCGACGCCATGGCGCAAAAGTTGATCGGCCGGGCTTAAGGGGAGCGCGTAGTTTCCTTGTGCGGCGGCACTCGCTAAACGGCCCCAACCATGCACGGCTACGCCAATCCCACGCGCTTCCTCAAGATCGCCCGTCCGGCCACGGCGTGGCTGCTGGGCGCGGGCGTGATTCTGCTGTTCGCTGGCATTTATGGCGGTCTTGCCGTTACTCCGCCCGACTATTTGCAGGGCGAGACGGTTCGTATCCTCTATATCCATGTGCCTGCCGCCTGGCTTGGAATGGCCGGCTGGGCGTCAATCGCTGCGGCATCGATCAGCCAGCTTGTCTGGCGCCACCCCCTGGCGGCGGTGGCCGGCCGTTCGGTTGCCCCGGCAGGAGCGACCTTTGCCGGGTTGTGTCTTGCCACCGGCTCGATCTGGGGCCGGCCGACCTGGGGCACCTGGTGGGAATGGGATGGGCGGCTGACATCGATGCTGATCCTGTTTTTCCTCTACCTTGGCTACATCGCCCTGGCGTCGGCCGAGCGCGAGCGAGGCGGGGAAGGGCGCATGGCGGCGTTGTTCGGGCTGGTCGGTGCGGTCAATTTGCCGATCATCCATTATTCGGTGCTGTGGTGGCGGACGCTTCACCAGGGCCAATCGATCAGTATAACCAATGGTTCGTCGATCGCGCCTGAGCTGCTGTGGCCGTTGCCGCTGACCATGATCGGCTTCACCGCGATTTTCGCCGCGGTCGCGCTGATGTTGATGCGCGCCGATCTCGCTCGACTGAAGCTGGAAGCGCGGCTCCGGCGGAGCGCGGCCGAATGAACCAGTGGAGCTTCGTCATCGCCGCCTACGCAGTGGTCGCTCTCGCCACCATCGGCCTGGTCGGCTGGGCCTATATGGCGATGCGCCGCGCCGAGGCCGATGCCGAGGCAATCAAGCGCCACCAATGATCGTCCGCCCCAAACATCAACGGCTGGTGCTCGTCGCGCTGGCCATCGCCGCGCTCGTCGGCGCGGTGCTGCTCGCCATGTGGGGCCTGCAGGACCGCGCGGCCTATTTTGTGACGCCGAGCGACATCGCGGCGGGAAAGGCGATGCCCGACAAGGCGATGCGGCTCGGCGGAATGGTCGCCAAAGGCTCGTTAAGGCGTGACCCCGATGGTCTGACGATCCGCTTTATCGTGAGCGACACGCGGGCGACCACCCCGGTCGTCTATCGCGGCATTACGCCCGACCTGTTCCGCGAAGGCAGCGGAGTGGTCGCCGAAGGCCGGCTCGATCCCAACGGTTCGTTCGTCGCCGACAATATCCTCGCCAAGCATGACGAGCGCTACATGCCGCCGCAGATGGACATTCAGGTTCAACCACGGTGATTCTTTTTTCACCCGTCACCCTGAACTTGTTTCAGGGTCCCTTTCTCCGCCCGCACCGCACTTCCCCGCTATGGATGCTGAAACAAGTTCAGCATGACGGCCTGGGGCTATGATCGCCGAAGCCGGACTTGCCGGACTGTGGCTGGCTGCCGGTCTCGCGGCGCTGCAATTGGCCGTTGCCTGCGGGTTGGGCGGTTCGGCGGGCCGTCAAATCTCAACCGTTCGCGCCATTGCTGTCGCGCAGGGGCTGCTGACCCTGTTCGCATTCGGTGCGCTGATCATGCTGTTCCTGCGCAGCGACATGAGCGTGTTGCTGGTCGCCGAGAACAGCCACAGCCGAAAACCATGGCTCTATAAATTCGCCGGCGCCTGGGGCAATCATGAAGGGTCGATGCTGCTGTGGGTGACAGTGCTTGCACTGGCCGGCGCGGTGGTTGCCCTGTTCGAGCGGCGATTGGACGAGCGCACGTTAAGCGTGAGCCTGGGAGCGCAGGCGGCGCTGTCTCTGGGATTCTTCGCCTTCCTGCTGTTCGCTTCCAATCCGTTCGAGCGCTTAAGCCCTCCACCACTTGACGGACGGGGCCTAAACCCATTGCTTCAGGATCCCGGTCTCGCCTTCCACCCGCCGACACTCTACCTTGGTTACGTCGGCCTTTCAGTCGCGTTCAGCCTCGCGGTCGGCGGACTTATCCGCCGGGAAGTCGGCCCGGCGATCGCGCGGGCGATGCGGCCATGGGTCTTGGTGGCATGGATCCTGCTGACGCTCGGCATCACCGCCGGCAGCTATTGGGCCTATTACGAACTTGGCTGGGGCGGCTGGTGGTTCTGGGATCCGGTCGAAAATGCCTCGCTTATGCCCTGGCTCGCCGCAACCGCGCTGCTGCATAGCGTCAATGTCCTCGCCGCGCGCGGCGGGCTGCGCGCGTGGACCATGATGCTGGCGCTGGTCGCTTTCTCCATGTCGATGATTGGTACTTTCCTGGTCCGCTCCGGAATCCTGACCTCGGTCCATTCCTTCGCGGTCGATCCGACGCGCGGCACCTTCATCCTCGCGCTGCTGGCGCTTTACGTCGGTGGAGCGCTGACGCTGTTCGCGCTACGCGTCGCCCATGTGAAGGAAGGCGCGCCGTTCGAGATCGTCAGCCGGGAGGGCGGCCTCGTCGCCAACAACCTCCTGCTGTCGGTGATCCTCGGCATCGTCTTCGTCGGCACGCTTTATCCGCTTATCGCCGAGGCGATTTCCGGCGAGAAATTGTCGGTCGGCCCGCCCTATTTCGACAGTGTCGCCAGCCCGCTCGCGCTGCTGCTCGCGGCGTTGATGCTGATCGCTCCCCAGCTCAAGTGGCGGCGCGACGCCGCTCCGATCCTGCCGCGTCTAGCGCCCGGCATGCTGGTCGCTGTCGCGGTGCTCGTTGCGACCATCATCCTCTGGCCGCGCATCGGACTGCTGCCGCGCCTCGGCCTGGCGATTGGCTGTGCCCTGCTTCCGGCGAGCTTGCTGCCGCTGTTCGGCCGCTCGCTCCGCCGCACGCCGCTTGCCGTATGGGGTATGGCGCTGGCTCATTTCGGCGTCGCCGTGGCCATCCTTGGCATGGCGTCCGATAGTGCCTTCACCCAGGAGAAGCTGGCCGCAGCCACGCCCGGCGAACGGATCGAGGTCGGGCCCTGGCTGGTCGAGTTCCGGGACGTAACCCCGATCGCCGGGCCCAATTGGACCGCGCTGGAGGGAGAGCTTCGAGCGTCGCGCGGATCGGGCGTGACGGTCCTCAAGCCGCAAAGCCGTTTCTTTGCGGAGCCGCCGACGACCACCAACGAAGCGGCGATCGACACCGGCTGGAATGGGCAACTCTATGCGGTGCTGGGGGAACAGGATGATCAGGGCCGATGGCAACTGCGCCTGTGGTGGAAGCCGTTCGTCACGCTGATCTGGCTCGGTGGGGTCTTGATTGGCCTGGGCGGCCTGCTGGCGCTGATCGGACGAATGGTGCGCGAACGACGCCAGCGGATCCGCGGCGAGGAGGCTTTTGGATGACCCGTGCGCTGCGCTTCCTGCCCTTGCTCATCCTTCTCGCCTTCGTCGGCGCGGTGGCCTGGCGGTTGAGCAGCCCGGCCGAGGAGAAGATTCCATCGAGGCTCGTCGGTCAGCCGGTGCCCTCGTTCGTCCTGGCGCCAGCCGCGCCGGGGAAACCCGGTCTGGCATCGGCCGACCTCGCGACCGGCCGGCCGCGCCTCATCAATGTCTTCGCCAGCTGGTGTGTGCCGTGCATCGCCGAGGCGCCCCTGTTGATCGAGCTCAAGCGACAGGGCGTCCCGATCGATGCGATCGCGATCCGCGACCGGGCCGAAGACGTCGCTGCTTTCCTTATCCGCCACGGCGACCCGTTCGAACGGATCGGCGCCGATCCGGAAAGCCGGGTACAGCTCGCCCTCGGCTCGTCGGGCGTGCCGGAGACTTTCGTCGTCGATGGACGCGGCATCATTCGTTACCAGCACATGGGACCGATCGAGCCCGGCGACATGGCGACGATCATGCGCCAATGGGAGGCGGCGAAATGAGGCGCTGCCTTGCCCTCCTGCTGCTCCTTGCCACGCCGGCCGTCGCCGACAGCGACCTTCCGGCCGCCCGCTGGGCCAATGAACAGCTGCCGAACGCGCGCCAGGAAGCCCAGGCCAAGGCGCTGATGGAGGAGCTTCGTTGCCTGGTCTGCCAGGGCCAGTCGATCGCCGACAGCGATGCCGAGCTGGCCGGTGACATGCGCGCCCTGGTGCGCGAGCGGATCGCCGCAGGCGAAAGGCCCGAAGCCGTGCGAAGCTGGCTGATCGACCGTTACGGCAATTGGGTGAGCTACCGTCCGCCAGTCGAGCCGGTGACCTGGCCGCTATGGGCGATGCCGCTTGTGCTTCTGCTGGCCGGCGCCTGGCTCCTGCGCAAGCGGTTGGTGGGGAGGCGCAGCTGATGGGCTTCGTCTGGCTGGGCTTGCTTGCCCTGACGACGCTGGTGCTGCTGTGGCTGCTCAAGCTGCGCGGGCCGGTGCTGACACTGGCTGGGGCGGCAATCGCGCTCGGTTGTGCGGGCTATGCGTTGCAGGGCAGTCCGGGGCTGGCCGGGACACCGCGCACGTCGGCCGAGCGCGCCCCGCCGATGCCGGTCTCCGGCGCGCGCCACGCCTTGATGGGTCAATTTGATTATTCCGACATCTGGCTCAACATGGCCGATGCGCTTAGCTCCCGCGGCAATACCCAGGACGCGGTCAACCTCCTCCGCACGCAGGTCGTCAGGCGGCCCAACGATTATAAATTATGGGTCGGGCTGGGCAACGCGCTGTTCGATCACAGCCAAACGCTGAGCCCTGCCGCGCGATACGCCTATGGCCGTGCAGCGCAGCTGGCGCCGGGCTACCCTGCGCCGCCCTTCTTCCTTGGTTTGGCAGAAGCCAGGGCCGGCAATCCGGAGGAAGCCGCTACGGCTGTGGCGCGGGATTCTTGCCAATGCCCCAGCCAATGCGAGCTGGCGCCCGATGGTCGAGGATGGATTGTTGCTGCTGACAGGCGGGGCGGCAACCGATCAGCCGCCCACCGTGCCATCTCAAGCCGGTTCGTAAGCCAGATCGAGCGCTTCGGCGACCGCCTGGTGGCGGATCTTGCCGCCCGACACGTTGAGCCCATTGGCGAGATGCTCGTCCGCGGCCATCGCCGCTTCCGCGCCCAGATTGGCCAGCTTCAGCGCGAAGGGCAGGGTCGCGTTGTTGAGCGCGAAGGTCGAGGTTCGCGCGACCGCACCGGGCATGTTCGCGACGCAATAATGGATCACGCCATCGACTTCATAGACCGGATCCTGGTGCGTCGTAGGCTTGGAGGTTTCGAAGCAGCCACCCTGATCGATGGCGATGTCGACCAGTACCGAGCCGCGCTTCATCGTCTTCAGCATCGCACGGGTGACCAGCTTGGGCGCCGCCGCGCCCGGCACCAGAACCGCTCCGATCACCAGCTCGGCTTCCTGTACGGCCTGGGCAATCGCCGCTTTGGAGGCGAAGGCGGTCTTGATCTGGCTTGAAAAGAACATGTCGAGCTCGGCCAGCCGGTCATTGCTGATGTCATAGATGGTGACGTCGGCGCGCATGCCCGTCGCCATCTGCGCCGCGTTGACGCCGGCGACTCCGCCGCCGAAGATCGCGACCTTGGCGGGGGCAACGCCCGGGACACCGCCGAGAAGCACACCGCGGCCGCCGGGTTCCTTTTCGAGATAATGGGCGCCGACGTGAACCGACATGCGGCCCGCAACCTCCGACATCGGCTTGAGCAGCGGCAGCGCGCCCGAGCGCGACGTGACCGTTTCATAGGCGATGCAGGTCGCCCCCGACTTCATCAAGCCCGCGGCCTGCTCCCTGTCGGCGGCGAGATGGAGGTAGGTGAACAGGATATGCCGCGGCTCCAGCATCGCGATTTCCTGCGGCTGCGGTTCCTTGACCTTCACAATCATGTCGCTCTGGCCGAACACGTCGGCGGCGGTCGGGAGGATCTTGGCGCCGACCTTTTCGTAAGCCGCGTCGGAAAAATCGATCCCGGTGCCCGCCTTGGTCTCGACGAACACCTCATGACCGGCCGCGACCAGCTCGGCCGCCGAGGCGGGCGTCAGGCCAACTCGATATTCATGAACCTTGATTTCCTTCGGCACACCGACGCGCATGATGAGCTAGCTCCAATTTGGGAAATTTGCGGCCCTATAGACGCGCATCGCCGCGATTGCAGCGTCTTTTTGCCGATGCAAAGTGGAACAGGGCCGATTCAGGCGCCCGGCCCTGTTGAGCCTGCAACAATCCGGGTCTAAGGCGGCGCGCCGCGCCACGGGGCGCCTGAGGGCCGTATAAGAGTATGAGCATTACCGCCACGGGAACCGCCGAGGTCGCTACCCAAGAGACGATGGGCGGCCACGGCCACGCCCAGGGATCCCTGCCCAAGCTGATGGTCGGTGCGGTCGGGATCGTGTTCGGGGACATCGGCACGTCGCCGATCTACGCCTTCCGCGAGACCTTCGCTGGCCACCACTCGCTCGTCCCGGACGCGCTGCACATCTATGGGGTGTTGAGCCTCATCTTCTGGTCGATGCTGATCATCGTGGCCTTGAAATATGTCACGATCATCATGCGCGCAGACAATAAGGGAGAGGGCGGCAGCCTGGCCCTGCTCGCTTTGATCAATCGCACCGCGGCCGAGGGCGAGAAGAAGAAGTGGACGATGGGCATCGTCATGCTCGGCGTCTTCGCCACCGCATTATTCTACGGCGACAGCATGATCACCCCCGCCATCTCGGTGCTGTCAGCGGTCGAGGGTTTGACGACGGTGCAGGCGGGGTTCGCACCCTATGTGATCCCCACCGCGGTCGGGATCCTGATCGGTCTGTTCGCAATCCAGTCGCGCGGGACGGCCAAGGTCGGCCTGCTGTTCGGCCCGATCATGCTGGTTTATTTCGTGACCTTGGCCGCGCTGGGCGGGATGCACATCGTCAAGCATCCTGCGGTGTTCGCCGAGATGTTCAACCCGCTCAACGCGGTTCAATTCTACGTGGCGGAACCGCTCCGGGCGTTCATCGCCATGGGCAGCGTCGTGCTGGCGGTCACCGGTGCCGAGGCGCTCTATGCCGACATGGGCCATTTCGGCCGGCGCCCGATCAAGTATAGCTGGCTGTATTTCGTCATGCCGGCCTTGTTGCTCAATTATATGGGCCAAGGGGCGATGCTGTTATCGCAGGCGCCGGCCGAGGCGCTGGAAACAGTCAAAAATCCCTTCTTCTTTCTTGCTCCCGAGGCGCTGCGCCTGCCGCTCGTCATCCTCGCCACCATGGCGACGATCATCGCCAGCCAGGCGGTGATCTCCGGCGCTTTCTCGGTGACCCAGCAGGCGATCCAGCTCGGCTTCATCCCGCGCCTTCGCATCACCCACACCAGCGAACATGCGGCGGGGCAAATCTATATCCCGGTCGTCAACTGGGCGCTGCTGGTGATGGTCATCCTGCTGGTGGTGACGTTCGGTTCCTCGTCAAACCTCGCCGCGGCCTATGGCATCGCGGTCACCGGCGCGATGGCGATCGACACCGTGCTGATTTCTGTCGTGCTGTTCAGCCTGTGGAAGTGGCCGCTGTGGAAGGCGCTTCCGCTGCTGGTGATCTTCGTCACCATCGACCTGCTCTATTTCGGCGCCAACTTGCTCAAGGTGCCCGACGGCGGCTGGTTCCCGCTGCTGATCGGCGCCATCGCCTTCACCCTGCTCACCACCTGGGCCAAGGGTCGCAAGCTGATGATCGACCGAATGGCCGAAGCGAGCCTGCCGATCGAAGTGTTCATCAAGTCGGCAGCCACCAGCGCCGCGCGGGTGCCCGGCACCGCCGTGTTCATGACGACGTCGATGAGCGGCGTTCCCCACGCGCTGTTGCACAATTTGAAGCACAACAAGGTGCTGCACGAGCGAGTCATGCTGCTGACCGTGCGGATCGAGGACGTGCCGTTCGTTGCCGGAGAGCGGCGGATCGAGACCAGGGACTATGGCGCCGGCTTCTTCCAGATCATCCTGCGCTATGGCTTCATGGAGGAGATCGACGTCCCGACCGCGCTGGGCAAGGTCACCAGGTGCGGGCCGCAGTTCAAGATGATGGACACCAGCTTCTTCCTCGCTCGCCAGACGCTGATCGCCTCGGCGCGGCCGGGAATGGCGATCTGGCGCGAAAAGCTGTTCGCCTGGATGCTGCGCAACGCCGAAAGCGCGATGGAGTTCTTCAAGCTGCCGACCAACCGCGTGGTCGAGCTCGGCAGCCAGGTCGAGATCTAAGCCAGGATATTTCTACTCGCTTGGCGGTTGGAGGGGGTCATGGAAAGCCTTGCCCCTGGATCGCGACCGGCGCGACCATCGTGGCCGCCTTGATGACGGCCTCGAACCTCGGTCCGAGAATCACCGGTTACGGGTTTGCTGTTTTCGCGATCGGGTCGGTCGCATGGTTGTTGACCGGCTATATGACCAACCAGCCGCCGCTGATCTGGACCAATGCCGTCCTTGCCTTGCTCAATCTTTTTGGAGTCTGGCGCTGGCTTGGCCGCCAGAAGGGAATTGAGGAGGGGGGCCGGGCGGCGCAGCAGGAAAGCCGCACCACGCCGGGCGAAGAGATGTTTCCGGCATCGCTGCTGTCCCGCGCCAGGCTGGTCGGCAAGGATCGGGAACCGCTGGGCACGGCGGTCGACGCGATGATCGGCTGCCGCTCGGGCCGGATCGACTATCTGGTGATTAGCGCGGGCGGCCTGGCCGGCGTTGGCGAAACCTTGCGGCGGTTGGATTGGGGCGACGCCGACGCATCGGGCAAGGAATTGAAGGCCCAGATCGGTCGCGACGAATTCGACGCTCTTCCCGAGCTTCCCAAGGATCATTGGCCCGGCCGATGACCGGCGCCCTGATTGTTACCGCCGAATTCAAGCCGCCCGATTTCGCCCGGCTCGAAGGCCTGCGCCGTGCCCATTATCCTGCCGAGCGCAACCGGGTGCCGGTTCATCTCACCCTGTTTCATGCCTTGCCGCCTTCGACGCTTGAGGAAGCCAGGCGCCGGCTTGCGGTTCACGCCGCGGGGCCGGCTCCACACGCCATCATTGCCGGCCTGATGGACCTGGGTGGCGGCGTCGCATTTCGAATTGTCTCGGAGGAGCTGGATTTCATTCGCGATGAGCTCGCCGACCATTTCCGGGGTTCGCTCGGCGTCCAGGATGTGTCGGGCTGGCGGCCGCACATCACCATCCAGAACAAGGTGCCGCCCAGGGAGGCGAGGGCGCTGATTGCACTGCTCGAACGCGGCTTCCGGCCGGGGCCGCTGGGAATCGCCGGGCTGGCGCTGCATCGCTACCTGGATGGCCCCTGGGAAACGCTTGCGCGCTATCCCTTTCGCGGGCGCTAGCTGAGGTCGCCGATCCCGTCGCAGTTGATGTCGAAGGCGGCCAGCCCAGCCTCGAGCACCGATGCCAGCATCGGCATGTCCATCAGCTCCTCGACGACCCCGTTCTCTTCCGCCGCCGCCTCGATCGCTTCGTCCCAGTCGGCCGCCTCGTAGGTTCCCTGGCCGACCCAGGCGAAGGCGAGCAACTCGGCCTGCTGATCCTCGGCCAGGTCCTCGAGCGCGGCGATCAGCTCTTCCTCGACGCTGGTGTTGATGGCGTCATCGAGGACTGAAAGCGTTTCCTCGCCCTCGTCGTCGACATTTTCCGGAGCTTCCCCTCCGTCATAGTCGGTCGGAACCTGCGCCTCATATTCTTTCGCGCGAAGGATGATCCGGCAAAGCGTTTCGAGAGGGGTCAGCGGTTCCATCGGGTCGAGCACTCCATTCCTCGGCCTTGAACGAGGGTGGGGGTGGCGGGTTCCACCCTTGTTGACGCTTAAATACTCGGCCCCTATAGGCTCGCCCGCGCCCATCGGGCCATGCCTTCGAATGCGGCGTCGCGGCCAATGGAGCCGACGGCCATGGGGCGGAGTAGCTCAGCTGGTTAGAGCAGCGGAATCATAATCCGCGTGTCGGGGGTTCAAGTCCCTCCTCCGCTACCATCCACCCCTACGAATTCAGCGCTGCATTTACTCAGGGGATGTCGCGCATTCGATTTCCTCGGCCCTGCCTCGGTGGCATGATCGCACTTAAACGGGTTATCTTGAGGAGGGCATGAGCCATCCTCACTAGTTAGCACCGGCACACAAAAACAACACTACAAATTCCGATACTCGCGATGGGGTGCGCTGAGGGCGATCATCTCGTTGAGATTATCCAAGCGCTCTAATCATTGCTCCCGGCTCGCATTGGTCGGATACCCGTTAGCGATGGGATTGTAGGTCCGCCCACGGCTGAGCAGGCATCGACGAATGGTAGGAATCCCACGCTTCGAGCGGCATCACCTGCTAACCGAGTCGGGTCTTTTAAGGACGGCAGAGACCTGCCCAATGGCCTTGAATGCTAGCGTCTAATGGCTGCTGCGGACATTAGCGTAGACATGCGGAATCGGCCGTGTGTCGAAACAAAAATCCGCGTGTCGGGGGTTCTCAAGTCCCTCCTCCGCTACCTCTACTAAGTATTCTGATTTACTCCAGATTCAGTTCGATTTCCTCGGCCCTGTCCACCCACGGGGCATCTTGAGGCAAACCCCGATGGCTCCCTGCTGCGATGCGGAATTGACGACCCGTACCGCAGCAAACAAAAACGCCCGGGCGTGAAGCCCGGGCGTCCTTGCGTGACGATTGCTCGTCAGCCCCCTTGGAAGTTCTGAAGCGCCGCGCACCCCCTGACTGGCGCGTTCGGCTCCTCCCCGGACTTCCGGCCTGTCGGCCTGTCCGTGGAGCGAAGGGCTAACTCCGTCGAACCCGGCTTGTCACGCCAATTCGCGCATGAACGACACATTCGTGTGCCTGCTGTGACCCGTTCGCCACATGCGGCGGGGCGATTGCCTTCATGAGGGCCGCTGACTAGGACAACGCGCAATCCCTGCACAATTTCTTGAAAGTCCTTCTCCTTGCGCGTTTCCCGATCCTTCCTCCCGGTCATGAAGGAAAGCCCTTCGGACGCCCAGATCGTCAGTCACAAGCTGATGCTGCGCGCCGGCCTGGTCCGGCAGACCGCGGCCGGAATCTATGCCTGGCTGCCGATCGGCTGGCGGGTGCTTCGAAAGATCGAGCAGATCGTCCGCGAGGAACAGGACAAGGCAGGAGCGATCGAGCTGCTGATGCCGACGCTCCAGTCGGCCGACCTGTGGCGCCAGTCGGGCCGCTATGACGCTTACGGGCCGGAAATGCTTCGGATCAAGGACCGGCACGACCGCGACATGCTGTACGGTCCGACCAACGAGGAGATGATCACCGACATCTTCAAAGGTGACGTCAAGAGCTACCGCGACCTGCCGCGCACCCTCTATCATGTCCAGTGGAAGTTCCGCGACGAGGTTCGCCCGCGGTTCGGCGTGATGCGCGGGCGCGAATTCCTGATGAAGGATGCCTATTCGTTCGACCTCGACGAGGCGGGCGCGCGCAACAGCTATTATACCCAGCTGCTCGCCTACCTTCGCACCTTCCAGCGCATGGGCATCCGCGCCGTCCCGATGAAGGCCGCGTCCGGTCCGATCGGCGGCGATCTCAGCCATGAGTTCATCGTCCTCGCTCCGACCGGCGAGAGCGAGGTGTTCTATGACGCATCGTTCGAGGAATTCGACTGGGCGCAGGCGGGCCTGTCCTATGACGATGCCGCCGGGCTGGAGGCGCTGTTTCACAAGGTCAGCTCCACCTATTCGGCGACCGACGAGACCCACGACGAGGCGCGCTGGGCCGAGGTCACGCCCGACCGCCGCCGCGAAGGCCGGGGGATCGAGGTTGGCCATATCTTCTACTTCGGCACTAAATATTCGAATTCGATGGGCCTCAAGGTATCCGGCCAGGACGGATCGATGGTGACCCCGGAAATGGGAAGCTACGGCATCGGCGTGTCGCGGCTGGTCGGCGCGATCATCGAGGCAAGCCATGACGACGCCGGTATCATCTGGCCCGAGGCGGTCGCTCCGTGGAAAGTCGGGCTTGTCACCATGCGCGGTGACGACGAGGCGTCGATTGCGGCGGCCGACGACATCTACGGGAAGCTCAGCGCGGCGGGTGTCGAGGTGCTTTACGACGACCGCGACGAGCGGGGAGGCGTGAAATTGGGCTCGATGGACCTGATCGGCCTGCCCTGGCAGCTGATCATTGGCCCGCGCGGGTTGGCGGCCGGCTTGGTCGAGCTCAAGAACCGGCGGACGGGCGAGAAGCAGGAACTTTCGATCAACTCTGCGCTTCAGCGGCTAATCGCATGATTCTCAACACTTATGAGAAGATGATCGCCAAGCGATACCTGGTCCCGATCAAGGGCGAGCGGTTCATCTTCGTCGTGGCGGGATTCTCGGTCGGGGCGGTGGCGCTGGGCGTTGCCGCGCTGATCATCGTGATGAGCGTGATGAACGGCTTCCGCGCCGAGCTGTTCGACAAGATCGTCGGCTTGAACGGCCATGCGATCATCCAGGGCTATGACGGCCGCCTCGCCAACTGGGAGCAGGTCGCCGACGCTGCCCGCAAGACGCCCGGGAGTCCAGTCTGCAACGCCGCTGATCGAGCAGCCGCTGATGGCCTCCGCCAACGGCCGGGTCGAAGGCGTTCTCGTCCGCGGCAATTCGCTCGAGGACATCCGGACCAACCCGATCCTCAACGGCAAGGTCGTCTCGGGCAATTTGCGCGACGTCACTCCCGGCAGCGGCCGGGTGGCGATCGGTGCGCGCCTGGCCGAGACGCTGGGGGCCTTTCCGGGAAGCGAAATCTCCCTGATCAGCCCGGAAGGACGCTCGACCCCGGTCGGAACGGTGCCGCGGATCGTCACCTACACCGTCGGCGCGATTTTCGAGGTCGGCATCTTCGAATATGACAAGGCGTTCGTCATCATGCCGATGCAGGACGCGCAGACGCTGCTGCTGCTCGGCGACCAGGTGGGCATGGTCGAGGTGCAGGTCGACGATCCCGATCGGGTCGGCGAAACGCTCGCGCCGCTTCAGCCGCTGGTGCAGGGCAAGGGGATCATCGTCGACTGGCGGCAGATGAACTCGGCGCTGTTCGAGGCCCTGGAGGTCGAGCGGATCGCAATGTTCGTTGTGCTGTGCATCATCATCCTGGTCGCGGCGTTCAACATCGCCTCTTCGTTGATCATGCTGGTCCGGGCCAAGACGCGCGACATCGCCATCCTCCGGACGATGGGGGCGAGCCGCGGGTCGATGCTCAAGATCTTCATGACGGTCGGCCTCACCATCGGCATGATCGGCATTGTGATTGGCGCGATTATCGGGGCGATTTTCCTGTTCTTCCGGCAGGGCGTGGTCAATTTCATCCAGCTGCTCACCGGCCAGAACCTGTGGGACCCATCGGTCCGTTTCCTGACCGAGCTGCCGTCGCGGACCGACCCGTTCGAGGTCGCAGCGATCGTCGGCGTGACGCTGGTGCTCACCTATTTCGCGACATTGTTCCCGGCCCGCAACGCGGCCAACACCGACCCGGTCCAGGTCCTGCGCTATGAGTAGAAATGCGGCATCACCTAACGCCGTTCGTGCTGAGCTTGTCGAAGCACCGCTCTTTATCTTGGTTGGCGTAAGGGGAAGGACAGTCCTTCGACAGGCTCAGGACGAACGGATTGGAAATCCGTGTCAGTCCTCCAGACCAGGGCCTGAAACGTAGCTTCACCCAGGCCGATGTGACGATCGAGGTGCTGCGCGGGGTCGACCTGACGGTGCAGCCGGGCGAGATCGTCGCGCTGCTGGGCCCTTCCGGCTCGGGCAAATCCACGCTGCTCCAGGCCGTCGGCCTGCTCGAAGGCGGGTTCGAAGGGTCGATCCGCATTTCCGGGCCAGGAAGCAGCGTCGCTCGACGATGACGGCCGCACCGCGCTGCGCCGCGACACGCTTGGCTTTGTTTATCAGTTCCACCACCTGTTGCCCGACTTCAACGCGCTCGAGAATGTGGTGCTGCCGCAGATCATTCATGGCGCCGAGCCGGAGGCGGCCAAAGCCCGGGCCGCCCAGCTGCTCGACAAGCTTGGCCTGTCGCAGCGGCTCGATCATCGCCCGTCGAAATTGTCGGGCGGCGAGCAGCAGCGCGTCGCGGTCGCCCGAGCGCTGGCCAACCGCCCGCCGCTGGTGCTGGCGGACGAGCCGACCGGCAACCTCGATGAGGCCACCGCCGACCGGGTACTCGGCGAATTCCTCGCGCTGGTCCGCGGCGAGGGCAGCGCCGCCTTGGTCGCTACCCACAACGAACGTCTCGCCGCCAAGATGGACCGGGTGGTAAGATTGCACGACGGAGTGCTGCAATGACCGACCTCACCGCTATTCCCGTCAAGGCCGCTGACGGTTCGACCACCGACCTGTCGTCGCACAAGGGCGACGTGATGCTGATCGTCAACGTCGCTTCGAAATGCGGCTTCACTCCGCAATATGAGGGGCTAGAGGCGCTGCAGCGGCACTATGCGGACAAAGGTTTCACAGTGCTCGGCTTTCCCTGCAACCAGTTCGGCGCACAGGAACCGGGCGATGCCGAGGAAATCGCCTCTTTCTGCAAGCTGAGCTATGATGTCAGCTTCCCTCTCATGGGCAAGATCGACGTCAACGGAGACAATGCCGCTCCAATCTACAGGCATTTGAAGGGCGAGGCGCCCGGCCTGTTGGGCAGCAAGGCGATCAAGTGGAACTTCACGAAATTCCTGGTCGACCGCTCGGGCAAGGTCGTGAAGCGTTACGCCCCGCAGACCAAGCCGGAAGAGCTGACCAGCGACATCGAGGCGCTGCTCTAGCCGTTCGGCCACCGGTCGATACTGGCTTGCCATCAGTCAGCTGACGAGCGAGCTTCCCCGCATCGCCGACAGGGAGTGCCGCCATGTGGGCCTCAACTCTTGCTTTGCTGCTCATTCAGGTTCCGCCTTCACCCCCGCCAGCTTGCGAAGGCCCTGAACACCGCCAGTTCGATTTCTGGGTAGGTGAGTGGACGGTCACTCAGACCGGCAAGACGGATATTGTCGCCAGCAGCCTGATCGAAAAACTCTATGGCGGCTGTGCGGTCCGCGAAAATTGGATGCCGCTCAAGGGCTCGCCGGGCGGCAGCCTCAACAATTACTACGACGGCCGCTGGCGCCAGACATGGGTCGATGGGGCCAATAGCCGGGTCGATTTTGTCGGCGGGCTGGTCGACGGCAAAATGGTGCTTACCGGTGACTGGAAGGGCGTGCTGGGTCCGGGGAAGGACGCCCTCATCCGCATGACTTATTCGAAGAACGTCGATGGCTCGGTCCGCCAGCATGGCGAGCAGTCGACCGATCAAGGCAAGAGCTGGTCAACCAATTTCGATTTCACCTACCACCCCAGGAACAAGCCGAGCCCCTGATTAGCTGGGGATAAGTCGCGGCTCGGTGCTGGAGAATCGGCGCTCCATTCTTCATAGTCGGCCCATGTCCGGTCCTTATGTTCCGCTGCGCGTCTTTTCCTGCTTCACGATGCTCGAAGGAGCGATCGAGCCGAAGGCGATTGCCAAGCAGGCCAGGAAACTCGGCTTTCCGGCAGTCGCGCTCACCGACCGCAACGGACTCTATGCTGCCATGCCCTTCGGCGAAGCTTGCATGGTCGAGGGCGTCCAGCCGATCATCGGCGCGGTGCTGGCCGTCGCACGGCCGGACGCTATCGGCCCCGCCGGTATGCTTGATTGGCTGGTGCTGCTTGCACAGGACGAGGCGGGCTATCAAAATCTCTGCCGGCTGGTTTCCGCCGCCCACCTGGATCGACCGATCCAGGAAGAGCCGCACGTGCCCTTCGCGGCTCTGGAAGGCTCGACGGAGGGGCTGATTGCGCTCACAGCGGGCGGCGAAGGTGGCTTGGCCCGTCTGTTCTCCGATGGGCAGGCCGAAAAGGCCGGGGCTTATGCGGACCGGCTGAAGATATTGTTCCCCGAGCGGCTTTACGTCGAGCTGTCGCGCCGCGGCAATCCGATCGAGGAAGCGGCGGAAAATCGCCTTATCGACCTCGCTATTTCACTCGATTTGCCGTTGGTCGCGACCAACCCGGCTCACTATGCCGAGCCCGAGTTTCACGCCGCGCACGATGCCATGCTGTGCATCGCGGGTTCGACCTATGTTGAAAATAATGAGCGCAAGACTTCCTCGCCGGAAGCATGGCTCAAGCCGGCCGAGGAAATGGAGCGGCTGTTCGCCGACCTTCCAGAGGCGATCGCCAATACCGCCATCGTCGCCCAGCGCTGCGCTGTTGCGGCGCCGCAGCGCCGGCCGATCCTTCCGCGATTAAGCGATGACGAGGATGAGACGCTGCGCCGAAAGGCCCATGCGGGCCTTGAGGAGCGGCTTGAGGGCAGGCCGGAAGAGGAGAAGCCCGCCTATCGAGAGCGGCTCGATTTCGAAATCGACGTCATCACTCGAATGGGCTTCGCCGGCTATTTCCTGATCGTCGCCGACTTCATCGTATGGGCGAAGACCAACGACATTCCGGTCGGCCCTGGCCGCGGGTCGGGCGCGGGGAGCGTGGTCGCCTGGGCCCTGACCATTACCGATCTCGACCCGATCGAGCTGAACCTGCTGTTCGAAAGGTTCCTGAATCCCGAGCGCGTGTCGATGCCGGACTTCGACATCGACTTCTGCGAAACCCACCGCGACAAGGTCATCCAGTACGTCCAGCAGAAATATGGTCGCGACCGGGTGGCGCAGATCATCACTTTCGGACGATTGAAGGCGCGCGCAGTGCTCAAGGACACCGGCCGAGTGCTGCAGATGAGCTATGGCCAGGTCGATCGCCTCGCCAAGCTGATCCCCAACCACCCGACCGATCCCTGGACCCTTGAGCGCAGCCTTAACGGCGTCGCCGAGTTCGAAAAGGAATATCGGGCCGACAAGGATGTGAAGCGGCTCATTGACCTGGCGATGAAGCTGGAGGGCTTGCCGCGCCACTCATCGACCCATGCCGCCGGGGTGGTGATCGGGGACCGGCCGCTGCATGAATTGGTGCCGCTGTATCGCGACCCGCGCTCGGATATGCCCGTCACCCAGTTCGACATGAAATATGTCGAGGGTGCGGGGCTGGTGAAGTTCGATTTCCTCGGCCTGAAGACGCTCTCGGTGCTGAAGGAAGGCCAGCGGCTGCTTCGGCAGCGTTGCATCGAGGTCGATTTCACCGCGCTCAAGTGGGATGACCCGGCGGTCTACGAACTCCTCCAGCGAGGCGATACCGTCGGCGTCTTCCAGTTGGAATCGGAAGGCATGCGGCGGACGCTCGCCCAGGTCCGCCCATCCAATTTCGGCGACATTATCGCCCTGGTCTCGCTCTATCGTCCGGGCCCGATGGACAACATCCCGTTGTTCGGCGACCGCAAGAACGGCCGCGTTCCGATTGCCTACCCGCACCCCATGCTCGAAGCCGTGCTCAAGGAAACCTACGGCATCTTCGTCTACCAGGAACAGGTGATGGAGGCCGCCAAGGTGCTGGCGGGGTACAGCCTCGGCGAGGCCGATTTGCTGCGCCGCGCGATGGGCAAGAAGATCCAGTCGGAGATGGATGCCCAACGCGCCCGGTTCATCGAGGGCTGCGCACGGAACGCGATCGACGCGGCCAAGGCCAATGAACTGTTCGACTTGATCGACAAGTTTGCCGGATACGGCTTCAACAAGAGCCATGCCGCGGCATATGCGCTGGTCGCCTATCACACTGCGTGGCTGAAGGCGCATCACCCGGCTGAGTTCTTCGCCGCGTCGATGAGCTTCGACATGGCTCAGACCGACAAGCTGGCGCTGTTCGTCGAGGACATTCGGCGCAGCGGAATTGAATGCCTGCCGCCCGACGTCAATGCGTCACGCGCGGACTTCAGTGTCGAAGATGGAAAGGTCCGTTACGCGCTCGGCGCACTGAAGGGCGTCGGCGAGAAGGCCATGGAGGCGCTGGTTGCCGAGCGCGAAGCGAACGGGCCGTACAAGAGTCTCGACGATTTCTCGGAACGGATCGATCCCAAGTTGCTCAATCGCCGCCAATTGGAGAGCCTCGCCGCGGCCGGCGCTTTCGATGCGCTCAACCCGGACCGCCCCTCGGTCCATGCGGCGGCCGAGACAATCCTCGCCCATGCCTCCGCGGCGCACGATCAGCGGACGAGCGGCCAGCATGGCCTCTTCGGCGGCGGTAGCGACAGCGGGGTCGCACCTATCCGGCTACCCACAAACGCGCGCTGGACGCTGGCCGAGCGGATGGCGGCGGAGCGGGATGCGTTTGGTTTCTTCTTCTCGGCTCATCCGGTCGATTCCCAGCGTCATTTGCTGATCGCTCACAAGGTTCGCAGCTTCGCCGAGGTGGCAGCGATGCCTGCCCCGGCAGACGGCGGCCGGTCGAGCTCAATGCTTGCGGGACTGGTCGAAGGGGCACGGTGGCGGGTGTCGGCCAAGGGCCGGCGTTTCCTTACCGCGACGATTTCGGACGCAAGCGGTCAGTATGAAGCAACCGCATTCGACGATGAGCCCTCCGCCGACCTCGAAAAGGCGGCGAAATCTGGAGCCTGCGGACTGATGACGGTCGAACTCGATCGCCGCCCTGGCGACGATCTGCCGCGGGTCACGGTAAAGCGCTTCCAGCCGCTCGATGGCCTGGCAAAAAGAACTCGGCTCCGGCTGCACCTGCGGATTGCCGATGCCTCGTCATTCCCGGCGATCGCTCGCGAACTCGCAGGAGCGGTCGGCGGAAACGGATCGGTCCGGGTGATCTTGCCGGTCAGCGAGGGCCGCGAGGCAACGCTGGTATTAGGCCGCGAATTCCAGCTCGACGCTGATCTCGCCGCCCGCCTCACTCGGATTTTGGGCGAAGGGGCGGTCGAGCTCAGCGCGCAGGAGCCGCCGAGGCTGGCGCTCGTCGGCTAGCCGTTACGCTTCCATCGAATGCTTTAGCTTGCTCACCCGGTCATGGCCACGCAGGACCGATTGATAAGCCCGCTCGACCACTGCCCGGCTTTCGGTCGTCAGGCCGTCGCTTTCGACGGCGGCCTTAAATTTGGCCTTGAGATAGTCTTCGCCGCGCTCGACCTCATTGACGATCGCCTTGTCGTCGCGTCCTGTAATCGCCGCCTTGAGATCGAGAAAGCGCTGGTGGGTCTTGCCCATCAGCGAACCGTCATCATCCGGATTTCCTCCCAGGCGGCGGACTTCGGCGCGAAGGTCATTGGCGACCTGCGACCGCTCGTCTGCGCTGCTGCGGAATAACTCCTTGAGCTTTGCGTCCTCCGCGTGATCCGCAGCCTCGCGATAGCCGTTGATGCTGTCGGTCAAGGTTGCGAGCAAGGTGTTCAATACGGACTTGTCGTCACTGTCTTCAAACATCAATCTTCTCCCAAATACAGGGGTGATAAAAATGGTCAGGCCATCATGAAGCCGGCTTTGTTGACCTCTTTGGTGATGCGGGCGTCGAGCTCATCGTCGATTTCGTTCCGGAAGCGTGGGAACACCTGTTCTTCTTCCATCTTGGCGTGGGCTTCGACCGCTGTTCGGAATTCACGAACGGTGTCGATCCAGGCCGGATCGTCGAACTCCATATGGTCGAGCCGGTAGAGGAATTCCTTTACCTCACCATGCTCGACCTCAAGCCCCTCCGCGTCCGCCCTGTCATTGGCTTCGCGAAGTGCCGGATAGACGACATGCTCTTCGGCATAGGCATGTTTGTCGAGCGCATAGCCGAGCTTCATCAGCAGCATCTTGCGCTGCAGCGTCTGGCTGTCATCGGTCTCGAGCATTCTGTCGAACAGCAACAGCACCGAGTTCATGCTCGGCAGCCAGGCTGTCGGCCCAGTTGCCCCGGCTTCCGCTCAACGACTGGGTCAGGAATTTACGGCCGAGGTTGGCCGCGATCGCGATTGCTGCGCCGCCAAGTGCTGCACCGGCGATGGCGCCGGTCGAGCCCCACCGGAAGGCGCTTTGTTCGCCTGAGCTGGAACGGCCGGAACTTGTCGAGCGACTGCGTGAACGGGACGAACTGCTACGATTGGCACTGCGAGCGGCCATGACGCATCCTCCTTCTTGGGTTTGCACCATCAACTCCCACGACCCCGTCGCCGTTCCGGCGGTCAGCCGAACCTAAATCAGCTTTGCGGTTCCGGCGGAGAGACGGGTTCCGCCGGGGGAGGGGGTACAGGCAGAACTTCATTGCCCGTCGGCTCGGTGCTCGAAACCACGGGTGGAGCGACCATCTCGTTGCCCGAAGGCGATTGATCCCCGGTGGTTTCTTCCAGCGGCGGCGAGTCCACCGACTCCTCCGGCGGAGGCGGGGTCGCCGTTTCATATTCTTCGCCCGGCAACTGGCGCGGTGGCGCCTTGGATGGCGGCGGTGCTTTATCCCTAGGCGCGGTCTTGCCGGCATAGACGCAGGCATCGAGCCCGTCGCGGCGGACCTGGCCGACGCGCGCGGCAATGGTGTTGCCATAACGGCGGGTGAAGCCCTTGGGCGCGATCGCTCCGCGCTTCTTTGGCAGGGGCAATATCGCGGCGATCCGCGCCGCCTCCGTTGCCGACAGAGCGCTGGCGTCATGGCCGAAATAGCGCTGTGCGCCGGCGTTGGCGCCATAGGTGCCGATACCGGTCTCGGCGACGTTGAGATAGACCTCCATGATCCGCCGCTTCCCCCAGAGGTTTTCGATCAGGAAAGTAAAATAGGCTTCGGCGGCCTTTCGCGGATATCCTCCGCCCTGCCACAGGAAGGCATTCTTGGCGGTCTGCTGGCTGATGGTCGACCCGCCGCGGATACGCCCACCCGAAGCATTTCGCTTCATCGCATCTTCGATCGCCTCGAAATCGAAACCGTCGTGCTGGCAGAATTTGCTATCCTCGGCGCCGACCGCGGCCCGAACCATGTCGCGATCCATCTGATCGAGGTTCATCCAGTCCTTGTGAAGACCGCGGCCCGCGAACAGGTCGCCGAGCATGGTTGCGGTGACCGGCGGCGGCACGAAGCGATAGAATAGCACCCACAGGATGCTGAACAGGAACAGGCCCAGGACGATCCGTATCAGCCAGCCCCACGGCCCGCGCTTTTTACGGCGGCGCTTGTAGGCGGGGATGCTGCTCGTCCGCTTTGGCATGATCATCTTGTGTCCGGGCGGTTGGCAAAAGAAAAGCCCTGCCGGCAGCGGCGACGGCGACGGGTTTCACTGACCGGTTTCGAGCGCTGAAGATGAACCTCGAATAACCAACGGTCGAACTGCCCTAGCGGCGCGACCAATCGAGCCGATTGGCGACCGGGTTCATGTGGGGCACAGGCCCATTTCCTATGCCAGGGCGTTGATATTTCATGATTACGAGTAGGCGAGGAGGTCAATGATGACCCGCAAGTTTTTCCTGATTGCCGGTGTTGCCGGCCTGGCATTGGCCAGCCCGGCATTCGGCGAGCGCGGCGGAAATCGCGATCGCGACGGTCGTGCTCAGGCAAGCCAAAATTCGGACGAGCCCAAGGCACAGCGAGCCGAACGTCCTCAGCGGGCCGAACGCCAGCGGGCCGAGCGTCCTCAGAAGGCCGAACGGCAGCGGGCTGAGCGTCCCCAGCGAGCGGAGCGGCAGCGAGACCAACGAGTGGAGCGTCCGCAACGGATCGAGCGCCAGCGCGTCGAGCGGGCCGAGCGTCCGCAACGGATCGAGCGCCAGCGCGTCGAGCAGGCCGAGCGTCAACGGATCGAGCGTCAGCGCGTCGAGAGGGCCGAGCGTCCGCAACGGATCGAGCGTCAGCGCGTCCAACAGGCCGAGCGTTCTCAACGGGTCGAGCGTCAGCGCATAGAAAGGGCCGAGCGCCCGCAACGGATCGAGCGCCAGCGCGTCCAGCGGGCCGAGCGTCCTCAGCGCATCGAACGGCTAAATCGCCGCCAGGCTTTCCGCGAGGTGAATACAAATTTCGAGTCCCGCCGCGAACTGCGCGACGATCGGCGTGATTTCCGGGAGCGGGTGGCAGTAGATTCGCCAAGGCGCGTCGCTGCACTGTTCCGCGACCAATCGATGCGGCCGATGACATTCCAGGGCGACAGTCGGATCGTCGCCGTCGGCGATCCCATCAACCCGGCGCGCTACTCAAACTTCGTTCCGACGATGTATCGCAGCCGCTATTACGACACGCAGGACTATTATTATCGATACGACGACGATCTGGGTTACCTTTACCGGATCGACCGGGACGACAATTTCGTCCAGGCACTGATCCCACTGTTTGGCGGCTATGGCGTCGGCGATCCCTGGCCGACGACCTACTACAGCAGCTATGTCCCGCAGGCGTATCAGCCCTATTATTACGACACGCCCGATTATTATTACCGCTCTGACGGTTACGGCATCTATCGGATCGATGCCGGAACTCAGCTGATCACCGCGCTGGTCGCGCTTCTCACCGGCCAGGGTTACGGCGTCGGGCAGATGCTTCCGGCCAGCTACGGCGCCTACAACGTGCCGTTGGCCTATCGCGCGAACTATTACGACCGCAACGACGCCCTGTACCGGTATGGCGACGGCTATATCTATCAGGTCGATCCGTACAGCCGCCGTATCGCGCAGCGGTATCCGATTTACGGCAACGAATATGATTATCTGATCGGCGAACCGTGGCCGGTGGCCTATCCGGGGTACAATGTTCCGGCCGGCTACCAGTCACTTTATTATGACACGCCCGACAATCATTATCGCTATGCCAACGGCGGCATTTACCGGGTCGACCCGACGAGTCAGGTGATCCTGGCCCTGGCCGCGCTGGTCAGCGGCCAGCAGTTCGCAGTCGGTCAGCCGCTGCCGGCCGGTTATAGCGCCTACAACGTGCCTTTCGACTATCGCGATCGCTACTATGACAACAATGACGCCTGGTATCGTTATGCCAATGGTTACGTCTACCAGGTGAACCCACTGACCGGCCTGGTCGAAGAGTTGATTCCGATTTACGCCTAATTCTAGGGCTCGATGGGGGCAGCGGCGTGCCACATGCGCCGCTGCCTTGCCGTCTTGCTCCCTTCTGGCCATTGCCGGCGACTGATGGAGAGCGGTAGTCAATCCCTAGGCGGGGGAAGCTATGCGGATATTGGTAACCGGCGCCGCTGGGCTTATTGGCAGTGCCGTTGCCAGCAGGCTGTTGGTCGAACATGAGGTCGTGGGTCTCGATCTCAGACCGGGCCGCCACGTCAATATCATCGCGGATTGTCTCGACGCGGCGGTTTGGGGCCGAGGGATTGGCGTTATCGACGCCGTCATCCATGTCGCCGCCCTCCACGCGCCTCATGTGGGACAGCGAAGCGACGATCAATTCCGCCGCGCCAATGTCGACGCGACACAGCGGTTGCTCGACTTTGCCCTGTCGGTGAATGCCTGCCGCTTTGTCCTGACCAGCACTACCTCACTCTACGGCCACGCGCTTGAGCCCGAAGGTGCGGCAGTGTGGGTCGACGAACAACTCGAACCCCAGCCGCGCGATATTTACGACGAGACCAAGTTGGAGGCCGAGCGGTTGGTGGCGTCCGCTGGTGGTTCGATGACCGTCACCAGTCTGCGCATGTCGCGCTGCTTCCCCGAGACCGCTCAATCGATGGCCGCCTACCGGCTCCACCGCGGCATCGACCGCCGCGATGTTGCCGAGGCCCACGCGCTTGCTCTCGATCGAGAAGGGCCGGCCGCCACTTATGTCGTCAGCGCTCAAACACCCTTCCGACCTGTGGATGCCGAGGAGCTGTTGCACGATGCCCCTGCTGCGATTGAGCGGCGATGCCCGGGTCTTGTTGCGCGAATGGCCGCCAGCGGGTGGCAGGCGCCACATTCGATCGGACGCGTCTATGATGCCGGCCGGGCCGAGCGTGAGCTGGGTTTCAGATCACAGTTCGGAATCGACGCTTGCCTCGCCGGCGACTGGGATCCGCTTCCATCGCAATGACGCCGCGTCTTGCCGCATTGCAGCAACGAACGTATCTGCCAGCTTATGACCTCGACCAATGACATCCGCCGCGGCTTCCTCGATTATTTCGGGAGAGAGGGGCATGCGCGGGTCGCTTCGTCACCGCTGGTGCCGCACAACGACCCGACGCTGATGTTCGTCAACGCCGGCATGGTGCCGTTCAAGAATGTGTTCACCGGGTTGGAAACGCGGCCCTATGTGACCGCCACCTCCTCGCAGAAATGCGTCCGCGCCGGCGGGAAGCATAATGACCTCGACAATGTCGGCTATACGGCGCGCCATCATACTTTCTTTGAAATGCTGGGGAATTTCTCGTTCGGCGACTATTTCAAGGATCAGGCGATCCACCATGCCTGGACCTTGCTCACGCGCGACTGGGAGCTTCCGGCCGACAGGCTGACCGTCACGGTCTACCACACCGACGATGAGGCTTTCGGCCTGTGGCAGAAGATTTCGGGCCTCCCTGAAAGCCGTATCATTCGCATCCCGACCAAGGATAATTTCTGGGCGATGGGCGATGACGGGCCGTGCGGACCTTGCTCGGAAATCTTCTACGACCATGGCGAGCATATTCCCGGCGGGCCGCCGGGGAGCGCGGATCAGGACGGCGACCGCTTCGTCGAAATCTGGAACCTGGTGTTCATGCAATATGAGCAGGCTGCCGGCGAGATCGTCAGCGAGCTGCCCAAGAAGTCGATCGATACCGGGATGGGCCTCGAACGCATCGCCGCGGTGATGCAGGGGGTGCACGACAATTATGACACTGACACGTTCAAGGCGCTGATCGCCGCCTCGGAGGAACTGACCCGGACCAGGGCCGAGGGCGACCAGCAGGCGTCGCATCGCGTCATCGCCGATCACCTGCGCGCCTCTGGCTTCCTCGTCGCCGACGGCGTGCTGCCGGCCAATGAGGGCAGGGGATATGTCCTCCGCCGGATCATGCGCCGCGCCATGCGCCACGCCCACCTGCTCGGCGCCAAGGACCCGCTGATGCACCGCCTGGTGCCGGAGCTGGTCGCGGAAATGGGCGCCGCCTATCCCGAGCTGGTCCGCGCCCAGCCGCTGCTGGAGGCGACGCTCCTCCAGGAGGAAACTCGTTTCCGCCAGACGCTCGCCAACGGGCTGAAGCTGCTAGACGAGGCGACCATCAACATGGGCGAGGGCGGGACCTTGCCCGGCGGGACTGCCTTCAAACTCTACGACACCTTCGGCTTTCCATACGACCTGACAGAGGACGCATTGCGCGCCCGCGGCCTCAACGTCGATCGCGCCGGCTTCGATGCCGCCATGGCCGAGCAGAAGGCCCAGGCCCGCGCGGCATGGAAGGGATCGGGCGACAAGGCTTCCGAAGATTTGTGGTTTGACCTGGCCGAGGAACATGGCGCGACCGAGTTCACCGGCTATTCGGGTGACGAGGGCGAGGGTGTCGTGCTGGCCATCGTCAGGGATGGCGCGACCATCGACAGCGCGAGGCAGGGGGACGAGGTTCAACTGCTGCTCAACCAGACACCCTTCTATGGCGAAAGCGGCGGACAGGTTGGCGATGCCGGAAAATTGACTTCCCTCAAAGGCTTCGAAGGCGAGGTTACCGACACGTCCAAACCGCTCGGTCGGCTCCATGCGCTCGCCACCAAGGTGGTGAAGGGCGAGGTTTCGGTCGGCGAATCCCTGCACCAGACGGTGGACGCGGAACGGCGTGATGCCACCCGCGCCAATCATAGCGCGACCCACCTGCTTCACGCGGCGCTGCGCAACCGTCTTGGCGAGCATGTCACGCAAAAGGGCAGCCTGGTCGCGCCTGACCGGTTCCGGTTTGATTTCTCGCATCCGAAAGCACTGACCGCCGACGAAATCGCCCAAATCGAAGCAGATGTGAACGCCGAGATCCGGGCCAATGAGCCGGTGGTCACGCGGCTGATGACCCCGGACGAGGCGGTCGAGCAGGGCGCGCTTGCCCTATTCGGCGAGAAATATGGCGACGAGGTCCGCGTTCTTTCGATGGGGCGACACATCGATCAGCATTATTCGGTCGAGCTGTGCGGTGGCACCCATGTTGCCGCGACGGGCGATATTGCGCTGTTCAAGATCGTTTCCGAAAGCGCCGTGTCCTCGGGTGTGCGCCGGATCGAGGCGTTGACCGGGGAAGCCGCCCGCCAATGGCTCAACGCCCGCGACGAGAAGCTCCGCGAGACGGCCGCCAGTCTCAAGGCCTCACCGGACGAAGTTCCCGCCCGAGTTGCCGCGCTGGTCGAAGAGCGCCGCCGGCTCGAGCGCGAGCTGGCCGATGCCAGAAAGGCGCTTGCCATGGGCGGCGGAGCCAAGTCCGATGCGGCGGGTCCCGAGCGGGTCGGCGGTTATGCCTTCCTTGGCCAGGTCGTCGAAAGGCTCGATCCGAAGGGCTTGCGGGGCGAAGTAGATGCAATGAAGCAGCGCGTCGGTTCCGGCGTCGCCGCACTGGTCGCAGTCAACGAAGGACGCGCCAGTGTCGCGGTCGGAATTACGGACGATCTCGCTGGCCAGGTCAGCGCCGTCGACTTGGTCAAAGCCGCGGTTGCGGCCCTTGGCGGACAGGGCGGCGGCGGCCGCCCGGACATGGCACAAGGCGGCGGACCGGATGGGGAGAAGGCGGACGAGGCGCTCAAGGCGATCAAGGAGGCGATCGAGAAGGTCGCCGCCTAAGCCGGCCTGGCGTCTCTTTTTCTCCGTCGTCCCAGGCTCGGCTCAACATCCAGCTGTCCGGCCTTCATGATTTCGGCACGAAGCTCATCGCGTTTTTCGTGAATGCTGGCGATGACCGGGCCCATTGCGACGCCGACGTCGACCAGCACAGCCTCCGACAGTTGCAGCGATGCTTCCAGCGCCTCGGGCACGGCGTCGGTCACTCCCGCGCGGTAGAGCGCGGCGGCATGGTCGGTGTCGCGTGCGCGGGCGATGATCGGCAGGGCGGGATGCTCGCTCCTGAGGCGCCGTGCGAGGCGCGCGCACAGTACCGGATCATCCATCGTCAGCACCACCGCCTTGGCCTGGCCGAGGTCCAGTTTCTCGATAAGTTGCCGTCTTGAAACATCGCCGTAAAGCACGGAATAGCCGGTCTTTCTCGCTTCGGTGAAGCCGTCGATATCGCTGTCGACCGCAAGATAGGACTGCCCATGTTCCTCAAGCATATCGGCCACCATCCTGCCCACCCGGCCGAACCCGAAGATCACCGTCTTGCCGGCGGTGGGACCGATGTCGTCGCCGGACAGTGCGGCATGATCGACCCGCCGGGCGGCAAACCGGCCAAGACCGGCCAATAGCGGGGTGATGGTCAGCCCAATCGCCGTCGCCGCCGACCAGAAGGACACTGTGTCTGCCCTCAGGATCCCGGCCACTCCTGCCGCGCCGAGGACGATCAGCGTCGTCTCCGATGGGCTGGCCATCAGCAATCCCGTCTCTGCTGCGACCCCTCGACTGGCGCCCACCATGCGCAGCAGCGCGCCAGTGACCATCGCCTTGACCAGCAACACGCCTGCCAACGCTCCAAGCAGTTCGGGCCAGTTCCCGAGCAGTTCGGTAATATCGATCCTCATCCCGACGGTGATCAGGAACACGCCGAGTGCAAGGCCCTTGAAGGGCTCGGTGACGACATCGACCTCACTTCGATATTCGGTCTCGGCGATCACCAGCCCGGCGACCAACGCACCGAGGATGGGCGAGAGACCGACCGAGGCGGTGACGGTCGCGGCCAGGATGACCACCAGCAGCGAAATGGCGAGGAACAGCTCGGGCTTTTTCGAGCGAGCCGCCTGGGCGAACAGGCCCGGCAGGACAAAGCGGCCGATCACCAGGATCGCGAGGATCACTAGCGTCCCCTCGATCGCGACTTGTCCGAGCCCGCTCGCCGCCGCCCCGCCTGCGGCACCGATCAGGAAGAGCATCGGAACCAGCGCAAGATCCTCGAATAGCAGCATTGCAAGCGCGGCACGGCCGACCGGGCTCTGGGTGCCCGAGATTGGCAGCACCAGTGCGGTGGAGGACATGGCCAGCGCCAGCGCGAGCCACAGCGCGCTGATGGGCGGCCAGTCGAATATGATCAGCGCTCCGCCGATCAGTGCGGCCGTCAGCAGCATTTCCGCGGCGCCGATACCGAACACCATGCTCCGCATGGCCATCAGTCGTCGAAAACTGAGCTCAAGCCCGATTGAGAAGAGCAAAAGCACGATCCCGAGTTCGGCGAACGGCTCGATCCCTTCCGGGTCGGTTATCGAGAGCCACTCGAGCCAGGGGTAGCGGCCCGTCAGTGCGCCGAGCCCGAACGGCCCGGCGACGATCCCCACCAGGATGAACCCGATCACCGGATTGATCCTGAAACGCGCAAAGGTAGGGATAACGATGCCAGCCGCGCCCAAAATGGTAAGGGCGTCGCTGAGCGCCGGTGTCATATGGATTCCGCCCGCCATTGGCGCCTTCAAGCACGCCCAGCCGCGCCTGTCACCGGCCCAACTCTTGACCTTGGAGCCCATGCGGCGTCCAAGGCGCGACATGAACGATGTTCTGATCGTCGGCGGCGGTCCAGCCGGGGTCATGGCCGGCCTGCTGTTCGCCCGAGCGGGCGTTCCGGTGACCGTGCTGGAAAAGCATGCCGACTTCTTCCGCGACTTTCGCGGCGACACCGTCCACCCCTCGACCATGGAGATCCTCGACCAGCTGGGGATGCTCAAGCGCTTCCTCGATCGCCCGCACAATCGTCTTTACGAAGCGCGCGGCACTATCTCCGGGAAGGAGTATGTGCTCGGCGATTTGCGCCACCTGGATACGCCAGCCCCCTTCATTGCAATGATGCCGCAGTGGGACTTCCTCGATTTCCTCCGGGACGAAGCTGCGACCTACCCTACATTCAAGTTGGAGATGAATGCGCCGGTTGTGGGCTTCATCGAGGAGCGTGGGCGCGTCGCAGGCGCGCGGATCAAGGATGGCCGAGAGCTGCGCGCGGCGTTGACGATTGCTGCCGACGGTCGCTCGTCGTTGGCGCGCAAGCTGCTCCCGGTCGAGAATCTCGGCGCGCCAATGGATGTTTTCTGGTTTCGGGTGCCGAAGCCGGAAGGCGCCGAAATGGCGCTCCGCGGAATTGTTGCGCCGGGCACGCTGATGGCGCTGATCGATCGGGTCGACTACTGGCAGGTCGCCTATATTTTCGCCAAGGGGATGGGTGAGAAGTTGCGAGCGGGCGGCATTGAGGCGCTGCGCGCCCGGATCGAGAATGCCGCGCCGATCCTTGGGCCGCTGGGCAATGTGCTGACCAGCATGGACCAGATGCATTTGCTGACGGTGGAGCTCGACCGGATGACGAACTGGCACCGCCCCGGCCTGCTTGCCATCGGCGATGCCGCACATGCCATGTCGCCGGCCGGCGGAATCGGCATCAATCTCGCCATCCAGGATGCCGTCGCGGCAGCGAATGCTCTCGCGGGAGCGATGGCAAGGGGCGATGACCCCGATCCCTTGCTTCACAAGGTCCAGGATCGACGCTTGTTTCCAACTCGGGTCATCCAGGCCGGGCAAAAGGCAGCCCAGGATGCAATCATTGGCCCGGTACTCGACCCAGCAACCACCACGGTCAGAGCCCCGCTGCCAGTCCGCATGCTCGACCGCTATCCGTTGCTGAGGCGCATCCCGGGGCGGCTGATCGGCCTCGGCGTCCGGCGCGAACGGGTTCGCTCGCCGGACGCATATGCCTAGGCCTGCGCGACCGCTTCGGTCGCCATCGCCGTCTCCAGGTTTTCGCGGATCGCCTCGAAAAATTGCTCGGTCGTCATCCACGCCTGGTCGGGGCCGACCAGGATTGCGAGATCCTTGGTCATCTTGCCGCTCTCGACCGTTTCGATGCAGACCCGCTCAAGCGTCTCGGCGAAGCGGACCACCTCGGGCGTTTCATCGAACTTGCCACGATATTTAAGCCCGCCCGTCCAGGCGAAGATCGATGCGATCGGGTTGGTCGAGGTCGCCTTGCCCTGTTGGTGCATGCGATAATGGCGGGTGACGGTGCCATGCGCTGCCTCGGCTTCGACGGTCTTGCCGTCTGGCGTCATCAGGATCGACGTCATCAGGCCGAGCGAACCGAAGCCTTGGGCAACGAGGTCCGACTGGACGTCGCCGTCATAATTCTTGCAGGCCCAGACGAACTTGCCGCTCCATTTGAGCGCGGACGCGACCATGTCGTCGATGAGGCGATGCTGGTATTCAATACCAGCTGCCGCGAACCGGTCCTTGAATTCGCTGTCGAACACTTCTTCGAAAATGTCCTTGAAGCGGCCGTCATATGCCTTGAGGATGGTGTTCTTCGTCGACAGGTACACCGGCCAGCCTCGGTCGAGGCCAAAATTGAAGCTGGCGCGGGCAAACGCCCGTATGGAATCATCCAGATTGTACATGGCCATGGCAACGCCGGCGGAAGGGAAATCGAACACCTCATGTTCGACTTCCTCGCCGTTTTCGCCGACCCATTTAATCGTCAGCTTGCCTTTTCCAGGAACTCTGAAGTCGGTCGCCTTGTACTGGTCGCCAAAAGCATGGCGGCCAACCACGATCGGGTCGGTCCAGCCGGGAATCAGGCGCGGCACGTTGGCGATGACGATCGGTTCGCGGAACACCACGCCGTTCAGGATGTTCCGGATGGTGCCGTTTGGCGACTTCCACATTTTCTTGAGGCCGAACTCCTCAACCCGAGCCTCGTCCGGAGTGATGGTCGCGCATTTGACGCCGACGCCATATTGCTTGATCGCTTCGGCCGCCTCGACGGTGATGCGGTCCTCGGTCGCGTCGCGCTTCTCAATGCCAAGGTCGAAGTATTTGAGGTCGATGTCGAGGTAGGGCAGGATCAGCCGTTCGCGGATCCATTGCCAGATGATGCGGGTCATCTCGTCCCCGTCGAGTTCGACAACCGGGTTCTTCACCTTGATCTTGGCCATATCTTCTTGCCTTGCGGGAATTGAGGGTCGCGGCGCGCATTAGGCAAGCGGGTGGCGATAGGCAACTGCGAGCGATTGCCGCGCGTTGCTCTTGCTCCTAATGGACTTGGCCATGTCCGAAATCGATAAGCCCAACAGCCACCTGACGACCGTCAAATGGCGCTTCCCCTCGGTCCATCCCGAAGGGCGCAAATTTACTCTGATCGCAGCGTTCGCGGCGTTGGCGACCTATAGCCTGATCAGCAATTTTCTCGGCTGGCTGCTGATCGGCCTGACGATCTGGGTCGCGGCCTTTTTTCGCGACCCCATCCGTACCACTCCTGTCGATCCCAAGCTGATCGTTGCCCCTGCGGACGGGCTGGTCACGATGATCAGCCGGGTGTCGGCCCCGCTCGAGCTGGCAGGGGAAGGCGGACTTGCCGGGGAATATACGCGCGTATCGATTTTCATGAGCGTGTTCGACGTGCACATCAACCGATCGCCAATCGCCGGAACGATCCGCCGTATTGCCTATGTCCCGGGCAAGTTCCTGAACGCCGATCTCGATAAGGCGAGCGAGGATAATGAGCGGCAGCATTTCCTGGTTGAAGGCGAAGACGGGTTGAGGATCGGCTTCACCCAGATCGCGGGATTGGTCGCGCGGCGCATTCTTTCGTTCGTCAAGGAAGGCGACCGCGTCGAGGCTGGTGAGCGCATCGGCCTGATCCGCTTCGGCAGCCGCGTCGACGTTTATCTGCCTGAAGGGACGGGGGCGCGGGTGCTTCTCGGCCAGCGGGCCATCGCCGGCGAAACCATCATCGGCGAAATCGGAGTCGACTCCAACCGCCGCGGAACCAGCCAATGACCGAACCGGTGGAGCGGCGCGGCCTTCCATTGCGAGCTTTCGCGCCCAACGCGATCACGGTGATGGCGCTTTGCTTCGGTCTCACTGGCGTGCGATTTGCCATAACGGGCGACTGGGCCCTGGCGTTGGCTTCCATCGTCGGTGCGGGCGTACTTGACGGATTTGACGGCCGAATTGCGCGATTGCTCCGGGCGCAGAGCAGGTTTGGGGCCGAGCTCGACAGTCTGTCGGACAACATCGCCTTCGGCACCGCACCCGCGCTGATTATTTTCCTATGGTCGCTGCAATACGCACCGCGCTTCGGCTGGATGGCGGCGCTCGCGCTTGCCGTGTGCTGCGCGTTGCGCCTGGCCCGCTTCAATGCGCGGATCGACCTCGATGATCAGCCGCACAAGTCGGCAGGTTTCAATACCGGCGTTCCGGCCCCGGTCGGAGCAGGGCTGACCTTCGTTCCGGTATATCTATGGCTGATCAGCGGCAGCGATGTGTTCCGCAGCTGGACGCTGGTGCTGCCATGGACTTTGTTCATCGCCCTGATGATGATCAGCAGCGTGCCGACTTACACTTGGTCCTCGATCCGAATCCGCCGTGGCTGGCGATTATTGGCGCTGGCGGGGGTTGCGCTGCTCGGCGCGGCGCTGCTCAACGAGCCGTGGTGGACCCTGCTGGCGATCTCGGCCATTTACCTGGCGTTGCTGCCGTTCAGCATCGCCAGCTATGCACGGGTCAGGCAGCGGCGCGCAGCATCGTCCGCGCAAGTTCCGGTCGCACCCCCATACAGCGCGACCTGATACGCAACTTTGCCCGGGCCGCAGGAGCGGGCGAACCCGACGTCCATGAGCGCCCCTGAAGGGCAGCCGCGATTTTCGGACCGTCCTGGCGCGCGAGCTTGACCAGAATCGAGGCGACAAATCCGATAAGAACGAGGGTGAGGGCGGTAGCGACGAGCATCCGATATTCCTTCCATCAAGCGGTGGATTGCGATGATGTTCTCTAAATGTTCCGCAATCGTCAAGCGAAAATGTTCGTCATTCGTTCCATTCACGCCGCTCGCGGCGGTGAAGCGCTTGATATGACAGGCTTCATCGGCTAGTGGCCGCGCCATCCCACAGGCGGGTCCATCATAAGCGGTGCCGGGCGATGCTCGGTTACTCGGATCCGTCGAGGCATAACCGCAAGGAGATATCCCTATGGCGACCACCGTCGTCACCATGCAGCAATTGCTCGAGGCCGGCGCGCACTTCGGCCACCAGACCCACCGCTGGAACCCGCGGATGAAGCCGTACATCTTCGGCGACCGCAACGGCGTTCACATCATCGACCTGTCGCAAAGCGTTCCATTGTTCGCTCGTGCGCTCGACTTCGTTCAATCGACCGTTGCCCGCGGCGGCAAGGTGCTGTTCGTCGGCACAAAGCGCCAGGCGCAGGACGCGGTGGCGGAAGCGGCCCGAGTGTCGGGCCAGCACTTCGTCAATCACCGCTGGCTTGGCGGCATGCTTACCAACTGGAAGACGATTTCCAACTCGATCAAGCGCTTCAAGAGCCTCGAGGAGCAGTTGTCGGGTGACACTGCCGGCCTCACCAAGAAGGAAGTGCTTCAGCTGACCCGAGAGCGCGACAAGCTCGAGAACAGCCTTGGCGGTATCCGCGACATGGGTGGCCTTCCGGACGTGATGTTCGTGGTCGACACCAACAAGGAAGAGCTGGCGATCAAGGAAGCCAATGTCCTGGGCATCCCGGTCATCGCGATCCTCGATAGCAACTCCAACCCGCAAGGCATCGCCTTCCCGGTTCCGGGCAACGACGACGCCAGCCGCGCCATCCGCCTTTATTGCGACGCCATCGCTTCGGCCGCCAACGCCGGCAAAACCGGCGGCGCCGCGGCTCGTGGCGAAGACATCGGCGCAATGGCCGAGCCGCCGGCGGAAGTGGCGCTGGAAGCGTAATCTCTTCTTCCCCTCCCGCATGCGGGAGGGGATTGAGGGGAGGGCTTGTTTAGCTCGGTACCCTCACGACATTCCCTCCCCCAGCCCCTCCCGCGAGCGGGAGGGGAGTGAAAGGTAAAAACATGGCTGAAATCACCGCCGCTTCGGTGAAGGAACTGCGTGAGCGCACTGGCGCCGGCATGATGGATTGCAAAAAGGCGCTGGCCGAAAACCAGGGCGACATGGAAGCATCGGTCGACTGGCTGCGCGCCAAGGGCCTCGCCGCCGCTGCGAAGAAGGCCGGCCGCACCGCAGCCGAGGGCCTGGTCGGCGTTGCAGTCGCCGGTACCAAGGGCGCGGTCGTCGAAGTCAATTCAGAGACCGACTTCGTCGCCAAGAACGAGCAGTTCCAGGAGTTCGTCCGCAACGTCTCCAGGTCTGGCGCTCGAGGCCGATGGCGACGTCGACGCGCTGAAAACGGCTGCTTATCCGGGCGGCGGCACGATCGAGGAAAAGCTGACCGACAACATCGCCACCATCGGCGAGAACCAGTCGCTGCGCCGCAGCGCGGTGCTCCAGGTAAGTGAGGGCGCGGTGGTCAGCTATGTCCACAATGCGGTCGTCCCCGGCCTTGGCAAGATCGGCGTGCTGGTTGCGCTTGAAAGCGCGGCTCCGGCCGAAACGCTGCAGGTGCTGGGCAAGCAGATTGCGATGCACATCGCCGCCGCCAACCCGCTGGCCCTGGACGCCGAGGGGCTTGACGCCGCTCTCATCGAACGTGAGCGGGCAATCGCCATCGAAAAGGCCAAGGAAAGCGGCAAGCCGGCCAACATCGTCGAGAAGATGGTGGAAGGTTCGATCGCCAAGTTCCGTAAGGACAATGCCCTGCTGAGCCAGCTGTTCGTGATCGACAACAAGACCCCTGTTGCCGACGTCGTCGCGCAAGCCGGTAAGGATGCCGGGTCGCCGATCACGTTGAAGGCGTTCGAGCGATTCCAGCTTGGCGAGGGCATAGAGAAGGCCGAAAGCGACTTCGCCGCCGAAGTTGCTGCCGCTGCCGGTGTCAAGAAGGACGAGCCGGTCGGCTAACAGCTTTCCCTTTCGCGCGCAGGAAGGGATTGAGGGACGCCTGTTGCCGCGGCGACAGTATATTCCCTCCCCCGGCCCCTTGCGCAAGCGTGAGGGGAGAAGACGGTTGGCAGAGGGGCGGGTGCGCCGTAAGAGCGCATCCGCCCCTTCGCGTATCCGGGCCAGATGAGAGGATTTGCCAACCTATGACCCGACCGCGCTTCCACCGCATCCTGCTGAAGCTGTCGGGCGAGGCGTTGATGGGGCCGGGCCAGTTCGGCATCGATCCCGGGACGGTGGCCAGTATGGCGGGGGAGATCGCCGCGGCCAAGGGCGCAGGGCATGAGCTTTGCCTGGTGGTCGGCGGCGGCAACATCTTCCGCGGAATTGCCGGCGCAGCCCAGGGCTTCGACCGGGCCACCGGCGATTATATGGGAATGCTGGCGACGGTGATGAACGCGCTCGCTGTTCAGAATGCGCTGGAAAAGATCGGCGTCGACACTCGCGTTCAGTCGGCCATCCCGATGTCCAGCGTATGCGAGCCCTACATCCGCCGCCGTGCCATGCGCCACATCGAAAAGGGCCGGATCGTCATCTTCGCCGCCGGCACCGGCAATCCCTATTTCACCACCGATACCGCCGCCGCGCTGCGCGCCGCCGAGATGGGCTGCAACGCGCTGTTCAAGGGCACCAGCGTGGACGGCGTTTACGATGCAGACCCCAAGAAGGTCGCGGGTGCCTCTCGCTATGACAGATTGAGCTTCAACCGCGTGCTCGCCGACGACCTAAAGGTGATGGATGCCAGCGCCGTCGCGTTGTGCCGCGACAATAATATTCCGATCGTCGTGTTCAACATCCGCCAACCCGGCAACCTGGCCGAGGTGCTGGCCGGCCGCGGGACCGCGACGATCGTTCAGAACGAGGAGTAAGAGGATGCCCGCCTACGACAAGAGTGACATCGGCCGCCGCATGCACGGCGCGCTTGAGGCGCTGAAACACGATCTTGGAGGCCTTCGCACCGGCCGCGCTTCGATTGCTTTGCTCGACCCGATTCAGGTTGAGGTCTATGGCTCGAACATGCCGATCAATCAGGTGGCAACCGTTTCGGTGCCCGAGCCGCGCACGATCTCGGTCCAGGTTTGGGATCGGAGCAATGTCAGCTCGGTCGAAAAGGCTATTCGCAATGCAGGCTTGGGCATCAACCCTATTACCGACGGTCAGATGATCCGTCTTCCAATCCCGGAGCTGACGGAGGAACGTCGCAAGGAACTGGCCAAGCTTGCCGGTCAATATGCCGAGAAGGCGCGCATCGCCGTCCGCAATGTGCGCCGCGACGGCATGGACGCTCTCAAGACCGATGAGAAGAAGCATGAAATCAGCGAGGATGAGCACAAGAGGCTCGGCGCGGAAGTTCAGAAGATGACTGACGCGACCATCGCCGACATCGATGCCGCTGCACATGCCAAGGAACAGGAAATCCTCGGCAAGTGACCTCAAACCCCGCCGCGGCCGGGGGCGCGCGCCTGCACGGCGGTGCAGGTGGCGAAGGTCCCCGACACGTCGCGATTATCATGGACGGCAACGGACGTTGGGCTGCCAAACGCGGCTTGCCGCGCGTCGCGGGGCATCGTGCGGGGGCGGAGGCGGTTCGGAAAACGTTGAAGGCTGCCGTAAAGAACGGCATAGAAGTTCTTACGCTTTATGCGTTTTCTTCTGAAAATTGGCGTCGGTCGGAAGAAGAGGTCAGCGACCTCAAGGGGTTGCTCGGTTACTATCTGGAGCGTGAGCTGGATGAGCTGGATCGGGAAGGCGTCCGGCTCTGCCTGATCGGCGATCCTGCGCCGTTCGGGCCCCAGCTGGTGCAGCGGCTGGAGCAGGCCGTCCAGAAGACTGCTCACAACGACCGCCTGACCCTGGTCGTGGCGCTCAACTATGGATCCCGGGCCGAAATAGCCGGCGCCGCCCGGCGGCTGGCCGAACAAGTCGTCGCCGGTGAGCTGGATCCCCAGGCGATCGACGAGGCAAGGTTGGGCGCGGAGCTGACGACCAGCGACTGGCCCGAGCTCGACCTGCTGGTTCGAACGTCTGGGGAAAGGCGCTTATCCAATTTCCTGCTGTGGCAGGCGGCCTATACCGAGCTGGTGTTCACTGACACGCTCTGGCCCGATTTCGACGAAGACGCATTGCGCGCAGCGCTTGACGAATATGCGGGACGGCAGCGCCGGTTCGGCGGCCGATGAGGGAGCTGGTCACTCGCACCGCGGTGGGAATCATCCTGATCGCCATTGCTCTGGTCGAAGCGCTGCTCGGCGGATGGCCGTTCGCGATCCTCGTCGCTGTGATGGCGACGATCATGTATGTCGAATGGTCGCGCATCGTCGCCCGATGGGGCCTTGGATGGAAGCTGTTCGGCTTCGTTTATTGCCTGCTGCCGGCCATCTCCCTCTTGTGGATTCGCGAGCGGGCTGAATATCAGGATATCGGGAAGAGCTTTGACCTGCTGATCTGGGTATTCCTTGTCGTCTGGGCGACCGACATCGGCGCCTATTTCGCGGGACGGGCGATCGGCGGGCCGAAGCTGGCTCCATCGATCAGCCCCAACAAGACCATAGCAGGGCTGATTGGTGGAGTGGCCAGTGCTGCGGTGCTGGCTGGTGCATGGGTAAGCTTCGTCGGCCTTCCGCCGTTGCTCCTGTGGCTGGCGGTGCCGTTCGCGATTGCAGCTCAGCTTGGAGACTTGTTCGAAAGCGGGCTCAAGCGCCGGGCGGGAGTCAAGGATAGCGGCACCTGGCTTCCCGGTCATGGCGGACTGCTCGACCGGCTTGACGGACTGGTCCCCGTTGCCGTCCTGACGGCGGCATTGATGCTATCGAATTGGCTATGAGCCGCCGACGTGTCTCGATCCTTGGCGCAACCGGTTCGGTCGGAACGTCGACGCTCGACTTGATCGAACGCCATCCGGATCGGTTCGAGGTCGTGGCCTTGTCCGCCGCCCGCAATGTCGAGGCGCTGGCGAAGGCCGCCAGGCGGACGGGAGCCAGGCTCGCCGTGATCGACGACGCGACGCTGTTGCCCCAGCTTCAGCAACTACTGGATGGCACCCATTGTCGGGCCGCAAGCGGGCGTGAAGCGCTGACGGAAGCCGCGGCGGGCGATGCGGAGTGGGTGATGGCCGCGATCGTCGGCAACGCCGGGCTCGAGCCGGTCATGGCCGCGATCGAGGCGGGGCGGACCGTGGCCCTCGCCAATAAGGAAGCGCTTGTCACCGCAGGCGAGCTGATGATTGCCGCTGCGCGCCGGTCGGGCGCTGTGATCTTGCCAGTGGATAGCGAGCATAATGCGATTTTCCAGTGTCTTTCGGGCAATCGCTCATGCGATGTCGCAAGATTGGTGCTGACCGCGAGCGGCGGCCCGTTTCGAGAGGAAAGCCGTGAACAGATGGCGGCGATGACGCCCGAACAGGCTGTCGCGCACCCCAACTGGTCGATGGGCGCCAAGATCAGCGTTGATTCCGCAACAATGATGAACAAGGGCCTCGAACTGATCGAGGCGCACCATTTGTTTGGATTGCCGAGCGAGCGCATCGACATCCTCGTCCATCCGCAATCGGTGATCCATTCGATGGTCGAGTATGTCGATGGATCGGTGCTCGCGCAGCTTGGCAGCCCCGACATGCGCATTCCAATCGCTCATGCGCTGGCCTACCCGGACCGAATGGAAACACCCGCGGAGAGGCTTGACCTAGCACGGCTTGGATCCTTGTCTTTCGAACAGCCCGATCTTGATCGCTTTCCGGCGATGCGGGTGGCGCGGGACGCGTTGGAGGCCGGCGGAGCGGCGCCGATCGTGCTCAACGCCGCCAATGAGGAAGCCGTCGCCGCCTTCCTTGGCCGCCGCATCGGGTTTCTCGATATCGTGCAGACAGTTGAGACGGCAATTGCTCAAACGAACGCAGGAGCGCCCCGGTCCATCGCCGACGTCATCGACATTGACCTGAAGTCAAGGGCATTGGCACAGCATCTGATGACCGAGTTGGCCGCCTGATGCTTGCCCAGCCGCCGCTGTGGTTCGTCGCCATCGCCTTTCTTTGCGCGATCGGCCCGCTCGTGTTGTTTCACGAGCTCGGTCATTATTGGGTTGCCCGGGCCTTTGGGGTCGGAGCCGAGCAGTTCTCGATCGGTTTTGGGCGGGAGATCGCCGGCTGGACCGACAAGCGAGGGACCCGCTGGAAGATCGGCTGGTTGCCGCTTGGGGGCTATGTGCGCTTCGTCGGCGACATGAACCCGGCCAGCCAGCCCGATTTCGACGCGAAGCTGCCTCCTGAGGTCAGGTCGAAATCCTTCCACCTCAAGCCCTGGTGGCAACGATTTCTGATCGTTCTCGCCGGCCCGGTCGCCAACTTTATCTTGGCGATCATCATTTTCGCGGCCTTTTTCGTGGCATTCGGAATGCCCAATACGCCGCCTGTAGCCGGGGGCGTCCAGGCCGGCAGCACTGCGGCGAAGATCGGATTGGTCACCGGCGACCGTATCCTGAGCGTTGCCGGTCAGAAAACCGGATCCTTCGAGGACTTGCGGCGGATCGTGTCCATCCGTCCCAATGCGGAGGTTATCATCCGCTTCGAACGGCGGCGGAAAGATAGAGTCGACCAGGGCGCTGATCGGGATGGAGGAGCGCCAGGACGACTTCGGACAACGCTACCCGGTCGGATTGCTGGGATTGCAGCCGCCCGAGCGGAATTTCGATCGGATGTCGATTGTGGAGGCAATTCCCGCAGCGACCGTCGTAACCGGCAAAATCACGCGTTCGATCGTGGACGTCGTCGGACAGATCGTCACCGGGGAGCGATCGGTAAAGGAGGTCGGCGGGCCGTTGCGGATGGCCCAGGTCGCCGGGCAACAAGCAAGCCTTGGCATTTTCGACTTCACATACCTGTTGGCGCTCTTCTCAATTAATCTGGGATTCATCAACCTGTTGCCAGTCCCTATGCTCGATGGCGGACATCTTGTTTTCTATGCGGCGGAGGCGGTTCGGCGAAAGCCGGTCAGCGAACGGGCGCAGGAATGGGCGTTTCGCGGGGGCCTTGCCGCGCTTCTCGCACTCCTCCTGTTCACTACAGTCAACGACTTAGCGACTTTCGGCCTGTTTGAACGACTTGGGCGCTTGATTGGATAGAATGGTTGGGGCAGGGCTAGTCATCACCTGCGGCGCCGTTGGCAGACGGGCCGCTCAGCAAATTAGGCGGGGAAGCGTGAGTTCCAGCAGCACTGTATTTACCAAGCGAATGGGCCGGGCTTTTCTGGTCGGAACCATTCTTGGCGGCTGGTCCGCACCCATGTTGGCCCAGGAAGCGCCGGCAACGGCGCAGCCTGCGCCGGCGAACCAGCAGCCTGCGCCGGCAGCGACACAGCCGGCGCCGGTCGTCGCCCAGCCAGCACCGGCTCCGGCTCCGGCACCGGCACCGGTCGCCACGGCTGGCACAATCCGCTCGATCCGAGTGGTGGGATCGGAGCGGCTGGAGCCTGAAACGGTTCGAAGCTACTCCAATCTCGTTCCCGGCCAGAGTTATACGGCGGAAACGCTCGATCAGGCGTTGAAGGATCTCTACGCCACCGAGTTGTTCGCCGATGTGGTGATCACCGGCGCCGACACCGGCAATCTGGTGATCACGGTTCGCGAGAACCCCGTCATCAACCGCATCGTTCTTGAGGGCAACAAGCGGATCAAGAACGACAAGATCTCGCCCGAGATCAAGCTTGCGCCGCGCCAGATTTTTACCCGGTCGAAGGTTCGCGCCGACGTCGATCGGATTATCGAGCTTTATCGCCGCCAGGGCCGATTCGCGGCGTCCGTCGAGCCCAAGATCATCGAGCTCGACCAGAACCGCGTCGACCTGATTTTCGAGATCAGCGAGGGCGACAAGTCCAAGGTCCGCGCAATCAACATCATCGGCAACGAAGAATATTCGGACGGCCGTTTGCGCAAGGAAATGTTTACCAAGGAAGCCGGCGGTCTGCTCGGCTTCTTCAAGTCCAACGACAGCTATGATCCCGACCGTCTTGCCGCCGATCAGCAGAAGCTGCGCGCATTCTACCTTACTCAGGGCTATGCCGACTTCCGCGTGGTCTCGGCGCTGGCCGAGCTGACGCCGGATCGGCAGGATTTCATCATCACCTATGTCGTGGAAGAGGGGCCGCGGTATAAATTCGGGACGGTCGAGGCTGAAAGCGAACTACGCGACTTCGACGCCGAGTTCGTCAAGTCGATCGTCCAGATCAAGCCCGGCAACTGGTTCAACGCCAAGCTGGTCGAGGACACGGTCACCGGCCTCAACGAGCTTGCCGGCGCGCGTGGCTATGCCTTCGCCGATGTGTCGCCGGCGTTCGATCGGGACGCCGAGAAGCGGGAGATGAACCTCACCTTCCGTGTTGGCGAAACGCCCCGTGTCTACGTCGAACAGATCAACATTCAGGGCAACACCGTTACCCGCGACAAGGTGGTTCGTCGCGAGTTCCGCCTTAACGAGGGCGACGCCTTCAACGCGTTCAAGGTCAAGCGCAGCCAGGACCGCATTCAGAGCCTTGGATTCTTCCAGGAAAATCTGGAGATCAAGCAGGCACAGGGCTCTTCGAACGATCGCGTGATCCTCAACGTCGACGTTGAGGAGAAATCGACCGGCCAGCTCGAACTGTCGGCCGGTTATTCGAGCCTCGAGCGGTTCATCCTTTCGACTTCGGTCACCCAGCGCAACTTCATGGGCAAGGGCCAGCAGCTGCAGACCGGCGTCAGCTATTCGAAATATGCCAAGTCAATTTCGGCCGGATTCGTCGAACCCTATTTCCTCGACAAGCCGATCCTGTTGGGCGGCGAGATCTTCTATCGCGAATATAACAGCTTCAACTTCGACAACGACGGCGATCGCAACCAGACCTACGGTCAGAATTCGGTCGGCGGCGCCGTACGCCTTGGTTTCCCGGTTACCGAATATATCAGTTTCGGGACGCGCTATTCGCTGATCCGCGACAATATCACGCTCGACAAGGACACTTTCTTCCTCGATCCCGATGGAGATGGGCCGCTGCCATCGGAGTGCAACCCGCTTCGGGCGGGCCGTTACCTATGCCAGGAACTCGGTCAGCGCATTACCTCCGCGATCGGTCATACGATCGCCTATGACAACACCAACAGCATCCGCCCGACACGTGGCCATCGTGTTGTATTCAATCAGGATTTTGCGGGTCTAGGCGGCGACGTGAAATATCTCCGCACCCGCCTCGACGCGACGAAATACTTCGGCCTTCCCGCGGGCTTCATCCTGTCGATCCATGGCGAAGGGGGTTATATCCATCCGCTTGAGAACGCTGACGACGAGGGGCAGGATCCGATCCGCATCAGCGATCGCTTCTTCGGACCGACGATGCGCGGCTTCGACATTCGCGGCATCGGCCCCCGGGTCGTTCGGTACCCATACGAGACCCCATCCGAAGTCGACCTGTCAGAGAATATTTTCAGCGACGCGCTTGGCGGCCGGGCCTATTATATGGGCCGCGCTGGAAGTCGAATTTCCATCGACGTCGGCGCTCAAGAACCTGGGCCTTCGTCCTTCCGCTTTCGTCGACATCGGATCGGTCTGGAAGCTGACCACGCCGGACCTGATCGACGCCCCCGGGCCTCTGCACGGAACCCGACAATGCGGCGGACGAGGGCGTCGCGCCGCAAACCCAGATCCTGTTGCCTGGAGACAGCTGCAACACCGGGTTTACTTATGTTCCGAATTCCGGCTTCAAGGAATTTTTCCAGGGCAATTCGGTCAAGCCGCGCCTTTCGGTTGGCATCGGAGTCAACTGGGTATCGCCGTTTGGTCCGCTGCGTATCGACATCGCCAAAGCCCTGCTCACGCAGGAAGGCGATGAAACAAAGCTCTTCTCATTCAATGTAGGAACTCAATTCTAATGATAATTCGTCTCAACCGCCGCCTTGATTGCGGCTTCAGCACTGGCCACCCCGGCACTTGCCCAGCGCGTGCCCGCCGCCCAAGTCGCCGTCGTCGATCTCGAGCGGGTCGGCCGGGAGTGCAATGCCTGCCGGACCGCTGCGACCGCGTTGCAAGCGCAGGTTACTGCGCTTCAACACTCGGCGGCAGCAGCTGACCACCCAGCTCCAGCCCGAGCGCCAGCAGTTGCAGACCGCGGTCACAGCGCTTGCCGGCAAGGAGCCCGATGCGGCTCTTCGTCAGCGGATCCAGGCCTTCCAGCAGAAGGAATCCACTGCGGCTCAGGAGCTTGAGCGGCAGCAGACCCAGATCCAGCGCAACCAGGCCTATATCGGCCAGCAGATCAACACCAAGCTGGTCCCGCTGTTGCAGCCGGCGATGGAGCGCCGTGGCGCGAACGTCCTGATGGACACCGGCGCGGCGCTTCGCTTCGCGACGACACTCGACATCACCAACGATGTTCTGGCCGCGCTCAATGCGGCGCTGACCAGCGTCGGCACGACGGCCCCGGCCCAGGCGCAGCAGCCAACCCCCAGGGCCGCTGACGCGCCAGTGAACGAGGGAACGACAGGCGCCGCCATCGGCCCGCTCGATATCCGGCGGGTGATGGCGGCATTGCCGCATCGCTATCCGATGCTGCTGGTCGACCGCGTCGAGCGGCTCGAGTCCCGACGTGTCGATCACCGCGATCAAGGCGGTGAGCATGAACGAGGGCTTCTTCCAGGGGCACTTTCCCGGCCGGCCGATCATGCCCGGCGTGCTGATCGTCGAGGCGCTGGCGCAGGCGGCGGGGATTCTCGCGGTCGAAAGCCTCGGCCTCGCCGACTCGCGGCAAGCTGGTCTATTTCATGGCGATCGAGGGCGCCAAGTTCCGCGCGCCGGTCGAGCCCGGTTGCCTGCTCCAGCTCGACGTCGAGTTCGTCCAGAAGCGTTCGAGCGGTGTGCAAATTCGCCGGCCGGGCCTCGGTCGACGGCAAGCTCGCTGCCGAAGCCAGTTTCACGGCGATGATCGCCGATCCGCCGGCGACTGATCGTCCATCCGCCGCGCGCCGCGCGGATTCGGAATATCTCCTCGAAGCGCTCGCTGGCCACCAGGCCGGCGGGCGCTTCGTCCATTTGTACTGTGCCGCCGGCGATCAGCAAGGCCGCGATCGAAGCGGCGAAGCTGGCCAAGGTCGTGAAGCGCGACGAACGACCAGCGTCCCGCCGTCGGCGAGGTCGCGACAGGATCTCGAGGAACCGAAGCACCCAATAGGGCTCGAGATTCGACAACGGCTCATCGAGCAGCAGCATGTGGGGCGCGCGGCGAGCGCCCGGGCAAGCAGGACGCGGGTGCGTTCGCCGGTCGACAGCCGGTCGACCGGGCGGTCGGCAAGTCCTTCGAGCTCCAACAGCTCGATCAGCGTCGTCGATCCGCGCTTCGTCGCGACGGTCAAGGCCGAGCGCGATGACGTCGCGGGCCGCGATCGGCCAGGCGATGTCGCGCGATGCGGGAAGGAAGGCGAGCAGGCGTCGCCGCCGCGCCGGCGGCGCTGCATCGACATCTTCGCCGTCGATGCGCACCTGGCCGCTCGCGCTCCTCGATCCGGCGAGCGCGCGCAGCAGGCTGGTCTTGCCGCCGCCATTGGGGCCGACCAGCGCGACCAGTTCGCCCGCGCGAGCTGAAGATCGGTCGGCGCAAGTCGGCCGGCGAGCGCGACGTGCGCGGCGCGACGAGTGCCGTCATGACGTCACCCTCCGGCGCATGGTGACGATCAGCCAGAGGAACAGTGGCGTTCCGAACAGCGCGGTGACGACCCCGATCGGGATCGGCCGATCGAGCGGAACGGAGCGCACGGCGAGGTCGGCGAGGGTGAGCAGGATCGCGCCGATCATCGCCGCCGGGACCATCGCGCGGCCGGGATGACCGCGCGCTCAGTCGCCGGCGCGAGCACGGGTGCGACCAGCCCGACGAAACCGATCGCGCCGGCGACCGCGACGCAGGCGCCGACCGCGATGGCCGACAAGGCAGATCACTTCGCAGCGCAAGGCGGCGCGGACGGTGCCCGAGCGAGGCGGCGACATCTTCGCCAAGCGCGAGCAGGTCGAGCGCCGTGGCGCGTCGCAGGAGCAGGCACAGGCCAGGCGGCCGGGACGCAGCGCCGCGGCGCTTGCGCCAGGCTGCGGTCGACGACGCTGCCCATCAGCCAATCGAACGCGTCGTAGAATGCGAAGGGCGAGGGGGCGAGCGCCAGCGCCAGGCTGGTCGCGGCGCCCGCGCCAGCGAAATGGCCAGGCCGGCGAGCAGCAGCGTGGCGCGTGTCGGCGCGGCGACCGGCGAGGCCGAAGCAGCAGGCGAGCATCGCCGAGCGCGCCCGGCTGCGCCGCAGACGGCGAGCGCCAGCGGCTGGCTGAAGCCAAGCCAATAGCCGCCGAGCACCGCTCCCAACGCCGCGCCGCTCGAAGCGCCGCTGATGTCGGGCGATGGCGAGCGGGTTGGCGAACAACGCTTGCAGCGCCGCGCCGCTGATGCCCGAGCGCGGCGCCATAGCCGAGCACGAGCAGGGTGCGCGGCAGGCGCAGCTCGATGAGGCAGGATCGGCGAGCTCGGGTCATCGCCTGTCGATCCAGCAGCGGCGCGAGCGGCACAGCAGGTGCGCCGCCGCGAGCACGATCATGCAGAAAGACGGATCGAGCAATCTCACTTAAGTCCCCGCAGTCGCTCGATTTCGTCGACCATCAGCGGCCCGGCGCAGGTCCACGGCGCGGCCGTCGGTGGCGATGCGTCGCGCGCCGTCGAAGGCCGCGCCAAGCGGATGGTCGAGCCAGCGCTGGCCGAGCGACGGTTGCGCGCGGCGGTAGGCCGAGCGCAGCAGGACTGCGGGCGGGCGGGTGGCAAGCAGTTCGAGGCTGGCGCGGCCGCCGGGCAGCGCGCGCTGGCGAAGCCGCCAAGCGCGCATCCATTGCGCGCCGAGCGAGTCGGCCGCCACGCTGTTGCCGCCGCCGCCGAGGAAGATGGCGTCGCGTTGGGGCACCGGGATCGGCTCGAGGCGCGCGAGACGTCGGCGCCAGCCCTCGGCCCGCCGCGGCATCGCCAAGCGCAGCGGCGACGCGCACCATAGTTGCCTCGACGTCGTCGATCGACGCGGGGTAGGGCAGGTCGACAGCGTCGCAATCCCAGCCGCCTGGCGATCAGCGGCGGTCGCGCGACCGCCGCCGCCCATCGTCAGCAGGAGCGTCGGCCGGGCGGGCAAGTGCGCTTTCCGATCGCCGCGATTGTGCGCCGGAAAGCGCCGCGCCGAGCGCCACAGCTGGCTGTCGGCGGGATCGTGCGCCAGCCGGCTGACGCTGGCGATCTCGCCGGCCGCGCAAGCAGCAGCAGATATTCGTCGGCGCACAGGTCGAGCGAGGCGACGCGGAGCGCGGCGCTAGCGGCCAAGAGCGACGCGGATGCCGGCATGAACGCTCCTCCCTTCGGTGCGATAGCCGACGACGTCCTGATAGTCGGTCGTCGAAGGCATTGGCGACGCGGACAGGTGCTTCGACCGGTCGATCACGCGGTAGGCGAGGCGCGCGCTGGCCAGCCAATAGGGGCCAGGCGCACCCGCTGCGCCGGAAAGACGTCGAAGTCGGTGTCGATCTGCGTCGCCGGTATAGGCGATCGCCACGCCATAGCTCAGGCGGCCGCGCGGCGCCGTCGACGGCGACGCTGCCGCTATGTCTGGGGCGGCGCTGCTCCTTGATCTGGGCGCCGCTGACGCGTGGGTTCGCTGGCGTCGAGGAAGGCGTAGGTCGCCGGTCAGGCGCAGCGCCGCCGATGGCGCGATAATCGACTTCCGGCTTCGATGCCCTGGCGGCGGCTGCTGCCGTCGGCGTTGGCAGTGGTCGACAAAGGGAAAGCGAAGACGTCGACGATCTCGTCCTGCAGCCGCTGGCGGATAATAGGTCAGCGCACCCGCCGACCGGGTCGCGCAGCGATAGCGTAGCGAAACCTCGCCGCCGCGGCTCTTTTCGGGCTGCAGGTCGGGATTGCCGACGAAGCTGCCGGGAAAAAGCCGTAGAGATCGAAAAAGCTCGGCTGGGCAATGCCCTCTCCATAGGTTCCTGCGAGCGAAAATCCGCGTCCGAGGTCGACCACCGCCGATCCGCGCAGCGTCGTCGCGTCCTTGAAGCGCGAGAAGATGTCGTGGCGCATGGCGAAGTCGGTCGACAAGCGGTCCAAGGTCGCTCATCTTCCATTCCAGCGTCAGCGAATGGTGGTCGCGAGCGCGGTCCTGGTCGGTGAAGCCGCCATAGAGCAGTGTCGCGCGCTTCGAAACTCCTCGCGCTCGCTTTCGACCGCGGCGACGAAGCGGTGCCTGCCCGAAGCGCGTGGCCGGCCTCGAGCGCCAGCGTGCGGCGGCTGGCGCGCGTGCGGTTGACCGGCTGCGTCGCCGACAAAGTTGCGGTTGCGCGAGCCGAGCAGGCTGGCCGAGGCGGAGGCCGTAGATTGCGTCGCGCTCGCCGATCGTCGGCGAACAGCCGCCCGGCAGCCAAGCTTGTTGCGCGTCGCGTCGAGCGGTGTCGGCGCGCGCGAAGGTGAGCGGGTCGATAGCCGTCGAACTCGCTCGTGCCGCGTAACGCGAACCCCGATGCGCCGACGAGCAGGGCGGTCGCCAGGCGATAGGCGCCCGGCGCCGCGCGCGACAGGTTGCGATAGCCGTCGCGCTCGCCGTCGCCGGCGAAAGCTGTCGATGCCGTCGCTGCGCTGGCCGGCGAATGCCGAGCGACACGCCGCGCTCGGCAGTCGCCGAACGTGGTCCGCGCGGCGGCGCGCCGGGTGCCGAAGCTGCCGCCTTCGACCATGCGCGAGCGTGCCGCCGCTGCCCGGCGCCGCGCCGTCGACCGCGACCACGCCGCCGATCGCTTCGGAGCCCCACAGCGCCGATTGCGGCCCGCGCACGACCTCGATCCGGCTGGCAAGGTCGGCGTTGAGCAGCTCGAAGCGCGGCGCATTGCCTGCGGCGGGATCGTTGGCGCGAATGCCCTCGACGAACAGCAGGGTGTGATTGGCCTCGGCGCCGCGAATGCGGACGTCGGTGAGCGATCCCGCAGGGCCGCTGACCGACACGGCGAGCGGATGGGACAAGGCGCAGCAGGTCGGAGACCAGCGGCAGCGCCAAGCCGCTCGATCCGCGTCGGCATCGATCAAGGTGACGCTTGCGGGGGTGGCGGCCTCGGTTTCGTCGGAACGCGCGAGGCGGTGACGATGATGGTGGCTGGTCGTAATTGGGCAGTTCGAGCATGTGTATATCCTTCCAGTCCATGACATGTCGTCACGGAGGGAAGGGCGCGCGGCAATCGGCCGCGCGCGTCTGCCCACGTCGCCACGGCTGGTCCCGGCCGGGAAACGGACGACGGACCAGGGCGGGTATCTGACTTGCCCGCTGCGCGGTGGCAGCGGGCTCACAGTTGCGGGCACAGTGCCGGATGTTCGCCGGCTTCCCCCTTCGCCAGCGGCATTACGCCGCCGGACCCTGGTCCTGCGGACGGGCGGGCTGCGCTGGCAAGGCGCGCGCTGCCTTGTCAAGCGCGAGCGCCTTGCGCTAGGGGCGCGCCATCTTTTCAGGCTGGTCGGAACCAGCCACACTCCAAGGAATATGCCATGAAGAGCGGGATCCACCCGGATTATCACATGATCACCGTCCAGATGACCGACGGCACGAGCTATCAGACCCGCTCGACGTGGGGCAAGGAAGGCGACACGCTGCACGCTCGAAATCGACCCGAGCGCGCACCCGGCGTGGACCGGCGGCACGCGGCCGCATGCTCGACACCGGCGGCCAGGTCGCGCGCTTCAACAAGCGCTTCGGCGGCCTCACGCCTCGGCAAGAAGTAAGCGCGCAGCCGATCCGGCGATCGGCAGCACCTGACTCACTGGCGATGAACCGCATCGACGACTCGCGCTCGGCTCCGACCCTGGAGACCGAGCGCTTGGTGCTGCGCCATTATCGCAAGGAGCGACTTTGCCGCCCATCTCGCCATCCTCGGTGACGACGCGGTGATGCGCCAGCTTCGGCGCCCGAGCCGCTGGGCGCGGAGGAATGCTGGCGGCGGCTCGCGGCCTCGGTCGGCGGCTGGGAGCTGATCGGCTTCGGCGGCTGGGCGGTCGAGCGCAAGAGCGACGACAAGCTGGTCGGCAACGGTCGGCCTGTTCAACGCCTGGCGCGCGCTTGAACCCGAATTCGGCGAAGAGCCGGAAATGGGCTGGATCTTCGCCACGACGGTGCACGGGCAGGGGATTGCCGGCGAGGCATGCCGCGCCGTGCTCGACTGGGCCGACGCCAACCTTGCAGCCGACGCCCGATCTGGGCGATCATCGCGCCCGGCAATGCGCCATCGTTCGGCTCGCCGAGCGGCTCGGCTTCGAGCGCGTCGCGCGACAGCCGTCTACCACGACGAGCCGATCGCCGTCCTGAAGCGTCCGCCTGGCGCTAACCCTAGAAGGCCGCGATGCCGGTGATCGCGCGGCCCAGGATCAGCGCATGGACGTCGTGCGTGCCTTCATAGGTGTTGACCGTCTCCAGGTTGGCGGCGTGGCGCATCACCTGGAATTCGGCGCTGATGCCGTTGCCGCCGTGCATGTCGCGGGCGATGCGGGCGATGTCGAGCGCCTTGCCGCAATTGTTGCGCTTGATCAGGCTGATCGCCTCGGGGATCAGCTCGCCCGCCTCGAGCCGCCGGCCGACGCGCAGCGCAGCCTGCAGCCCGAGCGTGATCTCGGTGACCATGTTGGCGAGCTTCAGCTGGACCAGCTGGTTGGCGGCGAGCGGGCCGGCCGAACTGCTTGCGGTCGAGCGTGTATTGGCGCGCGGCGGCGTAGCAGGCCTCGGCCGCGCCCATCGTGCCCCAGCGCAATGCCGTAGCGGGCGCGGTTGAGGCAGCCGAACGGACCCTTGAGGCCCTGAACGTTGGGCAGCAGCGCGTCCTCGCCGACCTCGACCTCGTCCATCACGATTTCGCCGGTGATCGAGGCGCGCAAGCTCAGCTTCTCCTGATCTTCGGGGCGCGATAAGGCCCTTCATGCCCTTTTCGAGGACGAAGCCGCGGATCGCGCCGCCATGCTCGTCGGACTTCGCCCAGACGACGAACACGTCGGCGATCGGCGAATTGGTGATCCACATCTTCGCGCCGGTCAGCTTGTAGCCGTCGGCGGTCTTGGTGGCGCGGGTGCGCATTCCGCCGGGATCGGAGCCGGCGTCGGGCTCGGTCAGGCCGAAGCAGCCGACCAAGTTCGCCCTTGGCCAGGCCGGGGAGATATTTGCGCCGCTGTTCGTCCGAGCCATAGGCGTTGATCGGGTGCATCACGAGCGAGCTTTGCACCGACATCGCCGAGCGATAGCCGCTGTCGACCCGCTCGACCGCGCGGGCGATCAGGCCGTAGCTGACATAGCCGAGGCCGGCGCCGCCAAATTCCTGGGCGATGGTCGCGCCGAGCAAGCCCAGCGCCGCCCATCTCGCGCAGGATCTCGCGGTCGAAATTCTCGTCGAGATAGGCTTCGGTGACGCGCGGCTGGAGTTTGTCCTGCGCATAGGCTTCGGCGGTGTCGCGGACCATCCGCTCTTCGTCGGTCAGCTGGTGGTCGAGGTCGAATGGATCGGCCCAGTCGAACGGCAGGATGGCAGGCTCGCCCACTTAATTCTCCGCGGGATGGATGAGTGTCGCGCCGCCTTTAGCCGCGCTAACCGCCCTGCGCCACCCCGCTGGTCGCGCCGGCGCTTCGCCCGAAGCTCTGCTTCAGCGTCAGACCGAAATTGAGGTGGCGGTTGCGCTCGCGGAATTCGTTGATCCGGAAATCGGTCTGTGCGCGGTTGGGAACGAACAGCAGCCGATTGCGGTTGCCCGACGTGCTGAAGGCATTGTCGAGATCAAGCGTGATCGTCGTTCCCGCTCGCGGGCGATATTCGACGAACGCGGTCCCGTATGGCCCGCCGTTATAATTGGTGTCGAATTCGTCGGTCCTGAAGAAAGTGGTTTCGTCGGTATTATTGACGGTAAATCCGTAGGAGAAATCCTTGAGATCGTGCCGATATTCGACCCGCCATTCCCAGTCGGGAAAGAAATCGGAGAAGTTTCGCATTACGCCGCTGATCGGATCCTCGACCCGGGTGCGCTGTACCTGGCCGTCAAACTTGAGGCGCATTCCCTTGAGGCCGATCTTGCCGAGTGGCGCGTCGAGCGTCAGTTTCGCAAAATATTGCCTGCCTGTGCCGAGGTTACCGGGCGCATCGAAGGCGTCGCCCTTATCGTCGAAGACCAGGACACGGTCTTGAAGGTCGCTTATGAGGTTATAGCCGACATCGACCTTGGCCACGCCATCGCCGAGCAGGGGATGCTCGATCGTGCCGCGGAACTCCCACGCCTGCTGGGGGACAAGGTCGGGGTTGCCTGCATTGACCCGGTCCGTCGACAATTCCGCCGAGCTGATGAAATCATAGAAATCCAGCTGCGCGACCGTTCGCTTGACGGACAATTGTCCGTGCCAGCCATTCCCGCCTTTCCAGTCGAGCGTCAGGCTCGGTTTCCAGAAGCGCAGGGAGCGGTCGGCTTCGGTGTCTCCGCGGACCGTGATGCTTGAATATTCATACGTCAGTCCGCCGTCGATCCGGATCGATTTGGAGAGCTGGCGGCCGAAGTTGACGAACGGCTCGGCCCGCTTTTCCTTGACCGTCGCATCGTCGATCGGGAGGTCGATCTGGACGGGTTGGCCGCCTGCCAGAAATTCAAACAACTCGACCTTGTGATCGAGCGTGTTGAGCACAGCTTCGACCCCGGTCTCGAACGAGAAGCCGAACAAATTCGATCGGGTCCAGGTGAGCCGGAGAAGCGTCTCGTTGCGCTGCGCATTCTGCAGCTGCTCGAAGCCCCCGATCACCTCGCCTGCACCCTCGGTGCGAAAGCGGTACCGCTCCCGCCATCCGTCGCGCTGTTGGCGGTTTACCAGCCCGACCAGCTTGATCGTACCGGCCGCCAAGGGTCGCGAAATGTCTCCTCCGATTTCCCAGACGGGACTCTTCGAAATCCTGCAATAGATCGTCGTCGCGCTCGGGAAAGCCTTCGGGAACGACGTGGTTGGTCTGGGTCAGGTAGAAGCTGCCCGGCTGCCATCGCCCGTTGAGGTGCATCGCATTGCTGCTCGACCGTTCGAGCCCCCAACCTGCCGACACATAGGGATTGAAGTCGCGGTAGCTGTTGTGCTTGCGCCGGAATTCTATGAGTTCGCCAGTGTCCGGATCGGTCAGCGTGTCGGTGCCTTCCTCAAGGTTGAGGACATTGCTGCTGCCGGCCGAAAGATTGAAGCTGGAGTTCCCCCGGCGAATCAGTACCGATCCCGAAAGGTCGGGCACGATTCTGCCGGTATAAAGGCGCCTGATCGAGCCCGTGACATTCCCATCCATTCCGCCTTCGCCCGACAGGATTACGTTGAGCACCTGGCTCTTGGTCGAATATTCGGCGCCGTAAAGATCGCCTGTTCCGACTTCGACGCGGACCACTCGACTGGCCGGTATGTTGCGCAGCACGTTGGTCAGCGACTCTGCCTTGGAGCTTGGCCGAGCGCCGTTGATCACCACATTTCCGGCCGCTCCTGCGAAGCCGCGGGTCGCCACGTCGCCAAGGTCGAGGGAAAACCCTGGAACGAGTCTTGCGATGTCCAGCGCCGTTTGAGGCGCCGAAGGAGCGAAGAATGCTGCGTCATAGACCGCCGTCTGGCCGCGCTGGGTCGACCCGGCTGGTGGAACGTCACCCTGCTGCGCGAGGGCGGGGGATGCGAGCGCGGCCGACAGGGCAAGCAGGCTCAGCTGCGAAAGGCCGCGACGCATTCTCTCTCCCCGTTTCTCTCAACGCGGCCTTGGCCGATCGAGAGTATGAAGAGGAGCGCCGTTCGATCAATCGACGAACGGCTCGATCAACCGTTCAATCGAGCCAATCCCGGCTCAATGTTCGCGGAATGCTCGCCACATCGAGGCCCACAGCGGCTCGAACGCATATTCAAGGGCGGTCCGCTTCTGCAGAGGGACAAGCACTTCAACCGGCATACCGGGTCTCAAGTCGAAATTTGGGCCGCGCGAACCGCGAATGATTTCCAGCTCGCTCGGCGGAACCCGTAGCTCCGCAGTGTAATAGGGAGTTCCCGTCTCCTCATCGACGAAGCTGTCGGCGGAAAACCGCTCAAGCTTACCCTTGAGGATCGGCAGACCCATATCCCGCAGACCGGGAAAGCGGATCTGGGCGAGTTGCCCCACCCGAAGATCATCGGCATCGTCGACCGAAAAGCGCGCTGCGACGATCAGATCGGCCCGGTCCGGTACGACATCCATGATCGGGCTCGCCGGCGCAATGACGCCGCCGACGGTGAAGACTTTAAGCCCAACCACCGTGCCGGTCGCCGGCGCCCTGATCTGCAACCGCTGGGCACGCTCCAGCGCCGCGCGATACTTGGGCAGCAACTCGCTCAGCGTGGCTTCGACCTGCCTCAGTTCGGCAGAAGCACGCTCGCGGAAGGCGCGATCCGATTCAAGCCGGCGAAGCCGGCTCGTCCCGGCGGCAGCTCCCGCTTCGGCGGCGTTGGCAGCATAGCCACTGCCCCGTCCTTGCAAGTCGGCCTTCGCGCGCTCCAGTGCCCGGATCCGGTTGATCGAAACGAAGCCCTTTTCCGCCACAGTCCGCAGGCTGGCCAGCTCTTCCTCGATCAATCGCTCTTGCTCGATCGATGATTCCCTCATCGCTCGATAGCCAACGGCGCTCTCTTGAGATTGCCGAACCTGCTGTCCCAAGACTTGCGACTGAGCGCTGAGAAGTTCTCGGCCCGCCCGGAATTTGCGGATCTGCGAATTCATCGCGCTGACAATGAGGGGACGGTTGGGATGGTCGGGATCGGTGAAATGGGCCGGCCAGGCGATGTTCCCCAGCCCGGATTGCTCGGCTTCAAGGCGAGCCCTTTCAGCTTCCAGGTTGATCGTCTGGATGGCGAGCGCACGCTCCTCGGCGCGCACCTCCGCGCCGGCCAGCTCAATGAGGACCTGGTCCTTTTTAACGTGCTGGCCCTCGCTCACGCGAATTGAATCGACCACCCCGCCGTCGCGATGCTGAACCGTCTGGCGATGCCCGGAAACGATCAGCTGACCGCCGGCATGGGCGGCCGCATCCAGCGGAGTAAATGCAGCCCAACCCAGGAAAAGGACAAAAAACAATGCCGCCGCGATGAGGCCGAGGCGAAGGTCGAACCGCGCGTCGTCGCTGTCCTCTCCCGTCTGTGGGACATCCGCCAGCGTGATCAACGAAGTGGAGGCAGTGGTCATGATTTTCCTCGTCTTGCCGCCAGGGGAATTGGTTCCGCTCCTTGCTTTGCCGAAAGCTTCGCCAGAACTTCATCTCGCCCGCCGATCATTTCGATCCGTCCCTCTCGCAAGACGAGGATCCGGTCGACTGCGCTCAGGACTCCCGCGCGATGAGCGACGATGACTACCGCGGCGCCGCGGGCCTTGAGGTCGGCCATCGTCCGCACCAGCTGTGCTTCGCCAACCGCGTCGAGATGGGCATTTGGCTCGTCCAGCAGGATCATCGACGGATTGCCGAACAGCGCCCTGGCGATCGCGATGCGCTGCGCTTGCCCCGCAGAAAGTCCGCTCCCGCCGAGTTGGATCATGGTCTCATAGCCGCCCGGAAGTTGAAGGATCATGTCATGGGCACCGGCGGCCTTGGCCGCCTCGACCGCCATGGCGTCAAGGTCCGGTCCGGAACGGAAGCGTACAATATTCTCCTTGATCGTCCCGGCGAAGAGGGTTGCCTGCTGCGGAACATAGCCGGTGAAGGACGCCAGCCGCTCGGGGTCCCAATTGCTCATTTTCGCTCCGTCGACCCGCACTGCGCCGAAGTCTGCCTGCTGCGCGCCCGCTAACGTCCGGATGAGTGTCGACTTGCCGGCGCCGCTTGGGCCGGCGATCGCCAGGACTTCCCCCGGCTCGACCTGGAAATTCAATCCCGCCAAAATGGCAACCTGGCTTCCAGGCCTCGCCACGGCCAGCTTTTCCACGATGATGTGCCCGCGGGGATCGGGCAATTCGGTAATTGCAAGATCGACCGGCGTCGTACCAAGCAGCGAGTTGATGTGGCCATAGGCCTGGATCCCGCGGCTTAACGTTCCCCATGACGCAAGCATTTGATCGACCGGCTGCAGAGCGCGGCCGGCAAGGAACGATGCGGCAAAAATTGCGCCGACGCTGATCTGGTCGCCAATCGCGAGCCATGCGCCAAGGCCCAACGCCAGCGACTGGAGCGACATCCGGATGAACTTGCTGATGGTCACATAGCGGCCGCCCGCGAACCCTGCTTCTGACTGCAGCTGGATCATCGAACGGCGTTCCGCGACGTTTCGGCCAACCATGGCACGACGCATTCCAAGCGCTCGAACAGTGTCCGCCTGAAGCAACAATTCTTCCTGCCGGGCATAAGAGCGCGCCGCAGCTTCGTTCGCCTCCTTGAGGCGATGAGTGGTGGCGCGCTGATTGAGGAGCGTGACCACGACCTGTATCGCACCTCCGACCGCCACCAGCAGGCCAAGCAGGGGATGGAGCACGAAGCAGATCAGGACGAACAGTGGCGACCAGGGTAGGTCGGCCAGTGCGACCAGCGCGGGCCCACCGAGCGTTTGACGAAGAATATCGAATTCACGCATCGCCTGACGGCCGTGCGTAGATCCGGCATGTTGCATCAGCGCGAGCTCGAGGGTCGAGCCTGATAGTTGGCGGTCGAGCCGGATCGACGATCGAACCAGCAACCTGGTCCGGACCAGGTCGAGAATGGCGCTGGTCGCCAGGGCGAACAGCAGAACCAGGGTAATGAAGAATAGCGTGGTCAGCCCGCGCGTCGGGACGACCCGGTCGTAGATCTGGAGCATATACAGCATCGGGACGATGATCAGCAGGTTCATCAGCCCGCTGAACAGCGTGACGCCGAGAAAGTGGCGGCGGCAGGCCTGCAGCGCCGCCGCCATGGGACCGCTGGGCCGAGACAAGCCGAAAAATTGCCGTTCAGTCATTGCTATAATTGTCCATTCAGACCGCGTTGCCGCGCTTATATAACATCAGTGCTTAAGACAGGCGAAAACGCGAAGGCGCTAAATCGTTTACGGACCGCGGCTGGACAATCCCCGAAGCAATCCCTGCGTCGACCATTTAGCCTACGCGCCGCGCAAGTTCCAGAAATAACAGCGAAATTCACCGACGCAACCACTTAATTAGTTAAGCCATGCGCAGGTGGTCGATGGCGGAGAGGGTGGGATTCGAACCCACGGTGAGCTTGCACCCACGGCGGTTTTCAAGACCGCTGCCTTAAACCACTCGGCCACCTCTCCGGCGGGGTCCGACTAGGCGACGGCGACGGGCTGTGCAAGGCACGGGATGAACGTGAATGGGCCGTTCGTCATCGGGCCGCTAGCCTGCGCTTAGTGGTTCGAGGAGTTAAAATGCGTTTTCTGACCGCGCTGGTCCTTCCGCTGTTTGCGACGGGCGCCAGCGCTCAATCCGATCCACTGGCTCCGTTGCCGGAGCGTCCGCCGCAAACCCAACGGGTGACTTCGCTTCAGACAGCGACGATCCCTGCAGCCTCGAGCCTCACCGGCTTTTCCGGCTACAAGCAAAGACTGTCGGGCCTGGCTTTGTCGGCAGGGGTGCGAGCGGCAACCGTTCGATCGGTCGTCCCGGCCTGTCGCTCAATCAACGCGTTATTCGCCTCGACCGCGCGCAGCCTGGGCAGATCAACAACCCAAATGCCGCTCCGCCATTCGCACCCTATCGCCGGCGGCATGTCACCGCTGACCTGATCCAGCGCGGAGCAGCCAAGTATCGCGCCCGATATGGCCGGCTGATGGAGGTCGAACGGCGGACCGGAGTACCAGCTTCGATCATCCTTGGAATCTACGGCAAGGAGACGAGCTACGGTCGCGTGACGGGTACGTTCGACGTTCTCGATGCCTTGGCCACGCTGGCCTATGAGGGGCGCCGCCGCGATCTGTTCGAAGACGAGTTCGTGGCCGCTCTAAAGCTGATCGACCTCGGCTACTCGCGATCACGGTTGCGTGGCAGTTGGGCCGGCGCGATGGGTTACCCGCAGTTCATGCCGTCAGTGGTGCTGCGCCTCCGCGCCGATGGCGACGGTGACGGGTTCGCCGATATTTGGCGCAGCGAGCCCGACGCCTTTGCCTCGATAGGCAACTATCTGCGCGACGCCGGCTGGAGGGCAGGGATGCTATGGGGCGTACCCGTGCGCCTGCCCTCTGGCTTCAACCGTGCCGCCGTTCGCAATCCTGCGGTGGCGAAGGACTGCCCAAGGGTGCACGCCAGGCACAGCCGGCCGCTGACCATGGCCCAATGGCGAGCCATGGGCGTGGTTCCACGGTCGCGGTCGCTGCGCGATTCGGACCTCGCGACGCTGATCGAGCCCGACGGGCGAAGCGGCACCGCCTATCTGGTCACTGACAATTATCGAGCGATCCTCAAATATAATTGCTCCAACTTCTACGCCCTGTCAGTTGCGCTGCTGGCCAATGGAATAATCGGCCGCTGAGCCGCTGACAGCGGCGGCCAGGCACCGTAAGACAAGGTCAGTTCAACCCCTTTCGGGAGTCGTATCCAGCGCCATGATTCGTGCATTCTTGCTAGCCGCAACCTCCCTGACCCTGATCGTCGGCTCCGCCCCGGCCAAGGCACCGCCGTTCGATACTCCGGCACCGGTCGCTTACCTCCTCGACCTGTCGTCAGGTGCCGTGCTCCTGTCGAAGGACGCCGACCGTCGCATGCCGCCGGCTTCGATGGCCAAGATGATGACAACCAATGTCGCCTTCGAGCTGATCAAGAAGGGCGACCTGGCGCTGGCCAAGATGTGCACGGTGCGGCCCGAGACCTGGCAGAAGTGGCATGGGCCGAAGGCCGGATCGACCATGTTCCTCAGCCCCAACGAGCAGGTCAGCGTTGAAAATTTGCTCCATGGCATCGTCACTTTGTCGGGCAACGACGCGTCGGTCGTGCTGGCCGAATGCATCGCCGGAACCGAGGAAGCATTCGTCAATGTGATGAATGAGCATGCCAAGCAGCTTGGCCTGACCAACAGCCGGTTCGGCAATTCGAACGGCTGGCCCGACGAGGGGCGAACCTATGTCACCGCGCGCGACCTCGCGACGCTTGCCCGTGCGGAGATCGAGAACCATCCCGACCTCTACAGGAAGTTCTACAGCCAAACCAATTTTACCTGGGGCAAGACGCTCGGGTCGGGCCAGGCGATCACCCAGGGCAACCGCAATCCGTTGCTTGGACGAGTGCCGGGCGCGGACGGCCTGAAAACCGGTCATACGGAGGAAGCCGGTTACGGCTTCACCGGTTCGGCCGAACAGAATGGCCGCCGCCTGGTGATGGTCGTCGCAGGCCTCGACAGCTTCAACCAGCGCATCACCGAATCGGTTCGGTTGATGGAATGGGGCTTCAACGCCTGGCAGGCAAAGCCGCTCTACAAGGCCGGCGCGATGGTCGGCAGCGCCAGGGTTCAGCTGGGCAGCGAGAGCGAAGTCCCCTTGGTGGCGCCGCGCGACCTGGCGGTCACGATTCCTGCCGGGGTGCTGTCCAAGGTCCAGTCGACCAAGATCCGCTACAAGGGTCCGGTCAAGGCGCCGATCGCCAAGGGACAGCACATTGCCGACCTGGTGGTGACCACGTCCGATGCGGGCGAGCAGGTGATGCCGCTGGCCGCGGGCGAGGCGATCGGAGAAGCAGGCTTCTTCGCGCGCGCCTGGATCGGACTCAAGCAACTTCTCGGCATGGCCTGAGCCGGCGCGATGGCGCGCGGACGATTCATCAGCCTTGAAGGCGGGGAAGGGGTCGGCAAGTCGACCCAGCTGACCGCGCTCGCCGAGGCGTTGCGGGGCAGGGGGCTTCAGCTCCTTGTCACTCGCGAGCCGGGCGGCAGTCCCGGAGCGGAGGCGATCCGCCGGCTGCTGCTGGAGGGCGATGAAGCGCGTTGGAACCCGCGCGCCGAAGCCCTGCTGTTCGCCGCCGCCCGCGCCGACCATGTCGAAAAGACCATTCAGCCCGCGCTCGAGAGAGGCGAATGGGTGCTGTCCGATCAATTCCTGGACAGCTCGCTCGCCTATCAGGGCGAGGCGGGCGGAATGGGGATAGAAGCCGTGCGCGATCTGCACCGGTTCGGCAGCCGGGATTTTCTTCCCGACCGAACGCTGGTGTTGATCCTCGACGACGCGGAGGGCGCGGTCAGGGCGAGAGCGCGCGACGGCCATCTGGGCGACCGCATCGGATCGCGCCCGCCAAGCTATCACGCCGCGGTCGAGGCTGGCTTTCGAACCATGGCGGCGAAGGAACCCGAAAGGGTCAAGCTGATTGACGCCAGCGGCTCACCCGCGACTGTCACCGCTCGCCTGCTCTATGCACTGGGGGATCTGCTGCCGTGATCGTCGGGCAGGAGAAGGCGGTCGAACAGTTCGCCAGCGCCTGGGCGTCGCGGCGGCTCCACCATGGCTGGCTGCTGACTGGGCCCAAGGGGGTGGGCAAAGCGAGCTTCGCCCTGATGGCGGCGACGAGAGTCCTGGCCGAGGCGGGTGGTCCTTCAATCACCCTACCGGACCTGCAAACGCCGATCGATCATCCAATTGCCCGTTTGCTCGCGGCGGGCAGCCACCCCGATTTCCGCTCCCTCGAGCGGCTGGAGAAACCGACTGGCGGGCTGGCGCGCAATATCAGCGTCGACCAGGTCCGATCGCTCGGCGATCTGCTTGCCGTGACTCCGTCGATGAGCCCGTGGCGGGCCATTCTAATCGATGCCGCCGACGACCTTGAGGCTTCAGCGGCCAATGCGCTGCTCAAGATACTGGAGGAGCCACCTTCGAATACGCTGTTCTTTCTCGTCAGCCACGCGCCCGGCCGGCTGTTGCCGACGATCCGCTCCCGCTGCCGGCGGCTGGACTTCGGGCGCCTCAGCGATGACGCCATGACGTCACTGTTAAGTCGTTCTTTTCCCGAAGAAAAATCGGACGAAATCGCGTCACTGATCGAGTTTTCGAATGGCTCGATCGGCAGGGCTATGGACATTGCCTCGCTCGACCTCGCACCACTGGAAGGCCAGGCGCTGACCATTATTCGCGAGGGAGACCGCGATAATGCCAGGCGCTCCAAGCTGGCGAACGCCCTTGGCTCGAAGGCTGCCGCCGATCGCTACGCCGCCTTTCTCGAGCTCGTGCCCGGCCTAATAGCCCAAGAGGCGATCAAACTGGAAGGCGAAGGACGGGCCCGGGCACTCGAAGCCTATGCCAGGGCGCGTGACACTGTGGCGGTGGCACCGCGCTTGTCCCTCGACCCGGCGGCGACCGTGTTCCACCTTGGCGGAATCCTCGCCTCGGTCGCCTTGAAGCCTTAGGGTTGGGCGGCTAGGGGCAGGGCGATGCCCGAGCCCTATTATATCACGACCGCGATCAGCTATCCGAACGGCAGGCCGCATATCGGCCATGCCTATGAGGCAATCGCCGCCGATGTCATGGCCCGGTTCCGCCGCGCCCAGGGCCGCGACGTGCGGCTTGTGACGGGAACCGACGAGCATGGCCTGAAAATGGTGCAGGCGGCGCGCACCGAAGGCCGCGATACACTCGAATATGCGGAAGAAATGTCGGGCTATTTCCGTCAGATGTGTGATGATCTCAATATAAGTTATGATGCGTTTGTCCGCACCACGGAGCAGCGGCATTATGAGGCGAGTGCCGCGATCTGGAAAGCGATGGAGGCGGCCGGCGATCTTTATCTTGACCGCTATGAGGGCTGGTACTCGGTCCGCGACGAGGCCTTTTACGACGATAGTGAACTGACGGACGGGGAAGGGGGCGAGAAGCTGTCGCCCCAGGGAACGCCGGTCGAGTGGACCACCGAAGAGACATGGTTCTTCCGCCTGTCCAAATATCAGGATCGGCTGCTAGCGCTTTACCGCGACAATCCCGACTTCATTCGGCCGGAAAGCCGGCGCAACGAAGTGGCCCGCTTCGTTGAGGGAGGCCTTAAGGATCTCAGCGTTTCGCGCACCAGTTTCGACTGGGGCGTACCGGTGCCAGGTTCACCGGGCCACGTCATGTATGTCTGGGTCGACGCATTGACGACTTACATGACCGGCGTCGGCTACCCCGAGCGGGAAGGAGATTATGCCCGTTTCTGGCCGGCGGATGTCCACCTGATCGGCAAGGACATCGTCCGCTTCCACGCGGTTTACTGGCCGGCCTTCCTGATGTCGGCCAACCTGCCTCTGCCCAAACAGGTATTCGGGCACGGCTTCCTGCTCGCGCGGGGCGAGAAAATGTCCAAATCGATCGGCAATGTGGTCGATCCGATGGATCTCGCGGAGCGCTTCGGGGTCGATCAGTTGCGCTATTTCCTGCTGCGGGAGATCAGCTTTGGCCAGGATGGCAGCTACAGCGCCGAGGCAATCGTCAACCGCGTCAACAGCGAGCTGGCGAACAGTTTCGGCAACCTCGCTCAACGAAGCCTGTCGATGGTTTTCAAGAATTTGGACGGAGTTCTTCCCGCGGCGGGCGATGCTCTCGAAGATCGTGCGCTGATTGACGAAGTCCGGCTAGGCTGCGGCACGCTTGCAGCGGAGTTCGATCGGTTCGCCTTCTCTGCGGGCCTCGAGGGTTGGATGGCCGCGGTGTTCGCCTGCAATGCCTATATCGACGCTGCCGCACCCTGGGCGCTTCGAAAGACGGATCCGCAGCGCATGGCGGAGGTGCTCGGAACGCTGGTCGTAGCAATACGAATGCTGGCCGAGGCGGTCCTGCCCGTCATTCCAGCCTCGGCCGAAAAGCTCATTGCGTTGGTCGACAGCGGTCGCGACAGCAAGCCGATAGCGCAACCCACGCCAATCTTCCCGCGGCTCGAGCTCGGCGAGGCGGAGGAGGAGGCCGCGGCATGAAGCTGATCGACAGCCATTGCCACCTCAACTACGCTGGCCTGGCCGAGCGGCAGGATGAAGTCCTGGCCAATGCGCGAGCGCGCGGCGTCGCCGGTTTTCTCAACATTTCCACCCGCCAGAGCGAGTGGAGTGAGGTGGTCGGCGCCGCGGAGCGCAACGACGACGTATGGGCGACGATCGGCGTTCATCCCCATGAGGCGGACGCCCACCCCGATCTGGGTGCGAATGCGCTGGTCGAGGCGGCGGCGCACCCCCGCGTCATTGCCATCGGCGAATGTGGGCTCGACTATTATTACGACAAGTCTGACCGAGCCGCCCAGCGCCAACGATTCCAGGCTCATATCGAGGCCGCGCGTACCACCGGGCTGCCACTGGTGGTCCACACGCGCGAAGCTGAAAAGGACACCGCAAAAATCCTAACCCGTGAGGTGGGCAATGGAGGTGTCGCCGGCGTGCTGCATTGCTTCACCGGCAGCGCCCAGCTCGCCCGGACCGCCCTCGATCTAGGATTCTATATTTCGATTTCCGGCATCGTGACCTTCAAGAATGCCAAGGACTTACAGGATGTTGCCAAGGCCGTCCCGCAAGATCGGCTTCTGGTCGAAACGGATTCGCCGTTCCTGGCGCCGGTGCCGCATCGAGGTCAGACATGTGAACCGGCGTTCGTTGCCGATACTGCGGCATTTCTGTCGGCACTGCGTGGCGAACCCCTTGACGAGTTAGCCCAAGCGACCACCGCCAACTTCTTCCATCTGTTCGGAAAAGCCGCGGCGTGAAGGCCCGAATCCTTGGCTGCGGGACGTCGTCCGGCGTGCCGCGGATTGGGAATGACTGGGGCGACTGCGATCCCCATGAACCGAAGAACCGCCGTACCCGCTCAGCAATTTTGATCGATAGCGCTGGCGAGCGGCTGCTGGTGGACTGCGGACCCGATTTACGCGAGCAACTGCTCTCGGCGAACGTCGCAGCGCTGGATCGGGTAATCGTCACCCATGATCATGCAGACCATTGCCACGGAATCGACGATTTAAGGCAGGTCGCGAGCCATCTCGGGCGACGAGTATCCCCTCCATGCCCGCTCGGAGACACTGCGACGGCTCGGCAAGCGCTTCGCTTATGCCTTTGAAGGAACGCCGCATTACCCGGCAATGCTCGAACCAGTTGCGATCGATGGAGATATGCCGCTTGGGCAAGCCACGCTGAGTTTCGTCGATCAGCCCCATGGCGGAATCACGTCGCTTGGATTACGCGCCCAGGAAGGGGCCCGGTCACTGGGCTATGCTATTGATTTTCATGATCTAACGCCCGAAATGGCAAGCCTGTATGAAGGTGTCGACACTGTGGATCTGCGATTGCCTACGGAAAAAGCCGCACCCGACCCACGCACATTTGGAAGCAGTGCTGGGCTGGGCGCGTGACCTTGAAGTTGGTCAGCTGCTGCTCACCCATCTCGACAAAAGCATGGATTATGCGACCCTTGTGGCCGAGCTGCCCGACTGGGCGGCGCCTGCGTTCGATGGCCAGGAGATAGAGATCGCATGAACGGCGACCAGGGACCCGGAGCGCTCTATCTTCTTTTGTGGCTTGCGTTGGTGGTCAGCGCCTTGGTCGCCAGGCGCTTGCCAGTCGGCAAGGTGATCAAGATGGCTTTGGCCTGGGTAGCAATTTTTGCGAGCGTGTTCGTCCTGTTCTTGGTGCTTCGATCATGACCAACGACTGGATGCTTGGCAGTCTCTATCTGCTGATGGCGATCATGCTCGTTGCAGGCTCGCTGATTGCGCGGCGGGAACGTTTCGCAAAGGTCGCGACGATGGCGTTGGCCTGGGTCGCCATCTTTGCCGCCGGCTTTGTGCTGTTCACCTTCCGCGACGATCTTGGCTATGTCGCCCAGCGGATCAGGGCGGAGGCGACCGGTGTGCCGGTAGTCGAAGGCCAGGAAGTGCGGATACCGATGGCGATCGACGGACATTTCTGGGTCGAAGGGTCGTTGAACGGCGTCCCGATCAAATTCCTGGTCGATAGCGGCGCGACAATGACGACCATCGGCCGCGATACGGCCGCGAATGCCGGAGTGGTGGTGAGCAGCAGCCGCAACCAGATCGTCCGCACAGGCAATGGTATGGTCCGAGTGGCGTCCGGGCGAGCGGAGAGCTTGGCGGTCGGGCCGATAGAGCGTGCCGACGTCGGCCTGCACATCGCCGACAATGAGGATTTGAACGTGCTGGGGATGAATTATCTGTCGACGCTGGAACGCTGGGGGGTCGAGGGCCGATGGCTGATCCTGCAAAGCTGAATGAGGGAAAGCCCCCTTTGCTATCTATTCAGAGCTTTACATAATATATATTATCATACTCATGGATTGAAGCCGCGGGGGAAATATCAGGCTCCCCGGCCTTGGGGGGCTCTATGAGCCTCGATCGTCTCGTCGACATCATGAAACGGCTCCGCGATCCCGTCCGCGGATGCGAATGGGACAGCGTGCAAAGCTTCGAAACGATCGCGCCTTACACGATCGAAGAAGCCTATGAGGTAGCCGACGCGATCCACCGCGGCGACATGGACAGCCTTGCGGACGAGCTTGGCGATCTGCAGCTCCAGGTCGTGTTTCATGCGCGAATGGCCGAGGAAGCCGGCCATTTCACGCTCGCCGACGTGCTGAACGGCATTTCCGATAAGCTCGAGCGCCGCCACCCGCATATTTTCGGCGATGCCGAGGAAGGCGGTCACCATCTGTGGGAGGTTATCAAGGCGGAGGAACGGGCCAAGAATCCCGACAAAAGCGCCCTTGCCGGCGTCGCCCAGGCGCTTCCGGCGCTGGAACGCGCGGCCAAGCTGCAAAAGCGTGCGGCCCGGACCGGCTTCGATTGGCCCGACATCGAAGGGCCCAAGGCCAAGATCCGCGAGGAATTGGATGAAATAGCCGAAGCGCCGCCGGAAGAGCTGGAGGAAGAGGTCGGTGATTTGCTGTTCGCTGCCGTGAACTTCGCACGTCATCTTAACGTCGACCCGGAAGAGGCACTCCGAAAAGCCAATCGGAAATTTGAAAAACGCTTCCGGGCAATCGAAGCAACACTGGGTTTCGAGCGGATGAGCCTCGATGAAATGGAAGCGCTCTGGGTCGAAGCCAAGCGGGTCTAGAGCCGCTCGAACCTGGCCCAGTTTTCCGGGCTCAGCTTGACTGCCAGCTGGAGCTGATCGCCATCTGAGCGCTGTTCAATCACCTCGCCGCGAGCGTGGAGCCAGGCGATGCGCGTGCCGTCGCCGGCATTGAGACGGACGTGGTGAGTTTGCGATTCCGAATGGAGCTTGCGGGCGATCGTCTCACGGAGATCATCGACCCCCTCCCCGGTCAGCGCGCTGAGTGCAACGACGTCATCGCGCCGCTCGCCTCACCAAGCAATTCCGCCCGATCTCCAGGCTCGACCAGGTCGAGCTTGTTCCACACCTCGATCCGCGGCGGCGAATCCTCTTCAGCCAGGCCGAGCGTGGACAGCACCGTTTCGACGTCCGAAGCCTGAGCCTCGCTGTCGGGATGGGCGATGTCGCGGACATGAAGAATGAGGTCTGCCGCCGACACCTCCTCCAGCGTGGCCCGGAACGCCGCGACGAGCTCGGTTGGCAGGTTTGAGACAAATCCAACGGTGTCGGACAGGATCGCCTTGTCAAAGCCGGGAAGGCCGACCTGGCGCATGGTCGGATCAAGCGTTGCAAACAGCAGATCCTCGGCCATCACAGACGCCTGGGTCATGCGATTGAACAGAGTCGATTTGCCGGCATTGGTGTAGCCAACCAGCGCGATTACCGGCCATGGCGCCCGCTGACGCCGCCCGCGGTGCAGCCCGCGGGTACGCCTTACCTGATCGAGTTCGCGCCGGATTCGCGCCATCCGGTCGCGGATCAACCGTCTGTCGGCTTCGATCTGGGTCTCGCCCGGGCCGCCAAGGAAGCCGAAGCCGCCGCGCTGCCGCTCGAGGTGGGTCCAGCTTCTGACCAACCGTCCCGCCTGATAATCAAGATGGGCCAGTTCGACCTGCAACCGCCCTTCCGCGGTCGCCGCGCGCTCGCCGAAAATTTCGAGGATCAGCCCGGTGCGGTCGATGACCTTGCACTTGGTTAGTTCCTCCAGCGTCTTCTGCTGGACCGGGGTCAGCGCCGCATCGACGACCAGCAGCGCAGCATCATGTTCTTCAGCCAGGCCCGCAATTTCCTCCGCCTGACCCTTTCCAAACAGGCTCGCCGGCCTGATCTGGCGAAGGCGAAAGGCGCGGCGGGCGACGACATCGATGCCGATCGCCTCGGCCAGCCCCGCTGCTTCCTCGACCCGCGCATCGAGCGAGCGCAAGCCGCCATCCCCGACCCGCTCGGGCACGACCAGCAGCGCGCGTTCGCCGCGCGTTACTCCACCATCATCGCTTCGATTGAATAGGCTCAGCCGTCGTCCCCTGGGTTGGTTTCACCCCCCAGATTCAGCGGATGCCCCGGCTGCATCGTGGAAATCGCGTGCTTATAGACCAGTTGCACCTGGCCGGAGCGCTCTAGCAACAGCGAAAATTGATCGAACCCGGCAACGCTGCCCTGCAACATCACGCCGTTCACCAGGAAGACCGTCATGGCCTCATGCTCTCGCGCCGCGGCCTGCAGGAACAGGTCCTGGAGCATCGCCTTTTTCCCGTTACCCCCTTCACCGACTGCCGCGAGTTCCAGGTCTGCGGGCGGCTGAGTCGGCATGATGGTCGAGATGGCATGTTTGTAGACCAGCTGGGCGCTGCCGTCGCGCCGGAGCAGCAATGAGAATGGATCGTACCAGGTGACGATGCCCTGCAGCTTGACGCCCTTGACCAGGAAGATCGTAACCGGAGTCTTCGATCGGCGGATCGAATTGAGGAACTGATCCTGCAGGCTCAGCACTTTGTCAGCCATTTTTAAGATTATTCCTCATCGCGCTTGTCGCCCAGCCCAAGCGCCTTGAGCTTCCGATGCAGGGCCGAACGCTCCATGCCGATGAACGAGGCGGTGCGTGAGATGTTGCCGGAGAAGCGGCGGATCTGGATCTTGAGATACTCGCGCTCGAAACTTTCTCGCGCCTCGCGCAGCGGCGAGCCCATGATCGCCATCGACGCGCCGCCAAGTCCGGCGGAGCTTTGAGAATCGATGATTTCCTGCGGCAGCAAATCGACCTCGATGCAGCCGACCCTGTCGCCAGGCGTCAGGATGAGCGTCCGCTCGATGATGTTCCTGAGCTGGCGGACATTGCCGGGCCAGTCGTGCGCCTGAAGCGCGGCCATCGCTTCCTTGGACAGCTCCGGGGTCTGGATGCGTTTTTCAGCGGCGAAGCGGGCCAGGAAATGATTGACCAGCTCAGGGATATCCTCGCGCCGCTCGCGCAGCGGCGGAAGGCGCACAGGCACCACGTTGAGCCGATAGTAAAGATCCTCTCGGAACCGCCCTGCCGCAATTTCGTCCGCCAGGTTGCGCGAAGTCGCCGACAGAACCCGGACATCCACCTTTACCGGCCGCTGACCCCCGACCCGCGTATAGCTCTGGTCGGTCAGCACCCGCAGGATCTTGGCCTGGGTGGTCAACGGCATGTCGGCGATTTCGTCGAGAAAGATGGTCCCGCCATGCGCCTGCTCGAGCAACCCGGGACGCGACACCCCGCCCTGCTCGCTGCCGAACAGCTCCTCCTCGACTCGCTCCGGGCTCATCATCGCCGCCGAGAGGACGATGAACGGCGCCCCTGCACGCGGGCTCCAATTGTGGATCATTCGCGCTGCAATTTCCTTGCCGACACCGGCGGGGCCGTTGATCATGACCCGGCTGCCGGTCGGGGCGACCCGCTTTAGCGTTGCCCGGACCGTATTGATCGCAACCGATGTGCCGTCGAGCTGGTCGTCGGGCCCAACCTGCTGGCGCAACGTGGCATTTTCGCGCCGCAGCCGGTCGGTTTCGGTCGCTCGCCCGACGAGATGCAGCAAACGATCGGCCTTGAACGGCTTTTCGATGAAGTCGACCGCGCCCTCGCGGATCGCGGCGACCGCCGTGTCAAGATTGCCATGTCCTGAAATCATCAGGATCGGCAGAGTTGGATCGCGCCTTTTGATCTGCTCGAGCAGCTGCAGCCCGTCCATTTTCGAGCCTTGCAGCCAGACGTCGAGCAGGACCAGGCTGGGCCGCCGATCGTCGATGGCGTCGAGCGCAGCACTGCTGTCGGCTGCCGAGCGAACCGCATAGCCCTCATCTTCGAGAACTCCGGATACGAGCTCACGGATGTCGGCCTCGTCATCGACTACCAGCACTTCGAGCGCCATCAGCTTGGTTCCTCCTCGTCATACTCATCGTCTTCGGCGCGGCTCGAAGACACAGGTTCCTCGGTCGCCAGCGGCGACAGCCGGTCGGCATCAAACGCAATTCGAACGCGGGTTCCGCCCCCTGCCCTGTCGAGAAAGGCGATCTCGCCCAGATGTTCCTCGACAATCTTCTTGACGATCGCGAGGCCGAGGCCGGTCCCCCGGACCCGGGTCGTCATGTATGGCTCCGTCAAACGCTCGCGATCCTGCGGCAAGCCAACTCCGGTATCGGTAAGATCGAACACCAGCTGATCCGCCTCGCGACGGACCGACAAATCAATGCGGTCTCCCTCCGCATGCTGCTCACCGCGATTACGACGAAGTTCAATGGCTTCGACCGCGTTCTTGACGATATTGGTCAACGCCTGGCTAAGCTGGCGGCGGTCGCAGACCAGACGGATGTCACCCGACGGCGGGTCGAGGCTGAACGAAATCCCGGGATGCGCGACCTCGTGCAGGAACAGCGCAGCGCGGGCGATCTCATGGACATTCTCTTCGCGGAACACCGGCTTCGGCATCCGTGCGAAATTGGAGAATTCGTCGACCATCCGCCGGAGGTCGGCAACCTGCCGGATGATCGTGTCGGTCAGCCGCGAGAAGGTTTCGGGATCGGACGTGACCTCCTCGCCGTAACGCCGCTGCAGCCGTTCCGCCGCCAGCTGGATCGGTGTCAGCGGATTCTTGATTTCATGAGCGATGCGGCGAGCGATATCGGACCAGGCGGCGCGGCGCTGGTCGCTCAACTGATCGGTGATGTCGTCGAAGGTCAGCACCGAACCGTCGGCATAGCGCATCCGCTTGACCGCTAACGTCCGCTGGCCCTCGGCCGAATGGACCAGCACGTCGGCGTCACGGCTCTCGCCGCTGAGGAACTCGGCCAGCTCGATGGAAACTTCAGCCAGTTCGCGTCCTTCGACACTCTCCTCGCCATGCCGCAACAGAGTCTCGGCCGAACGATTGGTGAGCAGCACACGGCTGTTGGCATCGACGGCGATCACGCCCGCAGTGACACTCGACAGTACCGCCTCGATGAAGGCCCGCCGGGCATCGAGCTGCTCATTGGCCGCCATTAGGGCGCCGGTCTGTTCCTGCAGCCGCCCGGTCATTCGGTTGAAAGCCGTTCCAAGCGTGGCAATCTCATCGTCCGCCGGGCCGATGATCGGGACTCGAGCAGTCAAATCCCCTTCCTCAATCCGCCCGGCCGCATCGACTAGCTCTTCGACCGGTCGCAGCAGGCGGTCGGCCAGCTTCAGTGCGGTGAAAATCGCCAGGGCGACGATGATCAGGGCGCCGGCCAGAAGTGCGCCGTTGAACCTCAGCTGGTTGGCCCTGCTCCTCTCGAGCAACTCGCGATAATCGGAAAGGACGCCGGTCGCCCGCTCGATCTGCTGGCGAAAGTCATCGCTGACCTGCCTCGAAACAAACAGGTACCTGCCGGGATCTTCGGGCAGCGGCGTGATGACCGCGATGCGTCCCTGGGTTACTACTTCGGCCGCCTGGGTTTGGCCCTTGAGTTGGCCAAGCGCCTGCGCCAGCCGTGACTGATCAATCAGGCCGTCATAATAGTTGACGCCCCTGCTGATGGTGACCTGTCCCGTGTTGGAGATGGAGATGATCGCGGCTTCGTTGAGCCCGCGCTGATAGGTCTGATAGGCGAGATACTCGTCAAAACGGGGAGTTCTCCATCGGCCTGGGACCGAGATATTTATAGAAATCCGCCACCATCGTCACGGCTTCCGCCCCAACGCGATTGACCTCGCTGGTGTAAGTCGACTGGGCGAGCTGAACCGTATTTTCGAGCATTCCCCGTGCGCGGTCGGAGAACCAGAACTCGAGGCCCGACTGCAGCAACAGGGAGGCGAAGATCGCAACGATCACGGTCGGCACCGCCGCGATCACAGAGAAGAGCGCGACCAGGCGGGTATGAAGCTGGCCCGTACCGATCGCCCTGGCCACTGCACGCGCCCTGGCGATCTTGCGCGACAGCAGCACCATCAGTGCGATGGCGGGGATCAGATTGGCAATGAGCAATAGCGCGATCTGCGGCGGCGACAGCATCGATCCGGGCTCGGCCTCGCGGCTAAGCATCGTGTAGCTAAGCACCAGCGTGCCCGCGAGCGCCATGGCGCTGCCGATGGTCGCCCAATCGTAGATTCGCCCGCTCTCCCTTTCGCGAGCGAGCCAGCGAGCCTTGGGCGTTTCGATCAGGTCAGAGTCGGTAGACTGCACATCCATGCTGCCCCTGGCCTAGCATGGTCCCGTTGCATAAAAAACACAGTTTGTGTTTCAGGCCGCCGAGCGCGCCAGCCAGGGCGAGTAGAATTCCCGCAGCATTCGAATCACGACCGTGGGGTCATCAACGAAATTGACCCGGTTGCGGAACTCTGCCGAGCCCGGCAGCCCCTTGGTATACCAGCCAATATGCTTCCGGGCCAGGTTGACGCCGGTCTGCGTGCCGTAAAGCGTTTGCATGGCGTCATACTGCTCGAGGATCAGATCAAGCTGCTCATCCATCGACGGGTCGGGTTTGTGGCCACCGCCGGCGAGGTCGGACATGACCTGCCCCAGCAGCCAGGGTTTCCCGTAGGCGCCGCGACCGATCATCACGCCATCGGCGCCCGATTGGGCAAGCGCGGTGCGGGCATCCTCCAGGCTGCAGATGTCGCCATTAACGATGACCGGCAGCGACGTCGCCTGCTTCACCTTGCGCACGAAGGACCAGTCGGCGCTGCCCTTGTACATCTGGCATCGGGTCCGGCCGTGGACCGTGATCTTCCGGACTCCGAGACCCTCGGCGATACGTGCCAGCTCCGGCGCATTGAGCGAGCCATGGTCCCAGCCCATTCGCATCTTGAGCGTGACAGGCACCTTCACCGCCTTGACCGTCGCTTCGATGATCGACGCTGCCAGCGGCAGGTCGCGCATCAATGCCGAACCGGCGTCGCCGTTGACGACCTTCTTCACCGGGCAACCCATGTTGATGTCGATGATGGCCGCGCCGCGCTGCTCGTTGAGCTTGGCTGCCTCTGCCATCTCGGCGGGCGCGCAGCCTGCGAGCTGGAGCGAAACCGGCTCCTCGCTCGGGTCCCAGGTGGCCTTTTGCAGCGACTGGCGGGTCTCTCGGATCATCGCCTGGCTGGCGATCATCTCGCTGACCGTCAGGCCGGCGCCGTAGCGCTTTACCGCCTTGCGGAACGGCAAATCCGTGACGCCAGTCATCGGCGCCAGGATGACGGGCGCGTCGATGGTCACCGGACCGATGTGGATGGGCTTGACGAGGCTCATGGGAAGGCGCGCCTTTACAGGAAGGGCCCGGAGCGGGCAAGGCGCGGCCATGACGGTCACCGCGCTCATCGTCGCCGCCGGAACGGGAAGCCGGCTGGGCGGCGGAGTTCCCAAACAATTTCAAACGATCGCGGGCAAGGCAGTGCTGGCCCACGCGGTCGACGCTTTGGCGTCACATCCGGGGATCGATGCGGTGCGAGTGGTGATCGCCGCCGGCCAGAAGGAGCTGGCGCGGGAAGCGCTTGGCGGCCGTGACGTCGGCGAATTGGTGATCGGTGGAAGCGAACGTTCCGACAGTGTTCGAGCGGGTCTGGCGGCAGTCGAGGCTGACGTTATCCTGGTCCATGACGCGGCCCGCCCCTTTTGCCCGCATGGCGTCATCGACCGGCTACTGACGGCGCTGGACAGCAATGAAGGCGCGGTCCCTGTCCTGCCGATCGCAGACACTCTGGCCCGCGCCGACGGCGTGCTCGGTGAGCCAATCGAGCGGGCTGGCGCGGTTCGGGTTCAAACGCCCCAGGCTTTCCGGCTGCAGGTGCTTTACAAGGCCTATGATCGCTGGACCGGTGACAATCCGACCGACGAGGCGACCGTCGCCCGCGCCGCCGGTGTCACCGTCGCAGCAGTGGCGGGCGATCCGTTGCTCGAGAAGCTGACCTCTGCCGCCGATTGGGCCCGTGCCGAGGCTTGCCAGGCCGCGCGCCTCGTCAGTCGGACCGGATTGGGTTTCGATGTCCACGCCTTCGCCGGCGACGGCCCGATCATGATGGGCGGCGTCGAGATACCGCATGACCGGGGACTGGCCGGGCACAGCGATGCCGATGTGGTCCTTCATTCCATCACCGACGCGCTGCTCGGCGCTGCGGGCCTCGGCGATATTGGCGAGCATTTCCCTCCGGGCGATCCGCAATGGAAGGGTGCCGACAGCAGCATCTTTCTTGCCCACGCCGCCGAACTGGTGCGGCAGAAGGGAGGAATCATCGATTTCGTGGACTGCACCGTCATTTGCGAAGCGCCGAAGGTCGGCCCTTATCGCAACTCCATACGGTCGCGGGTGGCGGAGGTCCTCGGGCTCCCTATATCATGCGTCAGCATCAAGGCGACTACCACCGAGAGGCTGGGCTTCGCCGGCCGGCGAGAGGGCATTGCCGCCCAGGCAGTGGCCACCATCCGAATGGACATTCAAAGATGAGCGATTACCTCTTGCCCGCAGACCTCGTCGCCAGCGCCCGGGAAGTGGTTGAGGCCAACCGGGCGGCAGGGCGCCGGATCGCTGTGGCGGAGAGCTGCACCGGTGGGCTGGTCAGTGCCGCGATCACGGAAATTCCTGGATCGTCGGACGTGTTCGAGGCTGGCTACGTGACCTATTCGAACGCGGCGAAGATTGCCGAACTCAACGTCTGCCTCGACGTGGTCGAAACTTTTGGTGCGGTCAGCGTGGCCACCGCGTGGGCGATGGCGCAGGGTGCGCTGGAGGCATCGGGGGCCGACGTCGCGGTTGCCATCACCGGCATTGCCGGTCCCGACGGCGGTACTTCTCAAAAGCCAGTCGGTACGGTCGTGTTCGCCCGCGCCGAACGAGCGGCCGGGCCCGACAAGATCGTGGCCGACCAGAAATTGTTCGATGCGGCGGAGGGCCGGTCGGGAATCCGCCGTCAGGCGGCGCTTTGCGCGCTCGACCTGTTGATGCCGTAAAGCTCTTCGGCGCGCTTTTCGAACGCGCCGGTCATGCGACGCAAGGCCCGGTCGAACATCTGCCCCGCCAAGCTCTCGAACAGCCGCGACTTGAACGCGAAATCGACCGAGAAATGGACGTTCGTTCCGCCCTCTCGAGCCGGATCGAACTGCCACTCATTCTTCAGATATTTGAGCGGCCCTTCGATGTAATCGACACAGATGTGGCCCGGCCGATGCTTGGTCACCCGGCTTGTGAACCGCTCCTTGAACGCGTTGAAGCCGACGATCAGATCCGCCACCACTTCCTGCTCGCTGGCGGATCGGATGCGCACCGCGCTCACCCAGGGCAGGAATTCGTCATAGCTGCCGACATCAGCGACAAGGTCGAACAGCTGGTCGGGCGTGTAGGGAAGATACCGGGTCTCGCTATGCCTTGGCATCAGGCGGCCGCGCCCCCTGCCATCGCCAATTGCGCACGGCGTGCTTCCTGCATCTTCTGGAAATCGTCGCCGGCGTGGTAGCTCGACCGGGTCAGCGGCGAGGCCGCGACCAGCAGGAAGCCCTTGGCTCGGGCGATCGACGCATAGGCCTTGAACGCGTCCGGCGTGACAAATTCCTCGACCTTGGCATGCCTGGGCGTCGGCTGAAGATATTGGCCCATCGTCAGGAAATCGATTCCGGCCGACCGCATGTCGTCCATCACCTGGTGGACCTCAAGCCGTTGCTCGCCGAGCCCGACCATGACTCCGGATTTGGTGAAGATCGAAGGATCGAGTTTCTTGACCTGCTCCAACAGTCGCAGCGAGGCATAATAGCGCGCGCCGGGCCGGATTGTCGGATAGAGCCTCGGAACGGTTTCGAGGTTGTGATTGTAAACGTCGGGCCGGGCGGCGACGATCGCCTCGACCGCAGCGTCATGCTTGTTGCGGAAGTCGGGCGTCAGGATTTCGATCGTCGTGTCGGGAGTCTCGCGGCGCAGCGCCTCGATCACCTTGACGAACTGCGAAGCGCCGCCGTCGGGCAAATCGTCGCGGTCGACCGAAGTCACCACAATATGCTCAAGCCCCAGCTTCGCCGCGGCGATGGCAACATGCTCCGGCTCGAGCGGATCGACGTTGCGCGGCATGCCGGTCTTGACGTTGCAGAACGCGCAGGCCCGGGTGCAGGTGTCGCCCAGGATCATCACCGTCGCATGCTTCTTGGTCCAGCATTCGCCGATATTCGGGCAGGCGGCTTCTTCGCACACCGTCGCAAGGTTCAGTTCGCGCATCAGCCGGCGAGTCTCATGATAGCCTTCGCTGACAGGCGCCTTGACCCGGATCCAGTCGGGCTTGCGCTGTTTCGGCTGGCCAGAGGGCGATGACGGAAGCGGAGCGTTCATGGGGTGCCAGATAGCGATTAGGTCGCGGCCTTGCCACCCCTGCCCTGCCCGACTAACCGACTTCGCGAAGAAGGGAATGACGATGCGTGGCTTTGGCAACCTGATCGATGGCTATCGGCGGTTCCGGGCAAAGCAATCCAACGCTACCCGCGAACAGTGGCAGCAGCTTGCCGAAGGTCAGGCACCTCGTGCCGTCATCATCGCCTGTTCTGACAGCCGGGCCGATCCAGCCATAATTTTCGACACAGACCCCGGTGAGATATTTGTAGTTCGCAACGTCGCCAATCTGGTTCCTCCGTTCGAAGCAAACGGTGGGCGTCATGGTGTCTCTGCTGCGCTCGAATTTGGCGTTACCCAGCTCGAAGTGCCCGAAATCGTGGTAATGGGCCACGAACGCTGCGGTGGCATTTCCGCGGCTTTGACTGGCCGATTTCGGGATGCACTTGCCGGTGAGGGCGGCTTCGTACATCGGTGGATGGGCCAGATCGACGCTCCCGCGGAAGAAATTGCCCGCGCCCACGGCACAGGCGACAAAGCGCAACGCATGTTGGAAGAGGTTGCGATTCGCCAGAGCCTGGCGAACCTCAGGAGCTTTCCCTTCGTTGCCGAACGTGAGCGAAAAGGCAGCCTCAAGGTCCTGGGCTGCCACTTCTCCATTCGCGATGGCGAGCTCTGGGTGCTCGACGAGGCGGAAGATCGCTTCCGCCCCGTCTGAGCAATTTACACTAAACCGTTAGCAGCGAACGTTATAATCGTAGATCGGATTGCCGTACTGATCGACGTAATAGCAATATCCGCGGGTGTCGCGATAATATTGCTTGCCCTTGATGACCGCGCCGGCGACGCCGCCAAGCACCGCACCGACCACAGCACCGGTCAACGGATTGACACCCGGAACAACCGCACCCACGACCGCACCGGTCGCGCCGCCGATCGCAGCGCCAGTCGCAACGCGCCGGCCTTGCGAGTCATATTGATAGCCTTGGTTGCCATAGGGGCTGGTCGCGCAGCCTGACAGCGCGACGCTGCTTGCGATTGCCGACGCTAACACTAAACGTTTCATGACTTCGGTCCTCCTGTACACTTCCCGCAGATTGCAATGGTTATGACGTGCGGACGCCGATTTCGTTCCGTCTCCGTTGCGGTATGAACGGCAGATAAACAAAGCGAAAGACTCGATGAACAACCGAAACGATTACACCGAAACCGAGCTGAATATTGCCTTGCTGATCGACGCCGACAACGCTTCGCCCGATCATCTGGATGAAGTTTTGCTGGTGCTGGGCGAGCTTGGCACAATCAACATCCGCCGGGCCTATGGCAATTGGGCGAAGGCCAGCCTCAAGGGCTGGGGCTCATTGACCGGAATGCACTCGATCGTGCCGATGCAGCAGTTCGACGTGGTCAAGGGCAAGAGCTCGACCGACATGCGAATGACGATCGATGCGATGGACTTGCTTTATCGCGGCCATGTCGACGGTTTCGGAATCATGTCATCCGATTCGGACTTCCTTCCACTCGCCCAGCGAATCCGCGAGGACGGGCTTCCGGTTTACGGTTTCGGCACCGCCAAGACCCCGACCAGCTTCCAGCAGGCCTGCACGCGTTTCTTCGACGTCGCGGCGCTCGCCAGCGACAAAGAAGAACTGCTTGAGGCCCCGCCGACAACCGCCGGGCAGCGCAAGGTGGACAATGAGCTGCTCCAGGTGCTCAGCGCTGCCTTCAAGGCCTCCAAGCGCGATGAGGAAGGTTATGCTTCGCTCAGCGAGATGGGCCAGCGAGCCAAGGCGGTGTCGAGCTTCGCCGTCCGCAACTATGGCTTCACCCGCCTGTCGGACCTGATCAAGGCGGTGCCCAATTTCGGCACCAAGGTCGGCGGGGATGGCCGCCTGATGGTCAAACGCCTTCGCTAGGCCGCTGTGGCGCGACAGCCACAATTCATTAATTCCGCCCAGGAGTGGAACGCGACTGGCTTAACATAGTTGGGGTCCGCAGATAGCGAAGCTTCACAAACACATGCTCGAAACATCATCCGCACAACATTACCTCGATAGTGCACTCGAGGCGCTTGAATCCGGCGACGGCCTGTTTCGGCCGACTCTCGATGCATTGCCCGTGCCGGTCTATCTGACCGACTCCGAGGGCGTCGTAACCTATTGGAATCACGCCTGCGTAGAGTTCGCCGGGCGGGTGCCTGAAAAGGGCCAGGACCGATGGTGCGTTACCTGGCGAATTCATACGCCCTCTGACGAGCACCTTCCTCACGACCGCTGCCCGATGGCGGTCGCGGTGAGGGAACGGCGGGAAATTCGCGGCGAAGTGGCGATTGCGATGCGGCCCGATGGCACGCGCAAGGCATTCACGCCCTATCCCACCCCCATGTTTGACGAAGACGGCGAGCTGAGCGGTGCCGTCAACATGCTGATCGACGTCAGCGAGGAGCAGGCCGGGGCGCTGGCTGAACAGGCCAAGCGATGTCACCGCCTTGCCGCCGCTGTCTGCGACCGCCACACGGCCGAACTGCTGCGCGGCATGGCCAAAGGCTATGAGCGTAATGCCGCCGCCTTGCGCGCTACCGCCCGGGTTTGACATCGGGTTGGTTGCGAAGCACCACCTGGCCATTCTCCATTGGCGAGGGGCATCTAATGACAAAGTTTGAAGGCCGTTGGGCCGGTGAAGCGTTGAGCATGTTGCGAATCGTCGCGGCATTGCTGTTCCTGCTTCACGGCAGCAGCAAATTGTTCGGCTTCCCGCCCTTCCCCATGGATCTCCCGCCGGCCGGTTCGCTGCTATGGATCGGCGCATTGCTCGAGCTGATCGGCGGCCTGCTGCTCCTGTTCGGTTTCCTGTCGCGCCCGGTCGCGTTCATCCTCTCGGGTGAGATGGCGGTCGCCTACTGGATGTTTCATGCGCCCCAATCCACTTTCCCGTCGGTCAACCAGGGCGAGCCCGCCATCCTGTTCTGTTTCGTCTTCCTGCTGATCGCCGCGGCGGGCCCGGGTCCGTGGAGCATCGACGCATCCCGGGGACGCAAGCTGGTGGTGACCGAGGACGCCGGCGAGCCGGTCCCCTAGGCTTCAGAGGATATCCAGCTCGAAACTGACCTCGTCGCCCGCGGCTATCCCCGCGCGGCGGCGGACGTCCGCCTTGACCGGCAAGATATAGCCGCCCGCCTTCTGCGGAAACACCGAGGTGTGCCAGCGAACCTCACCGATCGCCACTTCGACCCGGACCGAGCCGAATCCGGCGCGATAGAGCAAGCTATGCCCCCGGATTTCCGCCGCCTGCCCCTCGGGCACGGTTAGGAAATGCCAGCTCCCCTGCCCGCCGTTCCACAACCAGAGAGGGCCGGTGACGACAATCATGCGCGAATGTTCACAATGTTCATGGTGGCCATGGAAGCGGGTTGCTGAAGCTATCCGCTCTTTATCGAGCGAATGATCGTCGACCCATCTATGTCAAAAAGCCGCGCAGACGCTGGCAAACGAAATCCAACATTTCCAGTCATTTCTTCTGCCAGTCGTAGCCGGGGATCTTTTCACCTGCAGCGGAGCTCTCGATCAAGATCGCCAAACGCCTGGCGCGAGTCTCCGGACTTCCTGGCGCTGGTTATCCAGTGGAGGACGACCTTGCGATAGCCGGGCGGGCGCTGCTCCCAATCGGCCCACGCCGCCTTGCTCTTGCGGAACTCGCCCTCCTCTACGGTCGTCAGCTTCGCCAGCTTATTTTCATAGGCGTAGAGCCCGCTCTTGTGCTTATTCTCCTCATAGGCCCGCTCGCCCGCCGGCGGTCATCAGCCCCTCGGCCTTCAGCGCCGCGAAGCGATCGACATTGACCTTGCTCCAGATGCTGCCCTTGCGCCGCGGCGTGAAGCGGATGGTGTAGGCCTCCTCGCCCAGCGACTTCCGCACCCCGTCGATCCAGCCGAAGCACAGCGCCTGGTCCCGCGCCTGCGGCCAGTCGATCGACGGCTTGCCGCTGCCCTTCTTCCAGAAGCCGACGAGGAGCTCGGGCGCGGTTTCGTGATTGGCCTCCAGCCAGCGGCGGAAGTCGGCTTCGGTGGGGAAGAAGGTGGGCTCCTGCGGCATAGCAGTTCAGCGCAAACCGCGGAAAACACCATCGTCATCAACAGGCTCCGCGAAGGACTCCAAACATCAGGTTGCCGCACCAAACATTGTTCTGCACCGCCCATAATTCTGCAGGAACGCACCGAAATGTCCGGCCGGGTTCGCTGATCAGGTCGACACATAGAATTGGATACTCGCCGTCGAGGGCTTTCTTGTCAGCTACGAAGATCGCGGGCGCGCCTGGCCATCCGGTTTCGATGTTCCTCAACTGTTCTGCCGAACAGCCCTCAAATCGCCGGTCGTCGATGATTCGCAGGTAAGCTCGAAATCCCTCTGGGTCAGTCGCGGCGGCCAGGCGGGTGAGAGACTCCCAAGCGGTCTGGATCGGTGAAGTCCGTGCGGATGAACGGCGCGTGATCCTCAAACGTAGTTCGTCCAGACGTCCACGCTACCTCGTCAGCTTCTTATAGGTCATCCGGTGCGGGCGGTCCGCCTCCGGGCCCATCCGGCGGCGCTTGTCTTCCTCATAGGCCTCGAAATTGCCTTCGAACCATTCGACGTGGCTGTCGCCTTCGAACGCCAGGATGTGGGTCGCGAGGCGGTCGAGGAAGAAGCGGTCGTGGCTGATGACCACGGCGCAGCCGGCGAAATTCTCCAGCGCTTCCTCGAGCGCCCGCAGAGTCTCGACGTCGAGGTCGTTGGTCGGCTCGTCGAGCAGCAGGACGTTGCCGCCCTCCTTCAGCATCTTGGCGAGGTGGACGCGGTTGCGCTCGCCGCCCGACAGCTGGCCGACCTTCTTCTGCTGGTCGGTGCCCTTGAAGTTGAACGCACCGACATAGGCGCGGGTCTGCATTTCCTGCTTGCCGACCGTCATCAGGTCGTGGCCGCCGGAGATTTCCTCCCACACATTATGCTTGGGATTGAGCGCGTCGCGGCTCTGGTCGACGAAGCCCAGGCGGACCGTGTCGCCGATGTCGATCTTGCCGGAGTCGGGCTGCTCGGCGCCGGTGATCAGCTTGAACAAGGTGGTCTTGCCCGCGCCGTTGGCGCCGATCACGCCGACGATCCCGCCGGGCGGAAGCGTGAAGCTCAGATCCTCGAACAACAATTTGTCGCCATAGGCCTTGGTCAGGCCCTGCGTTTCGATCACCTTGCCGCCCAATCGCTCGGGTGTCTGGATGACGATCTGGGCTTTCCCGAGGACGCGCTTCTCCTGCGCTTCGACCAGCTGGTCGAACGCCTTGATGCGCGCCTTGGACTTGGTCTGCCGCGCCTTGGGCGACTGGCGGATCCATTCGAGCTCGTCGCGGATCGCCTTCTGGCGCCCCTCGTCCTCACGCGACTCCTGCTCGATCCGCTTGGCCTTCTTCTCAAGGTAGGTCGAGTAATTGCCTTCGTAGACGAAGTATTTTCCGCGATCGAGTTCGAGGATCCAGTTGACCACATTGTCGAGGAAATAGCGGTCGTGGGTGACGAGGATGACGTTGCCCGGATAATCGACCAAATGTTTCTCCAGCCACTGGACGCTCTCGGCGTCGAGATGGTTGGTCGGCTCGTCGAGCAGCAGGATATCGGGCTTCTCCAGAAGCAGGCGGGTCAGCGCTACCCGGCGCTTTTCGCCGCCCGAGAGATTCTCGACCGAGGCGTCGCCCGGCGGGCAGCGCAACGCGTCCATCGCAATCTCAAGCTGATTGTCGAGCGTCCAACCGTCGACCGCGTCGATCTTTTCCTGGAGCTCGCCCATTTCGGCCATCAGCGCGTCGAAGTCACAATCGGCGGGAGGATCACCCATCAACATGCTGATTTCGTTGAAGCGGTCCATCATGTCGGCGACCGGCTTCACGCCTTCGCGGACATTCTCCATCACTGTCTTGGTCGGGTCGAGCTGCGGTTCCTGCTCCAGATAGCCGACTCGGATATTCTCTCCCGGCCACGCCTCCCCGCTATACTCGGTGTCGCGCCCGCGCCATGATCTTCATCAAAGTCGACTTGCCCGACCCGTTGGGGCCGACGATGCCGATCTTGGCATCCTGGTAGAATTGCAGGTGGATGCCGTTGAGCACCGGCTTGGGCGCGCCGGGGAAGGTCTTGGTCAGACCCTTCATCACATAACTATATTGAGCGGCCATGGGGTCGCGGTTCCTTAGGCGATAGGGGATTTGGCCGGGCAGATACGGGTAATGCGGAAGGAGCGAACGGTCTCGGCGAAGGCCGGCGCCCAGGATCGCTGCGAGCGCAGCGATAAATTCCAGCTCAGGTATTCGCGATGGATTAAGCCGCGTTTAAGCCTTCCTGGACTCGGCCTTCGCCGGGAGAGTGGTGTTAGTCGCGCCCCACCATCTCCTGCGCATCCGCAAAACGATAATCCCGGAATTGCTCGCGCAGCGTCTTCTTGCTGAGCTTGCCGGTTGCCGTATGCGGAAGTTCGTCGACGAATTCGATCGCATCGGGCAACCACCATTTGGCGACCTGGGCCGTCAAATGCTCGCGGACCCTGGTCCCGCAAACGTCACTGCCTTCCACTTTTACGCAGACCAGCAGCGGCCGTTCGTCCCACTTGGGATGCGGAATGCCAATTGCCGCGGCCTCCTTAATCCCGGGACAGCCAACCGCGGCGTTTTCCAGCTCGATCGAGCTGATCCATTCGCCGCCCGACTTGATCACGTCCTTGGACCTGTCGGTGATCTGGACCGTGCCGTCGGGGTGGAGCGCGGCGACGTCGCCGGTGTCGAACCACTCGCCGTCCTCGGTCGCATCCTCCTCGGCCTTGAAATAGCGCTTGATGACCCACGGTCCGCGCGCCTGCAGCCGACCCGAGGACAGGCCGTCGCGTGGCAGCACATTACCGTCATCGTCGACCGTGCGCAGCTCGACGCCGAAGGGCGGACGGCCCTGCAGCGCGATATGGTCGATCTTCTGCTCCAGGCTATATTCGTCCCAACCAAGCGGCCGCGACCCGCAGGTGCCGATCGGGGAGGTTTCGGTCATTCCCCAGGCATGGCCGACCTCTATCCCGCGCTCGAGGAACCATTTGATCATCGCTCGTGGCGCGGCAGAGCCACCGATGGTGACCTGCTTAAGAGGCCCCAACTCCTCGCCAGTCCGCAGGATATGCTCGATCATCGTCAGCCAAACGGTCGGAACCCCGGCCGAATGGGTCACCCGCTCTTCGCGGAACAGCGTGCACATCTTGTCCGGGCGGTAATCGGCCGACAGCACCAGCTTGCATCCGACCATTGGCGCCGCCCATGGCACACCCCAGGCATTGGCGTGGAACATCGGCACGATCGGTAGGACCACCGCTCTCTTGCTGAGGTTGAAGATGTCGGGCGAGGCCTCGGCCAGCGTGTGGAGCATGGTCGAGCGATGCTCATAGAGCACGCCCTTGGGATTGCCGGTCGTGCCGCTGGTGTAGCAGAGGCCGCATGGGTCGCGCTCGTCGCCGTCGACCCACTGATAATTGCCATCGTGCGGCGCCAGCCAGTCGACGAAGGAAGTATCGCCATTCCATCCCGCCGGCGGGTCGAAGCAGACGTAATGCTCAATCGTCGTCCACTTCGCCTTCATCTTCTCGATGAGCGGCGTGAAGGCGTAATCATAAAGGAGGACCCGGTCCTCGGCATGGTTGGCGATATATTCGAGCTGATCTTCGAACAGCCGCGGGTTGATGGTGTGAAGCACTCCGCCCATCCCGGCCGCGCCGTACCAGGACGACAAGTGATGGCTGTGGTTCATTGCCAGCGTGGCGACGCGGTCGCCCGGCTTGATCCCCCAGGCTTCGAGCGCTTGCGCCATCCGCCGCCCATCCTTGGCGACGTTCCGCCAATTGGTCCGAGTGATCGATCCGTCGGCCCATGCGGTTACGATCTCGCCGTCGCCATGCTCGCGTTCCGCATGGTCGACAAGCCGCGTCACGCGCAACGGAAAGTCTTGCATCGCTCCCAGTGTCGGCACCCTCTATCCCCTAGGATATTTCATTTTTGTCAGCGCAGCTTTGACGCGCCGTCCAGGGGATACAAGCGGGAAATGTCCCGAGGCGCCTAGAAGGGCATTTTGAAACCGGGCGGCAACGGCAGGCCGGCGGTCATCGCCTGCATCTGCTCGCCCGCAGCGGCGTCGGCCTTGCTTCGGGCGTCGTTGAGCGCAGCGGCGATCAGGTCCTCAAGCATCGTTTTTTCGGCCGGCACCAGCAGGCTGTCGTCGATCGAGACGCCCAGGATGCGCCCCTTGGCGGTCGCCTTGATCTTGACCAGCCCGCCGCCCGACGCGCCTTCCACCTCAACCTTGTCGAGATTTTCCTGGGCCTGGGCGAGCTGGGCCTGCGCGGCTTCCGCCATTTTCATGATTTCGTCGAGGCTGGGCATGTCAGGCTTCCTTGGTTTGGATCGATTCCAGGCTGGCGTCGGGAAACTCATCAAGCAGCGCGCGGACATTTGGTTCCTCCAGCACCGCTGCCTTCATCCGATCCTCGGCCATTGCCTCCTGCTGCTGGAGCGAGGGCGAACCGCCTTCATCGGTCAGCCGGACCTGCCAGTTCTGGCCCGTCGCCTGCTTGGCGGCGGCGGCGAGTTCGCGGGAAAAATCGGCGCCGAGCGGCTTCAACGGTTTCAGCACCAGTTCGCCCGGTGCAAAGCTGACCAGGCCGACATGATCGCGAAGCTGAACTCCGAGCAGCTGCTTGCCCTGCTTCTCGACGGCGGCGACCAACGCCGGGAAATCCAGTGGCAGGCTGGCCCTGGGCGCGGACGCCGGCTTGCCTGCGGACACTGGCGAAGCAGAAGCCGCGACCGTCCCTCCACCGAGCATTGCCGCCAGGGCCGAAGGATCGGGCATTTCCGCCGCGTGGATCAGGCGCAACAGCGCCATCGTCGTCGCCTCATGCGGGTCGGGCGCGATCCGCACATCCTCAAGGCCTTTGAGCAGCAGCTGCCAGAGCCGATGAAGATTGCCCCAGCTAAGCCGGGCGGCGAGGTCTGCCGCGGCCTCGCGTTCTTCTGCGGACTGGAGCAGGTCGGCCGATGCACCGGCCTTGGCGCGAGTGACCGCGTGGAGGGATTCCATCAACCCGCGCAGCAGCGATCCAGGTTCGATTCCGAGCGAATGAGCCTCATCCAGCTGGTTCAAAGTCGCGGCAAGGTCGCCGCCAAGAAGCGTTTCCAGCAACCGGCGGATGCGCCCACGGTCCGCCTGCCCGAGCATGTCACGAACCTGCGCGGCGCTCACCCTGCCCTCGCCCAAATCCCCCGAACTATGCGCGATCGCCTGGTCGAGGATCGACAAGCCGTCGCGAGCCGAGCCCTCGGCGGCTCGAGCGATGGCCTGAAGCGCCTCCTCCTCGACCTCGACTCCTTCCGCCTTGGCCACATAGGCGAAATGTTCGGCCAGCTTCTCCGCGGGGATGCGGCGCAGGTCGAACCGCTGGCAGCGGGACAATACCGTCACCGGAACCTTGTTCACCTCCGTGGTGGCAAACAGGAACTTCACATGCGCCGGCGGCTCCTCAAGCGTTTTCAGGAGCGCGTTGAACGCGCTCTTCGACAGCATGTGGACCTCGTCGATGATGTAGATTTTGTAGCGCGCCGAGACCGCAGAATAGCGCACCGCCTCGATGATCTCGCGGACGTCGTCGACTCCGGTATGCGAGGCCGCGTCCATTTCGATCACGTCGATGTGCCGACCTTCGGCGATCGCCCGGCACGGTTCGCACACGCCGCAGGGATCGATCGTCGGCCCGCCCAGCCCTTCCGGGCCGATGCAATTGAGCGCCTTGGCGACCAGCCTGGCCGTAGAAGTCTTGCCGACACCCCGGACTTCCGTCAGCAGGAATGCATGGGCGATCCGGCCGCGCGCGATGGCGTTGCCAAGTGTCGTCACCATTGCATCCTGCCCGATCAGCTCGGCAAAGGTCTGCGGGCGATATTTGCGGGCCAGCACGCGGTAAGGCGAGGCATCGGCCGGTTTCCGCGGCTGTTCGGGGAGGTCCAGGCCAAGCCCGGGCGATTCGTCGTCATTCATCGGGAATGGTTTAGTGCCGCGCCTTCGTCATTGCGAGGAGCGAAAGCGATGCTGCAATCCACGGATTGCTTCTTCGTTCGAAATGACTGGGGAGGTGGAAGCCGACGACCCGGCGCGAAATCGTTGTGGCTGCTTCCTTCCGGACCTGACCAGGTTGGCGACAGCGCCGTCCGCCGACTTCCGAGCGCGCATATGGCGATGGAAGCTCCTCGGCGCAAGCGCTTAGCGGTCGAGATTATAGGCTCCGCCCGGCATCTGCACCGTCAGCGTGCCGAGTTCGTCGGTCAGGTTGATCTGACAGGCGAGCCGCGATGTCCGCCGGACCTGCCAGGCGAGATCGAGCAGGTCGTCTTCTTCCTCGCTGGCTGGCGGAAGCCGCTCGAAATCCTCCTTCGCGACAATCACGTGGCAGGTCGAGCAGGCCATCTGGCCTTCACAGGCACCTTCCAGCGGCTGGCCCTCGCGCTGCGCCAGGTCGAGCAAGTTGGTGCCCGCCGGCGCCTCGACCTCGTGATCCAGCGTTCCGTCGGCCTTCAAGAACCTCACCCTGATCACCCCGGCAGCACCTGCTGAGCCCTGGCGGCATCGTCGATCCGGCGGCAGGCAGAGGCCAGCTCTTCCTCGCCCGTATAGCGGCCAAAGCCAAGCCGGATCGAGGAGCGCGCATCCCTGTCAGTAAGGCCGATCGCTCTTAGCACATGGCTCGGCCGCCCGGAGCCGCTGGCGCAGGCCGACCCCAAGGAGAAGGCAATATTGCGCATGTCGGAAATCAACCGCGCTCCATCCAGACCTTCGCGGCGGAGATTGAGGTTGCCGCGATAGCGATCGGTCAGGCTGCCATTGATTATCCAGCCTTGCCCGAGCGTTGCGAGTGCAATTTCAAACAATTTATCAACATGCTCAAGGTCGCCGTCCTGCCGCTCGGCCGCCAAATGCGCTGCCTCGCCAAGGCCGACGCAGAGCGATGGCGACAATGTTCCCGAACGAAGGCCAAGTTCCTGCCCGCCGCCGTGCAGCAGCGCCGCAGGCTCAGCGCCGGCGCGGACCCACAGCCCGCCGATTCCCTTGGGCCCGTGAATCTTGTGGCCGGAAATGGCTACCAGGTCGGGGCCTTGCGGGATCGCGATGCGCCCGAAGCCCTGGACCGCGTCGCATAGCATCAGCGCCCCATGATCATGCGCCAGCTTCGCCAGTTCGGCGATGGGCTGGATGACGCCGATCTCATTGTTGACCAGCATCACCGCCACCAGCGCGGTCTTGTCGTCGATCGCGGCGCCGGCGATGTCCAGATCGATCAGGCCGTCCGAGCCTACCTGAAGGCGGACTATCTCGACGTCCCGGTCTTCGCAGCCACTCCGCGGTGTCGAGCACGGCTGCATGCTCGGTCGCGACGGTGACCAGCTTGCGGCGCCTGGATTGCTCGAATGTGCCCTTGATCGCCCAGTTGAGCGCCTCGGTCGCGCCCGAGGTAAAGGCAAATCGGCCGCCCGACAGGCCCATCGCCTGTTCGACCCGGCTTCGAGCCACTTCGATCGCCGCCGCGGCCTCGCGGCCCCAGCGCGAGGGACTGTGGGGGTTGGCGTAATTTTCCTCGATCCACGGGCGCATCGCCGCCACCACCTCGGGAGCCGGGGGCGTGGTCGCCTGATAATCGAGGTATATCATGCGGCCCGTTGCCGCCCCGCGATCCGTGTCCATTCGGCAAGGAAGGCGTCGACATCGGCATCGCTCGTGTGCGGCCCGAAGCTGATCCGCAGGAAACCGCCGGCAACGTCCGGCGCGACGCCCATGGCGGCGAGGACGGCGCTTTCCTTCATCTTGCCCGATGAGCATGCGCTTCCGGCCGATACTGCGATCCCGGCAAGATCGAACTGGACGAGCAGCGACGCGCTCGACGCACCCGGCAAGGATATTGCCCCGATCGTCGGGATTCTGGGGCCTCGCTCGCCAATGACGTTTCCGCCGGCTTGCCTCACTCCTTCGTCGAGCCGGGCGCGCAATAGCGCCAGCCGATCCATGTCATAGGGTCTCGCCGCCAGCGCCGCCGCAAAGGCCATTGCACTCGGCGCGTCCTGAGTTCCCGCGGCGATATCCCTTTTCCTGGCCGCCCACCGGCTCGAGCGTGCCCAAATCCCTGACCAGCAACGCACCAACGCCCGGCGGGCCGCCTAGCTTATGCGCCGACAGGGCAATGAAATCCGCGTCCGGCAGAGGCAATTTGCTTGCGCTCTGAGCGCAGTCCGCGAGCAGCAGTGACCCGGCCTCGCGAATTCGTGGCGCCAGGCGGCCGAGCGGTTGGATGACTCCAGTCTCGTTGTTGACCAGCTGGACGGCAACCAGCGCCGGCCCCTCGGCAAGGATCGAATCGAGAGCGGGCTCGTCGATCAGCCCGTCCGATCCGACGGGGATCACTCGCGACGCCGCGCCCATCGCATGAGGCACGATGGCATGCTCGGTCGCACCGTGCGCCCGGCCAGGTGCCCGTGCCCGGGCCGCAGCGATTTCCACCGCTTCACTCGCCCCGCTGGTGAAGATGACGTCATGACGCCAGGCCAGCACGTCGCAAAGGGTGGTTCGTGCTTCCTCAAGCAGGGCCCGCGCCTTGCGCCCCTCGGCATGTGGCGAGCTGGGATTGGCCCAGGCGCCAAAGCCGCGTTCCAGCGCGTCCCGAGCTTCCGGCAAGACATTGGTGGTGGCGGCGTGATCAAGGAAGATTCGGGTCTTGTCGTGGGTCATTGGAAAAGCGTGGAATCCTGCCGTTGCCAGAGCTTGCGCCCGCCCTATATAGGAGCCGCCGTCACGGTGCATCCCTTCCGCGGCATTTCAGTTCCTTATTCCGACCAAGCGAGCGCCCATGCCCGAAGTGATTTTTCCCGGACCCGAAGGCCGTCTCGAAGGCCGTTTCAACCCGGGACCACGTCCGCGCGCGCCGGTCGCGCTGATCCTGCACAGCCATCCGCAGGCGGGCGGGACGATGAACAACAAGATCGTCCAGCTGCTCTATAAGGATTTCGTCCGCCGAGGCTTCGCCACCCTTCGCTTCAACTTCCGCGGCGTGGGCAAGAGCCAGGGGACGTTCGATAACGGCATCGGCGAGCTCTCCGACGCGGCGAGTGCGCTCGACTGGGTGCAGCAGATCCATCCCGAAGCCGAGGTGACCTGGGTTGCCGGCGTAAGCTTCGGCGCCTGGATCGGCATGCAACTTCTCATGCGCCGCCCCGAAATCCGCGGCTTCATCTCGATCGCGCCGCCGGCCAACATGTATGATTTCAGCTTCCTCGCGCCCTGCCCGGCATCGGGGATCATCATTCAGGGCGAGGGAGACGAAGTGGTGACTCCGGGCGCTGTCCAGAAGCTGGTCGACAAGCTCCGCACCCAAAAGCACATCACCATCGCCCACGACACGATTCCGGGCGCCAATCATTTTTTCGCCAACGAGCTCGATTTGCTGATGAAGAGCGTCGACGGCTACCTCGACTACCGCCTCGACCCGAGCTGCCCGATCCGGTGAATCGTTCCCCGGCGAAGGCCGGGGCCAAGGCGCCCGCGAGGGCGAAGAATTCGCAGAACCTGGCAGATTGCGGTTGCAAGGCCTGGACCCCGGCCCTCGCCGGGAAACTACAAGGTCCAGATCAACACATTGCCGATGAAGATTATCCCGCAGGCGATCATCAACAGGCCGCGCTGACGCTCCTCGGGCCTGCGGACCAGCTTCGCCCCGAATATCAAGAGCAGGATCGCCGCGATCATGGTGATGGCGAGCGCGGCCGAGGCGATGCTTCCCACTGTTGGCACCTTCACTGCTTCTTAACTGGATGGCCCCATGCTTCGGGCCATGCGCGATGTCCAGCAGCAACAGGCACGTCTCGAAGAGGCGTTCGAGCGGATCGAGGAAACGATCCTGCCGTGCATTGCGATGATGCTCGACACGTTGCTCGATGCTTCCGCCAACCTCGCCGAACTCGACCCCAAGGTGCTGGCGGCCGAGCTTCAAACGCTGGCCGCGGAGCTGGAGGAGCTCACCCGGGCGGTTGAGCGCAATTCTCCGGTTCACGTCGAACCGGGCGAATATCGCATCGCCAACAATTAATCGATCAACCGCGCGTGGAGCGCGGGGTCGATATTGCCGCCAGATACCAGCACGACCGTTTCCGGAACGATTTTCGCCTTGCCGGCAAGCAAAGCCGCGATCGAAGCCGCACCCCCGGGCTCGACGACTAGTCCATGCTCCGTCCACGCCCAGCGAACTGCTGCTCTCACCTCATCTTCGCTGACCGCGATCCCCTTCACTCCACGTGCCATCAGGATGCCGAAAGTAATCGGCGACACCCTGGGCGTCTGGAGCGCATCGCACAAAGTCGGTGGGGCATCGGCCGGCACGGGCACAATTTCCCCAAGCTCGAGCGATCGGCGCATATCGTCCCAGCCCTCGGGCTCGACCGTAACGATGGTGGCCGCCGGGCAGGCCAGCGCAATTCCGGCCGAAAGCCCGCCTCCACCGCAATTGACCAGGATTTGGGCAGGTGGTGGCGCATCGGCCTCTGCCAGCTGTTCCAGAATCTCGAGACCGGCGGTTCCCTGACCGGCCACGACGTGCGCATCGTCGAAGCTTGGCACGACCACCGAGCCTCTGTCGGCGCCAATCCTGCCGGCAATTTCCTCGCGGCTCTCGGTGAGCCGATCATAAAAGACAATCTCGGCGCCTTGATTCCTCGTGCCCTCGATCTTGAGCGCCGGCGCGTCGGCCGGCATGACAATCGTTGCTGCGATGCCGAGCCGCCTTGCGGCTATGGCGACGCCCTGGGCGTGGTTGCCGGAAGAGAATGCAACAACGCCTCGCTTGCGCTCTTCTTCGCTGAGCAGCATCAGCCGGTTGGCTGCGCCCCTGAGCTTGAACGATCCGCCGGTCTGCAGGGATTCGCATTTCAGCCACATGCGCCGACCGCTGACCGTCGCTTCGATCAGGGGAGTCCGCTCGACCGAGCCGGAAATGCGCTCGGCGGCGGCCAGGACATCATCATGTGTCACTTGTGGACAATGTTCCAAGCCGTTCAACTCCTTGGTTTTTCGATGAAACGTGGTCGACAGCGGATCAATGCGAACGTCAGGGCCCAAAAAATCTTTACTTAGGCGACCCCCACCCATATATCGCGCTTCCGCTGCCCCATGGGACTTCCAACCGCAAGGCAGCTTTTGTCGAAACTACCCGTTGGAGGTCCCTTGAGTTGCACAAGCATCATAGCGCGCTGGGGCTAGCGAAAGCCCCTGACGGCAACAGCGATGTTGCCGCGATTGTCAGAGCAACGCCCGGCCCAGCCGGTCACGCTCCTCCGTCCGCATGCCGCCAAGCGTGCCGCCCGCTTCTTCGCAGAGAAGTTTCCGGGCAAGTCGCTCTATGCGGTCAAGGCCAATCCCTCGCCGGACCTGCTCAAGATCCTGTGGGACGCGGGCGTCACCCATTTTGACGTCGCCTCGCTTGGCGAAGTGCGGTTGGTCGCGGAAACGCTGCCCGAGGCAACCTTGTGCTTCATGCATCCGGTCAAGGCCGAGGAAGCCATCGCGGAGGCCTATTTTGCCTTTGGAGTGAGAACGTTCAGCCTCGACACGATCGAGGAGCTGGAGAAGATCCTGCGCGCCACCGCCACCGATGGGGTGAATGCGGCCGATCTCAACCTCCTGGTTCGACTGCGCGTCTCGTCGGATCATTCGAAGCTGAGCCTCGCGTCCAAGTTCGGCGCCGAGCCGCACGAGGTGAAGTCGCTGCTGATGGCGGCTCGCCAGGCATCCGACGCGCTGGGGCTTTGCTTCCACGTCGGCAGCCAGGCGATGAGCCCGGCGGCCTATGCGGAGGCGATGCATCGTGTTCGCGATGCGATCGTCGAGGCGGCGGTAACGGTCGACATCGTCGATGTCGGGGGTGGCTTTCCAAGCTGGTACCCTGGCATGGAGCCCCCTGCCCTCGAAGCCTATTTTGAGGTCATCCACCGTGCCTTCGAGGACCTGCCGATCAGCTATTCCGCCGAGCTGTGGTGTGAACCGGGCCGTGCACTGTGCGCCGAATATGCCAGCGTGCTGGTCCGGGTCGAAAAGCGCCGCGGAAGCGAGCTCTACATCAACGACGGCGCCTATGGTGCGCTGTTCGACGCGGCGCACATCGGCTGGCGCTATCCGGTCAAGCTCGTCCGCGACGAGGAATCCAACGCCAGGACGATGCAGTTCAGCTTCTATGGGCCGACCTGCGACGATCTTGACCATATGGCCGGACCATTCGAGTTGCCCGCGGACGTCCAGGCCGGCGATTATATCGAAGTCGGAATGCTCGGCGCCTATGGCTGTGCGATGCGCACCGGCTTCAACGGCTTTGGCGTCGGTGACCATGTCGTCGTCGGCGACGAGCCGATGGCTTCGCTCTACATCGACATGGCGGAACGCGAGCGCGCGTCGAACGTCATCACGTTGTAAGGGCCTCCCATTAACGCGTCATCCCCGCGAAAGTGGGGATCCCGCTTGTTTATCTTCTACGTTCGCGAGTAGCGGGATTCCCGCTTTCGCGGGAATGACGGGATATTTGATCCAATGACCACTGACACCCTCCACAAGGTCCAGGACGAAAAGCTGATCAACGACAAGCGCAAGGCGGAGCTCTTGTCGAGCGAAGTCGAGCATATCGACATCACCTCGTTCGACGCCCGCCCGCTGGTCGAGGCGATGGGCAAGATGAGCTTCACCAGCCGCGACCTCGCGCGCGCCGCCGGCATCTACAACCAGATGCTGTCGGACCCGAATTGCTCGGTGATCCTGGTCATCGCCGGATCGACGTCGGCCGGCGGATGCATGGACCTTTACGCCGAGCTGGTCCGCAACAACATGGTCGACGCGATCGTCGCCACCGGCGCGACCATCGTCGATATGGATTTCTTCGAAGCGCTCGGACACAAGCATTATCAGGCGCTCGAAATTCCCGACGACGACACGCTGCGCTCGCTCTACATCGACCGCATCTACGATACGTATATCGACGAGATCGCGCTCCAGGATTGCGACTTCACCATCGGCAAGATCGCCGACAGCCTGGAGCCGCGCCCCTATTCGAGCCGGGCCTTCATCAAGGAAATGGGCAAGTGGCTGGTCGATAACGGCAAGAAGGACAACAGCCTCGTCAAGCTCGCCTATGAGCATGACGTTCCGATCTTTTGCCCGGCTTTCACCGACTCATCGGCCGGCTTCGGCCTCGTCAAGCACCAGGTCGACGCGATGAAGCGCGGCGGCCATTATATGACGATGGACTCGATCGCCGATTTCCGCGAGCTGACCGACATCAAGATCAAGGCGGGGACCACCGGCCTGCTGATGATCGGCGGCGGCGTGCCGAAGAATTTCGCGCAGGACACTGTCGTCTGCGCCGAAATCCTCGGCCACGAAGACGTCGAGGTGCATAAATATGCGGTGCAGATCACCGTTGCCGACGTCCGCGACGGGGCCTGCTCCTCCTCGACCCTCCAGGAAGCTGCCAGCTGGGGCAAGGTTTCGACGGCGCTCGAGCAGATGGTCTATGCCGAGGCGACCTCGGTGCTGCCGTTGCTGGCCAGCGACGCCTACCATCGCGGTCACTGGCGCAATCGCGACAAGCGCCGCTTCGCCAGGCTGTTCGAATAGCCGGGGCCTCAGGGAATTCCCGAACTTCAGAGCTCCCTCGCGGAACGATCCGTGAGGGATCTTTTACATTTTCAGCGTCTGCTGGATTCTACTGATTGCGCGTCCGTTGCTTCGCAATGATCGTTGCCAGCGACAATTGAGTTGAATTGAGGTTATATTCGCCAAATCCAGATGGGGAGACACCAATGGCCACCCGCAAGCTCGTCCTTTCGGCAGCAGCCCTCATTTTCCTTCTGATTACTGCGGCCGCCCTCTACCGGCTGCTGGTCGGCTTTCCGATTTCGATCGGAGGCGAAGAGGTTGGCCAGACCAGCACATTCTTCGTCCTGGTTTGCGGCGCGGCTCTCACACTGATGCTGTTCAACGAAGCCAGGAAGTAATCCAGCGCCGCTTGAGCAACGCTGATTTTTGACGCACCCTCCCTCCGCTACAAACAGGGGGAGGGAAAATCATGTCATATAGCCCGTTGCTGGCGCCGGTCGTGGCGCTGGTTGCCTGGACTCTGGTGGTCATGGCCTGGATGGCCATCACTCGCTTTTCTGCCTTCAAGAAGATGGGCGTTACGCTGGGCAACGTCCCGGCGGGCTCTCGCGGCGTGGACATGGACGGCAAGGCGCCTGACACGGACCAATGGAAAGCGCATAATTACAACCATCTGCTTGAACAGCCGACCATCTTCTACGCCATCGCCATCACCCTGGCGCTGATGGGCATGGATCAGCCGATCAATATCTATCTCGCCTGGGGCTATGTTGGCCTTCGGGTGGTGCACAGCCTGATCCAGTGCACGGTGAACACCGTGAAGTACCGGTTCACGATCTTCTCGCTGGCCTCGCTCTGCCTGCTCGGGTTGACGGTCCATGCGGGGGCCAGGGTCATTCATGACTGTCTTGGCTGGTAGGGCCTGACGGCCAGGGACGGCTGCCAATGCGGCATGGGTCGACCGGCGGAACTGGCCGACCGGGCGCGGACGCGCGGCAATTTTTCGATATCGGAGTGACGCAGGTCCGGCGAACGTCGGACGATGAATTACAGTCCCATTATCGTGCCTGTCGTCGCGCTGGTGATTTGCTTTCATCTGCTTATGCTTGCAATTGCTATAACCGTATTTCGGCGATTTTCGGCCAGGCCGTACCCCGTACCGCTTACAGCGGAAGAGATGATCAAGCGATGATTGAAGAAAGTGGCCGGCCTATGCAGATATCAGCACTTGCTCTTTTGCGTTCTTTGTTTTGCCTTGGCATCCATGGGCGCTGGGAGCGGCTTGGGAAGTTGGCTGGCCTGGATTTACGTAGCGTATTGGGCACTTTACACGCTGCCTGGGGTTTCGCAGAACAAGTTGGTCCGTCGCGGTACATGGGTCGTCGCCCATCTGACTCTATGTGCGCTGGCGATTTATGCAGCAGCTCGTGTCGCGCGGGACATGCTGACGGCATTTGGTTGAAATAGCGATCTCAACGCGGCGCACTACTCTTCGGTGGATATGTACCGCGCGATGCATGTTTTTTGATATCGCACTGATGCAAGTCAAAACAAACTATAGCCGCGTGAATTACAGCCCGATCATTGCGCCCATGTTGGCTTTGGCAATGTTGTGGGCATCTACATGGCTGATGACTATTCCGCTTAGATTAAGTCTCGTTCTGGGCGAGGACTTCGATCCGCCGCTAAAGGAAGAAGAAAGTCATGGTATAAGGAACATATTGAATCAGTCATGAGAAATTTTCTGCGATGTCGCAGCCCTGGCCATTTTACATACTCTGCCTTTCATTGGTCCACATCGACCCTGGCAGTAGATTGGCTAGCGGCCTGGCTTGGGCGTTTGCAGTGTTCTGGCCCACAGCTGTCTGCATGGAATCCGCGTCAAACAAATGTCTTCGCTGCGGCATCATGCTCGTCGCCCATGTCAGCTTGTTCGCCTTGGCCATTTATGCGGGAGTTCGCGTCACTTACGACCTGCTGGTCATGCACGGCTAAAGCCGGCCGCCAGTTCGACATGGGTCGACCAGCGGAACTGGCCGACAGGTCGCGCCCAAAGCAGGCGATAGCCGCCCGCGGCCAATATCTCCGCGTCCCGGGCGAAGGTCGCGGGATTGCAGCTGACATAAGCGATGCGCGGCACCGATGAGGGCGCCAGCTCCCTCACCTGCTCCTGCGCCCCGGCGCGCGGCGGGTCGAGCACCACCGCGTCGAAGGCGGCAAGCTCCTTTCTGTCGTATGGCCGGCGGTAGAGGTCGCGATGCTCAACGTTTAGAGGGCGGCCTCTTCGCGCCGCTCCGGATTTAAGGGCCAGCACTGCGTCGCGGCTGGCTTCAGCGGCGGTTATTTGGCCGTCGAGCGGACAGGGCGAAGGTGCCGAGGCCGGCGAACAGGTCGGCAATTCGGGTGGCGCCCGCAGTTGCTTCCCGAACCGCCTCGATCAGCGCCGCCTCTCCGTCTTCGGTCGCCTGGAGGAAGGAGCCGATCGGCAGCGGTACGGGCGTGCCTGCCAATGTCACGGTGACGGGATGCGGCTCGTACCGCGGTTCGGCGCCCAGGCCGTCGTCGATGCTCAGCCGGGCCAAATAATTGCCTTCGCTGAACGCAGTCAGCGCCTCGACCGCCTCCAGCCCTGCGACCTCGACGCCTTTCAGCATCAGGTCTGGCCCCTGATCGGCAAGCGTAAGCTGGATCTCCACGGCTCGCCTGGCTGGGGCAATCGACGCCAGCAGCTGCCGCAAAGGTCCGATCAAGGCGAACAATATCGGGTGAAGGACGTGGCACTCCGCCATGTCGACGATGCGGTTGCTGCCCGCCTCGTTGAAGCCGATCAGCACGCGCCCGCCCGCCTTCAGGGCGCGCAATGCCGCCCGGCGGCGCGTCCGAGGCGGGGAGAGATGCGGCGGCCGGATGTCGGTATCCAGTCCGTGCTGGGCCAGCGCGCCCGCAACACGCGACTTGCAATAGTCGGCATAGGCCGCGTCGGTCAGATGCTGCAGCTGGCAGCCGCCGCATTCGCGGAAAATGACGGCAGGGCGGCGCCTGATGCCCGGGGCCATGTTCGAGCGAACCGTCATCCAGCAATCGATCCCCCGGCACGGCAAAGGAAATGTGGCGGCCACTTGCGGTGACGCCGTCTCCACGCGCCGCGATGCGGACGATTGTTTCGCTCATCGGCAATCGGCGATGGCGTATGGGATTGCCTCAACCAGATCGTCGGCAATCATTGCAGGGCCGGCCCTTTCCGCCGCGCGGCCGTGCAGCCAGACAGCGGCGCAGGCCGCGTCAAACGCCGTCATACCCTGCGCCCGAAGCGAAGCGATCATTCCGGCAAGCACATCCCCCGTTCCCGCGCTGGCGAGCCAGGCGGGCGCAGGAGGCGCAAAGCCGAGCCGGCCGTCCGGCGCAGCAACCAGCGTATCCGGCCCCTTCAGGACGACCACCGACCGAGACCGCCGCGCCGCTTCCAGCGCACGGTCGGCCTTGCTGCCGGCGATTTCACCGAACAGCCTGGCGAATTCCCCCTCGTGAGGCGTCAGGATCGTGTCGTGCCCGATCAGCCTCTCCGGCTCGCCCACCATGCCGATGGCGTCGGCATCGATCACGATCGGCCGGGGCGCGGTCAATGCGAACGTCAGGACGTGAGGCACGTCACCAAGCCCCGGTCCGACCAGGATGCAGCCAACCCGTGGGTCATTGATCAGCGCGGTTTCGGTCTGCACAATGGCCGAGGGAAGGCCATCGATCGCCCTCGACGTACTTATGCGGACATATCCGGCACCTGCGCGCGCCGCCGCCGAGGCCGCCAGCGCAATCGCTCCCGGCATCTCTCCGGCCAGGCAATGAACCAGCCCGCGACTATATTTGTGGCCCCGTGGATCGAGCCGTGGGAGATCGGGTTCGCCGATCTCGAACCAGGAGTTTTCGTCGGCGATGCCAATGTCTGCCAGTACAACTCGGCCCATCTGCGCCATGGCCGGCATCAGCCGGTGCGCCGGCTTCAGCGCCCCAAAAGTGACCGTCAGATCGTAGGCCTCGACCGGTGACAAGACGGCTCCGTCGTCGGTCGAAATGCCGCTCGGCAAGTCGCAGGCGATTGCCACGAGCGAGTGATCGACCAGCCAAGAAAGCCGTTCGGCAACAGATGCTTCGAGCCATCTGGTAAGACCAGTTCCGAACAGGCAATCAACGATGATTGGCGCCGCGTCAGCCTCCTCGAACCGCTCGACCGGCCCCTTCCACTGTCCAAGCGCCCAGCGAGCCGCATCCGCCCCTGGCTCGGCCAGCGCCGCGACGCGTACCGGGTATCCGCCGGCGGCGAGATGGCGCGCGGCGACATAGCCGTCTCCGCCGTTATTGCCGGGCCCGCACAGCACCAGTGTCTCGCGTGGGCCGGCATAAAGCCGGATTGCCTCGGCAAGTGCGGCCCCCGCCCGCTCCATGAGCGCAGTTTCGGCTGTTCCCGCCTCGATCGCCCGCGCTTCGGCAGCGCGCATCCGGGCAGCGGTGAGGATCGGTCGGCTCATCGCCGCGCCCTAGCGCAAGTTGCTCGCCAGATGCCACCAGTTCGGCGGGCATGCCGCGGCCGCCTCACCGCAGGCAGTGTCATCGTCGAACAGGGCAAGGCAGGTCGCGCCGCTGCCCGACATGCGAACGAAATTGACACCTTTTCGACCCTTCAGCCAGTCGAGCACATCTCCGATCGCTGGAACCAGCGCCCGGGCCGGTGCCTCCAGATCGTTGCGCCCCTCCCTCCAGCCATCAAGCCGGCCCCGGTCGATACCATCCCATCCGGCGAACACGTCGCGCGTCGACAGCGCTATGCCAGGATTGACCAGCAGCACCGGCGTTCCAGAGATGGCCGGATCATCGGCCAGCCGAAGCGTCTCCCCTGCTCCCTCGCCCCGCGCCGTCATGCTGAGCAGGCAGGCCGGGACATCGGAGCCAAGCTTCGGCGCGACGGCGCCGGCATGAACGGGGTCGATCCCCCACATCCGGGTCAGTAGGCGAAGCGTGGCTGCGGCATCGGCCGAGCCTCCGCCGATGCCCGACGCGACAGGAAGCTTCTTGGTCAAGGTCAGGCTCGCGCCCCCACCGGAATCTGCCGCCTCGCGCAATGCTTCGGCAGAACGGAGGACCAGGTTATCGTCGGATGAAAGGCCTTCCGCGAATGGCCCGATTATCTCCAGGCTCAGCTCGCTCGCCGGCTCCGCTTCGAGCCGGTCGCCGTCGGTGCAGAAAGCAAATAATGTTTCCAGTGAGTGGCGGCCATCGGGCAGCTTGCCGCGCACATGCAAGGCGAGGTTGAGCTTGGCCGGGGCCGGCTCGGAGAGCCGCATCAGGGCGCGGCGTTGGCGGGTGTCAGCCCGGCTTCCATCTTCCGCTCGAGCCGTGCCTTGGCCTTGTCCGCGGCATTGACCAGCGCAGCCTGCCACGAAAAGCGCGCTTCGATCCGCCGGCCGGAGGTGTAAAGCGCATCGCCGAGATGCTCGTGTATTTCCGACTGGGCCGGATCGCCCGCGGCGGCCCGGCTCAATGTCGCAATCGCCTCAGGCAGGCGGCCGCGCTTGAACAGCGCCCAGCCAAGCGAGTCGGTGATGGAGGCGTCGTCGGGCCGGAGCGCACTGGCCTTGCGGATCATCGCCTCGGCCTGATCGAGCTCCTCGCCCCGTTCCAGCTTGCCATAGCCGAGGAAGTTCAGGAGGAGAGGATTGTCGGGATCGAGCTTCATCGCCGTTTCAAGCTCCGCCTTGGCCTCAACCCAGCGATCGGCTTGCTCGAGGCTAGCTGCCCGCAGCAGGTACAGGGTCCACAGGTTCGGATTCTCACCGCGCCTGGTCAGGGCGATTGCCTCGCCATAGGCCGCGGCCGCCTCCACATGGCGTTCCATGTCGCCCAGCACATTGGCCTGCCGGGCATAATCCTGCGGCCCCGCACCTGGCGACGCGACGGCGGCGCGGGCGCGACGCAACGCACCTTCAAGGTCGCCTTTGTCGCCCAGGATCCGCGTTTCCACATCCAGCGCTTCACCGGCGAGGAGGTCATCCGGCCTAATGGCACCGAGCAGCCGCAGGGCATCGTCAGACCGTCCGTCGCCGTCAAGGAGCAGGCCGAGCAGGATCGCCGCCTCGCTGTTGCCCGGATAGGCATGGCGGGCGACTTGGGTCAGCGATATGGGAAGCGCCTTATTGTCGTCCCGTCCGAGGTCGATCGCCAGGGCAATGAGCATTTCCGCATAGCCGGCGGCGGGCGTGTCGATCGCCATATCGAGGGGCTTTCCGGCGGCCAGCCGCTCGCGTGCCGCCGTCAGCGCTTCATCGGCCCCCTGGATCATCGCCAGAGCCTGGTCGGGCCGCTTCAGCCGCGCCAGAGAATCGGCATAGGCGAGCCTTAGGCGCGTGTTCCGGCCGGCGCTTTGCAGCAGTACCTTCTGGGCCAGCGGCAGCGCCTCGTCCGGCTTGCCAAGCGCGAACAGCATTGCCGCTCGCTGCTCGTCGGCGATCGGTGCCAGCGGGCTGCCGGCGGGAAGCGCGGCCAATGAGGCGGCTCCGTCGCCCTTCCCGCGCGCCGTCCGTTCCCATGCCTTCACCAGCGGGGCAAATAATTCGACCTCCGTCGACGTCGTGCCTTTTTCCAGATCGGCCACCGCCTGCCGGGTCTTGCCGGCGCGGAGCGAATCAGCGGCCAGCATCAGCCGCGCATCGACGGGCAGTTGGTCGGCGGGAATATCCCTTGCGAGCGAAACAGCGAGTTCAGCCTGGCCCGACTGGATTGCAGTGGCGATTGCGCGGCGGGCGATGGTCCGGTCGGCGGGATCGGCCGCCGCCATCGCCGCGAACAAGCGTGCGGAACGGGCTTCGTCACCGTTCATCTCGGCCGCCCTGGCCTCGACATAGGTAGTGAGCGGCGGCAACGGATCGCTCGCCTGAGCGGAAGCGGCGAGCGTCACTGCGACGACAGCGACAAGGCAATCACATGTTCGGATAATTGGGTCCTCCGCCACCTTCCGGAACGACCCAATTGATGTTCTGGGTCGGGTCCTTGATATCACAAGTCTTGCAGTGGACGCAGTTCTGCGCGTTGATCTGAAGCCGCGGTGAACCAGCCTCCTCGACGATCTCATAAACGCCCGCCGGGCAGTAACGTTGCTCGGGTGCGTCATAGAGCGCGAGGTTGACCTTGATCGGCACCTCGGCGTCCCTGAGCGTCAAGTGGACCGGCTGATCCTCTTCATGATTGGTGTTCGAAATGAACACCGATCCCAGACGATCGAAAGTCAGCTTTCCATCGGGCTTGGGATAATCGATCGGCCGATAATGCTCCTTGCGGCCGATCTGCGTATGATCGGCGTGATGCTTCAGCGTCCACGGAGTCCGCAGCCGGAAGAAGTTGAGCCACATGTCTATGCCGGCGAAGATCGTGCCCACGAAGCCGCCCCAGCGGGCGACCGCCGGCTGGGCATTGCGGACCATCTTAAGCTCATCGGCGATCCAGCTCGAACGGACCGATGGCTCATAGCTGTCGAGGATATCGGCACGGCGGTCGGCCGTGATCGCGTCGAACGCCGCTTCCGCCGCGAGCATGGCCGATTTCATGGCGGTGTGGCTGCCCTTGATTCGCGGGACGTTGACGAAGCCCGCTGCGCAACCGATCAGCGCTCCGCCGGGGAAGGCCAGCCTGGGGATGGCCTGCCACCCGCCTTCGTTGATCGCCCTCGCGCCATAGCTCACGCGTTTGCCGCCCTCGATTTCGGCGCGGATCGCCGGGTGGGTCTTCCAGCGCTGGAATTCCTCGAACGGTGAGAGGTAGGGGTTCTTGTAATCGAGCGCGATGACGAAACCGAGCGCGACCTGGCCATTCGCCTGATGATAGAGGAAGCCTCCGCCCCAGGCGTCGTCGAGCGGCCAGCCTTGGGTATGGATCACCCGGCCTGGTTGATGTTTTTCGGCAGGAACATCCCATAATTCCTTGATTCCTATCCCAAAAACCTGCGGGCCACTTTCCTTGCGCAGATCGAAGATTCGGGTCAGTTCCTTGGTCAGGTGGCCGCGCGCGCCCTCGGCGAAGAAAGTGTAGCGAGCGAGCAGTTCCATCCCCGGCTGATAATCGGACCTGTGCGCGCCGTCGCGCGCGACGCCCATGTCGCCGGTGGCCACGCCCTTTACCGACCCATCATCGTTGAACAGCACTTCGGCGGCGGCGAATCCGGGGAAAATCTCCACGCCCAGCGCCTCGGCCTGACCCGCCAGCCAGCGAGTCACGTTGCCCAGGCTGACGGAGAAAGTCCCCTCATTGTGCATGAACGGCGGCAGGAACAGCGAGGGAATCGCGAATTTGTGCTTCCTGGTCAGCACCCAGTGGAGGTTGTCGGTCACAGGAACGGTAAGCGGGCTGTCCCGGTCCTTCCAGTCGGGGAAAAGCTCGGCGATCGCCTTGGGGTCGACCACCGCCCCCGACATGATATGCGCACCGACCTCGCTTCCCTTTTCGAGCACGCAGACCGAGATGTCGCGGCCTTTTTCCTCGCCAAGCTGCTTCAACCGGATCGCGGCGGCAAGTCCGGCGACGCCGGCGCCAACGACGACCACATCATATTCCATCAATTCGCGCTGGCTCATGGGATCCTCTCGTCGCGCCTCGCCATCTTCCGGCCTTGCCAGCCCTGCCAATTCCTTGACCGCGCCGTCAACCTTGGACGACAGAAGGCGGATGGGCGGGGAATTGCAAACAATCGGCCGGGGCGCGGCCGAAAGCCTGATCGGCTGGTGGATCGAAGCCGGCGTTGACGCGCCGGTCGGCGAGACCCCGCGCGACTGGCTGCGGCGGAACGAGGCTCCCGTTTCTCTTGGCGCCGCTACTACACCGGTGGCGCCCCAGCCGGCGCAGAACCTGGGCGAATTTCAGCATTGGCTGGCCACCGGCGGCAACTTGCCGATGGACCGGCCAGGCGCGTTTCGGGTTGCGCCCTACGGCATCGAAGATGCGAAATTGATGCTGATGTCGGATCTTCCGGCCCTGGAGGATGCGGCGGAAGGCAAACCGATCGGCGGAGAGGCTTGGGCGCTGACCAGGCGAATGCTCGCGGCAATCAGGATTGAGCCCGACGAAACCTATGTTGCCTCTCTTGCCTGCTTTCACAGTCCCGGAGCACGGTTTAACGGCGAGCTCGACGCCTGCGCGGCCATAGCCCGCGATCATATTCGCCTGGCCAAGCCCGAGCGGCTGTTGTTGTTCGGCGACGCCCCCGCCCGCGCCCTTCTCGGCGAGCCCCTGGCCAGCGCGCGCGGCCGCGTTCATCGGATCGAAGGGGTTCGAGCGGTAACAACCTTCCATCCGCGCTGGCTATTGCAGCGGCCTTCGGACAAGGCGCTCGCCTGGCGCGACCTGTTGTTGCTGATGAGCGAGAATGATTGATGCGGGTAACGGTTTTCCTCTGTGCGAGCGTTGCGCTGACCGGCCCGGCCCTGGCGCAGGAAGGCGATCCGCTCGCTCCGCTTGAGTCGCCAATGGAGCAATCCGCAACCGAAGAACCCGTTGCGACCACCGTACAACCCGTTCTGCCGGCGACACCTCCTCCCCCGCCCAGAATCGTCCCGCGCGACTGGCGCGGGGTGTTCCTCGCCATCAATCAGGGAGACTGGGAAGGCGCCCGGCTGGGCATCAGCGGCCTGCCCGACGGCCCGCTCAAGCCCTTTGCCAAGGCAGAGCTGTACACCGCCAAGGGCTCGCCCCCGGTCGCGTTGGCTCAGATCCTCGAGGTAATTGGAGAGGCCCCGGAGTTGCCGCAAGCCGGGCAATTGCAGCGGCTCGCGATGACCCGGGGCGCGAGCGAGCCGCCCGCCATTTACTGGCCGCGCGCCACCGTCCCGTTGGGCTCCGCGCCACGTCGCGGCAAGACGCGCCCGGTCGAGGGCGAGCCCGCTGCCGATCAGCTGCGGCTGGCGATCGAGCCGTTGGTCAAGGTCGACGACGGGGCAAGCGCAGAAGCGTTGTTCCTGGCCGCGCTGCCGTCCCTGTCGTTCGAAGCCCGGGCGGAAGCAGCGCATCGGGTGGCCTGGATGTATTTTGTCAGCGGCCGTGACTCCGATGCTCGCCGCGTGGCCGACTATGGCCGCCAGGGCGCCGCCGGCGAATGGGCTGCCCAGACCGCCTGGATTTCCGGCCTCGCCTCTTGGCGCATGAACGACTGGAACGCGGCCTATGCCAGGTTCCGCGAGGCCGCGTCATTGGCGCGCGAGTCCGAATTCCGGGCGGCCGCCCACTATTGGGCCGCCCGGGCTGCCCAGGCGAGCCGCCGGCCGCGTGAGGTTGCGCCACTGCTCCGCGCCGCCGCCCGCTCGCAGGAGAGCTTCTACGGCCTCATCGCGCGGGAAACGCTGGGAATGGACAAGAGATTGCCCAAAACCGCCGCGCCGCGCGATCTGGAACGGATCGAGGCATTGCCCAACATCCGCAGGGCCGTGGATCTGCTCGCCATGGGCCGCCGTGCCCAGGCTGAGGAGCTGATTCGCCACCAGGCAAGGATAGGCGGTCCCGCGGACCATCGCGCGCTGGTTCGGATCGCCGACAAGCTTGACCTTCCGGGCGCACAATTTTGGCTCGCCCATTTCGGTCAGCCGGGCGCCAGGGTGGAAGCGGCCGACCGCTATCCCACACCCAACTGGACGCCCTACAATGGATGGCGGGTCGATCCGGCGCTTGCCTATGCCCACATCATCCAGGAATCGAATTTCCGAAGCGACGCCGTCAGTCCGGCCGGCGCGGTCGGTCTGATGCAGGTCCGTCCCGGCACCGCCGGCGACACGGCGCGTGCACGGGGGACGAGCGTCAGCGCGGCTTCCCTAAAGGATCCGCTGATCAACATCGATTATGGTCAGGCGTTCATAGAACTCATCCGGGGCAGCGCCGCCACCCGCGGCCAGCTTCCGAAGGTCATCGCGGCCTATAACGCGGGGCCCGTCCCAGTCCAGCGCTGGGCCTATCACGACCGCGGCGACCCGCTGCTGTGGATCGAGAGCATTCCCTATTGGGAAACGCGATTCTACGTACCGAGCGTGCTTCGCAACATGTGGGTGATCCAGGGGCTGCAGGATGCGCCCACTCCGACGTTGACTGCCCTCACCCAGCACAAGTGGCCCGATTTCCCCAACAAACGATAGGATCGGGAACCCAACTCCCTGGCGGTGGGTTTTGAGCGGCGGAGCGGGGAAGGAGACCGCTCATGTATATCGGTATTGGTGGCCTAATCCTGTTGATCATCCTGGCGATCATTCTCTTCTGAATCGGCAGGAAGCAACGCATCTGTTCTTGAAATGTTCTCCCGGCTGGCGCATCATTGCGCCATGCCTGTGGAGTCGATCAAGGCGCGCGGGGCAACCCGCAACGCTACCCCGACGCGCTTCAATCTGAAGGAGCGGGTCGCCGAGGGCGACTGGCTGGACAGCGTCGAAAGCCTCGACGGCATTGTCCCGCGTCGAACGACCGTGACGATCGAGCGGCCCAAGACCATCCTTACCCGCAACAGCTCGCCCGACATCGGGTTCGACCGATCGATCAACCCCTATCGCGGCTGCGAGCATGGCTGCATCTATTGCTTCGCCCGGCCGACCCACGCATTTCACGACCTGTCGCCGGGGGTGGATTTCGAAAGCCGGCTATTCGCGAAGCCCGATGCCGCCAAGCTGCTCCACGCGACCTTGTCACGGCCGGGTTACGAAGTCGCGCCGATCGCCATGGGCACCAACACTGATCCGTATCAGCCGATCGAGGAACAATGGCGGATCACCCGTTCGATCATCGAATTGCTGCTCGAGACCAAGCACCCGTTCACCATCACGACCAAGTCGGACCGAGTGCTTCGCGACCTCGACATCCTCGCCCCCGCGGCAAGGCTTGGGCTGGCTTCGGTGGCGCTGTCGGTGACGTCACTCGATCCCAGGATCCACAAGACGCTGGAGCCTCGCGCCCCGGCCCCGCGCAAGCGGCTGGCCGCCATCAAGGCGCTGGGGGAGGCCGGTGTGCCGGCCTATGTCGCGATCGCCCCGGTCATTCCGCAAATTACCGACCACGAGCTGGAGGCGATTGTCGCCAATGCCGCCGAAGCGGGCGCGCGCGGCGCCTTCTGGCTGCCGGTCCGCCTGCCCCACGAGGTGGCGCCCCTGTTCCGCGCCTGGCTCGACGAGCATTATCCGGGTCGTGCGGCCAAGGTCATGGCGACCATCCAGTCGCTTCGCGGCGGGCGCGATAACGATCCCAGTTTCTTCACCCGGATGCGAGGGCAAGGACCGTGGGCGGACTTGTTGAGGACTCGGTTCAATCTCGCCTGCAAGCGCCACAACATGCCCAACGCCAGGTTCACGCTCCGCCGCGACCTGTTCGAGCCACCGCAAGGCGACCAATTGCGCCTGCTTTGATGACCTGCACTCCAGATTTGATGACCGGTTTTCGACGAACGGCGGTGACAATTTTCCATATGACCGTTAGCCCCTCGCACATGCTTCGTACTCTTGCCGCAGCATCGCTGCTCGCCGCCTCGCCGCTCCTTGCCCAGACGATCCCAAGCCCCGAGAAAATCGCGGGGCTTCGCGATCGGGTGCTCGATAGCGATAGGTATGCCTGGGACATCGTCGAAGGGCTGACAACCGAGGTCGGGCCGCGCCTTGCCGGTACCGAGGCCGAGGCCCGCGCCCGCGATTGGGCGGTGAAGAGGCTGGCCGCGATGGGCTTCGCCAACGTCCGCGTCGAACCGTTCGACATGCCGGTGTGGGTGCGTGGACAGGAAAGTGCACATGTCCTCGCCCCCTTCCCGCAGCCGATGGTCGTCGCTGCGCTGGGCAACAGCGCATCGACCGGCCCCGAGGGAGTCACTGGCGAGGTTGTCGCATTCGAGAACATCGACGCCTTGCGTGCCGCCCCCGACAACAGCGTTCGGGGCAAGATCGTGTTCATCGACCATCGCATGGTCGCGACTTCGGATGGCATCGGCTACGGCCAGTTCGGCGCGCCGCGAAGGCAAGGCCCGACCGTGGCCAGCAAGAAGGGCGCACTGGCGATCGTCGTCCGCTCGGTCGGCACCGACCATCATCGCAACCCGCACACCGGTGTTATGACCTTCACCGACGGCGCGACGCCCATTCCAGCCGGAGCGCTGACGGTGCCCGATGCCGAGCAGCTGCAGCGCATCCTGAAGCGAGGCCAGCCAGTGACGATGAAGCTGGTGCTGGTCAGCCAGAAATCTCGGCAATCGGCAATCGGGTAACGTCATCGCCGAAGTGCCGGGCCGTGACCCTTCGCTGCCCCCGGTCCTCGTCAGCGGCCATCTCGACAGTTGGGACCAGGGCACGGGCGCTGTCGACGATGGCGCGGGGGTGGCAATCGCCGCCGCCGCGGCCAAGCACATCATGGACGCCGGACAGCCGCTCCGGACGATCCGCATCGTCTGGTTCGGGGCGGAAGAAGTCGGCCTGTTCGGTGGCCTCGCCTATCGCGCAAGCCATGGCAAGGAGCCGCATCACGCGCTGATCGAAAGCGATTTCGGCGCCGACAAAATCTACCGCGTCGACAGCAAGCTGGGCGAGGCCCGCCGCGCCGAGGCCGAAGCACTTGGCAAGGCGCTGGCGCCGATCGGCATCGTCACCGGCGCGTTCAACTCGGCAGAGGGATCGGATATCGGACCGATGCTGGCCGATGGACTGCCCGGCATTACGCTCGCCCAGGACGGAACCCGCTATTTCGACCTCCATCACACGCCCGACGACACGCTCGACAAGATCGACCCGGCCCAGCTTCGCCAGAACGTCGCGGCCTGGACCGCAGTGCTGGCGGTGCTGTCGGGCGGTATCGAGGAGCCGAAAGGCGCCAAGCGGCGTTGAATGCCCGACCGATACCGGTCGGGAGGAACAACATGCGCACGATTACCCTGCTTCCGCTTCTGGCGCTCGCCGCCTGCCAGGTGACAACAGACGACGCTAACGACAGCATGACCGTCGAATATAATCAGGATGTCGCCGAGGAAGGCGTCGCCGATGCGGCAAATGCGGCCGAAAACATCGCCGGAGTGATCGCCAACGATGTCAGCGAGACCGCCGACAAGGTTGAGAACAAAACCGAAAACCTCGATGTCGACGTCGATGTGAATACCGACGGCAATCGCGCGAATTAGCCTTTTCGACGACATGATGCGCTGCTAGGCGCGTGGCTTCGGTCGGGGAGTGGCGCAGCCTGGTAGCGCATCTGCTTTGGGAGCAGAGGGTCGCAGGTTCGAATCCTGTCTCCCCGACCACCGAGCGCAGCAATCGTTGGCGGCGCGAGGAGATGGCGAGAGTCGGCCGACGACCCCCGACGCGGTGTCAATTCGACGTCACGGAATTACGTGACGGCTTAGCCGAGCGAGTATCGGTGGGGCCTGTAGCTCAACGGTAGAGCTGGCCGCTCATAACGGCTTGGTTGTAGGTTCGAATCCTGCCGGGCCCACCATCCCAGCGATTGGCATGCCGGGCCATTCCACAAGCGATGGTCAGCCGCGAGCGATTGGCAGGATCAGCGTCAGATCGGACGGCGAGGGTCGCAGGTCGCCACCCGCCAACCGAGCCAGCCCCCGTACCAGTCGCAATGCAAAGCCAAGCCCCAGTCGTGAGGCTTCACCTTCGGCACCCGGCGAGAAGGACGGATCGAACAGCTGAGCTTCGGCTAGCTGCGCAGTGGAAACCGGGCGGGTGACCGAGATCGACAGCCGGCCCTGGCCAGCCTCGGCTTCGACCTGGATCGTCTCTCCCGAGGAAGCTGTCTCCAGGATCGCGCCGACGAAGCGCGTGAGCAACCGGGTTGTAAGGTCGCGGTCTAGCCTGCTGTCCAATTGAACGGTGCGCGGAGCGATGCGCAGCTGGACACCATGCACTGAGGCGTTCGCCGCCCATTCACCGGTCAGCGGCACAATTATGTCCGAGAGCGGCGTGCCTTCCCCCTCACCCGGCCTTCTGCCCTGAAGCCGTGCCGCGAAGTCCAGGTCCTCAATAGCCGCAAGCAGCATCCTTGCCTGGCTGACGATCTCCGCGGCGCGCACCCGATAGCTGCGATGCGCGGGCCCCAGATATTGGCCGTCAATGATCTCGGCGAAGCCGATGATCGCATTCAGCGGAGTCTTGATCTCGTGGATCGTCTCGCGGAGAGCCTCGGCGTCACCCGCCATGATGGGATCGATCGCGATGTCGGGGACGAGTTCCGGTTCGCCTTCGCGACGGGCGATCCCCCGATAGCCGAGGAAGCGGCCATCGACCGGCGAAAAGGCCGGAATTCCGCTCAGGCGCCATTCGCCTTCCAGCGCCGGCGCAGGCAGGCTGATCGGCGCTCCCTCGAATGGCAGTCGGTCGGTGAATGCCCGGACCAGTTCCCGCGGCGCGCTTTCGTCGCCCGGCAAGCTGCGGCCGATCAATGCCCCGCGCGGAGCGCCTTCGACCCAGGCAATCTGACCCGAGGCATCGCATTCCCAACGGAACAGCCCGGGACCGGTCACGGGCTCCGGCCTGACCGGTAGCAGGTGCTCTTCCTCGGTCTCTTCCCCACTGTCCGCGGGCGGCGCCTCGCGCTTGCTCTTGAGCCGCTCGATCCGCGCAACCATCTCACCGATCGAAGGTATCGGCTCCTCTGCTGGTGAGGTCTCGGGTTCGGCGGGCGCTGGAGGTGCCTCGGCCAGAGCTTGAGCCGCCGGAGCGACATCGCCGCGGATGGTGCGGATGAAATCCGACACTTCCTCGCTCGCCGATGACAGGACAATCGCCCAACCCGCCTCGTCCAGCGGCGCTGCAGCCAGCAAAGGCGCTGCAACGTCGAGCCGGTCCTCGGCGAAAATCGCGATCAGGCGCGCTTCCGAGGCCCGGCCGGCGATGCTGCGCGCAGTAGCGGCGCGGATCGCCCTAGCGACCGATTTCATGCCGGTGCGGACCATGGTCAGCGCCGCATCGAGCAGAGCGGGATCGATTTCGTCATGCGGTCGCGACAGCAAGTCGACAAGCTGGCGCCAACGGACGGTCCGGTCGTGCGCGTCCGCGACCGGTTGCGTCATCACCGTCCTAAGGCGGTCGTCGAAACGCACTTGGCTTCATTCCCCCAAAGGGCCCATTGCGCCTCAGCCTTGCGGGCAGCGCAGCGCGCAAGACAGGGGGTGCGGGTTAACCATCCCATTATGGGACGAGGAAAGGGCGCCGGACCAACCGGCCCGGCGCCCCTCATTTGGACCGAAATTACGTCGCCGCCGGGTGGTTAGCCCTGCTGTGCCAGATAAATCAGCCAGAACTTGGCGATCTCTGCCTGTGCGCCGCCGGCGGCATTGAGCGCCGCGGTCGCTCCCGCCTTGTCCCCTGCCCTCGCCAGCGACATTCCAAGCCGAAGATTGGCAAGATCCTTGTCGACGCCTGGCTTGCTCAACGCGGCGCGAAACAGGTCGGCCGCCTGGGCATAGTCGCCATAGCCGTAATAGGCTTCAGCGGTGACCATTGCCTTCTTGGCATCGGCAGCCGCCTTCGCTGCCGTGGCCGATCCTGCCAGCGACGCCCGGTCGCCCTGCGAACGGGTCGAGGCGAGCGTATAAAGCTGGCTGAAGGTCGCCCGGCTCTTGTCGATCGATTTGGCGGCAAAGCCCTGATCGAGAACCGCCTTGGCCTCGCCGGGGAAGCCTTTGGTCACCAAAGTGTTGGCGAAGCGGAAATAATCATTCTCGCCGGCCAGGGCGCCGGTCGCCTGAGCGAGCCGCATTGAATCGAGCAGCGAGACATCATCCAGCCCGCTGGTCGATTGATAGATGCGGATCGCGTCGCGCCAATTTTTCGGGCTTGGATAAGCCGCGACCCACTCGCGCGCGATTGTCGGGGTATTCGGCAGCTTTGCATCGAACGCCAGCTTCACCTCCCGCTTGTACCAGTTTTCTTCGGGCTTCTGGCCGGCCGCGACTCGCGTCGCGATCGCTTTCTGGATCAACGTGACCGCCTCGGCAGTGCGGCCCTGGCCGTTGCGGGCCTCCGCCAGCATGACGGTGGCGTCGACATTGTTGGGGTCGATCTGGAGAGCCCGTTCGAACGCCACGCCGGCCTTGTCATAGGCCTTGGCATTATACTGCAGCTTGCCAAGATTGACGTAGAGCGGGATCGTGTCGGCAACAGGAAGCGCCTCGGCGGCCAGGACGGCTTCGATTGCCGTCATAATCGCCGGATTGTTCTGGGCATCGACCGCCGCCTTCAGCTGGAGCTGACCGATGACATAGCGATCGTCCTTGGTCTTGGCCTTGGCCTGGGCCGCGGCCAGTTTGGCCGGGATATTGGCGGTGTCCTTGGCATTTACCGCCGTCTGCAGCTCGACAATTTCCTTGCGCGCCGAACTGGAGATGGTGGGCTGGTACCCGGTTGTCGGCGCCTCGGCGGCCGGGGTTTCGGCCTTGGGCGTGGGTACGGTAATCTTCGGCGGAGGCGCGCTGGAACCATATTGGGCGAGAGCCGGCGAGGCCATCGCAACGCTGCTCGACGCAAGCAGCAGGACCAGCGTTGTGGGAAGTCATTCTCATGCCATTCTCCTGTGGCGCCGGCTCGTCCTTTGCGGCGGGCGCTATCTTTCAAATTATTGCCGGACATGGCCCATAGACGCCTTGCCCATTCGCGAAAAGCGCCAATGACGCCAAGGGTCTGAACGCCCTTTGAACCGGCAACCCTTGCGCGTGCGCGCCTACGCGCGTGGGGTGGCGTTCCGGACCCCTATCGGCTAGCAGCATTGGCAGGGCTCGACCGCCGGCAGGCGGCGATTTTCCCGCGCATTTTTTCGAACCAGAACGACAGGAAATACTTTGGCGACCCAGCCTCCCGCCGACGAACATAATCACGGCGATATTGCCCCCATCTCCATCGTCGAGGAGATGAAGACCAGCTACCTCGATTATGCCATGTCGGTCATCGTCAGCAGGGCGCTGCCCGACGTCCGCGACGGCCTGAAACCGGTCCACCGGCGGATTCTCCATGCCTGCCAGGAGGCGGGGTATGTCGCCGGCCGGCCCTACCGAAAGTCGAGCCGCATCGTCGGCGACGTCATGGGTAAATACCACCCTCACGGCGACCAGGCGATCTATGACGCGCTCGCCCGGATGACGCAGGACTGGTCGATGCGGGTGCCGCTGATCGACGGCCAGGGCAATTTCGGGTCGATGGACCCCGATCCGCCGGCGGCGATGCGCTACACCGAAGCCCGGCTGGCCAAGGTCGCCAATTTCCTGCTCGGTGACATCGACAAGGACACCGTCGACTTCACTCCGAACTACGACGCCAGCGAACGCGAGCCGCAGGTGTTGCCCGCCCGTTTCCCCAACCTACTGGTCAACGGCGCCGGCGGAATCGCGGTCGGCATGGCGACCAACATCCCGCCGCACAATCTTGGCGAGGTGCTGGCCGCTTGCCGGGCCTATGTCGCCGATCCGGCGATTACTTCCGAAGGGCTGATGGAGCATGTGCTCGGTCCGGATTTTCCGACCGCGCCGATCATCCTCGGCACTTCGGGTATCCGAAGCGCCTATACCACCGGCCGCGGCTCGATCATGATGCGCAGCCGCGCCCATGTCGAAGAGGGCCGCAACGACCGCCGCTCGATCGTGCTCACCGCCATTCCCTACCAGGTCGGTAAGAACGGCCTGGTCGAGAAGATCGCCGAAGCGGCCAAGGACAAGAGGATCGAGGGTGTTTCCGACATCCGCGACGAGTCCAACCGCGAAGGCGTGCGGATCGTCATCGAGCTCAAGCGCGACGCGACGGCTGAAGTCGTGCTCAACCAGCTTTGGCGGCACACGCCGGCCCAGTCGAGCTTCCCGGCCAATATGCTCGCCATTCGCGGCGGCCGGCCTGAGACGCTGGCGCTACGCGACATCATCGAAAGCTTCGTCAAGTTCCGCGAAGAAGTGATCACCCGCCGCTCGAAGCACGAGCTGCTGAAGGCGCGCGAACGGGCCCATATCCTGCTTGGGCTGGTCGTCGCGGTGACCAATCTCGACGAGGTTGTGCGGCTGATTCGAGGATCGGCCAGTCCCGCTCAAGCGCGCGAGAAATTGCTCGAGCGCGAGTGGGCCGGAGAGCAGATTCGCCCCTATATCCAGCTGGTCGAGGCGGTCGAGCCGCAGGCCAAGGGCGAAACCTATCGGCTCAGCGAAGCCCAGGTGAAGGCAATCCTCGAGCTTCGCCTGCACCGCCTCACCGCGTTGGGCCGGGACGAAATCGGGAACGAGTTGGAAGGACTTGCCAAGTCCATTGGCGAACTGCTTGAAATCCTGGGCAATCGTGCGCGACTTTATGAGGTGATGCTGGCGGAGTTCGACGAGGTTGAGGCCGAATTCGTCACCCCACGGGTGTCCGAGATCGCTGCCGCCGCCGACGGCATCGAGGATGAGGATCTCATCGAGGTCGAGGACATGGTCGTGACGGTGACCATGACGGGCTACATCAAGCGCACCCCCCTCGCCCTGTTCCGCGAGCAAAAGCGCGGCGGCAAGGGCCGCTCGGGCATGAGCACCAAGGACGAGGACATCGTCACCGAGCTGTTCGTCACCTCGACCCACAACCCGGTGCTGTTCTTTTCCAACACCGGCCGAGTCTACCGGATGAAGGTGTGGAAGTTGCCCGAAGGCGGTCCAACCGCCAAGGGCCGTCCAATGGTCAATCTGCTGCCGCTGGCAGAGGGCGAGACCATCACCACGGTCCTGCCGCTGCCCCAGGACGAGGCCGAGTGGGGCGGGCTTCACATCATGTTCGCCACGGCCAAGGGCACGGTACGGCGGAACTCAATGGACGCCTTCACCAACATCCCGACTGCCGGCAAGATCGCGATGAAGTTCGGCACGACGGAAGACGGCGAGGAAGAGGACATGCTCGACCGGATCATCGGCGTCGAGCTCTTGACCGAGGAAGACGATGTCCTGCTTGCGACGCGCAACGGCAAGGCCATCCGTTTCATGTCCACCGATGTCCGCGAATTCCAGAGCCGCAATTCGATGGGCGTGCGCGGGATCCGGTTGCAGGACGACGACCAGGTCATCTCAATGTCGATCCTGCACCGGGTCGGTACGTCCCAGGAGGAACGCGAGGCCTATCTCAAATGTCCGGCGTGGCGCGAAAAGGACACCGAATGCACTTTGCCGCCCGAGCGCTATGCCGAGCTGGCGGAAGGCGAACAGTTCCTGCTGACCATCACTGTAAACGGCTATGGGAAGCGCTCGTCGACCTATGAGTATCGCCGAACCAATCGCGGCGGCCAGGGAATCATCAACATCGTCACGTCCGAACGCAACGGCGGCGTAGTCGCCAGCTATCCGGTCAAGCCGGGCGAGCAGCTGATGCTGGTCACCGATCAGGGCAAGATGATCCGCACGACCGTCGGCGACATCCGCATCGCCGGACGCAACACCCAGGGCGTTACCATCTTCAACGTGGCCGATGGCGAAAAGGTCGTCTCGGTCGCCAGGATCGACGAGAGCGAAGAGGAAGAGGTCGAGCTGGAAGCCGGCGACGAGAGGCGCCAGAGACCGGTGCGACCATTGGTGAGGATCTAGCGTCAGGAGACGACGCCTAGGCGGGAACGAGGGCGTCGGCGGGCGCGTTGGCATCTGGAGAATATACTTCGAGAAGGAGACCCTGATGCCGCTTCCCAACAATGCCCTCGTCCTAGTCATCGACGGCCGCAAGACGCTCTTCTTCCGTAACCATGGCGACCAGAACCAGATTGACCTTCGCACCGAAGCGCACGACGAGCGCGACGACGCGGCCGACCACGAAATGAGAACCGATTCCCTGGGCAGCAATGCCCAGTCCGGCGGGTTCGGTCGCCCGACCTATGAGGAAACCGATTTCCACCAGCTGGAAGAGGATCGCTGGGCTGAAGCTGCGGCGGAGAAGCTCAACAAGCGGGTTCTCGAAGGTGATTTCGACGCGCTGGCGATCATCGCTCCGCCCAAGACGCTGGGCGTCATTCGAAAGAAGCTCCACAAGGGCGCGGCGGAGCGGGTTATTTGCGAGATTCCTAAGGAAATGACCGGCCGGCCAATTCCAGACATCGAGGCATTGCTTGTCGGCGAGACACGGGCGGAGGCGCCTGCCCCTTTTTAGGGAAAGAGATGAGTGACGCAGGCGTCGGGCGCCGCTGACTCCAGCAGCAGCGTCCGGTGGCATTGCGTCGGGTCGCGCTCAAAACACAGTAACGCGCTCGGTTTTTCGGCTGCCATTTCGCGCATCTGCTCCGCAGCGACGATCGCCTCCGGGCAGCTCCAGCTGACCAGCATAGATCCGCTTTAGATCGTCATGCCGTCCGCTCCGCGCGGCCTGGCGCCCGTCGGCCGGAGTACCGAGCGCTTTCAAATGAGCATAGCCAATTCTCGCCTCGCCGAGCGCGGCCTTGAGCGGCGACTTGGAGAAACCGGGGCGGCGGGATAGCGGGAGCGCTCGCACGTCGATTACCAGTTCAACACCTGCTTCCCGCAAGGCGGCGATAAATTCGGCCATCGTCGTTGCCTCATAGCCGATGGTGAAAATGTGCATCATTCGGGCCGGTGGGACACCGCCTCGACATTGATTCCATCGGGGTCGAGCACAAAGGCGGCGTAATAGTTGGGGTGATATTGGGGCCGGATGCCGGGCGCACCATTGTCGGTTCCGCCAGCAGCCAGAGCCGCCCGGTAGAAGGCATCGACATTGGCGCGGGTCTTCGCCTCGAAGGCAACGTGGGTGCCCTCGCCGGGCCGCTCGTTATCGCCGATCCAGAAATAGGGCTTCCCGTCCGACCCGAAACCATGCGCCGTCCCCCCCGACTCGGTTTGCTCGGGCGTAACGGACATGATCAGCGTGATCCCGAGCGGCGCCAGCGCCTGCTCATAAAATTGCCGGGACCGCGCCAAATCCGCGACCGCAAACCCCACATGGTCGATCATCGTGCCTCCGGATCATCTACAAATTCGATGTCATTCACTGGCCCCTAGCAGAACCAACGAACGCCCGCATGACGCATCAGGTTCATATCATTGACGGACAGGATTTCCTGACAGGCCAGCGTGGCATGCTTAATTTTGTGAGAGCCGGGAGCGCCGCACGCCTTAGATAGCAGAGAGAAGCCGTTGGGAGAGTTTCCGTGCGTAAATTAGCCATGTTAGCAACATTGACCGCTCTCCTCGGGACGCCGGTGCACGCGGAACCTTGGCAACGGGACCCTGCGGCGGCTCAACTTGGCGCCTTTGTCGGTGCGAGGATCCGGCTACCAATGGGATCAAGCGCCACTGCCAAACCCACAGCGACGCTGACCCTCGCCCCGATGCGGTCATATGTCACTCAAAACGGTCGCATGGTAAACGGCATCGGGGAAGGCATCGCCCTGGATTTCGCCGGCAGAAGGCCTGCGCTGATGGTCGGCGGATTGCCGGCGCACAGGATGCTGGGCCTTCGAGAGCAACAACCAGTTGATGCTTCCCATAAGTCGGGAATCTCAACTGGGGGTTGGATTGGCATCGGAGCAGCTACGGTTCTTGTCGTTGGTGCGATCGTGGTCGTGACAAAATTTACCTGTGTCGGTGAGGACAAGGACTTTTGCGGGAGCGACTGACCGCTGTGCGGCGCGCTTGTTCGCGATGAAAACCATAAAACTTCTTGAATGATCACCCACTTCCTCCTCGGCCCAAGCGGGACTAGGAGGCGCCCGGATGGCACATCAGGTTCATATCATCGGCGGCGGACTGGCGGGCTCGGAAGCTGCCTGGCAATTGGCCGAGGCTGGCCTGCAAGGTCCGCCTTAGCGAAATGCGGGGCGGCGGGGACATGACGCCCGCGCACGAGACTGACTGGCTGGCGGAGATGGTCTGCTCCAACAGCTTCCGCTCCGACGATGCCGAGAACAATGCAGTCGGCCTGCTCCACCAGGAAATGCGGGCGCTGGATTCGCTGATCATGGCCGCCGCGGACCAGCACCGGGTGCCGGCCGGATCGGCGCTGGCCGTCGACCGCGAAGGTTTCGCGGCTGAAGTGTCGGCGCGGATCGCCGCTCATCCCAACATCGAGGTCGTGCGTGAGCGGGTGGACGCCCTGCCCGCCTCCGGATCGACCATCGTCGCCACCGGACCGCTGACGGCGCCGGGCCTTGCCGAAGCGATTGCCAAGGTCACCGGCAGCGACGCACTCGCCTTCTTCGACGCGATTGCCCCGATCGTTCACCGCGACAGCATCGACATGTCGGTCTGCTGGATGGCGGCGCGCTGGGACAAGGGCGGCAAGGATTACATCAACTGCCCGATGGACAAGTCCCAATATGACGCCTTCGTCGCCGCGCTGAACGAGGGCGAGAAGACCGAGTTCAAGGATTGGGAAAAAGACACGCCTTACTTCGAAGGGTGCATGCCGATCGAGGTGATGGCGTCGCGCGGCGTCGAAACCCTGCGTTACGGCCCGATGAAGGGGGTCGGGCTCGACGACCCGCGCACCGGCCGTTGGCCCTATGCCGTCGTCCAGCTCCGCCAGGACAATGCGCTTGGTACGTTGTGGAACATGGTCGGCTTTCAGACCAAGCTCAAGCATGGCGAGCAGGTCCGCATCTTCCGCACCATCCCAGGCCTGGCGAATGCAGAGTTCGCGCGGCTCGGCGGCATTCACCGCAACAGCTTCATCCGCTCGCCCGAATTGCTCGATCATGAGCTTCGGTTGAAGGCGATGCCCCACATCCGCTTCGCCGGGCAGATCACCGGCTGCGAAGGCTATGTCGAAAGCGCCGCCATCGGGCTGCTCGCGGCGCGCTTCGCCGCGGCCGAGGCGAACCAGCGCATTCTAGCGCCCCCGCCCCCTGAAACCGCGCTCGGTGCGCTTTTGGGTCACATCACCGGTGGCGCAGAAGCTGAAACCTATCAGCCGATGAACGTGAACTTCGGCCTGATGCCGCCCATCGCCGGCCGCACCAGAAAGGCCGACCGTAAACGCATGTACACGGACCGGGCCCGTGCGGCACTCAAGGACTGGCTGGGCGGCGCCAAGCCGGTTGCCGGCGACGAGGGTGGGATTGCCGTCGAAGCGTCGGGGGCCGCTTTCGTCGGCAGTCCCACCCTCTGATCCCCTCCCGCACAAGCGGGCGGAGAAACTCAGCAGCTACACGCCGGCTTGTTGCGCGGCTTTGGCGCGGTCGTCGCATATTCCGCCGGCGTCAGCCATTTGCTGCCGTCGGAGTCCGCGCCTTCAAACTTGTCGATGGTCCTGACCGCCCATTCTTCGAAGCTCAGCCTGCCATCGTGGTTGAGGTCGAGCTTGGCGAAGGCCTTGCGCCGCGGCTCGACCAGCTCGGCCAGGGTGATCCGCCCATTTTCGTCCTTGTCCGTTCTGGCAAAGCGCTTCTCTTCCCTGCTTTTCGCGTCGGCCTCAGGCGCGGCAGGGATTGCGGACAGGGTCATCGGCCCGGGAATGGCGGCGAGTCGCGGATTGGGTGCCGGTGGAATGGTCGGTTCCTCGGCCTTTCCCTGCCAGATGAGGACAACACCGGTCAGGAGAAGGAAAAAAGCGGCTACGCCGGCCAGGATACGGGCCATTTCACCCTCCAATAAGGGAGATCCGGCGAGCCTTGGTTAAGGCCAAAGTCCGTAGAGTTCAATCCGCCTACGAAATGGTTCCGAACAGCCGGTGCGAAAGCAGGGCGGCCGTCCGGCCTGGCGTCGCTTCGGGCTCGATTGCCGCGCCGCGTTTCACATCGCGTGCCGCCAGCCTGGCCAAAGCGGTAAGTGGTCTCAACCGGCGCGGAAAATGGTGCCCGGCCAATTGATGCATTTCCTCGCTGGGCAAATACATCGTCGCAAGGCCACGGCGGCGCACGGATTCATAGGCATAAAGCCACCCGGCGACGCCAAGCAGCCGGTCGGTCCCCCCGAGGAGACGCCCTGCAATGGCGAACAGCCTTTCTCCACGAACCGCGATCCGTTCAGCGTCCATTTCCTCGTCGAGGAGCGCTGTCCAGCCGTCCTCCAGCCCTGCCAGCATCGCGCCTGAAATTCCCCGTGGCTGCAACTCGGTGGCCACCGCCTGCAGCCGCGGCTCGGGCGGTGGCGGTTGGGCGTCAACCCGCTCCAGCGCTTCGCGCCACCAGGCAAGCCGGATCGCGCCCAGAGCCGGTTGCGTTGAGCTGACGACCACCTCGGCGAGTGCATCGTCAAGTCCGAACAGAGCGTCGAAAGCGGGCCGGAGTTCCGTCGGCCAGTAGAGCCGGACGAGATCGCGGTCCCGCAGCGGGTCAGCGATAGGAAACCGCCTTGGCCGCCTTTACGACGTCATCCGCCTTGATCAGCGCAAGCTTCTCGAGATTGGCCGCATAGGGCAACGGCACATCCTCATTGGTGACGCGCAGCACCGGCGCGTCAAGGTCGTCGAAGCCCTCTTCCATGCAGATCGCCATGATCTCGCTGGCGATCGAGCAGGTCGGCCAGCCTTCCTCGACCACCACCACCCGATTGGTCTTGGCCAGCGAGGTCAACACCGCCTGCTTGTCGAGCGGGCGCAGGGTGCGCAGGTCGATCACCTCCGCCTCAATCCCCTCGCCGCTCAGTTGCTCCGCCGCCTCGAGCGCAACGCCGACGCCGATCGAATAGCTGACCAGCGTGACGTCATCGCCCTCGCGCATGATCCGAGCCTTTCCGATCGGCAGGACGTAATCCTCGATCTGCGGCACCTCGAACTCCTTGCCGTAAAGCAGCTCATTTTCGAGGAACACCACCGGATCGTCGCTTCGGATCGCCGCCTTGAGGAGGCCCTTGGCATCGGCCGCATCATAGGGCGCAATCACTACAAGGCCCGGAACGCTGGCATACCACGGGCCATAATTCTGGCTGTGCTGAGCGGCAACGCGGCTGGCTGCGCCGTTGGGGCCGCGAAAGACGATCGGGCAGCGCATCTGGCCGCCCGACATATAATTGGTCTTGGCCGCCGAATTGATGATGTGGTCGATCGCCTGCATCGCGAAGTTGAAGGTCATGAACTCGATGACCGGCTTCAGCCCGCCCATCGCCGCGCCGGAGCCAAGACCCGCGAAGCCATATTCGGTGATCGGCGTATCGACGACGCGCCGCGGCCCGAACTCGTCGAGCAGGCCCTGGGTGACCTTGTAGGCGCCCTGATATTGCGCGACCTCCTCGCCCATCACGAACACCCTCTCGTCGCGCCGCATCTCCTCGGCCATGGCGTCGCGCAAAGCCTCGCGAACCGTGGTCGGAGTCAACGTCGTTCCGGCGGGTACGTCAGGATCCGCGGCGACGCGCGGCATCAGCTGTTTGGTACCCGTATCCGCTGTCGGAGCGGTGGTCGGCTCAGTCTGCTGATCGGCGGGCTTTTGCATCGCCTCGGGCTCGGGAGCCGGTGCAGGCGCTTCAGCATCCTCCCCGCCCATCAATGCGATGACGGTACCGACTTTCACTCCATCGGTGCCTTCCGGGACGATGATCTTGCTGATCGTCCCTTCGTCGACCGCTTCGAACTCCATCGTCGCCTTGTCGGTCTCGATCTCGGCCAGGACGTCACCCGAAGAGACCTCGTCGCCTTCCTTGACCAGCCATTTGGCAAGCGTGCCCTCTTCCATGGTCGGCGAGAGCGCGGGCATTTTGAGCTCGATCCCCATCAGTAACTCTCCACCAGCACGTCGGTGTATAGTTCAGCCGGTTCAGGTTCGGGCGCATCTTCAGCAAATCTCGCAGCTTCAACTACGATATCCTTGATCTGCTTATCGATTGCCTTCAATTCGTCTTCCTTCACCCCAAGCTTCTCAAGCTCGGCTGCGGCATGTGCGATCGGGTCGCGATGCTCGCGATAATCCTGCACTTCTTCCCTGGTGCGGTACTTGGCCGGATCGGACATCGAATGGCCGCGATAGCGATAAGTCAACAGCTCGAGGATGATCGGCCCCTTGCCGGCCTTGGTCCAGGCCATCGCCTCTTCGGCCGCGCCTCGAACCGCTAGCACGTCCATGCCATCGACCTGGACTCCCGGAATTCGGAAGCTCTCGCCACGCTTGTAAAACTCGGGCTCCGACGCCGACCGTTCGACGCTGGTGCCCATGGCATATTTGTTGTTCTCGATCGCGTAGATCACCGGCAGGTCCCACAGCTTCGCCATGTTGAAGCTTTCATAGACCTGGCCCTGGTTGGCGGCGCCGTCGCCGAAGTAAGCAAGACAGGTGCCGCCGTCGCCCGCATATTGGTGCTTGAATGCCAGACCGGTGCCCAGCGCTACCTGCGCTCCGACGATGCCATGGCCGCCATAGAAGCCATGCTCGACCGAGAACATGTGCATCGAGCCGCCCTTGCCCTTGGAAATGCCGGCTTCGCGCCCGGTCAGCTCGGCCATGATCAGCTTGGGGTCAATTCCATAGGCCAGCATGTGGCCATGGTCGCGATAGCCGGTGATGACGCTGTCGCGCCCGACCTTCATCGCCGACTGCAGGCCGACGGCCACCGCTTCCTGTCCGATGTAGAGGTGGCAGAAACCGCCGATCAGGCCGAGGCCGTAAAGCTGCCCCGCCCGCTCCTCGAAGCGGCGGATGAGCAGCATTTGCTTGTAGAAATCGAGCAGCTCGTCCTTGGTCGCCTTGTATCGCTTGGGCTCGCCTGGCCGTTCGCGATTGGGCTTTCCCGGGACTGCCACGGGGGCAGCGGCTTTACGGGCGGTTTTCGCCACGGACCTCTCCACTGTCGTTCCTTTGGGCGCGCTATAGGAGCGCGAACTTGGGGCGGCAAGGAGGAGCGCGTCAGTCGCCGGCGATGAAGGCCGCCATCACCCATCGTCCAGCGACCCTTATGAATCGGGCCCGGTAGTCGATCGCGCTTCGGGCTTCGGCCGAGCGCACATAGCCGGAGCGCCCATCAGTCAGGCGTACCGACAGCCAACCTTCGGGAGCGACGCCGACGTCGATAAGCACGTGGTTGTCGAGCATTATAATTATCGGCGCGGCGCCATCCGGTTGGCTGCGCAACGCCGCGCCGCTCGTAAGTGCAACATAAAGAAGGGGTTCGTTATACCCGGTTAGTTTCGTGAAGTTGCCCGGCGCATGCCGCTGAGTGCCGACTTCTTCGCAGCCAAGACTAAGAACCTTGGCCAACTCAGCCCACAGCTGACTTTCCGCAGGGCGATCAAGCGCCCAGGTTCGAACGAATGCCGGCCAGCCATCGCTGTTCTCAAGCCCAAAACCAATACGGACATCCTCGGCCACCAGCGGGCGCAGCGCCGAAACATTCCTTTGCGAGACAGCCGCAGAAAGCCGTGCCCGATACTCCGTGAAAGACAGGTCGCTGGTGCAATGATCGGTGAACGGCAATCGATCTGGGCTGATCTGGGCAGCCTGTAGCGCGGCAAAGAGCAGCAGCATGCTCACCTGCCACCCCATGCTTGAGAGCGGACGCCCTGCCTATCAAGAAACAAAGGCAATGCCGTAGCGGCAGCGAACAGCCGTTCAGTCCTCGAGCGGAACTACGACCTCGTCGGGACGAACCATGCCGAGATCCTTGCGGACCATTTCCTCGGCCAGGTCGGGATCGGCCTTGCGCGGGTCGAGCAAGGCCGAGCGGTGCCGCAGCTGGTCGCGTTCCTCTTCCAGGCTGGCGAGCTCGACTTTGCGCATTTCAAGCTGCTGGGTGTAGCCGCGCCAGGCGAACAGCCCGTTGGGCCCGGCGATCGCATGGCCGGCGAAAGTGCCGACGACGAGCAGCGCCACCGCGGGCCAGATCGCGCGGCGGATCAATCCGATGCTCTTGGTCTTGCCCCTCATAATTTCCAAAGAATCAGAAAGACGTCATGAAGGCAAGCGCTTTCGTCGCGGGATTCACAGAAATTTTTCCGATGGTTAGGCCGTCTTGTAGGCAGGCAACGCGGCCGTGCCCAAATATCCCGCCGCCTCGCCAAGCTCTTCCTCGATCCTCAGCAGCTGATTATATTTGGCGGTGCGGTCGGAGCGGGCAAGGCTGCCGGTCTTGATCTGGCCGCAGCCGAGCGCGACCGCGAGGTCGGCGATGGTCGAATCCTCGGTCTCGCCCGACCGGTGCGACATGACGGCGGTGTAGCCTGAAGATTGGGCGAGCCGGACCGTGTTCACCGTCTCAGTCAGAGTCCCGATCTGGTTGACCTTCACCAGGATCGAATTGGCAATTCCGCCTCCTATCCCGTCGGCCAGCCGTTCCTCATTGGTCACGAACAGATCGTCTCCGACCAGCTGGACCCGGCCGCCGAGCCGGTCGGTCAGCGCCTTCCACCCGGCCCAATCGTCTTCCGCCATGCCATCCTCGATCGAGGCGATAGGGTAAGCGTCGGCAAGTTCGGCAAGGTAATCGACCATATCATCGGGCGACAAACGCCGCCCCTCGCCCTCCATGGCGTAAAAGCCGTCCTTGAAGAATTCGGTCGATGCACAGTCGAGCGCGATAAGCACCTCGCTGCCCATCTTGTAGCCCGCGGCCTCGGTCGCCTCGCCGATCAGATCGAGCGCGGCGCGCGGCGAAGCAATGTTGGGCGCGAATCCACCTTCGTCGCCGACCGAGGTCGACAAGCCCTTGGCATGCAGCGCGCTCTTCAACGCATGGAAGATCTCGGCCCCGCAACGGAGCGCTTCCGAAAAGTCCGGCGCGCCGACCGGCATGATCATAAATTCCTGGAAATCGATCGGGTTGTCGGCATGAGCGCCGCCATTGAGGATATTCATCATCGGTACCGGAAGGATCGTCGCGCCGACGCCGCCGACGTAGCGATAGAGCGGCAGGCCGCGCGCCTCGGCGGCCGCCCGGGCTGTCGCCAGGCTGACGCCCAGAATAGCATTCGCCCCAAGCTTCGACTTGTTGCCGGTGCCGTCGAGCTCGATCATCGCCGAGTCGATCTCGGCCTGGTCTTCCGCCTCGAAGGCGAGGATCGCGTCGGCGATTGCGCCATTGACCGCATGCACCGCCTCGCCGACGCCCTTGCCGCCCCAGCGAGACTTGTCGCCGTCGCGCTTTTCGACCGCCTCATGCGCTCCGGTCGAGGCGCCTGACGGGACCGCCGCCCGGCCCATCGACCCATCCTCCAGCGTAACGTCCACCTCGACCGTCGGATTGCCTCGGCTGTCGAGGATCTGCCGGGCGTGGATGTCGACGATCGCGGTCATTGGACCCCCTTTTTCGATGAAACGTCACTGAAGTTCGCTGCCGCCCCTATACGGCGCGCGGCAAAGGGTGCAACTTTGAGCGGTCGCCGGAACGATAGTCCGGATGCCGGGGTTGACGGGGAATAAGGAGGAGATTGCCATGCCTGACCCGAAGGATGAACTGCCCGAAGGCACCGACACCGTGATTGCCGGCGCGTCGACGACCGAAAATGAGGAGGCCCTGATCGTGCGTGAACCCACTGCTCGCGATGCTACTGCCAGGGATAGGGCGCTCGACAAGATCAAGAGCGGCAGCGGCAAGCTGTCGACCCAAGCCGCCGACAAGGCTCGCGGACTGGTCGGCCAGGGACTGGAGCGGTCGGGCGAGGCGCTCGCCAACGTCTCCAAGCTCGTCGGTGACACCGCCGCCGGACTCGATGAGCGGCTCGGCGAGGAATATGGCGAATATGCCCGCAAGGCCGCCGGCGCGCTTGAGGATGCGGCCAATCGGATTGCCGCCAAGGATCCCGACGAGCTGATTGACGACACTCGCGAATTCGTCCGCAAGAGCCCCGGGGTTGCTCTGGCCGGCGCGGCGATCATCGGCTTCGCGCTGGTTCGGCTAGTCAAATCCGGGCTTGATCAGGACAAGAATGACGAAAGCTAGACCATGGCGAACGGGGGCGACGAAGCGGACGAAAAGCCGATCGGCGAGCTGTTCGGGCAGCTGATCGACGAGGGCAAGGCTTATGCCAAGGCCGAGCTGGGGTTGGTAAAGGCGACGGCCGAGGCCAAGGCCGTCGGAGCCAGGAAGCCCGCCCTGCTCGGAGCAGCGGCGCTATTGTTCGTGATCGCGGGGGTTGTCGTTCTATCGATGACCCTGGCGCTGGCGCTGGCGACGCTGATCGGGCCGCTTGCCGGCGGTCTGATTGCCGCGCTGGTCACCTTCGGCATCGCCTATGGCCTCTATCTGCTCGCGATGCGGGAATTGGGGAAACTCAAGTGATTGACCCGCCCAAAGTTGCCGCCGCCAGAATCGAAGTGGAGCGCGCTCGCGCCGCGCTGCTCGAAACCGCGAGGGAGCTGCAGCAGCGGCTGCAACCAAGGACGCTGGCCAGCGAGGCATGGGAGAAGGCCAAGAACAAGGGGGCCGACCTTGCGGAAGATGCTGTCGATGCGGTCAAGAAGCGCCCCGTGGCGGTCGGCGGCGTGGTCGCGGCACTGACGATGTTCCTCGCCCGTGAACCGATCAAGGACGCGGCGGTCAACCTTTACGACGCCATGACGACATCCGGGGAACCCAAGCGCAAGGTTGCCGCGTTGAAGCCGGACAAGCCACCACCGGCCCGACGCCGCGCTCGCCCCCCCGCCCGGGCCAGCGCCCCGGCCAAGAAGAAGACGGAGAAAGCGACATGAGCCCCAGACAGACGAACCAGGACCCTGCCTCACCTTCGCTGCGCGAACGAGCGATCGATGCCTATGATTCGGCGCGCGAGCGCGCTTCGGTCACCGGCGCCGGCGCACGGGAAGGCCTGGCCAAGGCGCCGTTGCTGACCCTCGGCGGCGGGCTGGCGCTTGGCGCGGTCGTAGCCGCCTTGCTTCCGAAGACCCGCGTTGAGGATCGTGTCCTCGGCAAGATGGGCGGTCGAATCACCGAAAGCGCCAAATCCGCGGCCGATGCGGCCAGGGAAGCCGGTCGCGAGAAGCTCAGCGAACTCAACATTACCCGCGATGCCGGCGCAAGCGCGGTCCAGTCACTGGTTGACGGTCTGCGTGACGCTGCGAGGACCTCGGGCGAGGCGGCGCTCGGCGCGGTCCGCAATAAGGATTGAGAATAAAATTGGCCGGTTCGCAGGAGCCGATTTTGATGCTAGCGGACCGGCCATGAGCAAGCTTCACCTCGTCTTCGGTGGCCGGGTCAAGGACCCGCAGGGCCTGGAGTTCGTCGACCTTCAGAATATGGACCTGGTCGGCCTGTATGACAGCTATGCCGCCGCCGAAGACGCCTGGCGCGGCGCGGCCCAGCGCACGGTGGACGATGCCGAAATGAAATATGTCGTGGTTCATCTCCACCGGCTGCTCGAGCCGGACATGGACGGCATCTCGCGGCCCAAGAGCTAGCATCCCACCCAAGCAAGCTCAGGGACGTTTAAAAATTCAAGCCTTCCGGTAACGCCACAGCAAAAGGGGGCGCTGCATGAGCAGCCCTGCAACAAAGCCGCCGATGTGCGCCGGCGTCGCCAGCATGACCCCCTGCCCGCCGGCCAGTATTTCCGACATCCATTGCAGCACCACCCACGTCGCCAGCAGCCATGCGGCATGGATCCAGCGGTTGACCTTCTGGTTGGCAGTCACCTGCTTCGGTCGGCCGAAGAACAGCGCATAGAGGCCGAACAAGGCGCTGATCGCCCCGCTCGCCCCGACCATCGGAGTGGCGCTCGACGGATCGAAGGCGAACTGGGTTGCGGCCGCGGCGATCGCTCCGACCAAATAGGCGAGGACTATCCCAGACGCTCCAATCACGCGCTCGACCTGGCTTCCGACGAAGACCAGCACCAGCATGTTGATGAAAAGATGCAGCCAGCTTCCGTGGAGCAATGCCGACGACCATGGCGTCAGCCAGGCCGGGAGCGCGCCCGCCAGCGGCAACAGCCCCGATAGCCGCGCTGGAATAAATCCCGCCAGCGCCACGAAATAGTCGAGCCCGCTAAGGATCGCGATCGCCGACACCGCCACCGTAATCAGGGCGATAATCGCAGTCGCGCTCCTCAGCCGAAACATCAGATGAATTCGATCTTGGCGATCTCGTAGGAGCGGTCACCGGCCGGCGTCGATACATCGACCTCGTCGCCCTTCTGGCGACCGATCAGCGCCCGGCCGAGCGGCGAATTATAGCTGATACGGCCAACCCGGGCATCGGCTTCGGTTTGGCCGACCAGTTGGTAGCGGACCTTCTTGTCGTCCTCGTCGATCAGGGTGACGGTCGCGCCGAATACCACCTTGTCGCCCGACAGGGTCGTGGGGTCGATCACCAGCGCACGGCTGAGCCGATCCTCAATGTCCATCAGCATGGCCTCGATCTGGCCCTGCCGCTCCTTGGCCGCGTGATACTCGGCATTCTCGCTGAGGTCGCCATGGGCGCGTGCGACCTCGATCGCCTCGATCACCTCGGGACGCTCCTGCTTCAGGCGCTTCACATCCTCGGCCAGCTGGCGATAGCCCTCGACCAGCATCGGAACCTTGTCGCTCGCCATCTCACAATACCCTTTGCCTACTTGCCAAAACCCGCCCCGGCGCCGCATCGCTCAGACGGCGCGTCCCGGGCAGGTTTTGAGGAAATCAGTCTTTCGAGGCCGAATAATAGGATTGGAGCGACTTCACTTCAAGCGCATGTCCGCGGAGCGCTTCGATCGCCCGTGCGGTCGCCAGGCTGGCCGGCGCCGTTGTGAAGTAAGGCACCTTGCTCTTCAGCGCCGCCTCACGGATCGCCTGACTGTCCTTTAGCGACTGCCATCCTTCGGTAGTATTGAACACCAGCTGGACATCCCCGTCGACGATCCGGTCGACGATGTGCGGACGCCCTTGGGCAACCTTGTTGACGTGGCTGACCGGAAGATCCTGCGCCTCCAGGTGCGCCGCGGTGCCGCCGGTCGCGATGAGCTTGAACCCAAGCTCGACCATTTTCGCTGCTGCCGGCACGATATTGTGCTTGTCGCTGTCCTTGACCGATATGAACACCGTCCCGGTCTTCGGCAATATCACTCCGCCCCCAAGCTGGGACTTGGCAAAAGCAATGTCGAAATTGCTATCGATCCCCATGACTTCTCCGGTGCTTTTCATCTCCGGTGACAGGACTGGATCGGTCCCCGGGAAGCGGGCGAATGGAAAGACCAACTCCTTGATGGCGATATGGCCGATGTCGCGATCGATCGGATCGAAATTCGCCAGCGGCTCGCCGGCCATCACCCGGGCGGCGATCTTGGCGATGGGTCGGCCAATCGCCTTGGCAACGAACGGCACCGTTCGGCTGGCCCGCGGATTGACTTCGATCAGGTAAACCGCGTCATTCTTGACTGCATATTGGACGTTCATCAGCCCCTTGACGTTGAGGGCGAGCGCAAGCGCCTTGGTCTGCCGCTCGATCTCGGCGATGATTTCGGGCGAGAGGCTGTAGGGCGGGATTGAGCAGGCGCTGTCGCCTGAATGGACACCGGCTTCCTCGATATGCTGCAGGATACCGGCGACCGCTACATCCTTGCCGTCGCAGATCGCGTCGACGTCAACCTCGACGGCGTCGCGCAGGTAGCGGTCGATCAGCACCGGCGACGTCCCCGACACCTGCACCGCGGTGGCGATATAGTGATCGAGCTGCTCCGGCCCGTCGACCACCTCCATCGCTCGTCCGCCAAGGACGTAGCTGGGACGCAGCAGCACCGGATATCCGATCCGCTCGGCCACCGCGATAGCCTCGTCGCGGCTGCGGGCGAGGCCGTTGGCGGGCTGCTTCAGGCCCAGTCTGTCAACCAGCTTGGCGAAGCGCTCCCGGTCCTCGGCGAGGTCGATGCTGTCGGGCGAGGTGCCGAGGATGGGAATCCCGTCGGCCTGCAGCTCCGCGGCCAGCTTGAGCGGAGTCTGCCCGCCGAGCTGGACGATCACGCCTTCCAGTCTACCCCGTTCCGCCTCGCGGTGAAGGATCTCGAGCACGTCCTCGCCGGTCAACGGCTCGAAATAGAGCCGATCCGACGTGTCCGGGTCGGTCGAGACGGTCTCGGGATTGCAATTGACCATTATGGTCTCGAACCCCGCCTCCTTGAGCGCGAAGGAGGCGTGGCAACAGCAATAGTCGAACTCGATCCCCTGCCCGATGCGATTGGGCCCGCCGCCAAGGATGACCACCTTGCGCTTGTCGCTGATCTCCGCCTCATCCTCGGGCTCGCCAAATAGCGGCGCCTCATAGGTCGAATAGAGATAGGGCGTCGCGGCGTCGAACTCCGCCGCACAGCTGTCGATCCGCTTGAACACCGGACGGACGCCCAGCTTCAGCCGGGCCTTGCGCACTTCCGCTTCGGTAATCCCGCCGGTGAGGCCCCTCAGCGCGTCATGGACAATCCCCGACCCGCGCGCCGCTACCTCCGACATTTCGCGCTCGACATGGGCCGATCGCAGCGCCAGCTGGGCCAACCGCGCATCCGAAAAGCCCATCGCCTTCAAGCGGCGCATCCCTGCCGAGTCATGCGGAATGCCATCCTCACGGACCTGCTCTTCGGCGGCGATGATCTCCGCAAGCCGCTCGAGGAACCAGGGATCGAAGCCCGACAGCTGGTTGATCCGCTCGACGCTGAAACCGTGGCGCAGCGCCTCGGCCGCGACTAGCAGCCGATCGGGCGTCGCGCGGCCCAGCGCGTTCTCAATCTCCTGCGGCGTGGCATTGATCAGCGAATTGACCCGATCAAGGCCGCAAAGCCCCGTCTCCATGCCCCGCAGGGCCTTCTGCAGGCTCTCGGCGAAGCTGCGCCCGATCGCCATCACCTCGCCGACCGATTTCATGGCGGTCGACAGCTGGTCCGAGGCTCCCTTGAACTTCTCGAACGCGAAGCGCGGGATCTTGGTTACGACATAGTCGATCGTCGGCTCGAAGCTCGCCGGGGTCGCGCCACCGGTGATGTCGTTGGCGATCTCGTCGAGCGTATAGCCGACGGCCAGGCGCGCCGCGACCTTGGCGATCGGGAAGCCGGTCGCCTTGGATGCAAGCGCCGACGAGCGCGAGACGCGCGGGTTCATCTCGATCACGATCATCCGCCCGTCCTTCGGATTGACCGCGAATTGGACGTTGGAACCCCCTGTTTCTACGCCGATTTCCCGAAGTACAGCGATCGATGCCGAGCGCATCCGCTGATATTCCTTGTCGGTAAGGGTCAGCGCCGGGGCGACGGTGATGCTGTCGCCCGTATGCACCCCCATCGGGTCGACATTTTCGATGCTGCAGATGATGATGGCATTGTCGGCGCGGTCCCGCACAACCTCCATCTCATATTCCTTCCAGCCGAGCAGCAATTCCTCGATCAGCACTTCGTTTGTGGGCGAAGCATCCAGCCCCGACCTCACGATCGCTTCGAACTCCTCACGATTATAGGCGACCCCGCCACCGGTGCCGCCAAGCGTGAAGCTCGGCCGGATGATGGCCGGAAGCCCCGTCGTCTCGAGCAGCTTCACCGCGTCGTCGAGATTATGCGCGATGCCCGAACGGGCGCTTTCCAGCCCGATCTTGTCCATCGCCGCCTTGAACTTCTCGCGGTCCTCGGCCTTGTCGATCGCCTCCGCCTGCGCCCCGATCAGCTTGACGCCATATTTCCGGAGCGTCCCGTCCTTGTTGAGGGTCAGCGCGGTGTTGAGCGCGGTCTGGCCGCCCATCGTCGGCAGCAGCGCGTCGGGCCGCTCCTTCTCGATGATCTTGGCAACGATGTCGGGCGTGATCGGCTCGATATAGGTTGCGTCCGCCAGCTCGGGATCGGTCATGATCGTCGCCGGGTTCGAATTGACGACGATCACCCGATAGCCCTCGGCCTTGAGCGCCTTGACCGCCTGGCTGCCCGAATAATCGAACTCCGCCGCCTGGCCGATAACGATCGGGCCGGCGCCGATAACGAGAATGGAACTGATGTCGGTGCGGCGGGGCAAGTCAGTCTTTCTTTCCGAACAGCTTGGACAGGAAGCTTGTGGGGATTTGGGGTTTCGCAGCCTCTTTCTGGCGGACCATAGAGGCTTCCCAGCCGTCATATTCGGCGCCGTACTTGTTCGCGAGGCCGCACATCAGCTTCATTGTCGCCTCCGACCAGTCGCGGTCGGTAACGGCATGATTTTCGGCAATGACGCCTGGGTCCGTGGCAGTCGGATTGACCTCATAGCCTTCGGCGGCCAGCGCTGATGACAGGCCTTCGACGTCGCCGTCGTAGAAATAATGGATGACGTGCCGCTCGTCCGATAGATCCTCCCCGTTGGCCAGGAAGGTCGCGAAGATCGGCTCGTTCATCAGCGTCTGGTGAGACCAGTCGTTGTCAGCCATCACTGCTCCTCCGGAAAATTGATCGCGTCGATGATGACCAGCTTTAGGTGGTTCCTGCGCGCCCATTTGTAGACGCAATCGCGGTGCTCGGCCGTCGGAGCCGCCCGGAACATGATGAGCAGCTTCTTCTCCTCATCATCCTGGATCAGCTCGCCATAGGTCAGCCCGCAGGCAAGGCTGGCGCTGTTCAGCTCGTCCTGGCTATGCATCCGCGCCGTCGCGCAGGCGGAGAGGGCGAGCGCAGCAGAGAGTGTGCAGGCGATACGCCTCATCGCATCATCCCAACGAACTTCTCGAACAGATAGAAGCTGTCCTGCGGGCCGGGGCTGGCTTCGGGGTGGTACTGGACGCTGAACGCCGGGCGGTCGGTCAGCTCGATCCCGCAATTGCTGTCGTCGAACAGGCTGACGTGGGTCTCGCGGACGTTGTCGGGCAGCCCCTGCCGCTCGACCGCGAAGCCATGGTTCATGCTGGTGATCTCGACCGATCCGTCGGCGAGCCGCTTGACCGGATGGTTCGCGCCGCGGTGGCCCTGGAACATCTTGGCGGTCTTGCCGCCAACGCTAAGCGCCAGCAACTGGTGGCCAAGGCAGATGCCGAACAGGGGCTTTCCGCTGTCGAGCATACCGCGGATCACCGGGATCGCATATTCCCCGGTCGCGGCCGGATCGCCCGGGCCGTTCGACAGAAAAAATCCATCCGGCTTGTGGCTCATCACCTCGTCGATGTCCGCGGTAGCCGGCAGAACGGTGACGCGCGCCCCAGCCTCGACCAGATTGCGGAAAATATTGCGCTTGGCGCCATAATCGATCGCGACGACGTGCGGCTGCGACATATCATTGCCGCCCATCCGGTAGCCTTCGCCCAGTTCCCAGCGCCCGCCGCTCCACGCCTCTAGCTGCTCGCGCGAAACCTCCTTGGCCAGGTCCATGCCCTCCAGCCCCGGCCATTCCGCCGCCATCTGCTGAAGCGCCGCAAGGTCGAAGCGGCCATGTGCGTTGTGCGCGATGGCGATGGTCGGTGGCCCCTCGCGCCTGACCAGCCGGGTCAGCGCCCGCGTGTCGACGCCCGAAATGCCGATCCGACCGGTTGCCGCCATCCACGCCGGGAAATCCTGCTGGCTGCGGAAGTTGGACGGCGACGTCACCGCCTCTCTCACCAAACACCCCAACGCATGCGCCTCGCCCGCCTCGACGTCCTCCTCGTTGGCCCCGACGTTGCCGATGTGCGGGAAGGTGAAGGCGATGATCTGCCGAGCGAACGACGGATCGGTCATGATTTCCTGGTAGCCGGTCATGGCGGTATGGAAGCACAGCTCACCAACTACTTGCCCCTCGGCGCCAAAGCCCCTGCCCCACACGGTACGGCCGTCGGCGAAAACAATGACTCCTGTCGCACCTTCCGGCCCCTTGGCGGGTTGCTGGGTGCGCGCAGGATGTGCATCGGCCATCGGCGGAAGGAGCCTTTCCGTTACGTGTGTCGCGTCAATGTCGCTAAGCGATGGCCGCTACGCGGGAATGGCCATCAGGTCAACGCTGTGAAACCCGCGAATAAGCCATTAGGACTGGCTCTTTCCGGTGAAACGAAACGGGCCACGCATGATTCGCGACGACATCAAAGCCGCGCTGGTTGGCGCGATGAAGGGCGGCGACAAGGCCGGGACCCAGACGCTCCGACTGATCCAGTCGGCCATCAAGAACCGCGACATTGAGCTTCGCACGTCGGCGAATGCGCCCGACGACGACGCGCTGGTCACCGAGGTGCTGCAGAAAATGATCAAGCAACGCCGCGAATCGGTCGACCTCTATCGCAAGGGCGGCCGCGAGGAGCTGGCCGCGATCGAGGAGGCGGAGATCGCGGTCATCGAACGCTTCCTCCCCGCTCAACTCGGCGACGAAGAGGCCAGCGCCGCTATCCAGTCTATCATCGCCGACACCGGCGCCAGTTCGATGAAGGACATGGGCCGGGTGATGGCCGAAGTGAAAACCAGGCTCGGCACCAGTATCGAACCCGCCAGGGCAAGCGCGCTGGTCAAGGCAGCGCTGGCATAAAGTAACTCCCCTTCCGCCAGAGCGGGAGGGGTTGGGGGAGGGCGTGTTGGATAAAGCCTACGACCGAACCCCAACTCTTCGATCTCGCGAACTGCGCAACAATCCAACGCCTGCCGAAGCGAAATAGTGGTCGGTGTTGAGCAACCGCCCACTCAATGGCGTGCGGTTCAATCGCCAGGTCGCAATACGCCCCTTCTTCTGCGATTTTGTCGCCCGGTCACCCAAGTTGATCATTGAACTTGATGGCGGTCAGCACGCGCTCAATGCAGATGCGGATACCAGGCAAACTCAATTCCTAGAAAGTCGGGGCTATCGAGTCATCCGCTTCTGGAACAATGACGTGCTCGAGAATATCGAAGGGGTTGTGGCGGCAATCAAGAGAGCTTTGGCCGACAGCCCCTCCCCAACCCCTCCCGTGAACGGGAGGGGCTTTTGACCCTCTCCCCCGCATGGCTCGACGAACTGCGCGCTCGAACCACGCTCTCGGCAATCATCGGTCCATCGGTGAAGCTCATCAAGGCGGGGCGCGAGTTCAAGGCCTGCTGCCCATTCCACCATGAAAAGACCCCCAGCTTCACGATCAACGACGAGAAGGGTTTCTACCACTGCTTCGGCTGCGGTGCGCATGGCGATGCGATCCGCTTCCTCACCGACCACCGCGGACTGCCGTTCATGGACGCGGTCAAGGAATTGGCCGGCAAGGCGGGAATGGACGTCCCGGCCCCCGACCCGCGCGACCGCGAGCGGCAGGAACGCTCGGCCGGACTGCATGACGTCATGGCCGCCGCGCAGAAATGGTTCGCCGATCAATTGAACGGCGTCGAAGGCGGTGAGGCGCGCTCCTACCTCGCCAATCGCGGTATCGACGCCAAGGTCATAGAGCGCTTCGGAATCGGCTACGCCCCTGACGCCCGCGGCAAGCTGAAGGCCGCACTAAAGGAGCTTGGCGAGGAGAAGCTCGTCGACACGGGCATGCTGATCAAGCCCGAGGACGGCGAAAAGGCCAGCTATGATCGCTTTCGCGGTCGAATCATGATCCCCATCCGCGATGCGCGTGGCCGGGTGATCGCGTTCGGCGGCCGTATCCTCGGCTCCGGAGAGCCCAAATATCTGAACTCGCCCGATACCGTCTTGTTCGACAAGGGCCGCACCCTCTACAATCTTGACCGCGCCGGTCCCGCCAGCCGACAGGCCAGGCGCCTGATCGTGGTCGAAGGTTATATGGACGTGATTGCCCTCGACCGCGCCGGCATGACCGAGGTTGTCGCGCCCAACGGGACCGCCGTCACCGAGGCGCAGCTGGAGCGAATGTGGCGCCTCGATGGACAGCCGATCTGCTGCTTCGACGGCGATGCGGCCGGGCAGAAGGCTGCGGTCCGCGCCGCGCTGCGCGCCCTTCCCCACCTCGCGCCTGAGCGAACCCTGCGGTTCATTGCCCTTCCTGCCGGTCAGGATCCCGACGATCTTGTCCGCTCAGGCGGGCGGGAAGCCGTCGAGACCCTGCTCGCCACACCCGAACCGCTGGTCGAGCGCCTGTGGCGGCACGAGGTCGATGCCGCCCCGCTCGACACGCCCGAGGCGCGCGCCGGCCTCAAGGCGCGGCTGTTGGAGCATGTCCAGGCGATCGGCGACCCCAATGTCCGCCAGCTCTATCGCGACGAATGGCTGCGCAAATTCGATGCGCTGGTCCGTCCCCAGCAAGTGCAAGGACGCTCCCTCTTTCCCCGGCGAGAGTGGAAGAAGGGCAAGGACGGCCGGTTTGCACCCCCACCTGCGCCGGCCAGCGCCACCGCCCGCGCCATTGGTTCCGCAGGGATCGACAAGACCACCGCCCGTGCGCTGGTCCTCGGTCATGCCCTTTACCCAGACGCGATCGGCGACCATATCGAGGCGCTTGCCGCACTCCCCATCGCCGACAAGACCGCCGCCGCCTTGCGCGACCGAATGGTCGATCTCACCATGTCCGGACAAATGCTTGATCGGCAAGGCATTGCCACCATATTGGCGGGAGAGGAGACGGCCGCCGCCTGGCGCGACGTGTCCAAAGGCGGCGACATCGGCTTCAGCTTTACCCGGACGAAGAGCGACCCAGCGATTGCGAGGCGCGATCTGGGGCTCGCGATCGAGACGTTGATGGCGAAGGTCGAGATCGAAGCGGCGTTTGAAACGGCGATGACCCGGTTCAAGGCTGGCGACGAAGCCGCCTTTGAGGAGCAGCAAAGGCTTCACGCCGCGCGTGAGGTCGTAAATGAACGACTGGCGTCTCTCGCCAGCAATGAGTAAGCGGCAGCACAATGGCGAAGAACGACACCCCCGAAACCGAAATCGAGACCGGCGATGCGCCGCTCATCGACCTCAACGACGTCGCGATCAAAAAGCTGATCGCGCGCGCCAAGAAGAAGGGCGTCATCACCTATGACGAACTCAACGAGGCGCTCCCGCAGGACCAGATGAGCTCCGAGCAGATCGAGGACATCATGTCCGCGATCAGCGAAATGGGCGTAAACATCGTCGAAACAAGCGATTCGGACGATGAGGAGGAAGAGAAGGAACCCGAGGAGGAGATCGATCCCCTCGACGACGCCGGCCCTCGCCCGGCGGTCGCGACCAAGAAGGAAGCGGTCGACCGCACCGACGACCCGGTCCGCATGTACCTGCGCGAAATGGGCGCGGTCGAGCTATTGAGCCGCGAGGGCGAGATCGCCATCGCCAAGCGCATCGAGGCCGGCCGCGACACGATGATCTGGGGCCTGTGCGAAAGCCCGATCACCTTCAACGCGATCATCGAATGGTCGAATGCCTTGAACGAAGGCACGATGCAGCTGCGCGAGATCCTCGACCTTGAGGCGATGCTGTCGAAGGGCCCGACCGCCGAGCAGATCAGCGAGGACGCCGAAAACGCGCCCGAAGGCGAGATCAGCGCCGCCGCCGCCGGCCCGACCTTCAAGGAAGAAGAAGAGCCCGAGGAACCCGAAGTCGCTTCCGACGATGAAGAGGATATGGTCGAGCGCCGCACCGCGCCGGTCGCTGAGGATGACGACGAGGACAACACCCTCTCGCTCGCCCAGATGGAAGAGGCGCTGAAACCGACGGCGCTCGAGAAATTCGCGAGCATCACCTCGCTCTACAAGAAGTTCGCCAAGCTCCAGCAGGCGCGCCTCGGCGCGCTCGGCGCCGGCGCCGACTTCGCAGCGGCCGACGAGCGCAAATATCAGAAGCTCAGCGAACAGCTCACCGCCGAGGTCGAAAGCGTCCAGTTTCACGCCGCCAAGATCGAATATCTGGTCGACCAGCTTTACGCCTACAATCGCCGCCTGACCGCGCTCGGCGGGCAAATGCTTCGCCTGGCCGAGCGGCACCGCGTACCGCGCAAGGCATTCCTCGACAGCTATATGGGCAGCGAGCTCGACGACAGCTGGCTCGACCGCGCCCGTGGCCTGGACAAGAAGTTCGCCGCCTTCGCCGCTGCCGAGCAGGACAGCGTGGAACGGATCCGCGGCGAAATCGCGGAGATCGCCCAATCGACCGGAATGGCGCTCCCCGAATTCCGGCGGATCGTCAACCAGGTCCAGAAGGGCGAGCGCGAGGCGCGCATCGCCAAGAAGGAAATGGTCGAGGCCAACCTTCGCCTGGTCATCTCGATCGCCAAGAAATACACCAACCGCGGTCTGCAGTTCCTCGACCTCATCCAGGAAGGCAACATCGGCCTGATGAAGGCGGTCGATAAGTTCGAATATCGCCGCGGCTACAAATTCTCCACCTACGCCACCTGGTGGATCCGCCAGGCGATCACCCGCTCGATCGCCGACCAGGCCCGCACCATCCGGATTCCGGTCCACATGATCGAGACGATCAACAAGCTGGTCCGCACCTCCCGTCAGTTCCTTCACGAAACCGGACGCGAACCGACCCCGGAAGAGCTCGCCGAGCGCCTCTCCATGCCGTTGGAGAAGGTCCGCAAGGTGATGAAGATCGCCAAGGAGCCAATCAGCCTAGAAACCCCGATCGGAGACGAGGAAGACAGCCACCTCGGCGACTTCATCGAGGACAAGAACGCGGTCATCCCGGTCGACGCCGCGATCCAGGCCAACCTCAAGGAAACCGTCACCCGCGTGCTGGCGTCGCTAACCCCCCGCGAAGAGCGCGTCCTTCGAATGCGCTTCGGCATCGGCATGAACACCGATCATACGCTCGAGGAAGTCGGCCAGCAGTTCTCGGTCACCCGCGAACGCATCCGGCAGATAGAGGCGAAGGCGCTGAGGAAGCTCAAGCATCCTTCAAGGAGCCGCAAAATGCGCTCCTTCCTCGATCAGTGACGCTGTTGCGTCGCTGATCTCGGCGGGTCGCGAGCGAAGTCCGGCAACGTGTCTCGACTTCGCTCGAGACGAACGGATATTTTTCGGCTTCATCGACACCGTTCGTTCCGAGCGACGTCGAGGGGCGTTCCTTTGAGGACCGATTCATTCCCTTGACAGCTTGCCTCCACTAGGGCCGCACAGTTGACCGCGACGCATTACCTCCCTCCGTCAGCCCGCGACCGCCCCTCAGCCCGGCGGCGCGCCGTGTCCTTTGCCCTCGCCATCGCCCTCGAAATCCTGCTGATCCTGGCGTTCTTCACCCTCGATTTCACTCCCGAGCGCCCGCTATTCAAAGGCGACACCCTCTCCACCTTCGATCTCGCCGCCAGCGAAGAGACCGACACGAGCAAGGCGCAGAAACCGGCGCCCGCTACCCGTCCGCCCCCGCGCCCCGACTTTCCAGCGATCAAGCCAAGGATCGTCCTGCCCGAACGCCCGCTCGACCTGATCCCGCTAAGCAGGGAAGAGCTGGAAGCCTCCGACATCGCCAAGCTGGGCACCAACGCGCCGGGTGCCGCCGCCGCGCTGGCGCAGGGCAGCGCTCCTGGCGATAGCCAGCGTGTCGGCACCGCCCCCAACGGCGAGCCACTCTACGCCGCCGAATGGTACCGCGAGCCAACCGACACCGAGCTCGGAGCCTATCTCCCAAAGACCATGCCCGAAGGCGGCGGCTGGGGCCTGATCGCCTGCCGCACGATCGAGCGCTACCACGTCGACGATTGCGTCGAGCTCGGCCAAGGCCCGCCCGGCTCCCACCTCGCCGGCGCCGTCCGCCAGGCCGCCTGGCAGTTCCTCGTCCGCCCGCCGCAGATCGGCGGCAAGCCGATGATCGGGGAATGGGTGAGGATCAGGATCACCTATACTGTCAAACGCCGGAGTGAGATGGGGGTGGAGTAGCCTCCACTACGTTCGTCTCGGGCGAAGTTGAGACTCTTGTATTGAATGAATTGCCGCGGGCTTTTTCGCTCGCGAGCCGAGCCCATCATTCCGACTGGCCTGGTAGTGGGTGATTCACCTGATTGTCCCGCCCGCTGAGCCGCCTACTGTCGCCGCCCAATCGGTTCGACCCCACCTTCCATAGGCTCACGTCCCGGTTAACGATCCTCTGGAACCAGACGAAGAGGACCTTTGAGCAATGAACATGATCCGCAGGGCAAAGCGGCTCCCTACCGCCATGGCGTCCGCCGCCGCGTTGGCCTTGATTACTGGCCTCGGCCTGTCCTCGTGTTCACAGCCAGGCGAGCAAAATGCGGCTGAGCAAAACGCGACCGCGGAAAATGCGCCTGAGCCGATGGCGACTGAGCCGATGGCGACTGAGCAAGCCCCGGGTGCGCAAAATGATGTCACCGCACAAAATGCGAAAGCCCGCCTCAAAGCCATGTCGGACTATCTCGCGGCACAGAAGGCCATATCCTTGAATTACGACACGGTGTTTGAGGTGGTTACCAGCGAGCATCAGAAACTGCAGATCGCAACCTCCGGGAACATTGTTCTCAACCGGCCGGACAAGATCCGCACTGCACGCAAGTCTGGATTCTCCGATACCGAGACGGTCTTCGATGGGAAGACATTGTCAATCCTGGGCAAGGGCCAGAATGCCTATGTTCAGGCGGACGTGCCCGGCACGATCGACAACGTGATCGATCAGCTGAGGGACCGGTTCCACAGGCAGCTACCAGGTGCCGATCTGCTGCTTCAAAATGTCTACGGAGAGCTGATGACTGACGTCACGGACGTGAAGGATCTCGGCAGCGGCGTGATCGGCGGAACGGAATGCGATCATTTCGCATTCCGTGCCAAGGAAACCGACTGGCAAATCTGGATCGCACAGGGCGCAAATCCCTACCCCTGCCGTTATGTGATCACCAGCAAGGGAGTTGACCAGGCACCGCAATTCACGATGGTGGTTCGTGACTGGCAGGCTGGTGCCGGTGTCGCGGCTGCCGACTTCAGCTTCAAGCCGCCGGCAGGCGCCAAGAAGTTGGATGCCAAAGACCTGCAGACCCTGAAGGAAACGAGCGACCTGCCCGAGAATTACAAGATTGGAGAATTGAGATGACCCTGTCCAGGACACTGAAGATCGTGCTGCTGGCCGGAATTGTCAGCCTTGTAGCCCCCGAAGGGACAAACCAACCCGCAGGCATGGATTCGTTCGGCATTATCCCTACTGCGGAAGCAAGGGTGGGGCGTCCGCTGACGCCGGTCAGTGTGGCTGGTGTGGCCCGTCGTACGACACGGCGGTGCGCCGCAGGCGTATATAACTGCTGACGCTTGACCCACTCTATTCTGCCCGGCTGACGCCACGAATTTCCTTCGGATCGGCTTGCGGTGCCCCAACGGGCTATCCCCGGAAATGGCGCAAATCCGCCCCGGAATGCAGCCAATCGCCCTGTGGATCGTTTCTCGGCGGCGGTGCTGCCCCAGCCCCGCTTGTTCAGAAGCGCGCGCAGCGTTGGCGCTCGATTGCTCATGGGCGGGCGTGCAACCCCTCCTCGCGTCCGCCCCAGTCGCGGCCCGAAAAGCCGGGCCTAGTCCGAAAACAGCAGCGTCAGTTCGCGCCGCTCCTGCTCGCTCAGCTCCGGCCGCCAGATGTCGAAGATCAGGACGATCCGATCCTCCGCGCTGTCGTTCCACGCTTCATGCTCGACGCTGTCGTCGAAGATCAGCAGCTTGCCGGCTTCCCATTCGCGCACCTCGTTGCCGACCCGGAAGCGGCAGCCGGGCGGAACGATCAGCGGCAGGTGGCAAATGAGCCGCATGTTGTACATGCCGTTGTGCCCCGCGATCCGGGCGCCTGCCTTGAGCATCGAGAACATCACCGTCGGCCCCCAGCCGGGGATCCGCGGTAGTGGTGCGTGCCGCAGGACGGTTTCCCAGGTCCGCGGGCATCGCTCGACCAGCTTGGGCGCGAGCCAGCCGTTTTCACATAAGGACAGCACGCTCCAGTCCTTGCTTTTGACCAGCGCCTGATTGGCCCCCAGCTCGACGGTTTCTGCCACGCCGTGGATATAGGCGCGAAATTCGTCGCTCGCATCCTGCAACAACGCTTCCAGCTCCCCTCGGATAGCTGGTGCGGCGTCCTCGATCGCCGGCGCCCAGTCGAAATCCAGCGGGTCGTAGAACTGGTTTTGGGGCAAATCCGGATAATGAAAGTTAGTCGGCTGCTGGGGGCCCGGATCAGGTTCGACCCGGCCCGCGGCGACCTCGAGCGATTGGCGAAATCGCGTGCTCCACTGGTCCGGCGTCACCCCCCGCGCCATCAGCCTCGGTACGTCGACCCCCTTCTCGCGCAGTCGTTCCGCTTCCTGGTCGCTGAGCTGCATAAGAAGTCCTTAACCAACGGAGGAAGGCTTCGCCAGATCGACCGATCGGGACCAAGGATTCATCTTGGCGGAATTTCCCAACTCGTGGTGGCGAAAACCCTCACGCCGACCTTGCATCCGTCATCGCTTCGTCAGGAAACGGCAAAAATCCGCCACTACCGGCCTTTGGCATGGCTCTTGCTGAATGTCCGGCATCAGTCATTCAACGCTCACTCCAAAGGGACCGAACATGCCGAATGCCAACACCAACCTCCTCGTCGGCCGCAACGACACCATCCTCGGCGTATGCGAGGCCATCGGCCAGGATTTCGGCTTTCATCCCAACTGGCTCCGCGTCACCCTCGCCTCGCTGGTCTACTTTGCCCCCGTCGCGGTCATCGGCGGCTACGTCGCGCTGGGCGCCGTCGTCGCCATCTCGCGCTGGGTCGCGCCGGACCAGGCGGTCCCTGAGCAGCAGGTCGGAAATCAGGTCGAATCATCGCAATTGGCGCTAGCCGCCTGACCCGCCCTTCGTCGCTTCGTTCCTCCCCTCCCGCATACGGGAGGGGCTTGAGGTGGGCAGTTTTCCACAGTTTTTGCGTACCCATCCGCCCGGAACCGGCCTCGGACCGTAAAAACGTCCCGTTTCGAGCCAAAATTTAACTTCGCTCACCAAAAGATGAAGCGCTCCTAAACCCTGTCTTTACGCCCTTGGGTTAGAAGCAGGGCCTAGGTTCAACGCCACAGCCAAAGCGTGATGCAGGAGAAACTTGGGATGGCGATCAATCAGGCACTCGACCGGAGCGCGATGACCGCTGCCGAGGCGCAGTTTGCGCGGGTCGACGCCCAGGGTTCGGCCGACCATCCTTATCGCCATGCGCTGATCGCCGCCAACCATCCCAACAGCGCACGCGACCTGGCCGATTCGGTCCACCTGTTCTGCTCGCTCTACGGCCGCCATCCCGGCCTGATCGAGCTCGCCCTCAACAACTGCCCGGCCGGTCCTGTGCGCGACTGGCTGCGCGAGGCGTCCGACGCTTACGAGCGCGAGCGGCTTTACCTTGTCCGGCTGACCGCCGCGGTCGGCCCACTGCCTTCGACCCCCGGCGCCGCCGAGACCGAGTCGACCCTGGTTGCCCAGCGTCATGCGATCGAGACCCTCGCCAGGTCCGAGCGGCGCGGCTGCGCGCTTGGCGCCGCAACCGCCCTGATGGCCGACTGGCCGGCGATCCGTGCCGTGCTCGACCGTGCCGCCGACCGCGTGGGGATGCAGAAGCCCGCCCTCACCTTGCCCGACCAGCCGTCGATCGTCCGCGCCATCGCCGACGGCACCGACGGCCTGCCCAGCGAGCGCGCCCTCGGATTCGGCGGCGAGCAGCTGCTGCTTCAAAACCGCGGCCTGTTCGACCTTCTCGAAGCGCGAGCCGCCGCCCGCGTCGACTAACCTCCCCTCCCGCAAGCGGGACATGATTGAGGGGCAGGAGTGTCGAGGAGCGGCTTGCAACGCAGGAATCCAGCCCATAGGGCGGGGACATGCGTTTCGAAGGCACCCCCGATTATGTCGCGACCGACGACCTCAAGGTCGCGGTCAATGCCGCGGTCCAGCTGCGCCGACCGCTGCTGGTCAAGGGCGAGCCAGGCACCGGCAAGACCGTCCTCGCGCATGAGATCGCCACCGCGCTCGGCGCGCCGCTGATCGAATGGCACATCAAGTCGACCACCCGAGCGGTCCAGGGTCTCTACGAATATGACGCGGTCGCCCGCCTCCGCGACGGACAGCTCGGCGATCCGCGGGTCCACGACATCTCCAACTACATCAAGCGCGGAAAACTGTGGGACGCCTTCACTTCTCCAGAGTTGCCGGTCCTGCTGATCGACGAAATAGACAAGGCCGACATCGAATTCCCCAACGACCTCCTGCAAGAGCTCGATCGGATGGAATTCCATGTCTACGAAACCAGCGAGACGGTGAAGGCGGTCGACCGGCCGATCGTCGTCATCACCTCGAACAATGAGAAGGAGCTGCCCGACGCGTTCCTGCGCCGATGCTTCTTCCACTATATCCGCTTCCCCGACCGCGACACGATGACCGAGATCGTCGAGGTCCACTTTCCCGGGATCCAGAAGATGCTGGTTTCCAGGGCGCTCGACCTGTTCTACGAGGTCCGCGAGGTGCCGGGCATCAAGAAGAAACCCTCGACAAGCGAGCTGCTCGACTGGCTCAAGCTGCTGCTCCACGAGGACATGCCGCTGGAAGTCCTCCAGGACCGCGATCCGACGAAGGCCATCCCGCCCCTGCACGGCGCGCTGCTCAAGAATGAGCAGGATGTGATGCTGTTCGAACGCCTCGCCTTCATGGCCCGGCGGAAGGTCTGAACCTCTACTCGTCCCGGTAAGCCAGCTCGAAATTGCCCCAGCGGCGGCCTTTGAAGAACAGGGCCACGAAGACGTTTTTCACCGGGATATATTTGTCGCCCAGCTCCATCCGGTAGGTGGCGAGCATCGCTGGCTTGTCGCTCTCACAGGCCTTGCGCGTGGTCTCGTCCATGAAGATGCGCTTGTTGCGGCAATGCTCGTCGTTCCACACCGGATCCGGACCGGGCGTATGGCAGCGCTCGGAGAGGTGCGTCGGCAAATAGCCGTCGAGGTTGGTGATCGCCGAGCCGATGATGCGCCCGTCGCGTGCTTTGAACCGGTCGAGCAGCGGGCGGATCTGCTTGTCGGCGAAATCGCAAAAGCCGTTGTTGTACTGCGGCGGGTTGGAGCCTTCGATCAGCACATAGTTGCGGTCCATCACCTGCTCGACGCTGATGTCGCCCTTGTCGATGCCCTGCTCGACCGCGGTCATGATCGCTCGCATCGCCTCCTGGGCAAGCAGGATCATCGGCGTGTCGTCGATCTCAGCGCCCGAATTGGCGAGCGTGTCGAGCATGTTGTTCGACAGCATTTCCAGGTGGCTGAGGCGTTTTTGGGCCTTGATCAACTGGCCGCCATTGTCGCGGGCGTCGCCGGCGAAATCGCTGAGGCCGGCTTTGACCCGGTCGACGCTGGTCTGGATGAGGCTGGTCGAATGGGCGATGCCCTCGGTCTGGCGATCGACCATCGAGACGATCTCGGTCACTTCCTTGACCGTATCGCTGATCTGGCCGAAGCCCGACTGCGCGGCGCGGCTGCGCTCTACCCCGGTCTTGATCTCCGACGTGACGGCACTGGCTTCCCGGGTCAGCTCGCCGATGGTCGAGGCGATCTGGCTGGTAGCGGCGCGGGTGTCATGGGCCAACTTCTTCACTTCGGCGGCAACGACGGCGAAGCTTCGGCCAGCATCGCCGGCGCGGGCTGCCTCGATCGTCGCATTAAGGGCAAGCATGTTGGTCTTGCGAGCGATCGTCTCGATCGTCGAGGATACGGTCTGGACCTGGTTCATCGCCGATGCGAAGCCCGCCATCCGCTCGCCGAGCTGCACCACCAAGTCCGTCAGCCCCTTGAACCCCTGGATCGTGCCCTCGATCGCCTCGCGGCCGGCTTCAAGCTTGGCCTTGGCCTGTTCGGACAGCAACCGGGCTTCGTCGGTCGAATTGCTGACGCGAGCCTGGTCGGCGAGCAGCCGGGTGGTCACTTCCTCTAGCGTGTCGAGCACCTTCAAATGCTCGCCGATCCGCTCGGCGACGCCTTCGACATAGCCGGCGACATCGCTGCATTCGATCGACAGCGAGCCGCAGTCCCGCGCAACGGCGCGGATTGCATTTTCGGTAATTTGTTCGATGCCGAGCGTGGCCATTGGACGCGTTTCCTTGAGTGCGATCTGGGCATGGCTTACCTGCCAATCGCTAATTGCTAGTTAACCACGCGGGCCATCGACTTCGCTTGGGCGAACTGTTGTTGGCGAACGCCGCCAAGGTTATGGCGGGCTCATGTTCATCGGTTTCGTCGAAGCGCTGCGCCGCGGCGGCATCCCTGCTATCGCTCAAGGAGCATCTGCTTCTGCTCGAAGCGCTGGATGCCGAGGTTATCGGAGCTGAACCCGAGCAATTCTATTATCTCGCTCGCGCCACATTCATCCACGACGAGAGCCAGCTCGACCGGTTCGATCGCGTATTCGCCGAAGTATTCAAGGGCTTCGTCGGGACCGGCAATGAAGTCCGCGCCGAAATTCCTGAAGAATGGCTGCGCAAGGTCGCCGAGCTCTACCTGACACCCGAACAGATGGAGGCAATCAGCAGCCTCGGCTCGTGGGACGAGATTATGCAGGCGCTCAAGGACCGCCTGGCCGAGCAGGAAGGCCGGCACCAGGGCGGCAGCAAGTGGATCGGCACCGGCGGCACCTCTCCCTTTGGCCACGGCGGCTACAACCCGGAAGGCGTGCGCATCGGCGGACCTGGCCGGCACGGCCGTGCGATCAAGGTGTGGGAGAAGCGCGAATTCCGCGACCTGGACGGCGAGCGCGAGCTCGGCACGCGCAACATCAAGGTCGCACTTCGCCGCCTGCGCCGTTTCGCCCGCGAGGGCGCGGCCGAGGAGCTCGATCTCGACGGCACGATCGACGGCACCGCGCGGCGCGGCTGGCTCGACGTCAAGCTGAGGCCCGAGCGGCACAATGCGGTCAAGCTGCTGCTATTCCTCGACATCGGCGGGTCGATGGATGGGCACGTGAAGCTGTGCGAGGAGCTGTTTTCGGCATGTCGATCCGAATTCAAGCATCTCGAACACTACTACTTCCACAACTGCATCTATGAGGGCGTGTGGAAGGACAATCGCCGCCGCCATGTCGAGAAGACGCCGACACACGACGTCATCCATAAATTCGGCCGCGACCATAAGCTGGTGATCGTCGGCGACGCGGCGATGAGCCCTTACGAGATCAGCCACGCCGGCGGATCGATCGAGCATATGAACGAAGAAGCCGGCGCGGTGTGGGTCAAGCGGCTGACCGACGCCTATCCGAGCGCGGCGTGGATCAATCCCACGCCCGAAGCCTATTGGGGGCATTCGGCGTCAACGTCTATTCTCAAGCGGCTGATGGACGAACGAATGTTCCCTTTGACGTTAGATGGCCTCGATGAGGCGATGCGGGAGCTGAGCCGGAAGCGGTAAGCCGATCACGGTCATTGCGGGCGAAGCGAAGCAATCCAGCCTGGATTGCCACGTCGCCTTCGGCTCCTCGCAATGACGTATCTTAGTAGACCAGGAAGGGCTTGCGCTCCTCGTCCCAGGCTTGCTCGTCTGGCATCGTTATCGCGTCGAGGTCGCCTGCCGCCCCATTGTCATCATCAACCCATTCGCGGAGCAGCGGCGAGCCGTTGATGACGTCGATCGGCAGTTTTCCGATGGCATATTCATAGGGAAAGTCGCGCCACAACTCATAGTCGGGAAAGAGCTTGCGGATCGCCTTGAATGCCAGCGCCTGCACGCGCCAGGGCTTGAATGCGTCATGGTCGTAGGCGTCGCCTTCGGCATGGATATGCACGCCGCTGCACAGCTGTCCGACATGCTTGTGGAAGGTCGGCTCGAACCAGATGTCGCGAAGGATGCAGCCGTCCAGCCATTGCGGCGCGAGGTCGCGCATGATCTTGATGATCGCCCGCGCGTCGATGTCGGGCGCGCCGAATAGCTCGAGCGGGCGGGTCGTGCCCCTGCCCTCGCTCAGCGTCGCGCCTTCGAGCATCACGGTTCCGGCATAGCAGCGCGCCATGTTGATGTTGGGCGCGTTGGGCGACGGGTTGATCCAGATGCGGTCGGACGGCCAGCCGAAGCCCGGGCCTTCGTCGGGTCGATAGCCTTCCATCTCGATCACGCGATAGTCGACGTCGAGCTTGAAATGATCGACGAACCAGCGGCCAAGCTCGCCCAGCGTCAGGCCGTGCCGCATCGGGATCGGCCCCGCGCCGACGAAACTCTCCCAGCCTTCGCGAAGCGTAAGGCCCTCGATGGGACGGCCCGCCGGATTCGGCCGATCGAGCACCCACACGCTCTTGCCATGCTCAGCCGCGGCTTCGAGCATGTAAAGCAGGGTCGTGATGAAGGTGTAGATGCGGCAGCCGAGGTCCTGCAGATCGATCAGCACCACGTCGAAGGTCGACATCGACTGGCCGGTCGGACGGCGCACCTCTCCGTAGAGGCTGAAAACCGGAATTTCGTGGACCGGATCGATGAAATCCGGGCTTTCGACCATATTGTCCTGCTTGTCGCCGCGAAGACCGTGCTGCGGTCCGAAAGCGGCGCTAAGCCGAAGTCCGCCAACCGCCGCCAGCGCATCGAGGCTGTGAGTCAAGTCGCGAGTGACCGACGCCGGATGGGCTACCAGCGCGATACGCTTGCCTTCCAGCGGGCGACGAAGGTCGGGGTCGGCCAGCAATCGCTCGATGCCAAGCTTCATTCCGCACTCACTCCATCGAACAACAGGGACCGCACCGCGGCGGCGTGAAAATCGGGCTTGCCCGGGGCGAACGCGGTTGACCAGTAGCGGATTGCGCCATCGGTTTCCTCGATCACCGCGGTGAGGCCAACCAGGACCGGGTTTGGGAATTCAGCGTGGATCTTAGCACTGTAGTAGAAGCCATTGTTTTTCTGATATATTTCAGATTTCAACTCAGCCGCTGCGTTGCGCATCCCAGCCCGATAATCGTCGAATTCATAGGCCGCCCATTGGCCGGACGGCGAAAAGTTGAATTCGCGGTAGCCATCGCCCTCGCCCGCCACGAACAGCTCGAAACAGGTCGTCCGCCACAGAATCGTCGGCTCGCAGCGGCTGCTGCAGGCGGCGGGATGACCAGCTTCGACAATATCGCCGCTCGACCCTGAACGTGGCGATCGCGCCGCCCGGCAGGCGCTCAAGCTCGGCATCGACTGCGTGGATGGCGCCCGGCGGCGCATCGGGATGGCGGACAAGACTAGGCACGAATGCTGCTATTGCGTGGCCCTCGCCCGCTTGCAACCAGCCCGGCAAGCGCTAAGCGGGCTATCGATGAGCCAGATTTCAGTCCTCCCTCCTCCGCCTGCTCGAAGAGCGTGGCTATATCCACCAGGCAACCGATGCCGCGTCGCTCGATGCATTGGCGTCACGCGAGGTGGTCGCGGGCTACATCGGCTTCGACGCCACGGCGCCATCGCTCCATGTCGGCAGCCTGGTGCAGATCATGATGCTGCGGCGGATGCAGCAGGCGGGGCACCGCCCGATCGTTCTGATGGGCGGCGGGACGACCAAGATTGGCGATCCCTCGGGCAAGGACGAGAGCCGCAAGCTGCTCAGCCATGACGGAAATCCAGGCCAACATCGCCTCGATCCGACGGGTGTTCGAGCGCTTCCTGACGTTCGGCGACGGCCCGACCGACGCCGTCATGGCCGACAATGCCGACTGGCTCGACCAGCTCGGCTATATCGACCTGCTCCGGACCGTGGGGCCGCATTTCACCGTCAACCGGATGCTGACCTTCAATTCGGTCAAGCTGAGGCTCGATCGCGAGCAACCGCTGACCTTCCTCGAGTTCAACTATATGATCCTCCAGGCCTATGACTTCCGCGAGCTGTCGCTACGTCTTGGCTGCCGGTTGCAGCTCGGCGGATCGGACCAGTGGGGCAATATCGTCAATGGCATCGACCTTGCCCGGCGCATGGACGGCACCGAGCTGTTTGGCGTCACGACGCCCCTCATCACCACCGCCGATGGCGCGAAGATGGGCAAGACGGCGAGCGGCGCGGTGTGGCTCAACGCCGACCAGCTGCCGGCCTATGATTATTGGCAGTTCTGGCGGAACACCGCGGATGCCGACGTCATCAAATTCCTGCAAGCTGTTCACCGACCTGCCGCTTGACCGAGATCGACGAGCTGGCGCGGCTCGAGGGCCAGGCGATCAACGATGCGAAGATCGTCCTCGCCAATGAGGCGACCGCGCTGCTCCATGGCCGGGAAGCGGCAGCGGCTGCCGCGGACACTGCGCGGCGAACCTTTGAGGAAGGCGCGGCCGGCGGCGAGCTTCCGACACTGAATGTACCGGAAGGCAGCATAAGCATCGTGCAGGCTCTCACCGGTTTGGGATTCGCGGCATCCAACGGCGAAGCACGCCGCAAGATTGACGAAGGCGCGGTCAAGCTCGACGGCATCACCGTCAGCGATCCGCAGCTGGTCGTGACAGTCGGAGATACGCCGCTGAAGGTCAGCCTTGGTAAAAAGAAGCACGGCCTGCTGGCCGCTTAGCCTGACCTCAGCAAACCCACTGCCGCATCGCGCTCGAACAGATAGAGGCACAGCCGCGCTGCCTGGCCTCGGCCGCTGGCGAGGCCGCCGTCGCGGTCGAGCAGCAGGCGCGCGTCGGCTTGAGCAATTGGAGCGAGCTCGGCGACCTCCTCCTGGCTGGCGACCTTGAACCCCTGCTCGCCTGATTGACGCGTGCCGAGCACCTCTCCGGGACCGCGCAATCGCAGATCCTCCTCGGCGATCCGAAAGCCGTCATTGGTCTCTCTCATCAGGGCAAGACGTGCCCTGCCTGTTTCGCTCAGTTGTTGGCCCCGGAGCAAGATGCAGCGACTTGCCCCGCTTCCCCGCCCGACACGCCCGCGCAATTGGTGGAGCTGGGCGAGGCCGAAGCGCTCGGCGCCCTCGACGATGATCAGCGTTGCGTTGGGCACATCGACCCCGACCTCGATCACGGTGGTGGCAACCAGCACGCCGAGTCCGCCGGATGCGAATGACGTCATGACGGCATCCTTCTCCGGCCCCTTCATCCTGCCATGGACCAGGCCGACGCGTTCCGAGCCGAAGCGGAAACGCAGCAACTCCGCCCGTTCTTCAGCAGCGGCTGCATCGACGGCCTCGCTTTCCTCGACCAAGGGGCAGACCCAATAGGCCTGACCGCCCGCGGCGAGATGCCGGCCGAGCCCGTCAATGACGTCGGGAAGCTTCTGGTCACTGATCACCAGCGTTTCGACCGGGGTTCGGCCCGGCGGCATTTCGTCGATCCGGCTGACGTCCATTTCGCCATAATGGGTCAGCGTCAGAGTGCGCGGGATCGGCGTGGCGGTCATTGCCAGCAGGTGCGGTGGCCGTTCGGCCTTTTCCGACAGCAGGATCCGCTGCGACACTCCAAAGCGGTGCTGCTCGTCGATCACGATCAGGCCGAGCCTTTGATAAGCGACATGCTGCTGGAAGATGGCATGGGTGCCGACGAGGATGTCGATCGTGCCGTTGGCAAGATCCATCAGGATCGATTCTCGAGCCCGTCCCTTCTCGCGTCCTGTGAGGATGGCGACGTTGACGCCAATCGCCTCGCACTGGCGCTGCAGGGTGGCGAAGTGCTGGCGGGCGAGGATTTCGGTAGGCGCGAGCATGGCGGCCTGGGCGCCGGCCTCAACCGCTTCGAGCATGGCGAGCAGTGCGACTAGCGTCTTGCCCGAGCCGACGTCGCCCTGAAGCAGGCGCAACATCGGCTTGTCCTGGGCGATGTCGCCGCGAATTTCGCCGATCACCCGCTGCTGCGCTCCGGTCAGGCGATAGGGTATCTGCAGCTTGGACGTCAGCCGCCCATCGCCTTGCAGCGGCACGCCGCGTTTGCGCCGAGCAACCTGACGGAGCAACATGAGAGCCAATTGATTGGCAAAAATTTCGTCATAGGCCAGACGTTTGCGGGCGTTTGTTTCGTCAGGATCGGAGTGTGCTTGTGCCAGCGCAGAGCGCCAGGCAGGCCAATGGTCGCGTGCTAAATTGCGACGGTTCGATCCACTCCGGAAGCTCTGGCGCCCGTTCCAGCGCACTTAGCACCAACTCTCGCATGCGCTTGTTGGATATTCCTTCGGTCAGCCCGTAGACCGGCTCGCGCAGCGCTACCTCGCCCGCCTTGCGCCGGTTCCAGCACCTCGGGATGGACAATCTGCCACTCCTGCCCATAGGCATCGAGCTTGCCGATCACCGTTCTCTTCTGGTGCAGCGGAAGCTGCTTTTTCGCCCAGGCGGGATTGTTGAAGAAGGTCAAGGTCAGTGTGTTGTCATCCTCGTCGCGGGCGAAAATGCGTAGCGGCGCCTTGCCGGCTCCGGCCCGAACTTCCACAGGCGTGACGTCGAGGACCACGATACGTCCGAGCAGCGCCTGGCTGGCGTGGGGAGCGCGGACGCGGTCGATCGTCCCGGTCGGCAAATGGTAGGCCAGGTCGATCGCACGGGTAAGGTCGAGCTTCGCAAGTCCCTTGGCGATGCCCGGCCCTACGCCCTTTAGCGCCTCCACCTCGGCGAACAGCGGATTGAGGACCTCGGGGCGCATGCCCGCGTACCCTAGCGTCGAGCAGGCGCAACTGCCTACATGGGCCGCCATAAACCCGCGGCGAATTCGCCCAGCGGGCTTTTTGCGCGTGGAGAAGCGGCGGATGGACGAGGTTTTGCGGGCGCTCAAATATCGCGCCTGGCATCGCGGCACGCGCGAGGCGGACATGATGATCGGCGGCTTTTTCGACGCCCACCACGCAAGCTGGAAAGCCCATGAACGCGCAATGTTTGCGGCGCTGCTGACCGAACAGGATGTCGACATCATGGCCTGGGCGATCGGAACGCAGGCGCCGCCGAAACGCTATCAGGGTCCGATGATGGACGCCCTCCAACAACTCGACTTCATCAAGGTAGCCAAATGAACGACGCCCTGTCTCGCATCCTGAGGGCGAATACCCCGCTGACCCTATCGAGCGTTCCAGCGGGCTTCCTGCCATGGCTGGCAGCCGATCTCGCGCGCGCCGTCCACGGCACCGGCCAAGGTGGGCGCGCCATGGTGATTGCCGCCGACGAAGCCGCGATGCGGGCGCTCCAGGACACGGTTCCGGTGTTTGCGCCGGAAGTTGAGGTGCTGACCTTCCCAGCGTGGGATTGCCTGCCTTATGACCGCGCGTCCCCGGCGCTTCGAGTGATGGCCGAGCGACTGGCGACGCTCGAGAAGCTTCAGGGCAAGCGCAAGGGACCGCAGCTGCTGATCGCGACGGAAAATGCCGCGACGCAGCGGATCCTGACGCCGTTCCGCATCCGCCAGCTGACCCGGCATCTGGCCGAAGGCGAGCGGATCGAGCGCGACCGGCTGGTCGAGTTGCTCGTCGCCAACGGCTATCAGCGGACCGACGCGGTCCATGACGCCGGTGAGTTTGCGGTGCGCGGATCGATCGTCGACGTATTCCCGGCAGGCGAAAATACAGCGATCCGCCTCGACTTCTTCGGCGACGAGATCGAGACGATGCGGCGGTTCGATCCTGCGGACCAGCGGACAACCGGCCGGCGGGCGCCTTCACCCTGATGCCCGCAAGCGAAGCGTTGCTCGACGAGGAGACGATCAAGCGTTTCCGCGCCCGCTATCGCGAGCAGTTCGGCGCCAACGCCACCGGCGACCCGCTTTATCAGGCGATCAGCGACGGGCGACGGCTGGCGGGAATGGAGCATTGGCTGCCACTCTTCGAGGAAAAGCTCTCGACGCTGTTCGATCATCTCGGCGAGCATGACGTCATCGTCCGCGATTCGGGCACTGAAGGCGCGCTCGAAGCACGCAGCGAGGCGATCGAGGATTATTTCACCAATCGCGAACGGGCGATGGTGTCGGAACCGGGCAGCTACCGTCCGCTGGCGCCGTCGGCCCTCTACCTGTCCCGAAAGGAATGGCTGGCCACGGTCCAGGATCGACCGATCCACGTCACTTCCCTCTTTGCCCAACCGGAAAGCGATACGGTCATCGACTTCGGCGTGGAGGGTCCGCGCGACTTCGCGCCGGAGCGTGCGCAGAACGCGAATGTCTACGAGGCGGTCGCCAAGCACGTCGCCAAGCTGCGGAAAGAAAAGCGAAAGGTCGTTCTGGCCAGCTACACGACAGGGGCCCGCGAGCGCCTCGCTGGTTTGCTCGATGACCATGGTCTTACCAGCCTGAAACTGGCCGACAGCTGGCAGGAAGCGCTTGGGACCAGGACCGATGCCGCGCTGATCGTCCTGCCGCTCGATCATGGGTTCACCGCGCCGGATGTGGCGGTGCTCACCGAGCAGGACATGCTCGGCGACCGGCTGGTCCGCCGAAAGAAGCGCCGCAAGAGCGCGGACGCCTTCCTCGCCGAGCTGGCGGCGCTCACGCCCGGCGACCTGGTCGTCCATGCCGAGCATGGCATTGCCCGTTACGAGGGGCTGACCTCGGTGATGGTCGGCAAGGCGCCGCACGATTGCGTGGCGCTTTCATACGCCGGCGGCGACAAGCTCTACGTTCCGGTCGAGAATATCGACGTGCTTTCGCGCTATGGCAGCGACAGCGAGAAGGCGACGCTCGACCGGCTCGGCGGCGAGGCATGGCAGCGGCGCAAGGCGCGGATGAAGGAGCGAATCCGCGAAATAGCGGGCGAGCTGATCAGGACCGCCGCGATCCGCGCCACCCGCCCCGGTCAGGTCGCCGAGGCCGATGCCAGCTTCCCCGAGTTCATCGACCGCTTTCCCTACGAGGAAACGGACGACCAGGACCGGGCGATCGCGGAGGTGCTCGAGGACCTGGAAAGCGGCAAGCCGATGGACCGGCTGGTTTGCGGCGACGTCGGCTTCGGGAAGACCGAAGTCGCGCTTCGCGCCGCATTCGTAGCGGCGATGGCCGGCTATCAGGTCGCGCTGATCTGCCCGACGACACTCCTGGCGCGGCAGCATTATTCGAATTTCATCGCCCGTTTCCAGGGGTTTCCGATCGAGATCGGCCGGTTATCGCGGCTGGTTCCGGCGGCGGAGGCCAAGGCGACCAGGGAGCGGCTTGAGCTGGGCAAGGTCGACATCGTCATCGGCACCCATGCGCTGCTGTCGAAATCGATCAAATTCAAGAAGCTGGGACTGGTGATTGTCGACGAGGAGCAGCATTTCGGAGTTGCTCACAAGGAAAAGCTCAAGGCGCTGAAGGAGGATGTCCATGTCCTCACCCTCACTGCAACGCCGATCCCCCGAACCTTACAGATGGCGATGTCCGGGCTGCGCGAGCTGTCGGTCATCCAGACCCCGCCGGTCGACCGGCTGGCGGTCCGAACCTATGTCGCCCCCTGGGACCCGATCGTGGTCCGCGAAGCCTTGCTGCGCGAACATTATCGCGGCGGGCAGAGCTTCCTCGTCGCGCCACGCATCGCGGATTTGCCTGACCTTGAGGAATGGCTGCGTGAGGAGGTGCCCGAGGTGAAGGCGGTAACCGCCCACGGTCAGATGAGCCCGACCGAGGTCGAGGAGCGAATGAGCGCCTTCTACGACAAGCGCTATGACGTGCTGCTGTCGACGACCATCGTCGAAAGCGGGCTCGATATCCCTTCGGCGAACACATTGATCATCCATCGCGCCGACCGCTTTGGCCTGGCGCAGCTTTACCAACTGCGCGGCCGCGTCGGCCGATCGAAAACCCGCGCTTATGCCTATCTCACGACCACGCCCGACCGGGCGGTGACCGAGGGAGCCGAGAAAAGGCTGCAGGTGCTGGTCAATCTCGACAGCCTCGGCGCGGGCTTCCAGCTGGCCAGCCACGACCTCGACATCCGCGGCGCCGGCAATCTTCTCGGCGACGAGCAGTCGGGCCACATCAAGGAAGTCGGCTTCGAACTCTACCAATCGATGCTGGAGGACGCGATTCTCGAACAGAAATCGGGTGTGGCGGAGCGGCGCGAGGAGTTCACTCCGCAGATCAACGTGGAGGCCCCGATCCTCATCCCCGAAGCCTATGTACCCGACCTCGACCTTCGCATGGGCCTGTACCGCCGTCTCGGTGAGCTTGAAGACCGTCAGGCGGTCGAGGCCTTCGCCGCCGAGCTGATCGATCGATTTGGGAAGTTGCCATCCGAAACGCAAAATCTTCTGCAAATCGTTGAAACGAAAATCAATTGCAAGAAAGCGATGATCGCCAAGCTCGATGTTGGGGCGAAGGGCGCGGTGGTCACCTTCGCGCCAAGCGGGTTCCCGGACCTGACCGGCTTGTTGGCCTATGTCGATAAACTGAAGGGCGCGGCACGATTGAGACCGGACAGCAAGCTGGTCATCAGCCGCGATTGGCCGACCGGCGACGCTCGGTTGCAGGGCGCGCTGCAAATTTCGCGTGGGCTGATGCGGGTGCTGGCGGCCAGTGAATCAAAGAAGGAGCTTGAGCCGGCCTAGGCCGCGACGGTCCTCTCGGCGGACATCACGAAGCGTTCCAATTCGGCTTCGTTCAGCGCACCCGCACCGTAGAATCCCTGGTAGAGATCGCAGCCCCACTCCTCGAGCAGGTGGAGCTGACCCGAGTTCTCGACGCCCTCGACGACCACTTTGAGATCCAGCTCGCGGGCGAGCCGGATCATCGCCTTGACCACGATGCGGTCGCGGCTGCCGCCGACGATGTCGGCAATCATCGCCCGATCAATCTTGATTGCATCGAGGGGAAGCGATGCCAGATAGGCCAGGCTGGAGTAGCCGGTCCCGAAATCGTCGATGGCGATACGCATACCGGCGCTGCGGAGCCGGGCGAGCCGTGCCGCCACCTCCGGCTCATCGGCCATCAGGCTGCTCTCGACGATCTCCGCAGTAATGCGATCCGGCTGCAAACCGGCGGCCTCGATCTCCGTCAGCAGCCATTGCTCATAGCCCGGCCGTTCCAGGTCGCGAGGCAGCAGGTTGATCGATAGGCGAAGCGACGCAAGCGGGCCTCGCCAGCTGCCGGCGATGCGCAGCGCCTTGCGCTGGATCGTGCGAGACAAGCGCTCCGCGAGCCCCGCCGCCTCTGCCCGCTGGAACAATGTTTCGGGGTTGTCGGCACCGCTCCAGCGAGCCAGTGCCTCAACTCCGACGATGCGCCCGCTGGCGGGCTCGATCTGCGGCTGGAAACGAAGCTCGATGCGGTCGCGCGCGGATCGCTTCCTCAAGCGCTCGATCGCGCCGAGGCAAAGCGGGCGCCGCGATCCCCCGATCCGACGCCCGCTTGCCCCCGAACATTGGCCAATGCCATCCCCGCATGAGCAGCGATCTACCCTTGCGGGCCATCCCGGACCAAGGTGCCTTCCTGGCGCGCACCGTTTCGGGACAGTGGCGCTTTTTCGCCAAATCCTTATGCTGGCCGTCGTGAACGCCGCCGGTCCATCGCCCTGCCCGCCCGAGCGCGACCTTGCCGCGCACCGCATTGGGCTGGTTGCGTCGCCAGGCGAAGCGGCCAAGGCGGCGGAAGCGATGCTGCGGCGGCGATACAGCTGGACGGACGAGGATGATGCCGAAACGCTGGTAGCGCTGGGCGGAGACGGCTTCATGCTCCAGACGCTGCATGCCATGCTCGAGGACGGCCTGGCCCGACCGGTGTTCGGGATGAACCGCGGCACCTTCGGCTTCCTGATGAACGAATGGCGTCTGGACTGCCTTCACGAGCGGATCATGGGCGCCAAGCATATCCGCGTCGCGCCGCTCAACATGGAGGCGACCACCATTCGCGGCGACACCTGGTCCCATCCGGCAATCAACGAAGTTTCCCTGCTCCGCGAGACGCGCCAGACCGCGAAGATCGAGATCTGCGTCAACGGCCGGGTGGTGATGCCGGAGCTGGTGGCGGACGGCGTGCTGGTGGCCACTCCGGCAGGCTCGACCGCCTATAACCTTTCCGCCCACGGCCCGATCCTGCCGCTGGCCGCGAAGATGCTGGCGCTGACCTCGATCAGCCCTTTCCGCCCGCGGCGCTGGTCAGGTGCGATCCTGCCCGACGACGTTTCGGTCCGTTTCCGCATTCTCGAAGCGGACAAGCGCCCGGTAGCGGCGGTCGCCGACCAGTTCGAAGTGCGCGAAGTCGCGACGGTCGACGTGTCTCTCGACCGCGAGCGATCGCTGACCCTGCTGTTCGATCCCGAACATGCGCTCGACGAGCGCATCGCGATGGAGCAATTTGCGGCTTAAGAGCCTTGCAACCCGCGCCGGGCGCGCTATTAGGCGGCGTCGCTCCCACCAGCGGGTCCCATCAAAGTACTACTTTGATGGGTTCCCTCGAGGGGGCTGCTCCCCGGTAGCTCAGCGGTAGAGCGTTCGACTGTTAATCGAATGGTCGCCTGTTCGAATCAGGCCCGGGGAGCCATTTTCTCCGTCCGCTCCCCACGCTTGGCCAACTCGTGCAAGCGCATCCTGCCCTTTGGCTGCGGAACGCAGCTCCTTTTGGACCGTTCGCCACGCGACAGGATATCCCGATGAGCGCAAGCGCCAGATTGACCACCCTGACCCGCGTCGGCTTCGCTGCCCGAGGGTTGGTTTACATCGTCGTCGCTCTGCTGGTGATCCGAGCCGGACGGGCAGAAGATCCGAGCGGGGCACTGGGATACATCGCTCAGGGCGGAGGCAAGACGTTGCTCATGCTAATTGCTGCCGGCTTCATCGCCTACGGGTTGTGGCGGCTGGCCGATGCCGTGCTCAACATCGAACGCCACCCCGATACCAACAAGGGGTTGCGCGAGCGCCTGGGAGCCGGCGGCAGCGGAATCGCCCATCTGTTTCTCGCCTGGCAGGCCGTCAAACTGATCGATGGCTCTTCCTCGGCCGGCGAGGCAATCAACCAAACCGGCCCTACAATTCCAGGTGGCGAATTGGGTCTCGAAATTGCAGGAGCAGCATTGCTCGCCATCGGCGCGTTTCAGCTAATCAAGGCCGCCAAGGCCTCCTTCCTTCGTCATCTGGAGCCCCAAATTGCTGCCCTGCCCTCGGCCAAGTGGGCCGGCAGGTTCGGATATGCCGCAAGGGGTGCAATATTCCTCATCAGTGGCTACTTCCTGTTGAAGGCGGGCCTTGGCGAGCAGCCCGGAAAAGCCCGGGGGTTTGAGGAAGCGCTCGCCTGGCTGGACCGCCCATGGGACACGTTAGTCGCAATCGGACTGCTGTGCTTCGGGCTGTACAGCCTGATCGAAGCACGATTTCGGATCATCCACGACGTACCGGTCGACGGGATTGCGCGCTTGGCTGAGGAGCGACTTCGTTGATATCCCGCGGTCTGCGGACGGGCTAAAGCCATGCCAACAACGCCCTCCAGGCGCATCGCGCTGTTCGCCAAGCTTGGCGCGCATGAGATTGGTGGCCTGGTCGCACTTTTTGCGGGTGCGGCGTTGGTCCTGCTGTTCGGGTTGCTAGCGGACGAGGTCGTCGAGGGCGATACCGACAAAATCGACCGCGCAGTGCTGATGGCGTTCCGAACGCCTGGCACCGCGGCCGATCCGATTGGACCGGCCTGGGTCGAGGAGATGGTCCGCGACCTTACCGCACTGGGCAGTTACGCCTTCATCATCGTCATTCTCGCTTGTTCGCTCGGCTACCTGCTGCTGACCCGCAAGTTTGGACTTGCGCTGTTCCTGCTTGCGGCCGAGGCTGGGGGGATGCTTCTCAGCAACCTGCTGAAGGTCGGCTTTGCCCGCCCCCGGCCGGACATCGAGCATGCCGCAAGAGTGTTCACCTCCAGCTTCCCGAGCGGGCATGCGACCCTGTCCGCCGTGACGTTCCTGACCCTTGGGGCGCTGCTCACCCGGACCAACGCGGATCGGCGGGTCAAGCTCTACTTCCTGGCGGTGGCCATACTGCTGACATTCATTGTCGGCCTGAGCAGGGTTTACCTCGGGGTCCATTACCCAAGCGACGTGATTGCCGGCTGGTGCCTCGGCTCGGCATGGGCCGTGTTATGCTGGGCGGCGGCACTATGGCTGCAACGGCAGGGTACGGTCGAACCCGCGTCCACCGGAACGGAGCTTGCTGAAGGCTGAACTCGACGCCGGGGCCGCTTAGCCCTCGATCGCCGCCATCAGCGAAGCATTACCACCCGCCGCCGTCGTGTCGATGCAGGTGACCCGCTCGGTGGCGAAGCGGGCGACATAATGGGGGCCGCCGGCCTTTGGGCCGGTCCCGGACAAGCCCTTCCCCGCCAAACGGCTGGCTTTCGACCACCGCGCCGATCTGGTTGCGGTTGACGTAGAGATTGCCGACACGGGCGTTCGCCTCGACATATTGGCGGGTGGTGTCGATCCGGCTCTGGAGGCCAAGGGTCAGGCCGTATCCGGTGGCGTTGATCGCCTGGATCACCTTGTCGAGTTCGCCCGATTTCCAACGGACGACGTGCAGGATCGGGCCGAAATGCTCGCGGTCGAGCTCGGCGAGGCTCTTTATCTCGTACATCGACGGGAGCAACGAAGTGTCCGCGTATCGCACCCTTCGGCAACTCGACCTCGGCCAGCAGCTGGCCCTTGGTCCTGAGTTGCGCGAGATGAGCGTCGAGAGCCGCCTTCGCCTCGGTGTCGATGACCGGACCGACATCGGTTTCGATGTTGCCCGGATCGCCGACTGTCAGCGCCTTCATCGCGCCGGCGATCATGGTCAGCATCGAATCCGCGACATCGTCCTGGACGAGCAGCACCCGCAGAGCCGAGCAGCGCTGTCCGGCGCTCTGGAATGAGGAGGCAATGACGTCGCGAGTGACCTGCTCGGGCAGTGCCGAGGAATCGACGATCATCGCATTCTGTCCGCCGGTTTCCGCGATCAGCGGCACGATCGGGCCGGTCCGTTCCGCAAGGCTGCGGTTGATCGCCCGCGCCGTATCGGTCGATCCGGTGAACGCCACTCCAGCGATCAGTGGGTGGGACGTCAGCGCCGCGCCAACGCGGCCGTCGCCGGGCAGCATCTGGACGATTGCCTTGGGAATGCCGGCGGCGTGCATCAGCTCGATCGCCCGCGCGCCGATCAGCGGTGTCTGCTCCGCAGGTTTGGCAATCGCCGCATTGCCCGCTGCCAGCGCGGCGGCGACCGGGCCGATAAAGATCGCCAGCGGGAAATTCCACGGGCTGATGCATGCGAACACCCCCCTCCCGTGGAGCCTGAGCTCGTTAAGCTCTCCGGTCGGGCCGGGAAGCGGAGTTGCGGTAAGGAACAGGCGGCGCGCCTCGCTGGCGTAATAGCGAAGGAAATCGACGGCCTCGCGCACCTCCAGAACGGCGTCCGGAAGGGTCTTGCCCGCCTCTCGCACGCACAGCGAGAACAGCTCCTCGCGATGCTGCTCGAACAGGTCGGCGGCATGGTCGAGCAGCCGGGCCCGCTCCTCTCCGCCCAGCTGATCCCATTCAATCTGAGCAGCGTTGGCGGCGCGGACCATCCGGTCGACATCGGCCTCGCTGGCCCAAATCGCCTCGCCGACGACCAGGGATGTATCGAAGGGGGATACGATATTGACCCTGTCGCCCTTGCCGCCACCGGTTGGTGTCGCGGCCCAATGCCTGGCCTCGAGCAGCTTCAACGTCTTCATCAGCGGCTCGCGCACGAGGGGATCACTCAAGTCCACGCCGGCGCTGTTGAGCCGGCCCTTGCCGAAGATGGCGTTGGGCAGCGGGATCGCGAGATTGCGCTTGGGCTGGAGCTTTTCGAGCTCGGCCACCGGATCGCGGACCAGATCGTCGATCGGGATGTCGTCATCCGCGATGCGATTGACGAAGCTTGAGTTGGCGCCGTTTTCGAGCAAGCGGCGGACCAGGTAGGCGAGCAGCTCCTTGTGACTCCCGACCGGGGCATAGATGCGCACCGGAGTTGGCTCGTCACCAATCCCTTGCTCAAGCCTGGCGAGTTCCTCGTAGAGCCCCTCGCCCATCCCGTGGAGGCGCTGGAATTCGAACGGTGTCTTGCCAGCCAGGGCCTTCACCGCGCCAATCGTATTCGCGTTGTGAGTGGCGAAGGCGGCATAAATGCAATCGTTCGCTTCGAGCAGCCGCTTGGCACAGGCGATATAGCTGACATCGGTCGCCACCTTGCGGGTGAACACCGGATAATCCTCGAGCCCGGCGACCTGCGCGACCTTGATCTCGCTGTCCCAATAGGCGCCCTTGACCAGCCGGACCATCAGCCTGCGCTCATGCTTGCGAGCGAGCGCTATCGTCCAATCGACCAAGGGCACCGCGCGCTTCGAATAGGCCTGGATCGCCAGGCCGAAACCGCCCCAGCCGTTGGCGAACAGCGCATCGTCGGCAGCCAGCGATTCGATGATATCCATCGACAGCTCCAGCCGGTCGGCTTCTTCCGCATCGATCGTGAAATGAACGTCAGCCTTCGCAGCCTTCAGCGCCAATTCCCGCACCACCGGCAGGATTGCCGCCTTTGCCTCATCGGCATGGCTCCATTCATAGCGCGGATGAAGCGCCGACAGCTTGACGGAAATGCCGGGCGCCTTGCGGAAACCGCCTTCGGCAGTGGCAGCAATCGTGTCCAGCGCCCCGGCATAGGCCCGGGCATAGCGCGCCGCGTCAGCGTGGGTCTTGGCCGCCTCGCCAAGCATGTCGAAGCTATGGCTCCAACCCTTTCCTTGCTCCGGCGCCGCGCGCTTCAGCGCCTCGTCGATGGTCCGGCCGAACACGAACTGGCGGCCAAGGATCTTCATCGCCTGGCTTACCGCCGTGCGGATCACCGGTTCGCCTAGGCGCCCGACCGCCCTGCCCAGCGCAGCCCGCCAGCTGTCCGACCTGTCGTTTGCCTCCTCAATGACCTTGCCGGTAAGCAGCAAAGAAAAGGTCGCCGCATTGACGAAGGTTGACCGGCTGTCGCCCAGCTTCTCCGCCCAGTCCGGGCCGGACAGCTTGTCGGCGATCAAATCATCGGCGGTCTCCGTATCGGGAATGCGAAGCAGCGCCTCGGCGAGACACATCAGCGCAATTCCTTCGTCGGATCCCAGGTCATAGGCCTGCAGGAAGGCGTCGAGCCCCGCCGCCTTGTGGGTCCGCACCGCTTTGACCAAGCGATCTCGCCATGGCGTTTGCCTCGGCCTGGTGGGCGGAGCCGAGCTTCGCCTGGGCAAGTCGCTCCTGGACGACCTCGTCCTCATCGGGGCGGTAGGCGAGGCGAAGCGCGGTGCGATCAATCATCTGGTCTTTCCGGGAAGGGCGTTTGCGCGGCGGAATAGGCGCTACGGCCCAAGCTTTCCAGCAGGCATTTGCGGGCTTTCAGTAACCATTTTTCCGTAAGTGACGACCGATGGGAAACGCCCGGCCATTCGACCTCCACGCCAGCGCGCCGATCGAGCGCGTCAAGCGCGCGCGCGCTGACGCCGACAAACTGCTCGGGCTGGAGCTGCTGCGTTTTGCGTCGGCGCTGGCCGTGCTGTTCTTCCACTATCGCCATTTTGCCCAGGTGGCCGGCGCGCCTGGCGGTCCTGCGCAGCACGGTGCCCTATTACGGAGTGCTGTGGCCACTCTACGAATACGGCCTTTACGGAGTTCAAATCTTCTGGGGGATCAGCGGCTTTATTTTCTTCTGGAAATATGGGTCGGCAATTCGCTCCGGCGCGGTAGCGGCGCGGGACTTCTTCTGGTTGCGATTCTCGCGGCTCTATCCCCTGCATCTCGCCACCCTGGCCGGCGTTATCGGCCTTCAGGCCATCCATCGCCAAATCGCAGGCCGCGATTTTGTTTATCCGGTTTCGGATGCCGGACTGTTCGTCCAGCAATTGTTCCTCGCTACCGATTGGGGGACGCCAACGCCGTTCAGCTTCAATGGCCCAATCTGGTCGATCTCGGCTGAAGTCGCGGTTTATGCGGCATTCTTCCTTCTCGTCCGGTTCTTCGCACCGTCGATCAAGCTTTGCGTCGCGGTCATTGCTGCCGGGCTGGCGGTGCAAATGGCGGGATTGAACTGGGTCTCGATCGCTTGCGCGACTTACTTCTTTGCCGGCGGCCTGGCTGCGCTGGCACCAAGGGAGTGGCGACGGCCGGCGGGTATCATATTGGCCGCGCTCCTTGCTGGATGCGTCGCGGCCAATGTCCTGGGCGATCGCGACAAGCTTCCCATGATCCTGCTGTTGGCGGTGCCGTGCATGCTGATCCTACTTTCGCGCGGCTGGCCAGGGCTGGCCCGGTGGCAGCAGCCGATCCAGACGGCGGGCAATCTCACCTACTCCAGCTATTTGCTGCATTTCCCGCTGCAATTGCTGGTCGCCATCGGGGTCGCGGTCAGCGGCATCGCCCTGCCGCTGACCAGCCCCTTGTTCCTCCTCGCCTACCTGGGCGGCACGCTGTCGGTGGCGGCGCTTAGCTATCGCCTGTTCGAGGTTCCGGTTCAGCGCCGGCTGCGCCAATGCACGTTGGGGGTGCAGGGAGCCGCCTAGCGCGTCACGCGCCTTGGCCGTGACAATGCTTATACTTCCGGCCTGAGCCGCAAGGACATGGCGCATTGCGGCTGGCGGGCGCGACAATGGTCTCGCCGTCGGCGGTCTGCTCCGGCATCGGCGGGCGCGGCGCATGCATCGGCGGCAGGCTCGAAAGCAGCGTTCCACCCGAATCGAAGTCTGCCGTATCGTCATCGCCCGACAGCGGATCAATGTGGTGGGTGATGAAATCCGGCAAGGCAAAGGCACTCGCCGGCATCATCGGTGACGACGGCTCGTCGAACTGGACCTGAGCACGAAGCAGCTTGCGGGTGACATCCTCGCGGATCGCAACCAACAGCCGCTCGAATAGCAGGAATGCCTCCTGCTTATATTCGTCGATCGGCTTCTTCTGCGCATAGCTGCGCAGGTGGATGACAGCGCGAAGCGCATCGAGCGTCGCCAGATGCTCCTTCCAATGATGGTCGAGGGTCTGGATCAGGAGGTTTTTCTCGACCTGGACCCACTGGCCGCGTTCGATGCCGTCGGTCTTGGCCGTCATCTTGGCGTTGGCGAGGTCCTGCAAGCGCTCGATGATGATGTCCTGTTCAACGGCTTCTTCGGCCAGCCATTCCTCGAACGGTGGCTGCAGATCGATCACATCGCCGACGCTCTCCTTCAAGCCTTCGACGTCCCACTGCTCGGGGTAGGTGCCGGGAGGGCAATGGGTGGTAACCAGAGCAGCAATCGTCTCGGCTCTGAAATCCTCGACCACGTCGCTGACGTGATCGGCGTCCATGATCTCGGCGCGCTGCTCGTAGATGACCTTGCGCTGGTCGTTCATCACGTCGTCGAATTCGACGACCTGCTTGCGGATGTCGTAGTTGCGCGCCTCGACCTTCTTCTGGGCGGTCTCGATCGCCTTGGAGATCCAGGGAGACACGATGGCTTCGCCATCTTCGAGATTCTTGTTCATCAGCCGGGCAAAAGCAGTCTGCGGGCCGAAAATTCGCAGCAGGTCGTCGTCGAGGCTGAGATAGAAGCGCGACAGGCCCGGGTCGCCCTGGCGGCCCGAGCGGCCGCGCAGCTGATTGTCGATGCGGCGGCTCTCATGCCGCTCGGTGCCCAGAACGAACAGGCCGCCGGCCTCGAGCACGCGCTGCTTCTCGGCCTCGATCTCGGCCGCCATCTTCTCGATCGCCGCGCCGCGCTCAGGACCCTCTGGCACATCTTTCAATTCGTCCTCGATCCGAAAATCAAGGTTGCCGCCAAGCTTAATGTCGGTGCCGCGACCAGCCATGTTGGTGGCGATGGTGACCATCCCGATCCGACCGGCCTGGGCGACGATATGCGCTTCGCTTTCATGGAAGCGGGCGTTCAGTACCGAATGCTTGATGCCCTCGTTGTTGAGGAATTCGCTGAGCATCTCCGACTTTTCGATCGACACGGTGCCGACCAGAACCGGCTGGCCCTTCTCCTGCCGTCCGCGGATTTCCTTGGCGATGGCGCCGAACTTGTCGGTGATATTCTTGTAGAATTCGTCGTCCTCGTCGATCCGCTGGACCGGGACATTGGTCGGGATCGACACCACGTTCATCCGATAGATGTCGAAGAATTCCGGCGCCTCGGTCGCCGCCGTGCCGGTCATGCCGGCCAGCTTGGGATACATGCGGAAATAATTCTGGAAGGTGATCGAGGCGAGCGTCTGGTTTTCGGGCTCGATCTGGACGCCTTCCTTCGCTTCAACCGCCTGGTGAAGTCCATCGGACCAACGGCGGCCATCCATCATCCGGCCGGTGAACTCGTCGATGATGACGATCTTCCCGTCCTTCTCGATATAATCGATGTCGCGCTTGAACATCTTGTTGGCCTTGAGGGCCTGATTCAGGTGATGGACCACCTGGGTGTTGGCGATGTCGTAGAGGTTCTGGCCCTCGATCAGTCCCGCGGTCTCGAGCATCCGCTCGGCCTTTTCGGTACCTTCCTCGGTGAGGACGATGCTCTTCTGCTTCTCGTCCTTCTCATAGTCGCTCTCGTCGAACTGCTTCACGATGGCGTCGACGCTCATGTAGAGCTCGGACTTGTCGTCGGTCGGGCCGGAGATGATCAGCGGGGTGCGGGCCTCGTCGATCAGGATCGAATCCACCTCGTCGACGATCGCATAGTTGAACGGCCGCTGGACCATCTGCTCGCGCGAGTATTTCATATTGTCGCGAAGATAGTCGAAGCCGAGCTCGTTGTTGGTCGCGTAGGTGATGTCGGCGCTGATAGGCGTCGCGCCGTTCATAATCGGACAGGTTGGGAACGATCACTCCGACGCGTCAGGCCAAGGAAGCGGTAGATCTGGCCCATCCAGTCGGCGTCGCGCTTGGCGAGATAATCATTGACCGTGACGACATGAACGCCCTTGCCGGGAAGCGCGTTCAGATAGACCGCGAGCGTCGCGACAAGCGTCTTGCCTTCGCCGGTCCGCATCTCGGCGATCTCGCCGCGATGGAGCGCGATGCCGCCGATCATCTGCACGTCGTAATGGCGCTGACCGAGCGTCCGCTTGGCCGCTTCGCGCACCGTGGCGAAGGCTTCGGGAAGCAGATCGTCCAGCTTGGCGCCATCGGCCAGCCGCTGCCGGAACAGCTCCGTCTGTCCGCGCAACTCGTCGTCAGTCATCGCCGAGATGCTCGGCTCATAGCCGTTGATCGTCTCCACGAATTTGCCGAGCTTGGCGACGTAGCGGTCGTTGGCCGAACCGAAGATTCTCTTGGCCATGGTGGCGAGCATGTGGCGAAATATTCCTCAAAAAACCGGATGCGCGAGGGCAGCAGGAGGGGGTCGCCCGCGTGCGGGCGATACTGCGCGGCGATGTAGGGAGAGGGTCCCTGCTAGTCAATTGACCCGGCATGCGACGCGGCCTAGCGGATTGCGATGGGCGACTGGACCGGCGGATGCCTATGCGGCGCGGTGAGGTACAGCCTGGCGAGCGAACCCTTCGACGCCGGCTGGTGCCACTGCCGCACCTGCCAACTTAACAGCGGCTCCCCGGCCATGGTGTTCGCCACAGTGCCGCTCGCCGATTATCGCCCTGAGGCGGGGGACGACTCGGTTCGACGAATCAAATCAAGCAGCTTCGGCCACCGGGCCTTTTGTGGCGAATGCGGCACGCCGCTCTACACTCACGTCGATTATCAGCCCGACACGCTCGACTTCAGCGTCGCAACGCTGGACGATCCGGGGACCGTGCGCCCGGGATTTCACATATTCTGGGCAAGTCGCGTGCCGTGGATGCAGATCGATGACGGACTTCCAAAATTCGACCGCTTCCGGCCGAATACCGTGGGGCTGGACGGAACCGAGCCGCCCGCTTAGCCGACCTTGCTGCTGGCCGACCCCGAAAGTTCGCCTTCCAGCCACTGCTGAATGTTGCTCCGCGGGGAAGCGCCGACCTTCTGTGCAACCGCCTCGCCGTTCTTGAACAGCAACATGGTCGGAATGCCGCGGACGCCATAGCGGCCCGGCGTGTCGGGATTTTCATCGATGTTGATCTTGGCGACGGTGACCTTGTCGCCCAGTTCCGCTGCGATTTCCTCAAGCGCCGGCGCGATCATCCGGCAAGGGCCGCACCATTCCGCCCAGAAATCGACGAGGACGGGCTTGTCCGAGCCCAGCACGTCGGCCTGGAAGCTCTGGTCGGTGACGGTCTTGGTATTCTGGCCCATTCGAGGACTCCTCCGTGTTCTGCTTGGACCTTCATATGGGGTCTCATTCGGCGCCGCTCAACCGGGAAGCGTGATCAGCCGCGGTCCGGATGTGTAAAGCAAAGAGGCTTCGACCCTGCGCCCGGGAAGATCACCCTCAACGCTTCGGCATATGCGTCCATTTGGGCCCGATGGGCCGCCGGGACTCCAGCCAGGTCCGCCGGCACGCCACGCCCGGTCTTGAAATCGATTACCCTCACAAGCTCCGTACCAACGCACAACCGGTCGACGGTGCCGGCGACGACACGGCCATCCGGTAGAGTTGCGGCAATCGGGGCCTCGGCCAGGGCGTCGACGCCGAACAGATCGGCAAAAGCCGGATCCGCGATCAACGAACAGGCGGCGGCGGCAATTTCCCGCCGCGCCTTGTCCTCGACCCCGGCCCGTTCGAGCCAGCGAAGTGCCAGCGAATGGCGTTCAGTCGCTAATACCCCGGGCAGCCGCTCGAACAACGCATGAAGCAAGGTGCCGCGCAGAGCAGCCTCACGCATTTCGGGACTTGGGGGCGGTTCGGAATCGCGATCCTCGGCGATCTGCGATGGCGCCAGTGGTCGTGGCGGCCGCGCCTCCGGCGGAGCCTGCTGCCGAAGACAGTCGGGAACGACGATCGGTTCGAGCGGTGATTTCCCGGACTTGGTCACGGCAGGGGCCGAGTTCCTCCTCCGCCCACACCAGAGCAGAACCCCAGCCATCGACCTCGATTACTCCCGCACCGAGCGATTGCATGGCACGGCCCGCCATGGCGTGCCAGCTCATCTGGGGCACATCGCGTCTCGGCTTGACCCCGGCGATCACCAGGCGCTCCGCCGCCCGAGTGAACCCGACATAAGCAAGCCGCCAATGCTCCTCCTGATCGGCGGCCTTGGCCTCATCGATAATAGTTCGAAAAATCGGCGCACATTCATCCTTGCGCGGGCGAAGCATCGGGAATCTCGCCGACGCCGGGCAGTGGGACTTCGAAGGTCGACGACGGCCCGCCAACCTTGTCCGGGTCATGAGTCGCATCGGCAAGCAAGACTAGCGGGCGCTTCCAGGCCCTTGGCGCCGTGCACCGTCATCACCCTGACGGCGTTCGATGGAGCCGAGGGATCGCGCTTCACCTCGACTTCGCCCTGGCCGAACCAGGCGAGGAATTGGTCGAGCGAGGCGATTTCTTCCTGCTCAAACGCCAGCGCGCTGGCGACAAGCTCCTCGATCGGGTCTCGCGCCGCCTCGCCCAGCCGTCGTAACAACTTGCGGCGCCCGTCCAGCGGACCCGAGAGAATGATCTCCAGGAATTGCGCGGGTGTCACATAGTCGGCCATCGCCAGCCAGTCGGACAGGATGGCGTGTGCCTCGGACCAGTGCCGTTGCTCGTGGCGGCGATTGGCGAGTTCGTTCCAGAGCTTGCCCTTGCGGCCAAAAGCCAATCCGTATAGCTGCTCCTGGCTCCAACCGATCAGGGGCGAGACCAGCAGGCCGGCGAGATTCAAATCGTCGAGCGGTTGAACCGCGAAGCTAACCGCGGCGAGCAAATCCTTGACGGCCAGAGGTTTGTGCAGGTGGAGCCGGTCGATGCCGGCGACCGGAACGCCCCGGGCATATAATCGGGCAACGATCAGCGCAGCCAGCTCGTCCGGCTTCGCACCAGAATGAGAACGTCGCCTGGGGCCAGGGGCCGCTTGGTGGTCGCCATGACCGGCGCCGTCGACGAGCCATTGCTTGATTTGCCTGGCAATGGCGTCGGCATAGAGTCGCGTCGGCTCATCGATCCAGCCCTCCTCACCTTCGTCGACCTCGTCCAGGTCGATCTGCGGTGCATAGGCTGGCCACAGCTCGACCCTGCCAGGGCGGCCCGCGAAATGGGGCCGGTGAGGATTGGGCGGAGCGCCGAGACCCATGTTCCGGTGACCGACTTCAGCGATCAGCGCATCGACGACTTCAAGAACGGCTGGGGAGGAACGAAAGCTGGCGTCGATGGACAGGTCGCGAAATTCGCGCGCCTGTGCTTCCACTTCGTCGGCGGCAACCAGGGTTGCTCCTGCGCGCGACGCCACGCTGGTCCTGAACTGCTCGTATTCCTTAGGATTGGTGCCCTGGAATCCAAAGATCGCCTGCTTGTAGTCGCCGACCATGAACAGGGTTCGCCATCGATCCTCGGCTTCGGGATTCCCGGAGAAAAATTCGGCGGCGAGCGCGTCGACAATCGCCCATTGATCGGAATTTGTATCCTGTGCCTCGTCGACCAGAATATGGTCGGTGCGCTGGTCGAGCTTGTAGCGCACCCATTCTCCCATGCCGGGCTGCTCAAACAGGCGGCGGGTCCAACCGATCAGATCGTCAAAGTCGGCGACCCCGGCTGCGCGCTTGGCCCGGACATAGGCGCGGGCGAAGGCCTGGCCGGCGCGCAGGCCGGCGGCCTGCACGAAGGCCAGTTCCGAGGCACATATCAGCGTCCGGAGACTGGTGAGCCAGTCGGCGAACCCGGCGACAAGGAATTCATAATCCGGTTCGGCGGCAAGCTGCCTGGCCTTGACCTTGCACGGCTCGCCCCTGGCCGTGACGAGGCCCGAACCGAGATCCGGCAGTCTCTCCTTTCGCCATGCCGGCGGAGCGGCGAGGAAGGCGGTGAGGTTGGCCGCGATCTTGTCGCCGGTCGCCGTTCCCCACATGCGGTTGGCGGCGAGCAACCGCTCGAACAGGTCGAGGTCGATTTCTTCGTTGCGAAGCCGGGCAGCAATCTCGGCCTCTGGATCGCCGCTCTCGACTCCAATGAGTGCCAGCAGCCGCGCCTCAATGGTCGAAGGATCGCCCATCGCCACCACCGCCTCATGCGCCGATGCGCAAGCCAGCAGGTAGCTTTCCGCGCCCAATTCTCCCAGGCGACGGCTAAGCGCGGAGACATCGGCAATGAGCTGCTCCTCGCCGTTCGCTTCAGCCGCTTCCAGCAGCGATGCCAACGTCCGCCGCGCTAACTCCGATTCCGCCCGCCCCTCGATCGGCCGAAAACCGGGGGCGATGCCCGCTTCCACCGGAAACGACGACAGCAATGTCTGCGCAAAGCTATGAATAGTCTGAATCCGCAGCCCTCCGCCGGGCGCATCGAGAACTTCGGTGAACAGGCGCCGAGCCCGTTCGCGCATGTTCGGGTCATAGTCCTCACTTAGATGCTTGAGTTCCAAGCCCAGGTCCGCATCCGGTAGCCGCACCCAGTGAGCCAGCCTCTCGCCGATGCGGTTCGCCATTTCCGCGGCGCCGGCCTTGGTGAATGTCAGGCACAGAATTGAGGAAGGCGGCGTTCCGCGAAGCAGCAGCCGGAGGACACGCGACGTCAAAACATGGGTCTTGCCGGTTCCAGCCGAGGCCGACAGCGCGGCATGGACCAGCGGATCGGAGGCCGCCGCCTGCGCACCTTCGAGCGGATGGAACGGCTTCAGGCGACGGCGCATTGCACAAATTCCGAGTTTGTCTTGGCCGTCGCTTGCGCATAGGGACGAGACCGAAAACATGGTGAGGGGATTGCATGAGCGACGACGACAATCGCGACAGTGAGCGGCGGGCCAAGCTGATGAAGGCGGGTGTCGCGGTTGGCATCGGTTCGGCGGCGATCGTCGCGGCATTGCTCTATGCGTCGAAGGTCAAGAAGCCAAAGCGGGCCGGGCCGAAGATTAACGAAACGGACTAAATTAGTCACGGCCGTACCATTCCTCCAGCCGCATCAGCTGATCATAATCCTCATAAGGCGCATAAGCGGGATTGAGCTTTGCCTGGAACGGCTCATCACCGAGCAGCCATTTCGAAGCAGCGTCGGCGAAATGCGCGTACGCGCGGTCCACAAACGCATCCGGGCCTTCGTCGCCGTCTGGTGACCAGCGATAGCCGATACGGCCATTCTTCTTGGCCAGCGACCAATATTCATGGGCTCCAGCTTGGCCCTGGATACCGGCGAAACCGCCGCCGCGCGCGATCAGGGAGAGCAGGCCGAGTTGGAGGGCGAAGCCCTCCGCAACCGCCTTGGGCCGCGGTGCCTGGCCGGTCTTGTAATCGATGATCGCGAGCTTTCCGCCCGCCAATCGATCGACCCGGTCGACCTTGCCGTAAAGCGTTACCCCGGCGACGTTCGCTTGGCCGAATTCTTCGGCGACGACCGCAACTCTGCCGGATTCACGGTCGTTCCTGGTCTCGGCCGCAATCCAGTCGACCGCTTCCATCAGGCGGGGAGACCACAGCGCCCGAAGCATCGGGTGAATCGCCTCGTCGGCAATCATCGCGCCAGCCCTTGCGACGAGCTTCGCGGGGTCGCAGCCGTCTTCCCTGAACCAGGCCTCCAGCACCTCGTGGACGGCGGTGCCCTTCCACGCGGCGTGATGCTCCGCATCCACGGCTTCCTCTCGCTTCAGGCGAAGAATTGCCTTCGCATAGAAGGCAAAGGGATCAGCCTTGAGCCGGTCGAGGTCGGTGACAGCAATCCGCTTCGGCCGATCCTCCCTGGGCGGGCGCGGTGCGGGACGAGGTGCCGGCTCCACCGTCCCGCTGGAATCCAGTGTCGTCGCCAGCCGCTCGAGCCGTTGATCTCGAGTTACACCACCCGTGATCGCCTGCAGCCTCAGCCAGAGGCGGGATGCGACGGTCGGCGACCGGCTGTCTCGCCGGGCACGGGTCAAAAGGACGCGCGGCGCGCCTAAGGCACTCATGAAGTCGTGGGCCGCCAGCCCGGTGCGATACTCCAGGCTGGGCAGGCCCAGCAGTCGGCGAATTTGCGGGGCGAGCCATGGGTCCGGCGTTGGCAGCGAGGGCCACACTCCCTCATTCATCCCACCGAGGATCATCAGGTCGGCCTTTTGCAGCCGAGCCTCCAGCAATCCCCAAATGGAAATCCTGGGGTGTCCGCCATACGGCCTGCGGACCGGCATTGCGTCCATCAGATCGCGTAGCAGCGGCAACACGTCATCGACGCCGATACTCATGCCTGCCGCATCAATCGATTGCTCAAGGTCGGCCAGAAGCTCGGCGGCAAGCCTTCCGTCAGGTCCACGCCAGGCCGCATCACCAGCAAGTGCGCCCGCCGTCTCGCGTAACGCAGCGGCCAGTTGAGCGAGCGACATGGCGGGGCCAAATGCATCGTCGAACGGGGCCACCTTTTCACGAACGACACGCCAAGCAGGCTCGGCCTGCTTTGCGCTGAACCGCTCGTCGAGACCGTCAATCCCGGCGCGCGGGCGCGGGCCGCGAAGCGCCAGGTCGAGCGATCGTACTGCCTCCAACCAGGACAGCCGATCGGCGCCCTCCCCACCCACATTCGGATGCTTCAACAAGGCCAGCAGCGGGACGGGCGCGAGATGTTCGATTGCCGCGGACGCGATCGCCAGCAGCAGCGTCCCCGCGGGCGTGGCGGACAGCGGCTGGCCTGCACTGTCGTCCGCATCTATCCCCCAGCGCTGAAGGTGCGCCGAAACTCGTGAGGCAAGGCTTCGGTCTGGCGTGACGAGTGCTGCTGTGCGGCCAGGAACTTCAAGCGCTTCGCGTAGCGCGATCGCGATCGCCTGAGCCTCGCTGGCCGGTTCGGGTAATTCGGCAATTCGAATGCCGGTCAGCCGTCGTTCCGGGGCCTCCAATCGAGTCCATTTAGCGCTGAACCGGGGCGCCACCATGGCGTTGATCACCGCCCTTCCTCGTGCCGCGGAGGAAGCCGCGCGTCCGCGCCCCGGCCAAGGCAGAACCTCGTCGCGTGCCACCCCGATGCGGTCGAGCAATCGCCGTAGATGAAATTGCGGATGGCCCTCTTCCCCCCGCCCATCGTCGCCCGGACCGAGCGCGTCCCATTCTTCGGCCGGCATCGATCGGGCATCGGCCAGGGCTGGAAGGATCACCGCTCCTAAATTCAGCCGGGCGACCGCGCCGAGCAATTCAGCAATGGCCGGGGCGGAAGTAGTAACGCCCGCCGCCAGCGTAAAACCTTCCGGCGGGCGACCGGCCCAGCGGCCGGCCAGCGCGTGCAGCAGGCGGTTGCGGCGGTCCGTCAGGTCGATCACGCCCCGCTCGGCGAGCAAGGATGGCCAGCGGTCGAGGACCGCACGGAACCGCTCGATCGATCGGAGCCAGTGACCGGCCAGCTCCGGCGTCTCGGTGACCACAGCGGTCAGGCGCGACGCCTGCACTTCCTCCACGGCGAGCGCGTCCATCGTCCGCGCCAGCTCGACGGCGAGCCGCATTGCTTCGGCCATGCTCTCGCCTTCTGATCGGATCAGGCGGGCGAGCAGCAGTTGTCGCTCCAGCGGATCGATTGCCGGTGAAATCTCTTCGGCCAGGTCAAGCGGGTCGAGCGCACCGCCCATCCGCTCGTCGAGTTCAGGATCGCCAATTGCGATCAGCCGCGGCAGCACCAGTCCGCCGTCGCTTGCCCGGACGAAAGCCTCCGTCACGGTTCGCACGGCACGGTTGTTGGGAAGTAGAATCCGGCCCCTGGCCAGCGCCAGCGGATCGCGGCCGATGGCAGCAATCAAGCCGACGGCAAGCGCATCAGCGAAGCTGCGGTGCGCGGGGATCGAATAAACGATCGGATCGTCAGGGCGGCTGCGGCGAAACAGGGCCGGCTCAGCCATGCTGGAGTGCGCGCTCGGTCGCCTTGATTGCGGCGGGATTGCCGACATCGAACCACAGTCCCTGGTGGACCGCGCCAAAGCAGCGCCCTTCCTCGATCGCTCGGTCCCACAGGATGTTGGTTGAAAACGGTCCTTCGGGCGCGTCGCGAAGCAGCCGCTTGGACACCATCTGAATGCCAGTGAAGACGAACGGCGCCACCCTGCCCTTTTTCCGCCTGGCCAACCGTCCATCCGCCAGCATGTGGAAATCGCCTTGCCCCCGGTGGTTGCCCGCCCGGGCCTGGGGAATAAGCAGGAGCAACGCATCCATGTCGGCTTCACGCCATAGCGATGCCAGAAGGTGCAGAGTGTCGGTTGGTCCGTCGATCCAATAATTGTCGCTGTTGATCACCAGGAACGGGTCTGCCTCGATCATCGGCTCGGCTCGTATCATCCCGCCTCCAGTCTCGAGCAGCAGCTTGCGCTCGTCGCTGATCTTCACCTCCAGGTCGGCGGCGCGGGCCCTGAGGTGAGCCTCCAGTGCGTCGGGTAGATAATGCACATTGACGACGATCTTGCCGACGCCCGCCGCGCGCAACCGGTCGAGCACATGATCAATCAGCGGCTTGCCCGCCACTTCAACCAGCGGCTTGGGACGGGACGCGGTCAACGGCCGCATCCGCTTGCCGAGTCCCGCCGCCATGACCATCGCCGTATCGGGAACTGACGCCCTGATATCGGGCCGAAGCGCGAGGGCGCGGGCTTTCCGGGTCATGCGATCTGTTCCTCCCAGGCCGCGGACCGGGCGGACGCAGGAACATTGTCATCGTACCACTGACGTATGGGCTCCAGCCCCGGCTGGCCAAGGTCGCGTTCCAGAAGGCCCCACATCCGCGGCTGGAATGCCTTGTACCGGTCCTTGCCATCGCGCTTCCATAAACGGCAGAATACGCCGAGGATCCTTGTGTTGCGCTGCGCCGCAAGCGCCCAATAAGCGCGCTCGAAGCGTTGATCGGCATCGGTACGGTCCAGGTAGCGATCGATCATTGCCCGCTCGAGCTCGGGCGGAACGTCGCGGCGGGCATCTTCAAGCACCGAAACCAGATCGTAGGCCGGGTGACCCGCAAGGGCATCCTGGAAATCGAGCAGTCCGAAGCGCTCGATTCCGCCGCGGCCATCGACCAGCATGACGTTCTCTGCATGATAATCCCGCAGCACGGTGACCTGCCCAAGGCCATCATTCGCCACAGGTTGAAGCACTTGACGCCATGCGGCATCCCAGCCCTGGAGATCGATGTCGCTCAGTCCGACCGCAGGCACATACCAATCCGGGAACAGCTGAACCTCGGCCAGCCACTCGTCGATGCCGTGCTTGGGGAGATCCTTCATGGGCGGCTGGCGGTGCAGGTGGACGAGAACATCGACCGCGGTCTCGTATAGCTCTCGCTCGGCTTGCGGATCAGCGTCGAGCGCCTCACGCATCCGCGCGTCGCCAAGGTCGTCGAGCAGCAACAGACCTTGTTCAACATCGGCGGCGAGAATCCTGGGTGCGACCAATCCAATCTGCTCGAGCCAACCCGCGACCGCAACAAAGGGCCGGACATCCTCCTGGGGTGGCGGAGCGTCCATCAGGACAGCGCGCCGTTCCCCCGCGAGGATACGAAAGTAGCGGCGAAAGCTGGCATCGCCGGCAAGCGGCAGGATTTCCGCTTCGCCCCAGCCGTGGCGAGCCAGGAAATCGGGCGCGGAGGCTGGAGGAATCATTGGTGGGGCCATCGCCCTTCCCATGCCGCCGGCACCCGGGCTGTCAAGGCGCGGCCGCCCTTCTCATGCACTTCCAGCGACAGGGCGAGCGCACGAGGCCATGCATCGGGTCCAGCATGTTCAGGCCATTCAACAATCAGAACGCCCTCGGCGGTGATGTCTTCAAGCCCCAGCTCGTCAAGGTCCGCCGGATTTTCGATCCGGTACAGGTCAACATGCCAAACGGGTGGCGAAAGCAATTTATAAGGTTGGACAATCGCAAAGCTTGGGCTCGGGACCTCGCCTTCATGCCCCAGGGCCGCAAGCAGCCCGCGCACTAGCGTCGTCTTGCCCGCCGACAAATCACCGGAAAGGGTGATGACGTCGCCCGGCCCCAACAGTTTCGCCAACTGGCTTCCGAAGGCCAGCGTTGCGGCCTCATCCTTAAGTCTCATTGCGGCGCCCGAGGAACGGTGATGGTGACGCTGGTGCCCTTGCCGACCGCGGACTCCAGCTCGACCACACCGCCATGGGCCTCAATGAACTGCCGGGTAAGTGGCAGGCCAAGACCGAGCGCCGCGTCGCCCCGCGTCGCGCCCGACCGGTGGAAGCGCGTAAACACCTGCGCCTGATCCTCCAACGCGATCCCCGGGCCATCGTCGACAATAGTGATCATCGCCTGCTCGTCGTCGCCGCTCGCCTTGAGCCAGATGTGGCCGCCCTCGTCGGTGTAGGCAACCGCGTTGCGCAGAATGTGCTCGACCAATTCCCTCAGGCGCCGGGCATCACCGATCACGCTTCCGGCGCTGGGATCGAGCGCGATCTCCAGCTTGTGCATCTTCTCGTCCGCCCGCGCCCGCAACGCCTCGGCCGCGGCACGGCACATGCCGGCGATGTCGACCCGTTCACGCTCCAGCACCACCCCTTGGGTGTCGCCCTGGGTCAGATCGAGGACGTCGTTGATCAGTTTCGAAAGGCGCTCGACCAATTCCAGGATCGCCCCGACATAGTCAGCAGCCGCCGACGGCAGCTTGCCCGCATAACCCGCCGCCAGCATCTCACCGAAGCCGCCGATCGACGTCAGCGGAGTCCTCAATTCGTAACTCATATTGGCGACGAAGTCGGTCTTGACCCGATCGGCCTCCTCCAGCGCGGTGGCGCGCTCACGCAAGGCCGCTTCAATCCGGCTTAAATCGGTGACGTCGATCATCGTGAAGAGTGCATTGCCATCAGGCAGCGGCACAGCCGCAAAGTCGAAATGCCGGCCATCGGTCAGCGACACCCGGCCCGTTCCCGATTGCCGCCCGCTGGTGGTCGACCGGACCAGCTCGCGCACTTGAGCCGCGGCAGTTGGATTGACGAGGCGCTTGGCCATAGCGGGCACCAGTTCGTCGACCCGCGGATGCTCGGCGAGCCAGCCTTCATCGAGATCCCACAGCTCGCTGAACCGGCGGTTCCACAAGTAGAGGCGGCCGTCGGATGCGAACACGCTGATTACCTCGAACAAATTGTCGAAGGTCGCGGCGCGGACGCGCAGGAGCGTGTCGCGGGCCGAAGCCAGGCGCACCTGTTCCGTCCGGTCCTCGAAGATCAGCCGAAGGCCACCGTCCGGAAGTGGCTGACCGAGGATCCGAAGATGGTCGCCATTGGCAAGGATCCAATCCTCTTCAACCGTCTCTTCCGGCGAAGTGAACCAGTCTCTGCGCTCGGCCTTCCAGGCGGGAAAGTCGCGCACTTCGGGCAGTCGACCGTTCTCCCGCATCCGCTCCAATAAGCGGTCGAACTCAGGTCCCTCGGCGAGCCAGTCCGGCTCAAGCTGGGCCATGATGGCGAACGGCTGGTTGAAGAAGGCCAGGCGGCGTTCGCCATCGAACTGCACAGCCCCTGCGGTCATCCGGTCCGCCAGCTCGCGCTGCAATTCCTGGTGGCGGGCCAGATCGATCCGCGCATCCTCCAGGTCCTGAATGTCGATCGCGAACCCGGCGACCGCTCCAGTCGGCAGAGGAACGTCGACCAGACGAAGCATGCGGCGCTCTTGTCCGATCGTCGCTGGATGGACGCGCGAATAGGGCCGCCCGGTTTCAAGTGCTATTTCTGCGCCGGCGCGCGCGCTTTCGGCGCCGACCGCATCGATCAACTCGCTGCCCCGTTCGATCACTTCCGCGGCGTCCCGGCCTTCAACCGCGGCAACAAAGGCGGCGTTGACCAGTCCCAGGGTGAGGTCAGGCCCACGGTACCACATTGGGAAGGGCGCGCTTTCGATAAGGTGGGTCAACGCGTCGAGCGCGCCTTCGGTCTGTTGAAGTCGGCGAGTGAGTTTCGCCCTGTCGGCGTCAGCATCGCTGATATCGAAGATCCAGACCAGCACAGTGCCGGGCTTTGCGGGGGGCGGTGCGAGCGCAGCGCGAACCTCGACTACCCGATCCCGGCCGGCAAGCTGCAGCTGACGCCGCAATGGCGCCCCGCTCAGGCGTACATCGTCAAGCGCCGACGTCAGGGCTGTGAGGTCGCCCTGATCAAGTCCGGCCTCGCTTCCGCCAAGCTGTTCCAGGCGCCCAGGCGTGACCGACAGCCCCAGTTCTCGAACCAGCTGGGCATCGGCCTCGATCCTGCCGTCCGGGTAAACCAGCAACGCCCTCGCCGGCGCGGCATCGAGCAACGACCTCATGCTTCGAGCCGCGCCAAGAACGGCATGCGCCCGGCGCATCCGGCGGGCGGCAAGGATCGCCAGGGTGGCGGCAAAAGCAACCCACAAGGCAGCCACGACAATGATTGCCGCTGCGGCGGTTGCGCTACCGATCATCTGCCGCTGCTCTGTTCAGCTTTTTGGACCCCTGCAACCCCATCCATGCTTCATAGAAAGCCAGTCGGACGACACAAGCGCGGCCCTGCGGAGAATGTCGCAAAAATGCCACAGGAATCCAACGACTGACTTCGTCCCGTTGACTTCGCGCCGCCTACAGAGAAGAAATTAACGCGGATTTATCTCGTGTGTGTGCTTCCAACGCCGAATTGGGTAGCCAAAGGGGATTTTGAGTATGACCTTCCGCAACGACAAGAATCAGTTTCTTCGCCCCAGCCTGATGCTGGGCGCCTCGATGGCAGCCTTGATCGCAGCCAGCCCGGCAATGGCGCAAACACCTCCGGAACCGACGCCGGAAACAGCTCCGCCTGAGGCGGTGCCCGCGCCGGTAGATACGGTCACTGACGATTTGGCTACTGCGGAAGGCACCATCGTCGTCACGGGTTCGCGCATCAGGCGCCCGAACCTGGAATCGGTGGTTCCGGTCACTTCGGTTACGGGCGAGGAATTTTTCGAAACCGGCCAGACCTCAGTCGGTGACGTTCTTAACGAGCTTCCGGCGCTTCGATCGACCTTCAGCCAGGCCAACTCGACTCGTTTTCTTGGCACGGCCGGCCTCAACCTGCTCGATCTTCGCGGCCTCGGGACGCAGCGCACTCTGACGTTGGTCAACGGCCGGCGCCACGTCGCTTCAAACATTCTGGGTAACGCGGTCGAAGTTGATACCAACACCATCCCGACCGATCTGATCGAGCGCGTCGACGTGGTGACAGGCGGCAACTCGGCGATCTACGGCTCGGACGCCATCGCCGGCGTCGTGAACTTCATCCTCAAGGATGATTATGAGGGCATCCAGCTCCGCGGCCAGGGCGGCGTCAGCAAATATGGCGATGCCGGCAACTATTACGTAAGCGCGCTCGCCGGAACGAATTTCGCAGACGGGCGCGGCAACGTCGCCGTCAACCTCGAATATGCCCGGCAGGAGGATTTTTACGCCTCGCAGCGCGGCAAATGCTTCAGTACCCAGTGCGGCTTCGTTGTGGTCGACACCGATCCCGCGAGCGCTCCGTTTGATGATGAGCCGGATCGCGTCTTTCTAGAGGACGTCCGTCACGCTCTTTATACTAACAGCGGCGCGATGTATTTCTTCTGCCCCGGTGGCAACTGCACGGCGTTCGACCCGGCGGACCCGTTGATTGGTGGTTCTGGCTATTTCACTACCCCCTACACCTTCCTGCCCGATGGAACGTTGGTTCCGCTGACCGGACAACGGGTTGGAATCAGCTATTTCGGCTCGTTCATCGGAGGGAATGGCAACAATTTCCGTGATGGGAAGCAGTTCGGCCTGTCGCCCAAACTCGACCGATATTCGGCCAACCTGATTGCCCATTATGAGGTCTCGCCTGCGCTCGTGCCATTCGTCGAGGCGAAATACGTTCGTACGGATTCCTTCGGCAACGCCTCCGGGCCGTTTTTCAGCTCTTCGATCGGCGAACTCTATCCCGACACACATCCGCTGGCCGGGTTCGATCGCGAGGCAATCTTTACAGACAATCCATATTTAAGCTCGCAGGCCCGCGACCTGCTTGAAGGCAACGGTCTTTCATATTTTTATCTGTTCCGAAACTTTGTGGAACTTGGAAACCGCGAAGAGAAGGCTCGTCGCGAAACATTTCGGATAGTCGGCGGGCTCCGCGGCGACTTCAACGACGATTGGTCATACGAAGTCTCGCTGAACTACGGCAAACTTAAGGAAAAGACGAAGATCCTCGGCAACCTGAACATGCAGCGTTACTTGCTGGCGCTCGATGCGGTTGATGAAGGTGTTTTTAATGGCGGGCCAGCCAACGGGAATATTGTTTGCCGTTCGCAGCTGGACCCTGATTCCCGGCTTCCATTGCTCAATAATCTCGACCCGGCATTCGCGGCTGCACAACTAGCCAACGACGTTACGCAATGCGTGCCAATCAATCCATTTGGCCAGGGGAGCGTAACCGACGCCGCAAGAAATTATGTCGTGCAAGATTCGCTCGCCAAGGGCTGGATCAAGGAATTTGTGGTCAACGCCTTCATGTCAGGCGACACCAGCGAGTTCATTAACCTTCCTGGCGGCCCCATCGGCTTCGCGCTGGGTGCCGAGCATCGAACCAACGACGTCAGCTATAAGCAAGACGATGTCACTTCGGCCGGCATGACATTCTATAACGCAATTCCGGACTTCACGCCGCCGACGTTCAAGGTGAACGAGGTGTTCGGCGAAGTGAGACTACCGATCCTGAAAGATCAGCTGATCGACGAATTGACCATTTCAGGCGCCGCCCGCTACGCGAAATACAAGACCTTCGGTGGTGTCTGGGCGTGGAATATCGGTGGCGAACTCGCCCCTATCCCGGACATTCGCTTCCGTGCCAACTGGTCTCGTTCCGTGCGTGCTCCCAGCCTGGCCGACGCTTACACTCCGCTTGGTCAGAACTTCGCGCCTGGCTTCTCCGATCCCTGCGATAACGATCAGATCGGCGCGGGCTCGGCCAATCGAGCCGCAAACTGTTTGGCGGCGGGCGTGCCGGTGGGCTTCAACTTCAACTATACGTCGTCGCTGGGCTTCCTCTCCGGCGGCAACTCGGACCTGAAGCCCGAAACCGCGGACTCCTTCACGGTAGGCGGCGTGCTCCAACCGCGTTTCCTCCCGGGCTTCGCCCTGTCGGTCGATTATTACAATATCCGGGTCAACGACGTCATCACCTCGCCTACCGCGCAGGCAGCAGTGAATGCTTGTTACGACTTGGCCGACCTCAACAACCAGTTCTGCGCCCTGTTCGAGCGCGCCGGACCGGGCGGCGGACCACGCGGTGAAATTCCCGGCCGGATCCTTGAGAACAACCTTGAGCTAGTGCCGCTCAACTATGCGAAGCTGCAGGTTCGCGGCATCGATGTTGACGCCTCTTACCGCCATCAGATCGGCCGGATTGGCCTGCTCAACACGCAGTTCATCTGGACTCACGTCCTGCAAAATGACGAATTCCTGGATCCCACCGATCCGGACCGCGCCGATCAGATCCTTAAGGAGCTTGGCGATCCCGAGGATGCCTTTAACTGGAATACCAGCCTGAAGACCGGACGGTTCACCTTCGGATACCAGCTGCGCTACATCGGGAAGATGCTGCTGAACACGGCGGAGTATGAATTCTTCTTCAGCAAGCAGGGCCGCGAGCCCGAAAACCCCGATTGGGCGGAACGCAAGTTCTACCCATCCGTCACCTATCACGATATCCGCGCGCAGGTTGACGTGAGCAATCGCTACAACTTCTATCTGGGCATCGACGACGTCACCAACAAGAAGCCTCCGCTCGGCAACACGGGCATCGGCGGCGGAAGCGGCATTTACCGCAATATCGGCCGCTTCTTCTATGCAGGCTTCGTCGCGAAATTCTGAGCCAAGCCTAACTCACCGAGGGGCCGGGGTTTACTCCGGCCCCTCTTTGATTCCGCTGAGCGAAGGGCGCCACCAAATTTTGCTTTATCTTCATCGTTTTGCCTGCTCAAAATGACCTTATGAACCAAGCGACCGCCCAAGCGACGGCCACTGTCGGCGATGCATTGGCCAATGCACGCCAACTCCTGCTGAGCCACCCCGGAGCTGCCGCGCGACAGGCACAGGCGATAATCAAGGCCGAGCCTGGCATTGCCGAAGCCCATTTGATCCTTGCGGCCGTTTTTCGTCTGTTGGGTCGCTTTGACGAGGCGGAGGCTGCCGAGCGAGAGGGCATTCGCGTTTCCGGCTCCGATCCTGTGTTGATGCGCGCGGCCGCGCTCATCGCGTCGGGCCGAGATAGCGATGCCGAAGACCTGTTGCGCCGCTTTCTTGACGACACCCCGAATGATCCCCAAGCGCTTCGTTTGCTTGCCGACGTCGCCAGGAAGGCAGGTAAGCTTAAGGAGGGCGAGCAGTTGCTCTGGCGTGCTCTCAAGCTCGCGCCCAGTTTCGCCACCGCGAGGGAAGAATTTTTTGGCGTCCTGGAAGAGCAAGCGCTCGCTTACTCACACGACCCCACCAAACCCGACACTCCGCCCGAGGGAGAGGAGGAGTTCCGACAAGCGATCGCGTTGAACGAGCAAGCCATCGTCAACCACGGCGAACGCCCTGGGGTATGGCTAAGCTACGGGCACGCGCTCCGCATGGCTGGGCGTCACGAGGACAGCATCGCCGCCTATCGTCACGCAATCGAGCTCAATTCGAGTTTTGGCGAAGCCTGGTGGGGTCTTGCGGATCTCAAAACCTCGTACATCGGTGCCGACGATCGCGCGTTGATGACCGCCCAGTTGGAAACCGAGCGCCTATCGGACAGCGATCGGATCGGCATTCATTTTGCTTTGGGCAAGGCGCTGGCGGATGGCGATCTCCACGAGGAGGCCTTTGGCCATTACGCTGAAGGGAACGCCCTCAAACGAAGATCCGTTCGCTATGATGTCCAGGACACACTCAGCCACGTGGAGCAGTGCAAGGCTACTTTCACTGCCGAGCATTTTTCCCGGCATAGAGGCCAAGGCCATGAAGCGAACGATCCGATTTTCATTGTCGGAATGCCTCGTTCCGGATCGACCCTGGTAGAGCAAATCCTCTCGTCGCATCCCTCCATCGAGGGAACTGAGGAATTGGTCTATTTCGGTAACCTGTCCTCTTTCCTTTCTGGCGGGCGGCGGGCGGCGCTCGAACCCAGCTCATTCGTCGACGAGGTATCGGCGCTTTCACCGGCGAAGCTCCAAACGATCGGCGGCGCCTATCTGTGGAAAGCGAACCGGCATCGCCGTTCGAACCGCCCTCGCTTCATCGACAAGATGCCGCGCAACTGGCTTTACCTGCCACTCATCAAGCTTGCACTGCCCAACGCCAAGATAATCGACGTGCGGCGCCATCCCCTGGACTGCTGCTGGTCGAACTTCCGCCAGCTGTTTGCGGACAGCGGCGAGTATAGCTACGATTTGACGGAGCTGGGACTTTATTATCGTGCCTATGTCGAGATGTTGGCCCATTTCGGCGAGGTCCTGCCAGGCTCGGTGTATCGCCTGCATTACGAGCAACTGGTGGCAAATACGGAATCCGAAGTCAGGCGCCTGCTCGATCACCTCGAGCTTCCATTCGATCCCGCCTGCCTCAAGTTTCACGAAAATCCGCGGGCGGTGAAAACCGCCAGTTCAGAGCAAGTCCGGCGTCCGATCGGCAAGTCAGGCATTGATCAATGGATGTCATACGAACCTTGGCTCGCTCCACTCAAAGTTGCGCTTGGCTCCGTTCTGGATTGCTACCCGGAAGCACCGGAAAACTGGAATTAGGCAATCTGAATGGACGGGACGATCCAAAGTAGTGTCGGCAGCAAAGCGGAGGCAATCGCAAGTGCGCGACGGCTTTTGCGCAATGGCCGCTACGCCGAGGCCGCCGAGCAAGCTCGCGAGATCGTCGAGGGTGACGAGGATTGCGCAGAGGCTTTTCGTCTCCTTGGAATGGCGCTCCGAAAGCTTGGGAACATTGATGAAGCCCGAGTGGCAGAGGCTGAAGCAATTGAACTTTCATCACTCCACCCGGACATCTTCCAGGCCACAATGGCGCTGGCGGAGAGCAGGCTGGCTAACGCCGAGAAGCTTCTAAGGCCTTATATCCAACAGCAGCCTGACGATGCGGCGGCGCTCAGGCTCCTCGCCGCCGTCGGCGTAAAAACCGGGCATTTCGAACAGGCCGACCGCCTGGTGCAGAAAGCCTTGGCCGTGGCGCCCGAATATCCCGCGGCTCTGTCACTTGTCGAGCGGCTAAAATCGAACCGAGGCCAAGCCCCCGGCCAGCAAACCAATGCAATCCCCGAAGGACCTTAACGCTCGAACTGGAAGATCAATATTCGGAGGCCTTGGAACTATACGAAAAAGTCGTTCAAAAATTCCCCGATAGCCCCGAAAACTGGGTCAGTTACGGGCATATCCAGCGAACCGTCGGGCAGCAGGACAAGGCGGTCGCTGCATATCGTCAGGCGATCGAATTGAAACCCACTTCCGGCGAAGCATGGTGGGCCCTTGCGGACTTGAAGACGAGGCGTTTGGACGAGACCGACATCCGGCATCTGGCTGGCTTGATCAGTGATAATGAGAGCAATGAGTCCGACCTGATCGGGATGAATTTTGCGCTGGGCCGAGCACTGGAACAGGATGGCCAGTTTGAGCGAGCATTTCAGCATTATTCCGAAGGAAACCGGCTGCGCGCACTGACGGCGAAGCATGATCGCAGAGCAGTGACGCGGCACGTCGAAAATTCGATCAACCTGTTCGGCCAGCAGTTCTTTGCGGAGCGCGTTGGCGCAGGCTTCGAAGCTGCGGACCCGATATTCGTCCTTGGAATGCCCCGCGCCGGCTCAACTCTGATCGAACAGATCCTGTCGAGTCACGCCCAGGTCGAAGGAACGATGGAACTGCCCGACGTTCCGGCGCTGGCGGGCTGGTTGGCTGGCGGCAAGGACGCCGGTTTTGAGGACAGCGGCTATCTCAACCGGTTGAAAGCGCTTCCCCGGGAGGAGCTTCGCAAGCTGGGCCAAGGCTATATTTGGGGGACCCGGTTGAGGCGCCAGACCCAAAAGCCATTCTTCGTGGATAAGATGCCCAACAATTGGATGCACCTTGGCCTGATCCTGACCATCCTTCCTAACGCCAGGATCATCGACGCGCGCCGCAATCCGATGGCCTGCGGACTGTCTCTCTTCCGGCAACATTTCGCGAAGGGTCAGGACTTTAGTTACGACCTGACCGACATCGGCTCTCTGTATTCCGACTATGTACGGATGATGGACCATTTCGACCGCACCATGCCGGGTCGAATTATTCGGGTGTTCCACGAAGATCTGGTGACCGACCCTGAGGGTGGCATCCGGGGGCTCCTCGATCGATTGCAATTGCCGTTTGACGAGCGGTGCATGAGCTTTCATGAAAATCGCCGCGCTGTGCGTACGTCCAGCTCTGAACAGGTGCGCCGGCCGATCAATCGCGAGGGCGTGGATCAGTGGCGCTCGTTCGAACCCTGGCTGGGACCGCTCAAGGCCGCGCTGGGTCCCATCGCCGACAATTATCCCACCGTTCCAGCGACGATTGGACGGGCCGCCGGACCCCATTTGGACGGGCCGTCCGACAACAATTGACCTATGTTAATCTGCCCGATCTACCCGGCCGACTGAAATGTGACATTAATGTAACTCCCAGCCACGAATTGGCCGTCCAACCAACGAGTTGGGTTTGAATTTACCTCCGCATCGACAATGAAGGCCCGGCATTTATGTCCAGGGGTTTCGAATATGACTAAGAAGATGTTGTTGGGCGCGACCGCGCTCCAGACTTTTGCCGCATGCGGTCTGGCGTTCGCTATCGCCACCCCCGCCTTCGCGCAGGAAACCGCCGCTCCGCCGGTCGACGAACAGGCCCCGCCCGTTCCTTCGGAAGTTGAGGCCCAATCCGACACCACTGCCGCGCCGGACGAGCCGGACGCGATCGTCGTCACCGGTTCGCGCATCCGCCGCCCGAACCTCGAATCGACCGTTCCGATCACCTCGATCGGCGGCGAGTCAGTTCTTCCAGCAGGGCGACACCAACATCGGCGACACGCTGAACGAGCTGCCGCAGCTGCGCAGCACCTTCGCGCAGCAGAACCCGGGCCTCGGCATCGGCATCGCCGGCCTCAACCTGCTCGACCTTCGCGGCCTCGGCACCGCAGCGCACCCTGGTGCTGGTCAACGGCCGCCGCCACGTCGCCGGCGGACATCCTCAACAACGCGGTCTCGCCCGACATCAACACGATCCCGAACGACCTGATCGAGCGGGTCGACATCGTCACCGGCGGCAACTCGGCCATCTACGGTTCGGACGCCATCGCCGGCGTCGTCAACTTCGTCCTGCGGCGCGATTTCGAAGGCTTGCAGGTGCGCGGCCAGGCCGGCGTCTCGCCGCGACGGCTTCGGCGGCAACCAGTACGTCTCGGCGATGTACGGCACAACTTCGCCGACGACCGCGCCAACGTCACCCTGCACGGTGAATTCGCGAAGCAGGACCGCGTCTTCGGCTCCGACTTGCCTTGGCTGCAGCCGGTCGACGGCCACGATCATCACCGACGTCGATCCGGCCGGCCTGCCCAACGGCAGCGACGGCTTCCCGGACGCGACGTTCCTTCGCGACATCCGCAGCGCGACGATCCACCGCTTCGGCCTGGTCCCGATCACGCCAGCCGCCGACACACGCCGGCAGCGGCTGGCGCTGAGCAACGGTGCGACGTGGCGCCGACACGACTCCCGGCGTTGCCCGCCAGTGCGGCCGGCACGCCTTACAACTGCACCTATATCTTCGACGCGGCGGGCAATCTCGTCGCCGCAGACCGGCACTCGGGTTGGCGCCGGGCATCATCGGCGGCTTCCTCGGCGGCAACGGCCAGACCGGCCGCGAGGACAAGCTGCTCTCGATTGCGCCGGACACTGAAGCGCTACAACTTCAACCTGCTGGCCCACTTACGGTCAGCGACGCGTTCGAGCCGTTCGTCGAGGCCAAGTGGAACCGGACAAACGCGCTCGGCAACAACGCCGGCCCGTCGTTCATCCAGGGCACCATGCGGCCAGTTCGACGCCCGCGAGCGCGTCCGGCTCGACAACCCGTTCCTGTCACCGCGGAGCGCGCGACGATCCGGCACTGCCATCCTGGCGTCGGGCTGCAATACCGAGCCTGTCGGCGGCCTGTCTCGTCGGCTGGCGCCCGACGGCGGCCGGCACTCGAGCGGCTCTTGCCCGCAGCCAGCACTCAGGGCATTGGCGGACTGGCCTCAATGCAGCCGACATCGCCGCGATCAACGGCCGGAACCTACCGCTTCGTGGTCGCCCGCACACCTGCTCGACGTCGGCATCCGCGACGAAAAGTTCAAGCGCGACACCTACCGCATCGTCGGCGGCCTTCGCGGCACGTTCAACGACGACTGGAACTACGAAGTCTCGGTCAACTACGGCAAGTTCAAGGAGGACAAGGTTACACTTACGGCTTCCTCGATCGGCAGCGCTTCATGCTGGCGATGGACGCCGGGATCAATCCGCTCACCGGGCAGATCCAGTGCCGCTCGCAGTTCGATCCGACGGCTGCGGTCGCCTACGACTCTGGCTCTGCTCAGTTAACGCCAGCGGAAGCCTCACGCGCCAATACGGGCCAGGCAGCCAGGCTTGCGGCGGACATCGCCGCCTGCGTTCCCTACAATCCGTTCGGCGGCACCGATAACAGCGCTGCGGCCGACTATTTCGGCATACAATGCGCGCGACCAGCGCCTCGCTTAAGCCAGTTCGTGGCAAACGGCTTCGTCGGCGGCGATACCAGCCAGTTGTTCGAACTGCCGGGCGGACCGGTCCGCTTCGCGCTCGGCGCCGAATATCGCCGCGAAGAAGGCGACTATACCGACGATCCGTTCACCAACGCCGGCAAGCCGCTTCCGGCCCCCGGCGTAGGCATCGACCCCACCACCCAGACCAATACCAATGCCGTCGTCATCGGTCGGCTTCAATCCGGATGCGTTCGAGGTGAAGGAAGCCTTCGGCGAACTCCAGGTCCCGATCCTGAAGGATGTGCCGTTCTTCGAAGAGCTGACCCTGAGCGGCGCTGGCCGGGTTTCGAAGTACAACAAGGTCGCGGGCGACGTGGGTACCGTCTGGGCCTACAACGCCGGCGTCGACTGGGCGCCGGTTCGCGACATCCGGTTCCGTGCCAACCACGGTAAGGCGGTTCGTGCACCGAACCTGTCCGAACTATACTTCCCGCTGGTGCCGAACTTCGCTCCGAGCTTCATCGATCCCTGCTCGCCGAACGCGATTGCCAACAACCCCAACCGCCCGGCCAACTGCAACGCGGATCTGACGCCGCTGCTCAGCTGGCGAAGCATCCGCACCGCCGCCATCTCGCTTCCGGTCATCAGCGGCAGCAACCCCAACCTGGGTGAGGAAACATCCTTCTCCTGGACGGTTGGCGCGGTCATCCAGCCTCGCTGGGTCCCGGGCCTGTCGCTCAGCGTCGACTGGTACAAGATCAAGGTGGAAGACGTCATCGTCTCGCTGGCCGCCCAGACGATCGCCAACAACTGCTATGACCAGCCGAGCCTGAGCAACGTGTTCTGCACCTTGTTCGAGCGCAACCGCACTGCGGGCCCCTGATGGGTTTGGCCAGCAAGTTGGCGAAATCCTGGGCAACACAATGATTCAGGCCGGCGTCAACTTCGCGGCACGCCGCCGTGAGGGCATCGACGTGAACGTCGCCTATCGCGGGGACCTTGGCAGCCTGGCGAAGATCAACACCAACCTGATCTACACCCACAATCTGATGATCAGCAATTTCGAGAACCCGGCACTTCCCGACTTCGAGAACCGGATCTGAGCGAGCTGGGCGATCCGGAGGACGAGTTCCGCTGGGATGTCGATCTCAACCGCGGGCCGTTCACCTTCGGCTATCGGATGCGCTACATCGGGCAGATGTTCACCAGCCTGTACGAGAACTTCAACGAACTGGAGGACGCATGTAGCGGCACGGCCTTTGCCCCTACCTGCCCGCCCAACAACCTCGACGCGGCCGATCCGAAGAAGTATAACTCCGTGTTCTATCACGACATCCGGTTCGAATGGGAGCTGAAGAACCTCGGTGGCTTTGGTCGCCAGTTTAACTTCTATGCCGGCGTCGACAATCTGCTCGACAAGCACCCGCCGCTCGGCCTGTCCGGCACGGGTACCACGGGCATCACCGATCGCGGCACCGGTAACGCCGCCATCTATGATGCCAAGGGACGGTTCGTCTATGCGGGCTTCAAGGCCCAGTTCTAAGACAACATACAATTGGAACAACTTTGGCCGGGGCCTAGTGCCCCGGCCTTTTTTTGTGGCGGCCCGTCCGCTGCGCTGCCAACAATTGCGGCATGACCAGAAACGCCATCGCTCAAGCTGAATTGCTGCTCGGATCGGGCCAGCACCAAAAGGCGCTCGACGTGCTGGGCTCGGCAGCCAAGGCCAACGACCCCGACGCGATCGAGTATCTGGCGAACCTCTGTCTGTCGGGAAATCTCATAAATCGTGACCTGGCGCTCTCGCGCGATCTGTTTCGCAGGGCCGCTGCTGCAGGCAGCGAGACCGCGGCGGCCGCCTATCGGGCCTTCATCGCCAATGGGACCGGCGGACCCGCCGACTGGGGAAAAGCGGTAGCGCTGATCGAGCATGCAACGGGAAGCGACCCCCAAGCCAGGCGCGAGCTGCAGCTGATTTCGGCCATGCGTCTTTCCAGCGAAGGGGACCCGCTCGAAACCTTCCAGGCAGAGCGGGTTTCCGACTCGCCGGATATCGTGATGCATCGATCGCTGTTCACCGATGCGGAGTGTGATTTTCTGATCGAGTGCGCCACGCCGATGCTGGCGCCGTCAAAAGTCGTCGACCCGCAAACCGGAGAGCTCGTGCCCCACCCGGTTCGAACATCGCATGCTGCCGGTTTTCCGCTGGTATCGGAGAAGCCCGCCATCCATGCGCTCTGCCGCCGGCTTGCCGCCGCCAGCGGCACCCATGTTAAACAGGGGGAGCCGCTGCAGGTTCTTCGCTATCGGCCCGGCCAGGAATATCGTGCGCATTTCGACGCGATCGGCAATGCCGAAAACCAGCGCACCTTCACCTTTCTCGTCTACCTGAACGAAGACTTTGAGGGTGGTGAAACCTGCTTCCCACTGAAGCCCGGCTTAAAGGTCAAAGGGCGAAAGGGCGACGCGATCCTGTTTCGCAATGCGGATGCCGACGGCAGCCCCGACCTTAACTCGCAACATAGCGGCCTCCCCGTGACAGCTGGCGTGAAATTTCTCGCCAGCCGATGGATCCGAGAGAGGCCGCTGCAATATTAGTGATGCTCAGTAGCGGTAGTGGTCGGGCTTGAACGGCCCCTCGGGCGTCACGCCGATATAGGCCGCCTGCTTGTCGCTGAGCTTGGTCAGCTTGACGCCAAGCTTGTCGAGGTGGAGCGCCGCGACCTTCTCGTCGAGATGCTTGGGCAGGACATAGACGTCGTTCTGATACTGGTCGCGACTTGGTCCACAGCTCGATCTGGGCGAGCACCTGGTTGGTGAAGCTCGACGACATGACGAAGCTCGGGTGGCCGGTGGCGTTGCCGAGGTTGACCAGGCGGCCCTTGCGACAGGACGATGATCTTCTTGCCGTCGGGGAAGGTCGACCTCGTCGACCTGCGGCTTGATCTCGTTCCACTTCATGTTCGACAGCGCGCCGATCTGGATCTCGCTGTCGAAGTGGCCGATGTTGCAGACGATCGCCATGTTCTTCATCGCGCGCATGTGGTCGAGGGTGATGACGTCCATGTTGCCGGTCGCGGTGACGAAGATGTCGGCGCGCTTGGCCGCCTCCTCCATCGTCACGACCTCATAGCCCTCCATCGCCGCCTGCAGCGCGCAGATCGGATCGACTTCGGTGACCAGCACGCGCGCGCCGCCGTTGCGGAGCGAAGCGGCCGAGCCCTTGCCGACATCGCCGAAGCCGGCGACGCAGGCGACCTTGCCGGCCAGCATCACGTCGGTGGCGCGGCGGATGGCGTCGACCAGGCTTTCCTTGCAGCCGTAGAGATTGTCGAACTTCGACTTGGTGACGCTGTCGTTGACGTTGATCGCCGGGAACGGAAGCTTGCCCTGCTTGGCGAGGTCGTAGAGGCGGTGGACGCCGGTGGTGGTTTCCTCGCTGACGCCCTTGATCGCTTCGACCGTCTTGGTGAGGTAGCCCGGCCGCTCGGCGAGGAAGCGCTTGCAGCGTCGCGGCGAAGATTTCCTCTTCCTCGTTCTGCGGCGTGAACAGGCTCTCGCCGGCCTCGACCCGCGCGCCCCACAGCGCGAACATGGTCGCGTCGCCGCCATCGTCGAGGATCATGTTGCAGGTTTCGTCCTGGCCCCAGTCGAAGATGCGCGCGGCATAGTCCCAATATTCCTCGAGCGTCTCGCCCTTGACGGCGAACACCGGAACGCCCGAGGCGGCGATCGCCGCGGCGGCATGGTCCTGGGTCGAGAAGATGTTGCACGACGCCCAGCGGACCTCGGCGCCCAGCGCGGTCAGCGTCTCGATCAGCACCGCGGTCTGGATCGTCATGTGCAGCGAGCCGGTGATCCGCGCGCCCTTGAGCGGCTTCGATGCGCCGATATTCCGCGCGCAGCGCCATCAGGCCGGGCATCTCGGTCTCGGCGATCTCGATTTCCTTGCGGCCGAAATCGGCGAGGCAGATGTCCTTGACGACATAGTCGCGGGTCAGGGTTTCGCCGGTGGTGGCCACGTAGGCAATTCTCCGATGAAAGAGGACAGTCGCGCGCCGCGCCCTAGCCGTCGCGGCGCGAAAGGCAAATATAAAGAATCTTTATATGGCGGTCAGGCCTGCGCCGGTCTCGCTCGCCAGCAGTCGCGGGTCGATGCCTTCCGCCTTGAAGCCGCCTCCCAGCGCTCGTCGGTCGGCGTGTCGAACAGGATCTCCGGCTCGCCGTCGGCGGCAAACCAGCCGTGGCGGGTCATTTCCTCGTCGAGCTGGCCCTCTCCCCAGCCGGCATAGCCGAGCGCGATCAGCTAGCGGGTCGGGCCCCGGCCCTCGGCGATCGCTTTCAGCACGTCGATCGTCCCGGTCAGCGCGCACAAGCCCCGTCACGGCGATCGTGTCCTGCCCGCCCCAATCGTCGCTGTGCAGGACGAAGCCCCTGCCCGGCTCGACCGGCCCGCCATGAAGGACCGGCGCATCGGGCGCTTTGCCCGGATCGAGGCCGAGCTGCTTGAGCAGGCCGCGACAGCCGATGCCCGCGCGCTGGTGGCCGATGCCGATGCCGACCGCGCCATTTTCGTCATGGACGCACATGGCGATGACCGCCTGTTCGAAGCGCGGGTCGCCATGCCGGGCATGGCCAGCAGCAGCTTGCCGGAAAGGAAGCGCGGCGTTTCCATCGCTACAACAATGCGCTTCGGCGCAAAAGGGCGCAAGCCTTGTGAGCAGTCGATTCGCCGCGCCTATGTCGCCGCCTGACGCATCAACAGGAGATTACCCATGACCATCCAGGTTGGCGACCGCATTCCCGACGTTGCCGTTGACCCTCGCCACGGCGGAAGGCCCGCAGCCGGTCACGAGCGGCGATTATTTCGCCGGCAAGCGCGTCGCGCTGTTCGCGGTGCCGGGCGCCTACACGCCGACCTGCTCGGCCCGCCACCTGCCCATGCTACGTCGAAAAGGCCGACGAGCTGAAGGCCAAGGGCGTCGACGAGATCGCCTGCACCGCGTCAACGACGCCTTCGTGCATGGGCGCCTGGAACAAGGCGACAGGGCCGCGAGGACATCACCATGCTGGCCGACGGCAACGGCGAATTCGCCGAGGCGCTCGGCCTGACGATGGACGCTCCAAGTTCGGCATGGGCAAGCGCAGCCAGCGCTATTCGATGGTCGTCAACGACGGCGTCGTCGAGCAGCTCAATGTCGAGGCGCCGGGCGAATATCGCGCGTCCAGCGCCGAGACATATGCTCGAGCCAGCTCTAGACGTTCGCCGCATTTGCGTCACTCCTCGCCGCTCCTTGGCGCAACGCTGCGCCGACGCTTGCGCGTTGACATTCCACAGGCGGGCGAGTACAAGGAGAGCAAGATGCCGAACAGGAAGCGACAATCCGCGAAGGCCGTTTCGACAGCGACAGCGGCATGACGGCGCAGCCTACGACAAGCCGCTCGCCAGCGCGGCGGTCGCCGCCGGCGCCGCGGCGGCAGGCGCCTTCCTCTGGTCGCGCCGCAACCAGATAGCGAGATGCGTTCAACAGCGGCAATGGATCGGCTGAGCGAGCTCAAGGCAGCAGCGCATGGGTCAGCAAGACAGCGCGCAGGAGAGATCTTCCGAGGAAGCGCTGACGCTCAAGGAAACCGGCGCAAGTCAAGGCCCGCGCGGCCCGATCGCCCAGCAGGAAATCAAGTCCGGCATGGCCCGCTCCACGCTAGCCTGCCAACGGACCAGGGGAGCGCGCCAATGCGGCCGCTCCCCTTCCTTCAACCTGAACCTACCAGCCGCACTGCTTGCCGGCGTTCTGCTGCTTCAGCCAGGCCTGCAGCGGCGCGAAATATTCGAGCATCGGCTTGCCCGACATTTCGCGCGTGCCGGTGAACGCCTCGAGCGCGTCCGGCCACGGCTTGGACGCGCCCATCGCCAGCATCGCGTTCAGCCGCTGGCCGACTTCCTTGTTGCCGTAGAAGCTGCAGCGGTGGAGCGGGCCCTTCCAGCCGGCCATGTCGCACGCCGCCTTGTAGAACTGGAACTGCAGCATGCGGGCGAGGAAGTAGCGCGCATAGGGCGTGTTGCCGGGGATGTGGAATTTGGCGCCCGGGTCGAAATCGGCCTCGGTGCGCGCCACCGGCGGGGTGATGCCCTGATACTGCTGCTTCAGGTCGACCCAAGCCTGGTTGTAATTGGCCGGCGTGGTCGAGCCGTCGAACACGCCCCAGCGCCATTTGTCGACCAGCAGGCCGAACGGCAGGAAGGCGACCTTGTCCATCGCCTGGCGCAGCAGCAGGCCGGTGTCCTTGTCCGCCGACGGCACCTTCGAGCGGTCGAGCAGGCCGATCTGGACCAGATATTCCGGCGTGATCGACAGCGCGATGAAGTCGCCGATCGCCTCATGGAAGCCGTCGTTGGCGCCGTTCAGATAGAGATAGGGCTGCTGGTTGTAGGCGCGCTGGTAGTAATTGTGCCCGAGCTCGTGGTGGATGGTGACGAAATCGTCGCCATTGACCTTGGTGCACATCTTGATGCGCAGATCGTCCTTGTTGTCGAGGTCCCAGGCCGAAGCGTGGCAGACGACTTCGCGGTCTCGCGGGCGGGTGATCTGGCTGCGCTGCCAGAAGGTCGCGGGCAGCGGCGCGAGGCCGAGCGAGGTGTAGAAGCCCTCGCCGATCTTGACCATGTCGGTCGGGCGTCTTTTTCTTGGCCTCGAGCAAGTCGGTGACGTCATAGCCGACGTCGCCGGCGCCCTTCGGCGCGACGACGTCGTAGATATTGCCCCATTCCTGCGCCCACATATTGCCGAGCAGATCGGCGCGGATCGGGCCGCTCGCGGGCTGCACGGCATTGCCATATTTCTGGTTGAGCTTGGTGCGCGTGTAGCAATGAAGCTCGTCGTAGAGCGGCTTCACCTCCGCCCACAGCCGGTCGTACATCGCCGCGAACTCCTCGGGCGTCATGTCATATTGCGAGCGCCACATCGCGCCGGTGTCGGCATAGCCGAGCTCCTTGGCGCCCTGGTTGGCGAGCTCGACCATGCGCGTGTAGTCGGCGCGCATCGGCCGGCCGACATTCTCGTGCCAGCTCTTCCACATTTCGGCCAGCTCCGCCGGGTTGCGGAGCGTGCCCATCAGCGCTTCGGCATCGTCGCCGGTGATCGACTTGCCCTTGATGCGTCGCGCGGCCCTTGCCATAGGTCGACTGGAGCCGGGTCGCGATCGTGTTGAGCTCGGCCGCGGCGCCGGGGGTTGTCGGCGCCGGCAGCACCAGTGCGCCGCGCAGGATGTTGAGCTTGCGCGCCGTGTCGGAGTCGAGGCCCGGCACCGCAGCGTATTGCGCCGCCTCGCCGGCATATTTGACACCCTTTTCGGTGCCGATGGTGCCGAAATAGGCGGCCAGCGCGTCGGTGTCGTCGTTGATGTAGGTCGCGTTGACCCATGCGGCCCGGCTGCCGATGACGCTGAGGTCGAACAGATCCTTTTCGACCGTGGCGACGAACGCGCGCGCGCCCTCGGGCGTCAGCGGAGAAGCCGTTTGCGGCAGACTCTGTCAAGGGCGCCGCAGCCGGCGCGTCGGCGGCCATTCGGGCTGGAGGTGTCGCGGCGCAGCCGGCCAGCGCAAGTGCGGCGAGCGAAACGGAAGCGGCAATAATTTCAAGGACTTAGCTCCTCGTCCTGAATAATCTGTCTTCGCGTGAAGCGAGGAATGTGACGGCTCGGCTTCAAAGTCAAGGCATTGCCGAGCAAGTCGGCGATCGCCTCGCCGAATTCGGGCTTGGTGACACTCGACTCATATGCGTTCCGGGCACCTTCAGCATATTCGGCAATCGGGAAGCGCTTCGGCGAGCTTCGGCGCCGAGCCATTATCGCTCGTCCTCGGTGCCGCAGACGACCAGTGTCGGCATCGTGAACGCCGCCAGCCATTCGGGATGCGCATCCTCGAAGGTCGCGCAGCAGCAGCGCCGCCGCGACCCGGTCGACCTTCATCGTCTTCATGAACTGGATCGCCATCCAATGCGGTCGCCGCGCTGGCGCGGTGTCGAACTGGGCGATCGCTTCGATGGAAAAAGGCCTGGCGCCGGTCCCAATCGGTCAGGCCTTCCAGCCCCATCCCGGCAAGGATCGCGCGGCGCGGCCGCTAGCCCCTCGCCGATCGCCTGCACCGCCGTCCGCGCGCCGAGCGAAAAGCCGCCAAGGTCGAATTCGCCAGAGTCCAGATGCGCGATCAACTCGTGCAGATCGCGGGCGAGAATGCCGCTGCGGGTAGGCCTCGGGCTCGTGCGGCTTGTCGCTGAGCCCATGGGCGCGAAGGTCGGGCATGATCACTCGAAAACCATGCGCCGCGATCCGCTCGGCATGGCCGAACTTGATCCAGTTCACGTTTGCATCGGAAAACAGGCCGTGGAGCAGGATCACCGGCCTGCCCTGCCCAACCTCCCGCCAGGCCAGTCGGACGTCGTCCGAAGCATTCCAATAATGGTTCTTGATGTCAGCCATGCCGGTTCAAACGCCGCAACAGTCGCACGCACAACGCCTGCGCGCGTGAGTTCGCCCCCGAATGTTCACAATGTTCACGATGACAAGAGCAGCCAACGAATTCACCGCACCACGGGTCCGCGTGCGCTCCAACTGCACAGCATCCCGGTTAGCCACGTCCCCCATGCGACCAGCGCATGTCAGTCGAAGTCCTACTTTGCAATGTCAGCTTTGGATGGAAAGTGGGCGATAAGGGGTTGGGGATTCCCGGCCTTCACATCCAGAGATCGTCCAGCTGCACGTGCCAGGCCGTGTCGAGCGGGTAGATCGCGGCGCCATGGTTGCTGACAAAGCCGCCGTTGGCCTGGCCGAGCCAGTCGGTGACGGTGCCGTTGTCGTGGCGCAGCAGCACATCGTCGCGGCCGTCGCCGTTGAAGTCGCCGACGCTCGCGATGTGCCACGCATCGTCGAGGGGATAGTTGGCGACCGCATGATTGCTGACAAAGCCGCCGTTGGCCTGGCCCAGCCAGTTGGTGACCGTGCCGTTGTCATGGCGCAGCAGCACGTCGTCGCGGCCGTCGCCGTTGAAGTCGCCGCTGCTGACCACGTCCCAGCCGGCCGGAAGCGCATAGTTCGCTTTGGCATGGTTGCTGACAAAGCCGCCATTGGCCTGACCCAGCCAGTCGGTGACGGTGCCGTTGTCGTGGCGCAAGAGCACGTCGTCCCGGCCGTCGCCGTTGAAGTCGCCGACGCCCTCGATGTGCCAGCCATTGTCGAGGGGATAGTTGGCAACCGCATGATTGCTGACAAAGCCGCCGTTGGCCTTGCCCAGCCAGTTGGTGACCGTGCCGTTGTCATGGCGCAGCAGCACGTCGTCGCGGCCGTCGCCGTTGAAGTCGCCGGTGATGGCCACGCCCCAGCCGGCCGGAAGCGCATAGCTTGCATTGCCATGGTTGCTGACAAAGCCGCCGTTGGCCTGGCCGAGCCAGTCGGTGACGGTGCCGTTGTCGTGGCGCAAGAGCACATCGTCGCGGCCGTCGCCGTTGAAGTCGCCGGTGCCCGCGACCTGCCACCTGACATCCAGCCCATAGGAGGCAACGGCGTGATTGCTGGAAAACCCTCCGTTCGACTTGCCCAGCCACTCGGTGACGGTGCCGTTGTCATGGCGCAGCAACACATCGTCGCGGCCGTCGCCATTGAAGTCGCCGGCGCGATAGGATGGCTCCGGCGCCGGAGCCGGCAGCGGCGTTGGATCCGCGCTCTGCCCTGAAAGGGGCGGAAGGGGCGTCAGATCCGCAACGGGCGTGCCGTCATGATTGTTCAGCCAGGCAGCCTCGACCTTCTCCCAATAATCTCGTGCCGCCTGGCCTTGCAGGATGGTGAAGCCTGCAGGCGGCATAGGGTAGTTCGACGGAAGCGGCGTGTCCGATAGATTGAGGAACACATTGCCGTGCGATTCCACGACATTTTCCCAGGCAAGCTTGAGTCGAGCGAAGCCATTGTGGGTTACGTCCTCAATCGCGATCACCGAATTGATGATGCGGATGTCCGGGCTCGTCCCCGGCGCGTCGGTGTTCGCCTTGATCGGCGACCCATGCGTCATCTCGCCGTTAGCCAGGTAAGACTCCATCCGGATGAACGCATTTTGCAGCGTCACCGTGTGACTGGAGCCATCGTGATTTTGGCCGTTTCCGAGGCTGACACCGCCGAAGACCCCGTCGAAAAGGCTGTCCCGGATGGTGCCCGACAACACCCAGTCGTTCTCGACGGCATCGTCGCGATTATTCGAGATATGGACGTCATTGATGAGGAAGTTGTCCGAGCCGTTCAGGATGCGAATTGCATCCCAGGCCTTGTCGATGCGCCAGCTGTCGATGGTGACGCCGGGCGCATATTCTATCCGGAGGGCGGCGGAGTTGTTGTAAGTATATTGCCAGTCGGACGTCTGGGGGACCTGACCCCACATCGTGCCCCCTTTCAGTGTCAGACCATATCCGGCGCTGTACACAATGAAGGGATAGATGTTGATGACGCCCGAACCCTCCAGGTACGACGTGTCGGCGTCAGGATATTGGTTGGCGCTGTTCGACACGATCCACGACGCTCCGGTGGCATCGATCGTCGTGTTGGCGGCTAGCCCATCAACGGTTGAAGTATTATATCCGTAATTTCCCGTTAATTTAATGTAGCCGCTACCGAGAACCTTAATATAGCTCATGTTCCACCCACCCGGTGCCATACATGCGTTTGAGCAGCGTAGATCTCGAAACTAACCCCTTGATCGTAAATGTTTGCTTACGCTTAACTTTGGGCGCAGTTCGTCCGGCCCGGAACGGACCGACTTAGGTAAAAAGAACGGAATTCCCCCCGCGCTTCATTGAATACAGCAACATCACTCGAACCAAGCCGTTTGCACAGTCCCCGCTAAGGCCATTTACGCCAGGACGATTGCAACGACTGTCAAAGCGAACGCACAGCAACCCCAGCTGCGCTGGATACCGCCTGAAATTAATACGGAGCCAATCCCCCATCCCCGGTTGGCTCCAGATGCGTTTTCTTGCGTTCCCAGGGGAAAGCGCGATTGAGAGTCTGAGATGGCAGCGATCGCGGCGAAACTGCCGAAGCTCCGTCCGCAATGGGTCGACGGCGGACGATGCCCTGGAAGGTCTCTAGCACTCCTCGAGCGGCTTGCCGCAGAGTCTCCTTGAGGAAGAAGATCGTCACCACTGCGGACAGCGCGGTGAACGCAACCGCGTACCAAAGGCCAGCATAAATATCTCCGGTGATCGCGACAATGGCGAAGCTGGTCACCGGCAGGAACCCCCCGACCCAACCGGTGCCGACATGGTATGGCAGCGACATTGCCGTGTAGCGGACGCGGGTCGGGAACATCTCGACCAGCGCGGCCGCTTGTGGGCCGTACAGTGCCGTCGCGGCCACCACGAACAACAGCAAGACGCCCAGCAGCAATGGCATATTAACGCGATCCGGGTCCGCCAGCTTCGGATAGCCCGCGGCTTGGAGCGCGGTGCCGACGAACTCGCTGGCCCTGGTTTTGATTGCCTTCACCTCGGCTCCCGGCAATCCGGCCGCCCCGATGATCGAGACGGCCTGGCTTCCGATGACGACCCTCGTGTGGCCGTCGGCCGAGCTTCGCGTCGAATATGCGATGCCCTTGGACACCAGAGTCGACTTGGCGATGTCGCAGGCGGTTTCGAACTTGGCCGTCCCGGTCGGGTCGAATTGGACCGCGCAGTTTGCAGGATCGGTCTCGACGATCACCGGAGTTGCCCGCTGCGCTGCAACCAGCGCGGGGTTCGCAGCCTGGGCAATGAGGTGCGATCCGGGGAAGTACAACGCAAGTGCAAGCAGCATGCCCGCAAGCATGACCGGTTTGCGCCCGACGCGATCGCTCAACGAGCCGAAATAGACATAGAGCGGTGCGCTGACCACGGTCATGACGATCAGCAGCATATCCTTGGTCGGGCCCGGCAGCCCGAGCGATTTTTCGAGAAACACCTGCATGTAGAAAAAGGTGAAGTACCAGACCGCACCCTGGGCGCACATGATTCCGAAGAAAGCGATCGCAACGCGCTTCAGGCTGTCGCGATTGGCGAAGGCTTCTCGAAGTGGGGTCTTGGTGACCTCGCCCTCCTCCTTGAGCTTGGCGAAGTGCGGGCTCTCGCTAAGCTTCATTCGCATCCACACCGAGATCGCCAGAAAATCACCGACATCAGGAACGGAATGCGCCATCCCCAGGCGCCAAAGGCCTCTTCGCCGAGCCAGGTTCGGGTCGCGAAAATGATCAGCAGCGCGGCGAGCAGGCCGAATGATGCCGAAGACTGGATCCAGCCAGTGGCGGCGCCGCGCCGGTCATTTCGGGCATGCTCGGCGACGTAGATTGCGGCGCCGCCATATTCGCCGCCGAGCGCGGTGCCCTGGCAGATACGGAGGAAGATCAGCAGGATCGGGGCGAGTAGACCCGCCTGCTCGTAGGTCGGCAGAAGGCCGATGGCGAAGGTTGCTCCGCCCATCAAGCTGACAGTAGTGAGGAAGGTCGCCTTGCGGCCGACCCGGTCGCCCATGGCCCCGAAAATGATCGCGCCCAGCGGACGGAATGCGAATCCGACCGCGAATAGCGCCAGAGCGGCGATGAGCGCCGATGTAGGATCGAGGCCCGCGAGGAAAACCTTGGCGATGACCGGGGTCAGCGAGCCGAAGATGAAGAAGTCGTACCATTCGAACGCGGTTCCCGCCGACGAGGCGGTGACGACGCGGGCCATCGACCAGGACTTGGCCGGTTCGGACATCAAGGACTCCCCGAAAATTTCTTCTGCTTTCGGATGGGGACCCTAGCGAGTGCGACCGTCGGTGCAACTGTTCCCCGGTCTCCGCCGCGAACGGCAAGCTCAGCGTTTTTCGATGCGCTCGGTCAGGGTGGCGACCTTCAGTCCCCATTTGGTGATCGAGGTGCGGTTGTCGAACGCCCGTCCGCCGGGCAGCGGGACCAGCCGGCTTTCGACCTTCAGCCCGCCCTTCATCGGATAGCGAATGCGTATCGACCTACCGTTCACCTGGGCCTCGACCGGTCCGGTCGCGTCGGTCAGCGTGCCGGTGTAGCGGTTGGGCCCAACCTGGCGCAGACGCCAGCGGCGGATACGCAGCGGCTCACCCTCGATCTGCATTTTCTGGTCAAGGACCAGCAGACCGTCTTTTTCGGCATGGCCGATGCTGTCGGTCGTCACTCGCCGCTCGCGCTTCAACGCCTCCTTGAGCCGCCCTTCGCCATGGCTGGCGCCGGTAAAGAAGGCGACCGGATCGAACGGGTCGGGAGCCGCCGTGGCCTCGCCAACAGCCAGGGCCAGTGCAAACGCAGCAGCAGCCTTCTTGCTCACACGCCCTGGGTCACGTCGATCACGAAACGATAGCGGACGTCATTCTTGAGCAACCGCTCATAGGCTTCATTGACCTGGTTCATGCGGATCATTTCGACGTCCGGGTAAATATCCTTCGCGGCACAGAGATCCAGCATTTCCTGCGTTTCGGGGATGCCCCCGATCGCTGACCCTCCGACCGCGCGGTTCCACCATATGATGTTGAATCCAGTGAAGCCCGGCATCGGCGTCAGAGCGCCGACGATGACCATTCGGCCCGATCGGCCCAGCAAATTGAGGTAGGGATCGATTTCGTGGCTCACCGGGATCGTATTGAGGATGAAGTCGAACCGGGTGGCAGCCGCCTTCATCTGTTCAGGGTCGGTCGACAGGATGACGTCATGTGCGCCAAGCGCCCTCGCATCGTCGCCCTTGCTGGGAGTGGTCGTGATCATGGTCACATGAGCACCCAGCGCGGCGCCCAGCTTTACCCCCATGTGGCCAAGTCCACCGAGCCCGACGACTGCCATCTTGGTACCGGGACCGACCTTGTATTGGCGCAGCGGCGAGTAGGTCGTAATGCCGGCACACAGCAATGGCGCGACCCGGCTGACGTCCATCCCGTCGGGTACCTTGAGGACGAAATGGTCCCGCACGACGATGTGGTCGGTGTAGCCGCCCTTGGAGATGGTGCCGTCGTGATAATCGGCGCTGTTATAGGTCTGGACGCAGCCCTGGCGGCAAAAAACCTCCCACCCTTCGAGGCACTGGTCGCATTCCATGCAGCTGTCGACCATGCAGCCAACCGCAACGGTGTCGCCAACGTGGTGCCGCGTGACCTCGCCGCCGACGGCGGTCACCGTACCGACGATCTCGTGGCCCGGGATGACCGGGTAGCGTGTTCCGCCCCAGTCGTTGCGGCAAGTGTGGAGGTCGCTGTGGCAGATACCGGCATAGGTGATCTTGATCGCGACATCGTTGGGCCTGAGTGCGCGGCGTTCGAATTCCATCGGCCGGAGCGGCTGATCGGGTGCGTCGGTGCCCCAACCCTTGGCAACAGTGGGCTTGTCTACGGCTTCCTGAGAGTCCGCCGATTGGGGTGCTGCAGTCGTAGCCATGAGAACCTCCTATCGTGATGCACGCTCCAATACGCCTTTCGCCTGCGTCAGATGCGGGCGATCGACCATTTTCCCGCCTACGGACAGCACGCCCGCGTCCGGCTGTGCCTCGAACGCGGCGACAATTTCCTCGGCGTGCGCGATCTCACTGGCCGACGGCGTGAAGGCCGCGTTGATCGGCTCGATCTGCGCGGGGTGGATGGCGAGCTTGCCGGTGAAGCCTTCGGAGGCGGCGGCGCGCGCCTCCCGGGCCAGCCCGGCCTGGTCGCGGAAATCGGCGAACACGCCGTCGACCGGCTGGACCTCGGCCGCCGCCGCTCCTGCCAGGCATAGCGATCGGGCGAGCCGGTAGGTAAAGGCTAACTCTCCATCGACCCCATATTTGGACGATGCGCCAAGCGCAGCGGACAAGTCCTCGGCACCCCAGCTCATCGCCGCCAAGGCAGTCGCGGCATTGCGATAAGAAAGGAGCCCGAACAGGGAAGCGGCTGTCTCGGTAACGATAGCATGGACCGGGAGGCTGCGCGGGGCGAGCGCGGCGCACAGGTCGTCGACGTCGTCGCCGGATTCGGCCTTGGGCAGGACAATTCCGTCGATGTCGAATTGATCGAGCGCGGCGAGATCGTCATCATGCGCGGCGGTCCCGATCGGGTTGATCCTAACCCAGCGTTGAGGCTCGCCATCCATGCGCGCAGGAAGCAGGCCGAGTATTTCCCGGGCGAGCACCTTGCAGGCCGGCGCAACGCTGTCCTCCAGATCGAAGATCACCGCGTCCGCGTCGCTCTCCAGCGCCTTCAATATTTTCCTGTTGCTGTCTGCCGGGACGAACAGCCAACTGCGCGGCGGCGGCGCGCTGGCCTTCATGCCGGCTTCTTCAGCAGCAGGGCGGATCGATTGCACTTGCACACCAGCTCATCTCGCTGGTTGAAGCTGCGATGTTCCCAGGTGACGATGCCCGCGTTGGGCCGCGACTTTGACTCCCGCAACTCCAGACATTCGCTTTCACTGCGCAGCGTGTCGCCGACGAATACCGGGGCTGGGAACGTAAGCTTGTCGTAACCGAGGTTGGCAACCAGCGTGCCCAGCGTCGTGTCGCTGACCGAGACGCCGACCATCAAGCCGAATGTGTAGATCGAATTGACCAGCGGCTTGCCGAATTCGCTTTGCGCCGCGACCTCGTGGTCGAGGTGCATGGGTTGCGGATTGTGGGTTAGCGCGGAGACCAGCACATTGTCGGTCTCCGTGACGGTGCGGGTGACGGCGTGGGCGATGGAATCGCCGACCCGCCACTCGTCGAAATATCGTCCGGCCATGCGCCAGCCTTAGGCGAGCGCATATAGCATTGCCAAGCACTCAGACGGCGTTGCGGCGGGTAAGACGGGCTTTCAGCTCGCACATGCCGATCCGCTCCACCGCCCGTTCCGGGGCAGAGGAGCGGGTTACCGAGGCGATATGTCCAAGCATCTGGCCGACAATATCGATGGACTGCAGCGCGACGGCGTGGCGCATGACGACGCCCATGTCGGCGGAAAGCTCATCGCCCATCGCGTCGAGCATCCGCCGGGCATATTCTAGCTCTTGGGCGAGGCGGACCCGAAGCGCATCGTCGGTCGGGATCAGCGCCGGATCGAGCGGCGGAGCATTCTCCCGCCGGATCGAACGCTTTTCCGAAGCCTGCTGCTCGGCACGATATTCCGCCTGGACCGCATCGACTGCCGCTTGCGCCCGGCGCAGATGGACCGGAGCGCCCAAATAATGCTGACCATTCACGACGTTGCCATTCCCCGAAATCTCAAAGCGCCGCGACCGTTGGCGTCCAGCCTGCCTAGGGGAGCGAGGTTAAGGAACGCTTTGCCAATTGCTTTCAGCGGGGGATTTCAGGTCCGTTCTGGAGCAAAATCTCGGCAGCCGCTTCGGTGATTGCGGCGCCGTCCAGGCGGTACGCCGAATAGAGATCGGAAAGGTTTCCGGTCTGGCCGAAACGCTCCACTCCCAACGGCGCCACGCGCTGCCCTCGAACGCCGCCAAGCCAGCTCAGGGAAGCCGGGGCGGCGTCGCAAAGAGTGACCAGGCCAGCGCCGGCCGAGAGACGTGACAGCAATTGCTCGACCTGGCTCGGTTCGCGCCTGCCCCGCCAACGCGCCGCCTGAGCGTCGCTCCAGCCGCGATGGAGCAGATCAGGCGAAGTAACGGACAATAGTCCGAGACCGGGGAGATCGGCGCTCAGATCCTCCCAGGCCGCAAGCGCTTCGGGCATCAGCGCACCCATCGCGACGATTGCCGCCTCGGCATTCGGGCCAGGTTGCTTGAGCCAATAGCCGCCTTTCAGCGCGCCATCCTTCCAGCTGTCGTCCGCCCGCTCCGGCTGCAGGATCGAGCGGGTAGACAGGCGGAGGTAGGTAGATTCTCCGTCAGCGTCGTCGATCAGCCGGAACGCTTCTTCCATCATCGCCGCCAGCTCATCGGCATAGGCCGGCTCGTAATGGCGCAGGCCCGGCTGCCCAAGCGCGATCAGCGGCGGATTGATCGACTGGTGCGCCCCGCCCTCGGGCCCAAGGGTCAGTCCGGACGGAGTGGCGACCAGCAGGAAGCGCGCGTCCTGGTAGCAGGCGTAATTGAGGCTATCGAGTCCGCGGGCGATGAACGGGTCGTAGAGCGTCCCGATCGGCACCAGCCTCGCGCCGAACAGGTCACCCGACAGACCAAGCGCGGCGAGCAACAGGAACAGGTTGGATTCGGCGATGCCCAATTCGATATGCTGGCCTTGATCTGTCGCAGACCACTTTTGGGCGGATGCAATTTTTGCCGCCGCGAATACATCCTTCATTTCGCGCCGCTTGAACAACCCGCGCTGGTTCACCCATGCGCCAAGGTTGGTCGAGACGGTGACGTCGGGCGAGGTGGTGACAATCCTGTCGGCCAGGTCACCTCCGGCACGGCTGAGGTCGAGCAGGATTCGGCCGAATGCGGCCTGAGTCGACTGCTCTTCGCCCGTGGGCGGGGTCAGCGGGGGAATCGAAATTCTGCCAAAGGAGCGCCCACGCTTCTCCCGCGCAATACGACTGCGCGCGATTAGCGCCTCGACGCCCGCGCGGGCATTGCCGCCGATCCCTGCCAGCGGCTCCCATTCCTCGCCTTCAATGATGCCCATCGTGTCACGTAGAGCGGCGGTCTGCGTTGGGTTCATCAGCCCGGCATGATTATCCTTGTGACCGGCGAATGGCAGGCCGAAGCCCTTGACGGTCCAGGCGACGAACAGCGTCGGGACATCGTCCCGGGCGGCGTCGAACGCCTCGACCAGCGTCTCCATGCAATGGCCGCCAAGATCGGTCATCAGCGCGCCGAGCGTTTCGTCATCCTGTTCCTTGAGGAACGCAGCGGCCTTCTTGCCGAGGTCGGAGTCGATCCGCGCGCGCCACGCCGCACCGCCCTGGAACGACAACGCCGCGAAGTCCGCGTTTGGCAGGCGGTCGAGCCAGTCCTTGATCGTAGGATGTTTGGCAAGCGCAGCGCCGAGCTTCTTGCCGTAGCGAAGCTCGACGGTCCGCCAGCCGCATGAGGCGAAGATCTCGTCAAACCGTTCGAACATTCGGTCGGCGGAGGTCGCGTCGAGGCTTTGGCGGTTGTAGTCTACGATCCACCAGCAGTTGCGGATGTCGTGCTTATAGGCCTCGATCAGGCACTCGTAGATGTTGCCCTCGTCGAGCTCGGCATCGCCGATCAGGGCGACGAACCGTCCGCGCTCCTCTTCCGCCATCATTTCGTGGGCAGTGAGATAATCCTGCACCAGGCTGGCGAAGGCGGTGATCGCGACGCCAAGCCCGACAGAGCCTGTCGAGAAATCGACCGGGATCCTGTCCTTGGTCCGGCTGGGATAGCTTTGCATGCCGCCAAAGCCGCGGAAGTTCTGGAGCTGCTCAAGGCTTTGCGAGCCGAGCAGATAGTGAATGGCGTGCAGCACAGGCCCGGCATGCGGCTTGACCGCGACCCGGTCGTTGGGACCGAGCGCATGGAAATAGAGCGCCGCCATGATCGCGGTCATCGACGCGCAGCTCGCCTGATGCCCGCCGACCTTGAGCCCGTCGGCGGACTCGCGAATATGGTTGGCGTGGTGGATCGTCCACGCCGACAGCCAGCGAAGCTTGTCGTCGATGGTCCTGAGCGCGTCGAGGTCGGCCGGAGTCTTCTTGAGCATGGCCGCAGCCGTAGCGCCTGATTCCAGCCAGGCAAGCCGGGCTCAATGGTCGCACTCAGCCCGATCTATGGATGCTTCATGCCGCTGGGTTCAGCCGCCAGATCTCAAAATTCAGGTAAGCCGCGAAACTCAGCCAGGCGAGATAGGGGACCATCAGCCAGGCCGTCACGCGGCTGATTTCCGCGATGTTTCTCGTCGCGGCCAGCGAAAGCAGCAAAATGACGATAATGGTCGCCAGCCCGAGCTCAACCTGATGAGCACCGAAGAATAGCGGCGACCAGCATAAGTTGAGGCCGAGTTGCATGATAAATTGGGTTAGGGCCTTTGAGCGGGCTATGGACCGCCGAGCCGCCATTACCGTGGCCAGCACGATGCCCAGCAATATATACAGGATGGTCCAGGCAGCGCCGAACGCCCATCCCGGTGGCATTGCAGCGGGTTTGGCCAGGGCGTCGAACCAGTCGTTGCCGAAGCCGCTGTTGGACAACCGCCCCGACAGGAAGCCGAGCGCCACGATGACGGGCACCGTGATCAGCGCGATTCTGGTCGCAGGTTCCGCCGGATGGGAAGTTGAGGGCATCGGCCGCGAACCCTTTTTATGCGAGTATGTTCCGGGGATGCCCGGCGGGCGTTCACCCGACTTGTGGAACTTCTTCGTTCGCCAAGTCTAGCTCACCCTCTTCAAAACCGTCCCAAAAGTGCAGTCGTTCCGCTTCCACGCGGATCAACGTCAGGCCTGGCGTATCGATGCCTTGCTTGAACCATGCGTCGAGGTCTTTGGTCCAGCGCTTGGCGAACTCACCCTTGTCCTTGATCAAGCTCGCCCGGCCTTCGAGCGTCAGGAAAAAGGGTTTCAACCCCAGCATGCCCGACTTCGCCTGATAACTTAGGCCGACGTTCGGATCGCGCCGGATGTCCGCCACGGTGCGTGTGTCGTCGCAGGTAAAGAAGAAGCTATCGCCGTCAAATTCCACTTCGCGGTTGTTGCTCATTGGCCGGCCGGCGATAGCACCGTCCCCGGTGCGCGTTGAAAGGACGGCGAAATCGATGTCGCGCATTTTCTCGCTGATTTCGGTCAACGTCATCTTGCCCATGGAAGCCTCTTCATGATGTTTGGATCGGAAGAACGCATCCATGGGCGGTGAAGTTCAAAGCTGCGGCCAAGAGATGGAATGCGGACATTCCGGCTTTTGTTGACGAAGCCCAATTGCGCCGTTCACCGACGTTCCAATTAGTGATACGTCGAGGCGACGGTCGGAAAGCAGGGGGCATTGCCATGGCGACTGTAACCGGGATGGTTGGCTTCGAAGAGCGTAAGCCGGATCTATTGTCAGGAACGCCGCGAGCGCACGCGATCGATCGATGGATCTTCGTGTTCATGGCGGGATGGTTCATCGCCATCGTGCTGGCCGGGTTCGTCCCGGATTCCCTGATGAAAATCGAGATGGTCCGAACCGGGCAACGACCACCGTTCCCGCTGGTCCTGCACGTGCATGCCGTGCTGATGGGTGCGTTCCTGCTGCTGTTGCTGGCGCAAACCTGGTTGATGGCGACGGGGCGGCGCGCACTGCACATGCAGCTCGGGGTCGCCGGCCTGGTGGGTGCGGTCGCGATCGTGATTGTCGGCTTCATATTGATTCCGACCATGTATCACCAGTTGTGGAACGCGGCGCAGACTGCGCCGAACGAACTTCGCGAAAGGTTGCGAACGCCGCTCCTCATCTGGGACAATATCACGCTGCTTCAAATCAGGATCGGGATACTGTTCCCGCTGTTCATTGCGATCGGCCTCCGCGCGCGGGGCAAGGAGGCGGGGCTTCACAAACGGATGATGATCCTGGCTACCGCGATCCCATTGCCGGCGGGTATCGACCGCATCCCCTGGCTGCCCCACACCATGCCGGACAGTCCATTGTCGGTCGATCTCTATACGCTTCTGGCCATTTCCCCGATGTTCGTCTGGGACGTGGTCAGGAACGGGCGGGTGCACCGGGCCTATTGGATCTGGATCGCCGCATACTTGCCATGCGCAATTGCCGTGCATGCCCTGTGGAACACCGCATGGTGGCATTCGATGGTACCGCGGTTGATGGGCGTAGGGTAGGGAAACCCGCGTGATCGGCCAGCACCAAAGCAAATGTCCGCATTATTGTAAGCGGCCCTGACCGAAATGGGTGGAAAGCAGACATTAGCTCGCTTGCTTTCCAGGTCTGAGATAGGTTGAGCAAGGCGGGGCATTTCCTGCTGTGAATGAGCAGATGTAGGTGGCAATGCCCGAGCGCCCAGAAAATGAGCCGCTGTGGACGCGCCGCTCGTTGCATCTTGCCGAAGGCGTCAAGCTGCTTCCGTGTCCATTCTGTTCGACAGAGAACCTAGTTTTATACGAATATACTTATGCGAAGCTCTTCGCAGTCGACTGCAAGGTTTGCGGCGCTCAGGGGCCCCGGCACTCTTCGCCGCGACAGGCCCAAACCTGCTGGAACAGGCGCGCCCCGGACTGACGCCGGAGTTAAAATGACTTCGGCTATGTCCGGAATGGGTGGAAAGCGGTCATCCCCATCTTCGGGACTCGTCGTCCTGCTAATCCTAGGATAGGGTCGCGGCGCAGCAGCCAGCGGGCCGCCGGACACCGGCCGGATGCACTTCATCGTCATTGCGGAGAACCGATGTCAAGTAAGCCCAGCAACGGATTGCAGTCGGAAACGACCGACGAGCGCACCATCCGTCTGCTCCACGACGAAATCACTCGCCTCCATGGACAAGCGGGACGTGCCAACGAGCGCGAAGTCGACTTGGCGGCGTCATTGCTCGCTGCCGAAGGCCGATTGCTGGACAGCGGCGTGATGCTCCACGAGGTCAACCACCGCGCCAAGAACAGCATCCAGATCGCGATGTCGCTGCTCGGCCTGCAGATGCACGCGACGCAAAGCGAAGACGTGCGTCTCGAACTTGCGAGCGCGATCCGGCGGCTGGGAAATATCGCGGCAGCGCACTTGATGCTCAACAGCCAGTCACCAGACGAGCAGAGGACCTCGTTTCGCGCCTATTTGACGCTGATCTGCACTGAAACCCACCAGTCACTCGGTGGGGAGAGAATCGCGCTGATCGTCAGGACCGACGAACTGGCGCTCGACACGTCTCGGGCCATCAACCTGGCACTGATTGTTAGCGAGGCCCTGACCAATGCGATGAAATATGCTTTCCCGGATGGACGAGAGGGCACGATCCGGGTCGACTGTCACCACGAAGGGGAAGCAGCGACGCTGACCATCACCGATGACGGAGTGGGCTTTGCCGTGACATCGCGAGAAGGGGCGCTCGGCCTGCGCCTGATCCGCACACTCGCCAAGGCCATCGGCGGCGATGCAGAAATCGACGGCAGCGGCGGCACGCGGATCGAAGTCCGTTTCAAATTGTGATTGATGCGGGCGCACACCCGCTAAAGGCAGCTTTGGGTCGGTTCCCGTCATGGCAGGAATGGGTCAAAGCGGACATTAGCGGAGAATTTGCTCAGTCGGGCATCTTGCCCGTTGCCGCCACCCACTTGTCGACCAGCTTCTGATGCTCGTCGGTGCGATGTTCGGGCAATCCTTCGGTGTTGAGCCACGCCCGGTGGATGCTCTCGGCGCCGAAGTGATGCCTGGGCGTGAATGGCGAGGGATCGTCGAAGGCGGCGACCGTTAAATCCATTTTTTCGGCGTCCTGCTTGAACATGAAGCCGAGCGACGTGCCGCATTTTGAGCAGAAGGGCCGCTTCGCAATTAGTGAGCTGTCATACCAGTCGGGCTCCCCTTCCCACTCCACGTCCGCAAGTTTCGCGTTGATGAAAGCAATCGAAACGGAGCCGGTCGCGCGCTGGCACATGCGGCAGTGGCATAGATAGGCCTCGGCCGGCTCGACATCCGCCTGGAACCGCACCTTCCCGCAGGCGCAACCGCCGGTCATCGTCGTCATCAATGCTCCTCCCGTTCCTTCCACCGAAGCGACATGCAAGACAGGCCGGCGTCGATCTTGCCGATTTCCGCAACGGCAAGAGGCATGGTAGTCAGGCCAAAGCCCTCGACAAGTTCACGGGTACGGGGGAAATCGGAACCGATCAGCACGATGTCATTGAGGCGAAGCAGGTTTGCGGCCGCTTCCTCGCCTTCGGGGATGCGGATGCGGCGCAAGTCGCCGAAGATGTCGCCATCGTCGAGCGCCGCCGTCACGACGACCGTTTCTTCGTCCAGCATGGCGCAGGCCGTCTTGAGGTGCAGCACGTCACGAGGCGTTTGAACCAGGCGCGCTCGAAGACCGAACCGGCCAAGACCGCGAGCGACCGATTGCGCCCCTCGAACATCGGTCCGATCGGAAAGACCGATCAATATCTTGTCCGCTGTCGCCAATATGTCGCCGCCGTCCGCAAATCCATCGCTCACTTCGATCAGCTCCGGGAAATGCCGCTGCAGCGCCGGCCGCAATTGCTCGGCCTCGCCGATCCGGGCCTTCGCGCCGGGCCGAAGCAATATCGCGCCCTGGCCGAACACCAGCGCCGGATCCTCGACGAACACCGAATCCGGAAAGGCTTCGAGCGGCGGCAGGATGTCGACCGCCAGTCCGGCACTCTCCAACGCGGCGACATAAGCGGCATGTTCAGCCGCGACCCCGTCATAACTCGGCCCGTCATGATCGCCTGTACGCAGGCCATCGCTGACCGAATGAGCGGGCGCCCGGACGATCGCCCGGTCGAAGGCGAACAGGCTCAAGCGGCTTTCTGCAGGTGACGGCGGCCGAGCAACTCCGCGATCTGCACGGCGTTCAGCGCCGCGCCCTTGCGGAGGTTGTCGCTGACCACCCAGATGCTGAGGCCGCTGTCGACCGTCGGGTCCTCGCGGACACGGCTGACGAAGGTCGCATAGTCGCCGACGCATTCGACGGGCGTGACATAGCCGCCGTCCTCGCGCTTATCGACCAGCATCACGCCGGGCGCCTCGCGCAGGATCTCCTGGGCCTGCTCGGCGCTGATTTCATCCTCGAACTCGATGTTGATCGCTTCGCTATGGCCGACAAAGACCGGAACGCGGACGCAGGTCGCGCTGACCTTGATGCTGGAATCGAGGATCTTCTTGGTCTCCGCCACCATCTTCCATTCTTCGGTCGTTCCCCCGTCATCGAGGAAGTCCCCGCAATGCGGGATGACGTTGAAGGCGATCTGCTTGGTGAATTTGACCGGCGAATTGGAGTCGCCGACGAAGATGTTGCGGCTCTGTTCGAACAACTCGTCCATCCCCGCCTTCCCCGCGCCCGAGACCGACTGGTAGGTGGCGACGACGACCCGCTTGATCCGCGCCGCATCGTGGAGAGGCTTTAGCGCGACGACCATCTGCGCAGTCGAGCAATTGGGATTGGCGATGATGTTCCTGGAGCGATAGCCGTCGATCGCTTCGGGATTCACTTCGGGCACGATCAATGGAACGTCCGGGTCCATCCGATAGAGCGAGCTGTTGTCGATGACCGTGCAGCCTGCCGCGGCGGCGCGAGGCGCATGGGCCCGGCTGACGTCCGACCCGGCGGCGAACAGCGCGATGTCCCAGCCCTGAAAATCGAAATGATCGATGTTCTGGACCTTGAGCTCCTTGCCGCTGTCGCCAAAGTCGATGATGTCGCCGGTCGAGCGCGAGCTGGCTACCGCCGCCACCTCGGCAAACGGAAATTGGCGCTCAACCAGCACGTTCAAGATCTCGCGCCCGACATTGCCGGTCGCCCCGACCACCACGACCCGATAGCCCGATGACATTCGATTCATTCCTTCAGTTGAAACGGCAACGGCCGGACCTCCCATGTCGGAAGGCCCGGCCGATAATCAAGCGCTTGAAGGCGCCCGAAGGATTAGCCTTCCTGGCTCTCCGTGCCCTTGGCGGGGCGCGTATCGCGGCGCTCGGCGATACGGGCCGATTTGCCGCGGCGGCCGCGGAGATAATAGAGCTTGGCGCGGCGTACGGCGCCGCGGCGCACGACCTCGATCGAATCGATGATCGGCGAATAGAGCGGGAAGACGCGCTCGACGCCCTCGCCAAACGAAATCTTGCGGACGGTGAAGTTCGAATTGACGCCCTTGTTGGCGCGGGCGATGCACACGCCTTCGTACATCTGGACGCGGGCGCGGTCGCCTTCGACGACCTTGACGCCGACGCGCAGCGTGTCGCCGGGACGGAATTCGGGAATGTTGCGGCCTTCGCTGAGCGCGGCGACTTGTTCCGCCTCAAGCGTCTGGATCAGGTTCATTGTCTTTATATTCCTAATCTTCGTGCTGCGCACCAGAGGGCGACGCCTCCCGAGCGCCCCCATGGCGCTCGATCAGGTCCGGCCGCCGTAGCCGTGTGTCCTCGATCGCGCGTTGCTTTCGCCACGCAGCGATCTTCGCATGATCCCCCGACCGCAGCACTTCGGGGATCGTGCGCCCTTCCCAATCAATTGAGGTCGGGTGTAGTGCGGATATTCCAGGAGCCCTTCTTCGAAGCTCTCTTCCTCTCCGCTGGAGGCCGCGCCCATTATCCCGGGAAGCAGCCGAACGCAAGCGTCAAGCAGCACCATCGCGCCAAGTTCGCCGCCGGAGAGAATATAATCGCCGATAGAGACGGGCTCGACCGGGCGTGCCTCGAAGATGCGCTCGTCGAAACCCTCGAAGCGGCCGCAGAGGATGATCGCCCCCTCGCCTTCCGCCAGCTCGCGGACGCGGCGCTGGGTGAGCGGCACGCCGCGTGGTGTCATCGCCAGCATCGGGCGGCCATCGGCCACGGTGTCCAGCGCCGCCGCCAGCACATCGCAGCGAAGCACCATCCCGGCTCCGCCCCCTGCCGGCGTGTCGTCGACCGTCCGATGCTTGTCGATCGCGTGGTCGCGGATGTTGCGCGTTTCGATTGTCCACAAACCGTCAGCCAGCCCCCGCCCGGCCAGGCTCATGCCGAGCGGCCCGGGGAACATCTCCGGGTAAAGGGTGAGGACAGTGGCGCGAAAACTCATGGGCCGCGCTCCTAGCCTAGCGGGAACCGCCAAGGAAGGCTCGGCATTGGGCTGGGGATGGATGACAAACCACTCGACTGCCTGGTGATCGGCGGGGGTCCCGCGGGGCTTACCGCGGCGATCTATCTCGCCCGCTTCCACCTCGACATTCTGGTGGTCGATGGCGGCAAGGGCCGCGCCGCGACGATCCCCTGCACTCACAACCACGCCGGCTACCCCGACGGCATCTCCGGAAAGGAGTTGATCGAGCGGATGCGGGAGCAGGTGCAGCGCTATGGGGCGAAGATCATCGATGGAACGGTGAGCAGGCTCGAGCGAAATGACGAGGGCGATCTGTTCGAGGCCGAATGGGGCTCTGGCACATGGCAGGCGCGCGCCGTCCTTCTGGCCACGGGGGTCACCAACCGTCGCCCGCCGATGGACGAGGAGCTTCACGACGACGCGCTGGAGCGCGGACTGATCCGCTATTGCCCGATCTGCGACGGCTATGAGGTCACCGACAAGAAGGTCGGAGTGATCGGCAGCGGCGGGCATGGCGTGGCCGAGGCGGTGTTCCTGCGCGGCTATACCGCCGACGTCACGCTGATCGCGCCGGACAAGGCGATGAACGTCTCCGCGGTCGACCGGCTGGCACTGGAGCAGGCCGGGATAGAGACGATCGATGGCCCTGCCGAGGCCGTGGCGATCGCTCGGGACAGCATCACGGTCGACACCGCGGAAGGCCATTTCACCTTCGACAGCGTCTATCCGGCGCTTGGTTCAGACGTGCATTGCCAGCTGGCGTCGATGATCGGCGCACGGCTCAACGACGACGGCTGCGTCCGGGTCGACGCTCATATGCGCACCAGCGTCGAAGGCGTCTATGCGGCGGGGGACCTGGTGATCGGGCTCGACCAGATCAGCAATGCCATGGGCCAGGGCGGGATCGCGGCGACTACCATCCGTAATGATCTGGCCAAGGAAACGCCGCTGCTGAGGTGATTGTCATTGCGAGGACCCGAAGGCGACGCGGCAATCTAGACTGGATTGCTTCGCTTTGCTCGCAAGGACGGTTAGGCGAGAAACTCCGGATCCAGCATGATCCGGTTCCCATCCAATCGCGCGACTGGCTCTCGGAACGGGATCAGCGAACGTTTTCCTTCGGCGCGCTCAACCTCCAAAAGGTCGCCCGCACCGAAATTCTCGACCGCCACAACCGTCCCGAGGCTTTGACCGCCTTCATCGACACAAGGCAGCCCAACTAAGTCGGCGTGATAATATTCGCCTTCCTCGAGCGGAGGGAGCTTGTCGCGGTCGATTTCGACCAGCTGGCCGCGCAGGGCCTCGGCCCCGGAGCGGTCGGAAATGCCCTCAAAGCGCGCGATGGCAACCTTGCCGCCGTCCTTGACGTCAAGGACCGCGAGCTCGCGCCCGCCAACGTAGAGATGCGAATGGCGAGCAAGGCTCTCGACGCTGTCCGCGAACAGCTTGAGCCTCAACTCGCCCTTAATTCCATGAGCCCCGGCGACCGCGGCCAGCGCCACGCGCTTCCCGGTCGCCGGCGACGTCATGTGTTACTCGGCCTTCGCTTCGGTCTCGTCGGTCGAACCCTCGGCCGGCTCCTGCGAGCTTTCGCCGGTCACTTCGCCGGCTTCATCGCCCGCGTCGCTGTTCGGGGTCGCCTCATTGCCGGCCGATTCCTCGACAGCGGCCTCGACGGCTTCCTCGGCGACCGGCTCAGCCGGTGCTTCTTCACCAGCCGAAGCTTCAACGGCGGCTTCTTCGGCGACCGGTTCTTCGGCCGGAAGATCCGCGGTGTCGGCCGGAGCGGCTTCCTCGGCAACGGCCTCAGCCGCAGCTTCCTCAGCCACAACTTCTTCAGCAGCAGCTTCAGCGGCCGGGGCTTCTTCAGCTACTTCCTCGACGACCGGAGCAGCCGCAGCCGCAGCCTTCGCTTCCTCGGCCTCGACCAGCTTGTTCGCACGCTCCTCGGCGCGCTCCTTGGCCTTTTCGCCCGGCTCGCCCTTGTTGGGATTATTGCGGGCAGCGCGCTCGCGGATGCCGGCGGCGTCGAGGAAGCGGGCGACGCGGTCCGACGGCTGCGCGCCAACCGACAGCCAATGCGCGATGCGCTCGGCGTCGAGCTTCACCCGCTCGGGCAAATCCTTCGCCAGCAGCGGATTGTAGGTGCCGACCTTCTCGATGAAGCGGCCGTCACGCGAATTGCGGCTGTCCGCCACCACCAGGCGATAATAAGGGCGCTTCTTGGAGCCGCCACGGGCCAAACGAATTGCAACTGCCATGTCTTAAGTCCTTCTTCTAAATCTAAGTTATTTCTTCGAAAATTTGTCGAAACCGGGCGGAAGGTTGAACGGTGAGCTTCCGCCGGGAAGTCCGGGCAGGCCGCCGGGGAGCTGGCCGCCGGGCGCAACGCCCGCCAGTGCCTTCTCCATCCCGCCGCCAGAGAACATCGAAGCGAGCTTGCCGAACCCGCCGAGCTTCTTCAGCCGCTTCATCGCGTTCGCCATTTCCTGATGCATCTTCAAGAGCTTGTTGACCTCCTGGACGGTGGTCCCGCTGCCCTTGGCGACGCGGATCTTGCGCTTGGCGTTGATGACCTCGGGCCTGCGCCGCTCCTTGGCGGTCATCGAGCTCATCATCGCCTCGAGCCGCACCAGCGCCTTGTCGTCGATATTGTGCGCCCTTCAGCCCCTTCATCCCGGGCAGCATGTTGGCCAGCGCGCCGAGCCCGCCCATGCGCTGCATCTGGCTGATCTGGAGGCGCAAGGTCGTCGAGGTCGAACTTGCCCTTCTCCATCTTGGCGGCAAGCTTCTCGGCATCCTCGATCTTGACCGTCTCGGCAGCGCGCTCGACCAGCGACACGACGTCGCCCATGCCGAGGATGCGGCCGGCGACGCGGCTCGGGTGGAATGCCTCGAGCGCATCGATCCCCTCGCCCACGCCGGCGAACTTGATCGGCTTGCCGGTGACCGCGCGCATGGAGAGCGCCGCGCCGCCGCGGGCATCGCCGTCTAGGCGGGTCAGGATCACGCCCGAGAGGTCGACTTCGCCGGCAAAGCCCTTGGCGACATTGACCGCGTCCTGGCCGGTCAGGCTGTCCACAACGAGCAGCGTCTCGACCGGGTTGGAAGCGGCGGCGACCGCCTTCATCTCGGCCATCAGGGCATCGTCGACGTGGAGACGGCCGGCGGTATCGAGCAGCAGCACGTCATAGCCCTGCAGCTTCGCCGACTGGAGGGCGCGCTCAGCAATCTGGACCGGCGTCTGTCCCGCGACGATCGGCAGCGTGTCGACCTTGGCCTGGCGGCCGAGGACAGCGAGCTGCTCCTGCGCCGCCGGACGGGCGACGTCTAGGGACGCCATCAGCACCCGCTTGCGCTCGCGCTCCGCCAGCCGCTTGGCGAGCTTTGCAGTGGTGGTCGTCTTGCCCGAGCCCTGGAGGCCGACCATCATGATCACGGCCGGCGGATTGACGTCGATGTGAAGCTCGGCGGTCTCGCTGCCCAGCATCTCAACGAGCGCGTCGTTGACGATCTTGACGACCATCTGGCCGGGCGTGACCGAGCGGATGACCTCTGCGCCTACCGCGCGCTCGGTAACCTGGTCGACGAAATCGCGCGCCACCGGCAGCGCGACGTCGGCCTCGAGCAGCGCGACGCGAACCTCGCGCATCGCCGAGCGCACCTCGTCCTCCGACAGGGCGCCGCGGCCGCGGAGCTTGTCGAAGACGCCGGCAAGGCGATCGCTCAGGCTGTCAAACATCAATTACTCCTCACGTAGCAGCGCGAAATGCATAAAACGCCGGCGGGCGAAACCTCGCCGGCCAGCGTGCACCCGTGGGCGCTGCCATCAATGTATGTCCGTTAAGACGAGGCGCCCCTACGGGAGAGGGGCGCGGAGGTCAAGAAGTCAGTCGCTGGGATAGCCGCAATGGTAACCTAATTGAGGCGCTAAAACGTCTCGGCCCGCTCGATTGCCTGCCGCTCCTCCGCCGTGCTGAGCCCGGCCCAGCGCCCGGTTGCGGCCGGGGAAGCGGCCGAAGCGCCGGATCTGGTCGCGGTGCAGCAGCGCGTAGCGGAGCCCTTCCTCCTCCCCCAGCCGCTGGAACTCGGCCACCGAGCGCTCCTGGTCGGCCAGGTTTTCGCTGTGCTGCAGCGGCATCAGCAGGAAGCTGACGGCAATGGCTGTGGGGCCGCATCGATCCAGCCGCTGTCGAGCGACAGCCTGCGAGTTCCAGCGCCAGCGCGTCGCCTGCAAAGGCCTTGGCCTTGCCGCGGTAAATGTTGCGGCTGAACTGGTCGAGCAGCAGGATCGCGCCGCAGACGTTTCCGGCGTGTCCCGCCACCCGCGCGCGCGGTCGGCCAGCAGGGCATCGCGCATCTCCGCCGAAGCGCTCGCCGAACTCGCGCGTCGAGCGCCGGGTCCTTCACGAACCAGCGGTCCTCGCCGAGCTCGTCGAACCAGAATTGGATGATCGCGGGAGCAGCTTCGGTGGGGGAAGGGGCGATTCATTGGGCCCGCCCTACCCTCGCCGTCATCCCCGCGAAAGCGGGGATGACGGGTTAGGGTTTCTTCTTCGGTGGTCCACCCGGTTTGCCGCCCGGCCGTCCACCCGGCCTCGGCCCCCTGCCCGGCCCACGCGGCGGGCCGCGGCGGTCGTTGGGGCCGCTGCGCTGGCGCTCGGGGACGCGGTCCATCGGGCGTGACTGCTGGACCGGTTGCTTGGGGCCGACCGCATAGCCTTCCTTCAATAGCTGGGTGAAGGCGGCCCTGACGCTTTGGGCGATCGAATCCTGCACCGGCTTGGGCAGGTCGGCGAAGGTGGTGTTGCGGTGGATGCTTTGCAGGTCGCGCAGCATCAGGTTGGGCACGCCCTTCGATGCGATTTTCATTGCCTCCAGCGCGTCGATCACCGCCGAAAGCAGGATCGATTGCATGACGTCGGTCGCGGCTCTTTGCACTTTGGCTCTCCTGTTTTCGACCGACGCGGTGGACTAACGGCCATGTGCTCCCTAATTCGGCGCGCGTGACGCGGCAATTCCACAAGATGCATGGGCTGGGGAACGACTTTGTCGTTTTGGACGCGCGAGAGCAACCGGTCGCCATGACCTCGGCGATTGCGAAGCTGCTCGCTGATCGCCACCTCGGTATCGGCTGCGACCAGCTGATCCTGCTCGAACGGTCGGCGATCGCCGATGTGAAGATGCGCATCTGGAACCATGACGGGGGCGAAGTCGAAAGCTGTGGCAATGCTTCCCGTTGCGTGGTCGCGCTGACCGGAGCGAAGATGCTCGAGACCGGCGGCGGGATCGTCGAGGGATCGAGCGAGGGAAGCGAGGTCGAGGTAAGCCTGCCGCCGCCCCGGTTCGAGTGGGACGCAATCCCGCTCTCCTATCCGATGGACACCGCCCACCTGCCGCTCGGCTGGGGGCCTCTGGACCATCCGATGGCGCTCAGCGTCGGCAATCCGCACCTCGTCTTCTTCGTTGCGGATGAAACCAGGATCGACCTCGATTCACAGGGCCCCAGCATCGAGCACGACCCGGCGTTTCCGGAGCGGATCAACGTCAACGTGGCGTCGGTCCGCGAAGACGGCATTCATTTGCTTACGTGGGAGCGCGGAGCGGGACTGACGCTCGCCTGCGGTACTGGCGCCTGTGCGACCGCCGTGGCGGCGATCGCCCAGAAGAAGGCCGCTTCGCCGGTACGGGTGCATATGCGCGGTGGAACGCTCACCATTAGCTGGACCCCGGGCGAGGCGATCCGCATGCGCGGGGCCGCAACACATGTGTTCACAGGGGACATCGACTTGGAGCAGTTCGCCTGATGGCCGAAACGGTCACCCTCGGCTGCCGGCTGAACTTCGCCGAAAGCGAGGCGATGCGCTCGCTCGCCGGCGACGACACGATCATCGTCAACAGCTGCGCGGTCACCAACGAAGCGGTTCGCCAGACGAGGCAGGCGATCCGACGTGCGCATCGCGATGCGCCCGAGAAGCGGATCATCGTGACCGGATGCGCGGCACAACTCGATCCGGAGAGTTTCGCGGCAATGCCCGAGGTCGATCGGGTGGTCGGGAATGCGGAGAAATATGATCGAGTTGCTCTAACCTTCCCGTTCCTCGAAACGAACGGAAGTCGTTCGGACATTTTGGTTGGTGACGTCATGACGGCACCCGTGCCGCCCGTCGCCGCCGGCTTCCTCGCCAGGGTGCGAAGCTTTGTCGCGGTGCAGACCGGGTGCGATCATCGCTGCACCTTCTGCTCGATCTGGCAGGCGCGCGGGCCGAGCCGCTCACTGCCCTTTGAAGCAGTGCGAGACGCGGTGGCGCGGGAGCTTGACGCGGGCGCGAAAGAGATCGTTCTCACCGGCGTCGACATCACCAGCTACGAAACCGGCCTTGGCAGCCTGTGTCAGCGCTTGATTGCGGAATTGCCGAGCCTCAACCGCTTGCGCCTCTCGTCACTCGACAGCATCGAGATCGACGAGGCGCTAATGGAATTGGTGGCGAGCGAGCCACGGCTTTTGCCTCACTTCCATCTCTCTCTGCAGGCAGGCGACGATCTGATCCTCAAACGGATGAAGCGCCGCCACAGCCGGGCGCAGGCGGTCGGGACGGTCGAGCGACTGAAGGCGGCGCGGCACGACGTCACGATTGGCGCCGACCTGATCGCCGGCTTTCCGACCGAGAGCGAGGAAGCGGCCCTGAACTCGCTTCGACTGCTCGACGATTGCGACATTGTCGCTGCGCATATCTTTCCCTTCTCGCCCCGGCCGAACACCCCGGCGGCACGCATGCCTCAACTGGAGCGTGAGACCATCAAAGCCCGTGCGGCGCGCCTGCGTCAGGCGGCGGCGGAACGGCGCACCCGCTGGCTCGACGGACTCATCGGCACGCGCCAGGTGGTGCTGATCGAGAATAGCGAGAAAGGGCATAGCGATGGCTTCGCGCCGGTCCGCATCCCCGGATCGAAGCGCGGCGATATCGGCCCTGTGATCATCACCGGCCGCCAGGATGATCTGCTAATCGGGATATTTGAATGAGTTGGCTCGAACGCCTGACAGGCGGTTTCAAGAAAACAGCGGACCGCCTGGGCGAGAATATCTCGGGCCTGACGAGCAAGGCGGCGCTCGACACCTCGACGCTCGATGATATCGAGGAGGCGCTGATCGCGTCCGACCTCGGCCCCGAAGCCGCGAAGCGCATCCGCGACAGCATTGCGGCCCGCCGCTTCGAGCAGCTCGACGAGCGCGGCCTGCGCACCATTCTCGCCGAGGAGATTGAGGCGATCCTCGCGCCCGTGGCCAAGCCGCTCGACGTCTGGGGCTTCCCCCGGCCTCACGTGATCCTGGTGATCGGCGTCAACGGGTCGGGCAAGACCACGACCATCGGCAAGCTCGGCCATTTGCTCCAGGAGCAGGATTATGGAGTCCTGCTCGCCGCGGGCGACACCTTCCGCGCCGCGGCGATCGAGCAGCTAAAAATCTGGGGCGAGCGGATCAACGCACCGGTAATCGCCGGCAAGGAAGGCGGAGACGCCGCCGGGATCGTCTACGACGGGGTCAAGCAGGCCACTGCTACCGGCATCGATGCGCTGATCGTCGACACCGCGGGGCGGCTTCAGAACAAGGCCCATCTGATGGAAGAGCTTTCGAAAATCCGCCGGGTGCTGGGCCGGCTCAATCCGGAAGCACCGCACGACGTCATCCTCGTTCTTGATGCAACAACGGGACAAAATGCCTTGAATCAAATCGAAGTTTTCCGCGACCTGGCGGGCGTCACCGGCCTGGTCATGACCAAGCTCGACGGGACCGCGCGCGGCGGCGTGCTGGTCGCGGCGGCCGAGAAATTCGGAATGCCGATCCACGCCATTGGCGTTGGCGAGGGCGTCGACGACCTCCGTCCCTTCGATCCAAGGGCGGTGGCGCGAGCGATTGCGGGATTGCCGGCATGAACCTCGATCAAAGCAAGGAACCCTCGGGAACGGCGCGGCTGCTGATCGATATCGGTCCTCTGCTGGTTTTCTTCCTGGTCAATTTTTTCGCGCCGGTGCCGGGGGCGCTCAAGATATTCGTCGCGACCGGGGCATTTATGGCGGCAATGGTTGCGGCGCTGGCCTTTTCGGCGATCCGCTACCGCTACGTCTCGCCGCTGCTGCTCTTTTCGGCGGTAATGGTGGTGGTTCTCGGTGGCCTCACCATCTGGCTCCACAACGAGAGCTTCATCAAGATCAAACCGACGATCTACTATCTGCTGGTCGCTGGCCTGCTCGCCTTCGGGCTCGCGACCGGGCGGCCGCTGCTAAAGGCCGTTCTCGGTAGTGCCTATCCGGGCCTCGATGAGGAAGGTTGGCGCAAATTGACCCGCAACTGGGCAATCTTCTTCGCGCTCATGGCGGTGGTGAACGAAGCGGTCTGGCGCAACACCTCGACCGATTTCTGGATCGGCTTCAAGCTGTGGGGCGCGGTACCGGCCACCTTGTTGTTCGCCATTGCCAACGTCCCCATGCTGCTCCGCCACGGCCTTGCCACCGAGGAATCCGCCAAGCCCGTCGAACCGGGGCCGATCGAGTGAGCGATCCCATCATCCGCATCGAGGGGCTGAAAAAGGCCTATGCCGGCGGCGTCGAGGCGCTGAAGGGTGTCGATCTCGACATACAGAAAGGCGAGATTCTGGCCCTGCTCGGGCCTAACGGCGCCGGCAAGACGACGTTGATCTCGATCGTCTGCGGCATCGTGACACCAAGTGCCGGACGGATCCTGGTCGACGGGCATGACAATCAAAGCGATTTCCGCGCCGCCCGCTCGATGATCGGGCTGGTCCCCCAGGAACTGACCACCGACGCCTTCGAAAGCGTCTGGGCCACCGTCAGTTTTTCGCGCGGCCTGTTCGGCAAACCCCGCGACGACAAGAAGATCGAGGATATCCTCCGCCGCCTTAGCCTGTGGGACAAGCGCAAGGCGAAGATGATGGAGCTTTCGGGCGGAATGAAGCGCCGGGTGATGATCGCCAAGGCGTTGAGCCACGAGCCCAGGATATTGTTCCTCGACGAGCCCACTGCCGGCGTCGATGTCGAGCTTCGCCGCGATATGTGGGAGCTGGTGCGCAAACTCCGCTTCGACGGCACCACCATCATCCTGACCACTCACTATATCGAGGAAGCCGAGGAGATGGCCGACCGGGTCGGCGTTATTCGCCGGGGCGAGCTGGTCGCGCTGGGCGAGAAGAAGGCGCTGATGTCCCAGATGGGCCGCAAGACGCTCAAGATCAGCCTGGAAGAGGCTGTGAGCGAAGTTCCGGCCGGCCTCGGCGAATGGGAGCTGGCGCTTGAAGATGATGGCCATACGCTCTGCTACGGCTTCGACAGCCATGCCGAGCGTACCGGCATTCCCCAGCTGATGCGCCGATTGGACGAGCTTGATATCGGCTACAAGGACCTCGCCACCCACCAGTCCAGCCTCGAGGATATTTTCGTGAGCCTCGTCCATGAGGAGCGCGCGGCATGAACCCCTATGGCATCCAGGCCATTTACCGCTTCGAAATGGCGCGCTGGGGCCGGACGTTGTGGCAAAGCCTGGTAGCGCCGGTCATCACTACCTCGCTCTATTTCCTGGTGTTCGGATCGGCCATCGGCAGCCGGATGAGCGATATGGCCGGCGTCGATTACGGAAGCTTTATCGTTCCCGGCCTGATCATGCTTTCCGTGCTCACGCAGGCAATCATGAATGCCAGTTTTGGCATTTATTTCCCGAAGTTTACCGGCACCATCTACGAATTGCTCTCAGCTCCGATTTCGCCCTTGGAGACCGTCATCGCCTATGTCGGGGCAGCCGCGACCAAGGCGGTAATCCTTGCCCTCGTCACGCTTGCTACCGCGACTCTGTTCGTCAATTTCAGCATCGACCATCCGCTGACGATGCTGTTGTTCCTGGCGGTGATTTCGATCGGCTTCTGCCTGTTCGGCTTCGCCATTGGCATCTGGGCCCAGAATTTCGAACAGTTGCAGGTTGTACCCTTGCTGGTCGTGACGCCCCTCACCTTCCTGGGTGGCGTATTTTATTCGATTGCCGCGATCGGCGAGCCGTGGCGCACTGTCACTCACCTCAACCCCATCCTTTACCTGGTCTCCGGTTACCGATGGACCTTCTTCAGCGTAGCCGACGTACCCCTATGGACCAGCGTCGCGGTGATGGCCGGCGCCATCCTGCTGCCGCTCGGATTGATCGTGGTTATGTTCAGGACAGGCTATCGGCTGAAATCCTAGCCTGCTGGTCGGCCCGCGAGGCGCCCTCTCCATCCAGGTTCTGGGCGACGAAGTCCCAGTTGATGATGTTCTCAAGGACCGACTTCACGTATCTCGGGCGCTCATTGCGATAATCGATGTAATAGGCATGTTCCCACACATCGATCGTCAGCAGCGGCACCATGCCGTGCGCGACTGGCGTGTCGGCGTCATGGAGCGAGGTCACCTCCAGCTTGCCGTTGTTGAGGATCAGCCAGCCCCAGCCGCTGGCGAAATGGTTGGTGCTTTCGGTCGCAAGCCTGTCGAGCAACTTCTGCTCGCCGCCGAAGTCGGCGTCGATCATCTCGCGAAGCTTGCCCGCCGGCCGGGTTGAGCCCTCCGGGCGCCAGGCATTGCCAGAAGAAGCTGTGGTTCCAGATTTGGGCGGCATTGTTGAACAATGGCTTGTCGCCGCGCTCGTGGGCGCCGCGAATTACTTCTACCAGTGAGGCGCCCTCGAGGTCGGTGTCGCCCAGTAATGTGTTGACCTTTTCGACATAGGCCTTGTGGTGCTTTCCGTGATGGAAATCGAGCGTTTCCGCCGACATATGCGGGGCGAGCGAGTTCTTGTCGAACGGCAGGTCGGGAAGCTTGAAGGCCATGATGATGCTCCGATGCTTGCAGGAATCGCTCCTCATTGGACGATTTGTGCAGCCGCTGGTTCCTCGCGCCACCTCAAACTCTTGCCCGTTGCCACAAGGCGGTCCTAAACCGGGTTGCACAGGCGGACGCGACCGCCGACTGAAGGGGGAAACATGGGAAAAATTCTTGAAAACCTGAATATGGTCATCCTGATCGGCTTGGTAGCCGCGGTGGCCCTGATCATTGCGCCATTCTATTCGCCGGCGACACTGGCGATCGGCCTGCTGCAATGGCTTCACGTCTTCTTCGGCGTGCTGTGGATCGGCCTGCTCTATTATTTCAACTTCGTGCAGATCCCGACGATGCCGGAAATACCGGCAGAGCTTAAGCCCGGGGTTTCAAAACACATTGCCCCCAAAGCCTTATTCTATTTTCGTTGGGGTGCGGCGTTCACCGTGCTGACCGGCCTCATCCTCGCCTACCTGTACGGCGAGGAAAAATCGCTGCTGCTCAACGACCCCTCGAACCGGCTGATCGGCATCGGCATGTGGCTGGCGCTGATCATGGCGTTCAATGTCTGGTTCATTATCTGGCCGAACCAGAAGAAGGCGCTTGGCCTGGTCGATGCCGACGATGCAGCCAAGGCCAAAGCGGCACGCACAGCCATGCTGACCAGCCGGATCAACACGCTGTTGTCGATCCCGATGCTTCTGGCGATGACCAATTATCGATAGAGGAATACGGCCGCGCCCCGTTCGGGCGCGGCCGTTGCTCGTCAGCCGTTCTCGCGGACCTTGAACCGCTTCAATTCGATCGCGGGCTCAGACCAGTTCGGTTCGAGCTGCCGGGCACGCTGCAGGTCGTTGTAGGCGGCCCGAATATTGCCGCTGTCCTCATAGGCCATGGCGCGGACGAAATAGGCCAGCGCGGGGCGGCGGGTCTTCAGCTGGAGCGCCTTCTCGGCAAATGGCAAGGCTGCGGCCGTGGTTCCATGTCGAGCGTTCAGGATGGCCTTGTTGAGCCAGGCGTCCGGTTCACTGGGGTCCAACGCGAGAGCTGCATTGAAATCGGAATCGGCGCTGGCGACATCGCCACGGATCATCTGGATGATGCCGCGATTGACATAAGAGGCCACACGATCGTGCGGCAGGAGCGCCTCGTCGGTCAGCGCGCGGTTGCATGTGTCCATGGCTCGAAGACCGGCGCTCCGGGCTTCGGCGGCTTCATAGCAGGACCGGGCATAGGATCCGCCAACGACGAGGACGGTGGCGGTGGTGGAAGCGGGAATCACGGCCATCGCCGCGACGACGAGGACTGAAAGCTTCATCAAACGACCTCCCGTATCTTCGAAAGGACACCCCGTCGTCGCTTATAGCACGGATTTCAGCGGAAAACGACTATCCGGGAGACGATAGGGCAAGCTGGTGACGCTTCATGGCATGACGCAGCTGGTCATAACTTAGGCCAAGCGCGGCCGCCGTCGATCGCTGGTTGAATCGATGCCTTGCAAGCGCCTCTTCGAGCAGTGCCTTTTCGTAGGCATTGACCGCGCCGCGAAGGTCCGACGTCGTGCTGGGTGGCGCCGGCGCCGCGGGTTCGCTTGCGGCAGCAATCGGCTCGGCGGCATGGGCAGCCACTTCGACCGCTCCGGCTGGATCGTGGCTCAAGACCCATGGTGACGCGAACGGGTCGAACTGGATGGCGTCAATCTCGCGTTCCGGATCGTCGGCACGGTAAACCGCGCGCTCAACGACGTTGCGCAGCTCGCGAACATTGCCGGGCCAGCCATAGGCCTCGAGCTCAGCCAGCGCACGCGGCGAAAATCCGGGCCAGTTGGTCCAGTCCAGCTCGACCGCCATGCGGCGCCCGAAATGCTCCGCCAGCAGGGGAATGTCGCCCTTGCGGGCGCGGAGCGGCGGCAGGGTCACGACCTCGAACGACAAGCGATCGAGCAGGTCGGCACGAAAGCGGCCTTCGTCGACCATCCTGGGAAGATTCTCGTTGGTTGCGGCGACGATCCGCACGTCGACCGAAATCGGCTTGGAGGCGCCGATGCGGGTGATCTCGCCATATTCCACGGCGCGCAGCAACCGGTCTTGAGCCGGCGAGGAAAGCGTCGCCAGCTCATCGAGAAACAAGGTCCCGCCATCCGACTCTTCGAACCGGCCGTGACGGGTCTTGGCTGCACCGGTGAAACTTCCGGCCTCATGGCCGAACAGCTCCGCCTCGATCAGGTTTTCAGGCAGTGCGGCGCAGTTCATCGTCACCAGCGGGCCCGCCCAGCGCGACGAAAGGTGATGCAGACGCTCGGCGATCAACTCCTTGCCGGTGCCCCGCTCGCCGATTACCAGCACCGGACGGTTGAGCGGCGCGGCACGGCTCGCCCGCTCGACGGCGTCGAGAAAGGCGAGGCTTTGACCGACAAATTGATTGGCCCTTTCCATCACCAACATGTGGTGGCAAATCCCACCATGTGGCAAGATATTTCGGCTTCCGAGGGGCCGAAATTTGGCGGTTTTGTCGAATTTCCTCGATTATCGAATTTTTGGCATGAACCCTGCAAGAGTGATTGGCAACAGGGCTATCTAGCTGGAGTGCTCGATGGGTATTTTTTCCCGAACACGGGATATTTTCGCAGCCAATTTCACCGAGCTGCTCGACCGCGCCGAAGATCCGGCGCGGATGATCCGTATGATCATCCTCGAAATGGAAGAAACGCTGGTCGAGGTTCGCGCCACGGCGGCGCGATCGATCGCGGACAGCAAGGAAATGAAGCGCGCGCTGGTGCGTCTCAACGAACTGCAGGCGAGCTGGACCGAAAAGGCCGAGCTCGCCCTGTCCAAGGAGCGCGATGATCTGGCCAAGGCGGCATTGATCGAACGCCAGAAGGCGGCCGACATGGCCGAGGGCCTGAAGGCCGAGCTGGCGTCCATCGAGGATACGCTCAAGGGCTATGAGGCGGACATCGCCAAGCTGCAGGGCAAGCTGCGCGAGGCACGTGCCCGCCAGAACGCGATCGCAACGCGGATCGAGAGCGCGGTCACCCGCGCCCGCGCCCGCGAACTGCTCAACGGCAGCCGCACCGAGGACGCATTCTCACGCTTCGATCAGCTGGAACGGCGGGCCGACTTCGCCGAGGGCCGCGCCGACGCGATGGGAATGACCGGGCCCAAGAGCCTGGAAGAGGAAATTGCCGAGCTTCGCTCGACCGACAAGGTCGACGCCGAGCTGGAAGCGATGAAGGCCGCACTCAAGGCCAAGGGGGCGTAAATACATGGACGAAGGCGAAATTGTTGGAATGTTGTTGGGCGGACTTGCGATAATCACCCTGTTTGTCGGACTTCCGTGGTTGATATTCCATTATATAACAAAATGGAAAACGGCGGCGACGCTGACCGGCTCGGACGAAAAGCTGCTCGACGACCTGCACGATGCTGCACGGCGCCTGGATGACCGCTTGAACACGATCGAACGGATCATGACCGCCGAAAACCCGAACTGGCGCCAGCAGGCCCTGCCAGAGGTCGAGCGCCAGCGCCTTCTGTCGGAAGGGAAATGACGACGATGACTCCAACCGCCGAGCCGGACGAAATTCTATCTCGACAAGCGCCATGGCAAAATCATGGGCGTCTGTTCGGGCATCGCCGATTACACCGGGCTGGATGTCACGCTGTGCAGGATCATGTTCGCCAGCGCGGTATTCATGAGCGGCGGCAGCATCCTGCCCCTCTATTTCATCGCCGGATTCATCGCCGACGACAAGCCGCGCGAGTTGGCGCTGGACGATCGCGAAGAGCAGCGCTTCTGGCAGGGCGTGCGTCAGTCGCCGACCCGGACCGCGCGCGATATCCGCAGCCGGATGCGCGATATCGACCGGCGCATTGCCGACATCGAAAGCTATGTCACGACCGAGAACCGCAGCCTGGCCCGCGAAATCGAGCAGCTGCGCTAATCGCATCAACTTACGTCGGGGAAAATCATGGATCCTGAAAACGCTATTCTTCTCGACCGCATTTCCGGGATATTCCCGTTCATCATCGCCATCGTGGCAATCACCATCGGAGGATGGGTCATCACGACCTGGCTGCGAATCAAGAATGGATATCCCCTCGACGGAGCTTGGGGTCAGGCGCTCCATCCGCATACCGACCGAGAATCGATGGAGCGGATCAAGCTGCTGACCGGTGAGAACGCCCAGCTTCGCGCCGAGCTTGGCTCCGTCAAGGATCGGCTGGAAACGATCGAGCGGATCGTGACCGATCAACCTTTGCGCCTGGCGAAGGAGATCGATCAGCTAGCGATCGACAAAGGAGGACGGGCATGATCGGCCCCGGAGAAGTTTTTGTCGCACTGATCGTCATTGGCCTGCCAATGCTCCTTCTGATCACCTGGTCGCGCAGCTATTTCAAATATAAGGAGAAACAGCTGGACGCCGAAACCACTCTGGCAGCGGAAAAGGCCGCCCAATATGCGGCTTCCAACGCGGAGCTTGAAGCGCGGGTCAGAGTGCTGGAAAAGATCGTTACCGACGGCGGAATCGAAACCGCCGCCCAAATCGAAGCGCTGCGCTCACCGCGGTTGACCAAGGGAGACAAGGTTCAGTGAATCCTTTTGAAATGGTGGCGATCATCGTGGTCGCCGTGATGATCGCTTCGGTACTGCGGGCGAAATACGGCCACCGCCGCCGCGAGGGGACCGAGGTGTCTGCCGAAGAACGCGCGGAAACGCTCCGGCTTCGCGATGAAGTGAAGCAGCTCAAGGATCGCATCAACGTCCTCGAACGGATCACCGTCGAAAAGGAAAATACGCTTTCGCGGCAGATCGAGGAATTGCGCGACCGCTAGATGACTTGCGGGGCGCTCCGCGCTAGTCGCTCGAGGGATGACCGCCCTTCCCGCCATCAATGATATCGCCGGGGAATATGAGTTTCTCGATAGCGAGGACCGCTACCGGCTGTTGATCGAGCTTGGGCGGAGGCTGGAACCCATGCCCGACGCGCTCAAAACCGACGCGACCAAGGTGCGGGGCTGTTCATCGTCGACCTGGGTTTACCCGACTCGCCTGCCCGACGGGCGGCTGCATTTCCTGGCCGACAGCAATGCAGCGATCACCAAGGGCGTGGTCGCCCTCATCCTGGCCGCGGTTCAGGACCGGCCGCCAGCTGAAGTGGCATCGACCGACATCCGGGCGCTGCTCGAGCCGTTCAACCTCACCCGGGAGCTATCGTCGAATCGCACCCAAGGCGTACCCAATATGATCGCCCTGGTCCGTGAAACCGCGGCCCGGCTGGCCGCGGCGTGAGCGAAAATCCGGAATTGGCAGCGCTCCGCGAAGACGGCGGGTTCGATCCCAAGCGCTTCTTCGAACTGGCGCGCAGCGTCGGCCATGGGCGCGCGCTGGGGCTCGAATATCGCCAGTCGGCCGGCAATTGGATCGAGCTTGCGCTCCCCTGGCGCGAAGAATTGGTCGGGATAGCCGAGGAAGGCATCCTCGCCTCCGGTGCGATCGTCAGCTTGCTCGACACCTGCGGGGGCTCTTCGGTGTGGATGGCGTTGGGGCGATTTCAGCCGCTCGTCACAATTGATTTGCGCCTCGATTATCTCCGGCCCGCGGTGAAGGGTGAAACGGTCATTGCCAGATGCGAATGCTACAAGCTGACTCGGCAGGTGGCATTTGTTCGCGGCACCGCTCATGGCGGCGACCCGGAGCGGCCGATCGCCTATGTGACCGGCACCTTCATGCTGAATCCTTAAAGCTTAGCGCCCGTCTTCCGTTCCTCGGATCGGCGCAGGACGTCATAGGCAGCCTGCACCGCCTGGAACTGCTTTGCGGCTTCCTGGTCACCCGGCTTGCGATCGGGATGAACTTCCTTGGCCAGGCGGCGATAGGCAGCCTTGACGGCGGTGAAATCGGCGTCGGAATCGAGCTCCAGCACATCGAGCGCTCGCATCTCGTCGCGGCTGCGGCTGCCGTCGCCAGGGCCCGCCCATTCATAATGCGCGCTCTGGCGAAAGGCCGAGGCGCCGCTCTGCTCTTCCGCCTCGCGCTTGGCCGCTTCCTCGGCGGTGAGGCCGGCGAAGTAATTCCAGTTCCTGTTATATTCGGCGGCATGGGCCTCGCAGAACATCCAGCGCTCGCGGCTGTGAGGCGCCTTTGGTGCGGGCCGGTCCCCCGGCTGGCTGCAGCCCTCGCGGTCGCACAGCCGCACGCGCGTCGCCGCACGGCTCTTGGCGCCATAGGGTCGCCAGCGGGGGAAACCCCAATCGTCGGAACGCGTCGGCTTGGCCATCACTCTCACCTCTAAACACAGTCTGCCGTCATTGCGAGCGCAGCGAAGCAATCCAGACTGGATTGCCGCGTCCCCCGGCCTTCGCCGGGGTCCTCGCAATGACGAAAAGCTATTTGCCAGGGGACCTGTAAGCCGGGTTCTGTTCACCCCATGGGACCCCACCAAAGTATTACTTTGGTGGGAACCGCCGCGGGGATCGGCGACCATTCCTCTAGCCCTGGACTTGCATCCAGGGTCAAGCGACCAACCCGGGCGACGAGCCGGAACGTAGCCCATATGCCGCCCCTATTCGGTCTTGCACCCGGTGGGGTTTACCGTGCCGCGCCCGTTGCCGGCCGCGCGGTGCGCTCTTGCCGCACCCTTTCGCCCTTACCCGCCCAAAGACAGGCGGTTTGCTTTCTGTGGCACTTTCCCTGACTCCGTCCGAAGACGAAGCCGCCGGGCGTTACCCGGCACCGTTGTTCCGTGGAGCCCGGACTTTCCTCGCCCCCCGCATACGCGAGGGCCGCGGCCGCCCGGTCCCCTGGCAGGGGGGCATATAGGGAAAGTCGCATCGTTTTTCGAGTTGACCCCTAAGTTCACAAATTTCATGGGGACAGGCGCCATTTTTGTGAATTTGGCGATGCGTGGGCGTGACGGTGCTGGCCTGGTTGACGATGCGAAAGAGCTGACCGTTCGTCATCTCACACCGGAGTAGCTGTAGGACAGGAAATTCGAATGGCCGCTAATGTCCGCTTTGGGTGGAAGCGGACATTCCCTATTTCCGTCGCAGACCCTCCGTCTTGGACTTATTGAAGTCGTCCCACGCAACGAGGTAGCGCCAAGTCTCAGGGCCAAGGTAGGGGTCGACTTCATTGAAGTCGAAGCCGCCGCTCTGCGCTGCTGTCCAGATTTGCTCCACCATGCAAGTCGCCACCGCGTTCATTACGTCTGACGAGCCTTGGTTGAGCAATTGCTCAGCGAAAGCAAAGAGCCTTTTCTTGTTAGCGCTGGAAACCGGCTGCCGCTTTGACCCAATTGCGGCGCCGACGGCACGAAAGGCTTCTGTTACTTGCTCCCGTTCCCGACTGTCCCAGTCGCGCGACATGCGCTCATCGAAACGACTCTGCGTTTCAGGCGACAACGCCGCCATTCTTCGGGCCGCTTCTAATCCGTCCAAGTCAACCAGCTTCGTCATAGTGCTCATTATTGAGCCCATTCTTGATGGCCGCAATGGGACAGAAGCGGACATTAGATAATCACTGCGGCCTAGGCAGCAAGAGCGCGAGCAGCTTGGCCCGGCATTCGCCGTCGATGATGCCGTCGATGACGTCGGGGCGGAAGCGGCGCTGGAAGGCGATTACCGCCTTTTGATTGTCGGTGACGTCGTAGCCGAACCGCTCGAGCGCGAGCAGGAAGCCGGCGTCGGTCCAATAAGGGTCCATCAGATCGCGGGTAGGGCTCGGCAAGGCGAGGCGGCGCTTGGCCAACGCGGACCATGGGAACAGCTCGCCCGGGTCTTCCTTGCGCGCCGGGGCAACGTCGCTGTGCCCGACGATATTGCCGCGGCCGATCCCGTGCCGGTCCTTGATGTCGGCAACCAAGGGAATGACCGAGGCGATTTGCTCGTCGGGAAAGGGGCGGTAGCCGAATTCATGGCCGGGATTGACGATCTCGATCCCGACGCTGGCCGAATTGACGTCCGTCATGCCGCGCCAATAGCTTTTGCCCGCGTGCCAGGCGCGATTTTCCTCGTCGACCAGCTGCAGGACCTCGCCGTCCTCCTTGACGACGTAGTGGGCCGAGACCCTGGCATCGGGAGAAGTCAGCCGATCGATCGCGCTCTCGGCGTCGGGCATTCCCGTATAGTGAAGGACAATCATCGAAACCGGCAGCGCGCGCTCGTCGAAGTTCGGCGAAAGGCGGCGCGTAACGTCCATCACGGCATGGCGCATGGACTATGGAGTCGGGTCAAGCCCCGAGTGCGATCCGAGTTCGTTCCCGCCGGCTCAACCGGCCGGTAGAGGCCACGTGCGCCGGCGTCTGCTTCGAACCGTTTTGTCTGACCGATCACGGTTTCCCCCGCTCCAAGCATCAGCCAGCCGTCAGTCGCCATCGCTGAACCAATCCGGTCGAATATCTGCGCCCGGCGCTCGGTGTTGAGGTAGAGCAGCACATTGCGGCACAGCACGATGTCGAACTGGCCCGGGTGCGGTGCGGGTTCAAGCAAGTTCTGCACCTGAAAGCGGACCATCCGTCGCAACGGCTCGATTGCGCGCCAACCATCATCGCATTCCTCGAACCAGCGGATCATTTGTGTCACGCCAAGTCCGCGCTGAACCTCGAACTGGCTGTAAATCCCGTCGCGTGCGCGGCGGACTGCGCTTTCGCTGACGTCGCTTCCCAAAATGTCGATGGTCCAGCCGGACCAGCGCACCGGGTCCTCGGCGAACAGGATTGCCAGCGAATAGGCTTCCTGACCGGTGGAGCAGCCGGCCGACCAGATGCGCAGGCGCTTGCTGTCGTGCCTCCGCTGCGCAAGCTTGGGCAGCGCGGCCTTGGTCAGCAAATCGAACGGGGTGCGATCGCGGAAGAAATAGGTTTCGTTGTTGAGCAGCGCCTCGACCACCTGTGTCGCCAGGCTCGGCTCGCGGCCCATGACCAGGATCGTAATCAGCTCGTCCAGGCTCGGGATGCCGCGTTCGCGAAGCAGCGCCGCAAGCGCTGTCTCGATCCGCCAGCGGCGGCTCATGGTCAATTGCTGGCCGGTTCGTGCTTCGAGGAGGCCCGCAAGGATGCGGCTCGAGCTGTCGCTTACTTGCACAGCCCCTCCTCGACCCGCCCGGCGACGCGCCGGGCCAGCTTGTCAGGCGGCAAGACGGCGCAGGCGAGCCCGGCATCGGCGATCGCGCGAGGCATGCCCCATACGGCCGAGCTTTGTTCGTCCTGGGCCATGACTGCCCCACCGGCCTCCACCAGCCGTCTGGCGCCCTCAGCGCCGTCGCGGCCCATTCCAGTGAGCACTACACCCAGCGCACCGCCGCCGAGCACTTTGCCGGCCGAGGCCAGCATCGGATCGACCGAAGGCATGCAGCCGCTCGAAACCTTGGCATGCAACAGGCGAGCGACAAGATTGCCGCCGACCTCATCAACAACCAGATGCGCTTCGCCGGGAGCAATGACGATGCGGTCGGGAAGCAGCTTGGTCCCATCTTCCGCCACCACAGCCTCGCGCCCTGCAGCGACGGATAGCTGGCGGGCAAAAACCGTCATGAAGGCCGGTGGAAGATGCTGCGTGACGAGGATCGGCACGCCGATCCGTTCAGGAAGCGCCGCGAAGAAAGCGCCCAGGGCATGGATACCGCCCGTCGACGCACCGATGGCCAGCAATTTGAGCGGCTGATCGCTTGGCTGGCGGAGCAGTTGCGCTGCCGGAGCGGCCAGGGCGACGCGTGGAGCGCCACGGTCGGCGTAGCCCAGCTCGCGAAGCTTGCCGAGCAACACCTCGGAGAAGCGCCCATTGAACCGGCCCGTGCCGGGCTTCGGCAGTGTATCTGCCGCTCCCAGGGCAAGCGCGGCGACGGTCTCCTCGGCGCCTTCCTCGGCGAGCGATGATACGATCAGCACCTTGGCGCCCTTGGCTGCTTCGAGGATTCGCGGAATGGATTTCAGTCCTCCGAGCGCCCGGCATTTCCAGATCGAGCAGGACGACGTCGACCATCACCTGACCGAGCGCCTCGATCGCATCCTCCGCGGTGCCGGCAACGGCGACGATCTCGAAATTGCCGTCTGCTTCGATCATCCGGCTAAGGACTGCGCGCGCGACCATCGAATCATCGACGATCATCAGCCTGATCGGCCGGCGCGACTGTCGGCCGGGCCCAGCCCGATCGCTGGCCCGGGTGGTGGCGTACGCCCCGCTCACGGCCAGAGCCTCAGGCGACGCCGACGAGTTGCAGCTTGATGTGGAGCGTCTCGCGGTCGAACGGCTTCATCACATATTCGTCTGCCCCTGCCTCCAGGGCGGCGCGGATGTGGGCCATGTCATTTTCCGTGGTGCAGAAAACGACCTTCGGCTGATCATCATGACCGCGCTGGCGAAGCAGCTTCAAAAACTCCATCCCACTCATCACCGGCATGTTCCAGTCGAGCAGGACCACGTCGGGCATCTTTGCCTCGCAGCGTTCGAGCGCCTCGCGGCCATCGCCCGCCTCCTCGACCTGGAACTCCAGGGTTTCGAGAATGTGCCGGGCCACCTTGCGGATGACCTTGCTGTCGTCAACGATGAGGCAGGTTTTCATTAATATTTTCCGTCCGTGTTGACGTTGCTCTAAGCGATAAGGGTAACGAACCTCTTAAGCCGCGCGGGCGTCGGCGCCGGGTCCTGCGACCAGCGCGACGATATCGACCAGCAGCAGCGGACCTTCTTCGGTTTCGACCATGCCTTTCGACACCCGTTCCCAGCCGTCGCCCATGGCGGCACGGATCGGTGCCGGGTCGGACAGGGCCTCGACCACATCCTCGACCGCATCGACGGTCAGCGCATAATGATGGCCGTCCATCTCGACGACCGCAGCCTCGTGCAATTCGCCATTGCTCAAATCGGTCGACCCGAGGTCCAGCGATCGCTGGCAGTCGATCACGGTCAGCACCCGACTGCGAAGCGCGGACAGGCCGGCGAGATGAGCTCGGCGCGCGCGGCACGGGAATCAGCAACTCCAGCTCGACCACGCTTTCGACCGCCGCGGCGGGCAAGGCCACCCGGCTTCCGGCGATGGACACAATCAGAAGCAACTCGTTCATCGACGCCTCCCCGCGCTCGAAGATTTGAGGGCCATCAGCAACCCGGCGCGATCGTAGCGGTAGATGCTGTCCTTCCCATTGGCTGCATCGGGATCGGTTGCGAGGCGCAGGATGCGGCCGCCGCGGTCAGGCTCGACCGCCTTGCCCTGGGACACGATGGTGACATCGGCGGTCAATTCATCGCTCTCGCCGATGACCAGATAGCCGGCCGCCTCGACGACTGGGCGGAGCATGTTCTGCATCCAGGCATCGCCTTCGGGCAGGCGGCAAACCAGCTGCGTTTGCGGGCGAATGCTCGCGCCAAGATATTCGGCGAACAGCCAGTGGGCGTCGATCAGCTCGGCCGGCTCGCCATCGATCAGGGTCACGCCGCTGACGGCGCCCGGGACATCGGCGGGGATGACGTCGCGATCGAGGTTCATCAAGTCGATGACCTCACGGAAGGCATAACCGATTTCATGCTGGCCATCGTTGAGACGGAAGACGCGGACCTTGCCCTCAAGCTCATCCGGCTGATCGACACCCGCCAGCGGCAGGATCGCCTCGCCCAGCTGGACCCGCAATTGTCCGGCACTCGGCCGGATGGCCTCGCTGGCGACAACTTCCTCGATCCGGTCAACGACCCCCAGGCGAAGCGCACGGCGCGCGCCATCGAGGCCGCGGAACAGCAGGACCGGGACCTCGTTCGAGTTGGCCACGACCGGCCCCTCGACACCCCGCCCGGCGCGTTCGATCGCCTCCAGCCGGACTCCCCCGACCTGGGCCAGCCCGGCCGGATCGAACAGCAGGATCGGGCTGCCGTCGTCGGCCAGCGTGGTCCCTGCGTAAAGGCCGGTGGCCATGACCGCTGGAGCCGCAGGCTTCACCACCAATTCCTCATGATCGTGGATGCGGTCGACCGCCAGCGCGTAAACATCGCCGCCCGCCGGACGGAGAACGACCAGGGTCCGTTCCTCGTCCTTCAGCTCGCTCGGCAGGCCGAGGATGTCGGCCAATGCGACCTCGGGCACCCGGCGGCCGCGAATGGTGGCGACGCCGGCGCCTCCGATCTGCTCGAGCGTAACGCTGCTGCCGTTGGCGCGCACGATCTCCTCGATGGCCGAACGGGGAATAGCGAAATGCTGGGTGCCGATCGATACGGTCAGGGCCGGGATGATGGTCAGCGTCAGCGGGACGCGCAAAACCATCCGGGCACCCTTGCCAGGCGTCGAATCGACCTCGACCACTCCGCCGATCCGCTCGACGTTCGAACGGACCACGTCCATGCCCACGCCGCGGCCGGAAATGGAGGTCACTTCCTTGGCTGTGGACAGGCCGGCCTCGAAAATCAGCGCCAGCTGTTCGGCGCGGGTCAGCTTCTTGGCGACGTCGCGCTCGATGACGCCATTGGCAACCGCCTTCTCGACCAGCTTGGAGCCATCGATGCCTTTGCCATCGTCGGCGATCTCGATCAGGATCTGATTGCCCGACTGGCGGGCTGAGACGGACAGCAGGCCGATCTCGCGCTTGCCCGCTTTCAAGCGGTCGGCCGGCGATTCAATGCCATGATCGACCGCGTTGCGGATGATGTGGGTCAACGGATCGCGGATCATTTCGATCATCTCGCGGTCCAGTTCGACATCGCCGCCGTCGATATCGACCAATACCTGCTTGCCCAGTTCCCCCGACAGATCGCGGACCATCCGCGGCAGTGCGACGAACAGATTCTCGATCCGCTGCATGCGGGTGCGAGTGATGGCATCGCGCATTTCGGCGATGATCCCCGACAACCGCTCGAACGCGCCGTCGACCTCGACCTCGCCCGGGGCCTCACGCAATCGGCGAGCAAGCTCGTTACGAGCCAGAACCATATCGGAAACGCCGGACATCACCCGATCGAGCAGCTCGACCGACAGTCGAATGGTGCGAGGCGTGGAGGTGCCTTTGAGACCGGTTTCGGCAGCTGCCGGAATTGCTGCCTGGGCGGCCGGCCCTTCGGCGCCGGGCGCAAGTGCGTCGATCAAGGCGCTGTCGTCGCCTTCGGGAAGTTCTTCACCGGCGTCGATCGCCGAAATCATCTCGGCGATTCGGTCGATGACCGCGAGTACGGCGCTGACAAGCGCGGGATCGGGGATGCGCCGGCCGGCGCGGCAATCGGCCAAGGCGTCCTCGGCGGCGTGACTGAGCGCCTCGAGCCGCGGAAAATCGAAAAAGCCGCAATTGCCCTTCACCGTGTGGACGAAGCGGAAAATATTATCGAGACGAGCGCGGTCGTCGGGGTTGGCCTCCCAGGCGACGATCTCGCCACCCAGCGCTTCGAGCATTTCCCGGCACTCAGCCACGAAATCGGCAATAAGATCGTCCATTGGCGGCGGGGCCCCACGCGAGAAGTTGCATGACCTCTATGCCGCCAAGGAGTTAACGCCCCGTTATCCCTGTCCCGAGCGAAGTCGAGGGGCCTAGCTGTTCGGAAGTGTCACCCCGATCAGCAGAACCTCGGCTGCGGGATCGCTGAGCCGGATCGTGCCCCCTGCCTCGGCTGCCAGGCTGTGTGCCAGCCAGGCGCCCGCGGCGCGCGGCTCGACTTCGCCGCCCGAATGGCCCGTGGCGATGGTCTCGCGCAGCTTGGGGTCGAGCAGGATGCGCGGTCCTTCGGCGCGGATCACCATTTCCAATGCCCCATCGCGCTGCTCGGCTCCAACATCTAGGCGTCCGCCGCGGACCAATGCGTCGCCGGCGATCATCGCCAGGTTGAGCAGCAGCTTGACCGCGCCCTTTGAAAGCTTGTCATCGGCAACCATCCAGCCGAGCTCGGTCCGCTTGTCGGCGCCGTACAGGCCTTCGAGCGCAATCTTTGCCTCGCGCGTGTCGATTTCATCGCCGAAGCCGCCACCCGCACCGAACGCCAGTCGGAAGAATTTCAGCTTGTTGGCGCTGGCGCGGGCGCTCTCCGCCAACAGCTCCAGGCAACGCTCACGCATTTCCGGGTCCTGCTCGTCGGCGAGCAGCTCGATTCCGTTGTTAAGTGCGCCGACCGGTGACAGGAGATCATGGCACAGTCGGGAACAGAGAAGGCTGGCAAGCTCAATAGCGTTCATGCCCCGGTGATGCGCGAGAGTTTAACCTGAAGCAAGAGTCTGCACCATTGAAACCCCTCGTCGCTGTTCCCAAATAGGATTCAGATGGCCGGGGGGCATACCAACATCGAAATATCGCTGGACCCCAGCCATGCCGGCTGGCGGCTGGACCGGGCGCTTGCCGCGGCAGTGCCAAGCCTGTCGCGCGAGCGGCTGAAGGTGCTGACCAAGGCCGGCGCGCTGACCCGGAACGGCTCGGCGCTCCGTGATCCCGCGACCAAGGTCAAAGGCGACGAATGTTTCACATTGGCGGTGCCCGATCCGACACCTGCCCACAATGAGCCGCAGGATATCCCGCTGCCCATCGTCTTTGAGGATGAGCATCTGCTGGTCATCGACAAGCCTGCCGGCCTGGTCGTCCATCCGGCCGCAGGGAATCGCGACGGAACTCTGGTCAACGCGCTGCTGCATCACTGTGGCGGCTCATTGAGCGGGATCGGCGGGGTGGCCCGGCCGGGGATCGTCCACCGCATCGACAAGGATACTTCGGGCCTGCTGGTGATCGCCAAGCATGACAAGGCGCATGAGGGCCTGGCCAGGCAATTCGCGGATCATTCGATCGACCGCCGGTACCTGGCAATCGTTTCCGGCGTTCCGCGCCAGTCCGAAGGCAGTGTCGACGCGCCGCTTGCCCGGTCCGCTCAGAACCGCAAGAAAATCGCTATCATGCCCCGGGGGAAGCGGGCCGTAACCCACTGGCGCCGGCTGGAGATTTTGAAGGACGCAGCGCTGGTCGAATGCCGGCTGGAGACCGGCCGGACGCACCAGGTCCGCGTCCACATGGCGTCGATCGGTCATCCATTGGTCGGCGATCCGGTCTATGGGCGCGGAAAAAGCGTTCACAGAGATTTGCTCAATCAATTGGACTTCAGGCGCCAGGCCCTTCACGCCGCTCACCTCGGCTTCATCCATCCGGTAACGAAGGGTCGTTTGTCGTTTGACAGTGCCCTTCCGTCGGACATGCAGGAACTGTTCAGCGCGCTTGGTGTATAGAATTAACAAGGCTAAGGGCGGACGCGAACGCCCGGCCAGGGAGTGAACGATAAGATGGCGAATGCAAAAGGGGTTGTGTCGATTCCCGCTTCGGGCGGGGAAGCCGGGCTCAACCGCTACCTTGGCGAGATCAAGAAATTTCCGATCCTCGCACCTGAGGAAGAATATATGCTGGCCAAGCGGTGGCGCGAACATGGCGACACGGACGCGGCCGCCAAGCTGGTCAACTCGCATCTTCGCCTCGTCGCAAAGATCGCGATGGGATACCGCGGCTACGGCCTGCCGGTCAGCGAGCTGATCAGCGAAGGCAACATCGGCCTGATGCAGGGCGTCAAGAAGTTTGAGCCCGATCGCGGCTTCCGACTTGCCACCTATGCCATGTGGTGGATCCGCGCCTCGATCCAGGAATTCATCCTGCGATCGTGGAGCCTGGTCAAAATGGGCACAACCGCGGCGCAAAAGAAGCTGTTCTTCAACCTTCGCCGGATGAAGAATCAGATCGACGCGTTCGAAGAAGGCGACCTGAAGCCGGAAGCGGTCACCAAGATCGCCACCGACCTTGGCGTCACCGAGGAAGAAGTAGTGTCGATGAACCGCCGCATGGGCATGGGCGGCGACACCAGCCTCAACGCCCCGCTGCGCGATACCGACGGCGAAGGCCAGTGGCAGGATTTCCTCGTCGACAGCGGCCCGCTGCAGGACGAGATCATCGCCGACGACGAGGAACGCCGCGTCCGCCACGACCTGCTGGTCGAGGCGATGGACAGCCTCAACGACCGCGAAAAGCACATCCTGACCGAGCGGCGGCTGATCGACGAGCCGAAGACGCTTGAGGACCTTTCACAGGTCTATGGCGTCAGCCGCGAGCGTATCCGGCAGATCGAGGTGCGGGCGTTCGAGAAGCTTCAGGCGGCTCTCATCCGGCTGGCCGGCGAGCAGCGTCTTCTGCCTGCCGCTTGACCGGCTCTTCTGCCGGGCTGGGCGGGCCGGCCTCACCGAGGCTTGGCCCGTCGGACGTGCCCTCGTCCGTTAGACCTGCGACATTATCAGCCGCCCAGGCTCCCCGCTCGCCTAACCGCTCGGGCTTGCCTGTGGTGCTGTCCTTGGCGGTCTGGTGCTCCAGCTCTGCATTCAGTTCGGCGCCGAACAGGAAAACATAGGCCAGCAAATAAAGCCAGGTCAGCAGCATGATGATGGCTGCGATCGATCCGTAAGTCGCGTCATAGTCCGTCAGGCGAGTCACATAAAATCCGAAACCGGCGGTCAGCGACAGCCATATCAGGGCGGTGAAAATGGACCCGGGCGTCAACCATTCCAGGCGCGCGTCCTCGCGTGACGGCCCGTAGCGGTAAAGCGTGGCGGCCACGCCGGCCGCGACCAACCCCATCAGGGCATAAAGCCCGGCTTTGCCCAAGACCACCGCCGGCCCGGATGCGCGAGGTAGCAGCTTTTCCAACGACTGCACCGTCGCCGTCGCGGCCAGTCCCACCAGGACAAGCAGTACTGCTGCGACGGTGATGGTAAAGGCGATCGCGTAGAAGCGACCGAGGCTGCGCTTCTCATCCTCCTCATAGGCAATGTTGAGCGCGGTCATAATCGCGCCGGCGCCGTTTCCGCCGGCGTAAAGTGCCACAATCAGGGCGATGGTTATACCAAGCCCACTATTTTCCTGCGACGTTTGCACGGCGTTCATCAGCAACTGGCCGATCAACTTCACGACGTCGGCCGGGAGGATGTGCAGGATGGTCATCATATGGGTGATGACGGTCGCCGGCTGGGCGAAGAAGCCGTAAGCCAGCACCAGGATGCCGAGCAGCGGCACCAAGGCCAGGAAGCCGTAAAATGCGACGCCTGCCGCCACCAGGCCTATGTTGTCGACCCAGCTCTCATTCCAGACACGGACTGCCACATCCTTCCAGGCGGCAAGCGGCATTTGCATTGGGGAGGTAGCGCTTCGGCCCCGGTTCGATCGCTGGCTGGATTTGGTCATGCCTAATCAAGCGCCGCAACCAACCCTGCGTTCCACCCTTGCCTTCCTTCTCAAAGAGTCCGACGCTCTTCCTTTGGAGAGCGCTGGCCGCTCGACATGCGACTCGGCGCCCCCGCCAACACGGAGGAAGGAGAGTCGCATGCCTGGAGAATCCAAGGGCACGAGGGTCATCGCGCTGGTCGGACCGGCCGGCGCGGGCAAGACTAGCCTGGCGGAGGCCTTGCTCTACGCCAGCGGAACCACCGATCGGCAGGGTTCGGTTGCCAACGGTTCCAGCATCGGCGATTCGAGCGCCGAGGCTCGGCAACGCGGCGGATCGACCGAAACCAACGTCTACAATTTTACCTATCTCGGCGACAAATACGCCATCATTGATGCCCCTGGCTCAATCGGCTTTGCAGCGGATGCCGCGAGGGGCGTGGCGGTGGCCGATGTCGCGATCATCGTCGTCGACCCGGACCCTGCGCGTGCCGCGCTCGCTGCGCCGGCGCTGCGGATGCTCGACGAGCAGGGCATTCCGCATATCCTGTTCGTCAACCGGATCGACCAGGCGCACGGACGCATCCGCGACCTTCTGACCGCGCTTCAACCGATGAGCGTCTCGCCGCTGATTGCCCGCCAGGTCCCGATCCGCGAAGGCGAGAAGGTGACCGGCTTCGTCGATGTCGCATTGGAACGGGCCTATCATTATGTCCCTGGCCAGCCGTCCGAACCGATCGCACTTCCCGAAGAGCTCGCCGAACGCGAAGCCCAGGCGCGGACGCAGCTGCTCGAACAGCTTGCCGACCATGACGACGCGTTGCTCGAACAACTGTTGATGGACCAGGTGCCCGAACCCGGCATGATTTTCGCCGACCTGCGGCGCGAGACCAGTGACAATCTTGGCGTATCGGTGCTGTTCGGATCGGCACATAACCGCTGGGGTATCGGCCGACTGTTGAAGGCGCTCCGCCACGAGGCGCCCGGCCCCGACGCGACCGCCGCGCGACTTGGGGTCGATGCCCCTGCCCTCCACGCATTCAAAATCTCGCACGGCGGATCGGCCGGCCGCCTGGCGCTGGCGCGGGCTCTCGGCGGCCCGCTTCACGAGAGTAGCGACTTCAAGAGCAGCAGCGGCGAGACCGGCCGTCTCGGCGCTCTGTTTTCGGTTCAGGGTGAAAAGACCAGCAAGATCCCCGAGGCAGGCGATGGCGATCTGGTGGCCGTGGCCAAGGCGGACGGAGTCAAGGCCGGCGACTGGCTGGGTGCGGGCAAGCTGCCCCCGCCGATCGAGACGGCCCTGCCGTCGCGCAACTGTGCGTTCGCGATCGAGCCGGCTGACCGCAAGGACGATGTCCGACTGTCCGGCGCGCTCGCCCGAATCCTGGAGGAAGATGCGAGCCTCTCGCTGGAGCAGGACGAGGCCAGCCATGAGATGCGGCTCCGCGGCGTCAACGACGAGCATCTGAAGACGACGCTGGCGAAGCTGAAGCGCCGCTACGGCGTGGAGGTGACGCACCATGCCCCGTCGATCGGCTATCGCGAATCGATCCGCCGTCCGGTTACCCAGCGCGGGCGGCACAAGAAGCAGTCGGGCGGCCACGGCCAATATGGCGACGTGATCATCGAGATTCGGCCGTTGGGCCGGGGCGAAGGGTTCCGGTTCGAGGAGAAAATCCACGGCGGCGCCATACCCAAGCAGTGGATTCCGGCGGTCGAGCAAGGCGTGCGCGACGCGATGCATAAAGGACCGCTCGGTTTCCCGGTGGTCGACGTCGCGGTGACCGTAATTGACGGAAGCTATCACAGCGTCAATTCAAGCGAGCTTGCCTTCCGCCTGGCCGGCCGGATCGCCATGCAGGAGGCATTGGCGGAGGCCGTGCCTCACCTGCTCGAACCGGTGCACAAGCTGGTCCTCGTGGGCCCGGCCTCGTCGACCAGCCGGATGTCATCGGCGGTTGCTAGCCGGCGGGGACAAATGCTCGGCATGGGCCCCCGCGAGGGCTGGACCGGATGGGACCGAATCGAAGCGCTTATCCCCGAGGCCGAGCTGGAGGGGCTCGAGGCGGAATTGCGTTCCTTGAGCCAGGGCCTCGCGAGCTATGAGGCCGAGTACGACCACTTGGCCGAACTCAACGGCCACCTGGCCGACAAGGTGGTGAAGCAACAGGTCGCCGAACCGGCCTGACGTTCAGGCGATTCCTTCGACGGTCAGGATAGGGTGCCAGCCGCCAAGGCCGTGCCGCGCCGCGAAATCGTCGGGTATGGGCTCGCCTGCGTGGATTCCGTGGCTGACGTAAACAGCGTCGATGCCATATCGCGCAGCGCCCAGCATATCGGTCGGCAGACCATCGCCAACGGCCAGCATTGCTTCGAGCGGAGGATCGCCGGCAAGCCCGCGGGCGTGGTCGTAGATTGGTCGATGGGGCTTGCCGTACCACGCGACCCGCCCACCCAATTCCTCGTAGATATCCGCGAGCGCTCCGGCACAGGCTTCCCTGCGGCCACAATGGATGACGACCCGGTCGGGGTTAAGGCAGTGCATCAGCACCCTCGCGCCTGCGAGCTCGGCCAGCAAATTGCGGTAATCCGCAGGGTCATCATGCCATTCGTCGAGGCCCGTGCAGGCCATTTCGTCGAAGTCGTGGTCCGCGATGATCGTTCCCCGGGCGATCAAGTCGGCGCGGTCTTCCTCGGTCCCGATGAAGCCCACCGGTCTCGGCGGGTCGGTCAGTGCAGCGATCCCGGCCTCACCGCTGCTGGTGATGGCATCATAGGCGGTTTGCGGAAGGCCAAGGCGATCGAGATGGCGCCTGACCGTCTCGGCGGGTCGAGGCGCATTGGTAACAAGAATGACCTTGCGCCCTTCTGCCCGCCACCGCTGCAGTCGCTCCGCCGCACCAGGCAAGATGCGCGCGCCGTCATGGACCACGCCCCAGACGTCGCATATGATCGCCCGGTATCGGGGCTCAAGCTGGTCGATCGGGTTCACGCGGTCAGCGGTTCCCCCTCACGAACGTCCTGCGGCTCGCCGGCCGAGATCGCCTGGGCCGCGACCAGGTCTCCGACCACGTTGAGAGTTGTCCGGCACATATCAAGGAAGCGGTCGACGCCCAGCACAAGCGCAATCGCCTGCGGCTCGATCCCGACCATGGCGAGGATCAGCGCGACCACGGGAAGCGACCCTGCCGGAACGCCTGCCGTCCCGATTCCCCCGAGGATGCAGACAAACATCACCATCAGCTGTTGCCAGATCGTGAGGTCGATGCCGAAAAACTGCGCGAGGAAGATGACGGTGACGCCCTCGAACATCGCGGTGCCGTTCTGGTTAGCGGTTGCGCCGATGGTCAGCACGAAACGCGACACGCGGCGCGGCAGCTTGAGCTGATCCTCCGCGACGCGAAGCGCCGTCGGCAAGGTCGCGTTGGACGAAGCGGTCGAGAAGGCCATGACGGTGGCCTCCTGGATTTGGCGGAAGAACAGGATCGGGTTCTTCCGGCCAAGCGTAACCAAGATGGCGGGATACACGATCAGCATCTGAATGCCGAGCGCCAGCAGCACCACGCCGACATAGGCCGAAAGGCGAATGAGCAGGTCCCAGCCGAACAAGGCGGCGAGGTTGAACATGAAACAGGCCACCGCGATCGGGGCGAGCTTGATGACGATAAGGATCAGTCGCATCGTCACGTCGAACAGGCCCTCGAACCCGCGCTGAAGCGCGCGAGAGTTTGGAGTGTCGGTGATCAGCAAACCGATGCCGAAAAAGAGGGCAAAGAACATCACCGACAGGATCGAGCTGTTCGATCCCATCACCTCGACCAAATTATTGGGAATGATGCTGATGAAGGCGTCGATCCCCGACGGCTGCTCCGCACCGGCCTTGACGATTTCGCCCGCGCGGCTGGCAGATTGCGCCAGCATCTCGGCAGCGGCGGCACGGTCGACCCCGGCCCCGGGTTGCAGCAGGTTCACCACCACCAGGCTGACTGCGACCGCGATGGCTGAGACGACGATGGTATAGGCCAATGTTTTCAGGCCGACCCGTTTGAGCGAGCGGATTTCTCCCATCTCGGAGATTCCCACGACCAGCGCCGAAAACAGCAGCGGGATGACCAGCATGAACAGCAAGCGGAGGAAGATCTGGCCGATCGGCTGGGTGACGTAGGTAGTGAAGCCGTCCACCCATGCAGCGTCCCGCTGGGTGGAATAGACGATCAGGCCAAGAATCAGCCCCACGAGGAACCCCATCAGCATCTGCCATTGCAGCGAGATGCCTTTCTTGACGCTGGTCGCCATCTTCATCCTCTCGTGACTTTATCTGCTTCGGCCATCGCGGCCTGTCTGCCCGGCGTCAAGCGGCCGAACGGCCGATCGGATCGTCGATTGAAGGGGGCGGTACGCTGAACCACTTCGGGCCCGCTGCGGTCATGTGGAAACAGTCCTCGAGACGGATGCCGAACTTTCCGGGCAGGTAAATGCCGGGCTCATTGGAAAAGCACATGCCCGGCGCGAGCGGAGTCGTCTCGTCATGGACCAGGTTGATCGGCTCATGCACCTCCATCCCGATGCCGTGGCCGGTGCGGTGGGAGGTGCCGGGCAGCTTGTAGCGCGGACCGTAGCCCCAGCTTTCATAGGTGCGGCGGACGGCGTCGTCGACGCTTCCGGCCGGCGCGCCGATCCTGGCCGCCGCAAAGGCGATGTCCTGGCCGCGGCGCATCTGCATCCATACCTTGCGCTGCTCGGCTGTGGGTGCCGCACCCCACACCAGGCTGCGGGAAATGTCGGATTGATAGCCATGGACCGCGCATCCGCAGTCCATCAGCACCACTTCGCCCTTCACGACCTGCTGGGGCTTGCCTGTACCGTGCGGATAAGCGCTCGCCTCGCCGATCAATACCAATGCGAATTGAGGATCGCCGCCCTGCGCGCGCACTGCGGCATTGATCATCGCACCGATATCGGCGGGGGTCATCCCGGCCGCGATCCGGGGCACGGCATGGGCGTAGGCACCGATCATGACGTCCGCGGCGGCCTGCATCAGCGCGATTTCGGCCGCGGTCTTATGCATGCGAAGGTGGCGCACGACCGGATTGGCGCTGACGATTGGAGTATTGGGCAGCTGCTGCTTGAAGCGATCGACCAGGAAGAAACGGTTGGTTTCCTCAAAACCAACTGGAGTGGTTGCCAATTGCCGTTCCTTGAGGAAGTCGGCGACCAGCTTCAGCGGCTCCTCATCCTCCTCCCAGGTGCGGATTTCGGCCGGTATGCCGAGCATTTCCCCAATCGACGGCTTTTCGAAGAAAGGCGTCACGATGACCGGATCGCCGGTCGCGGGAATGACGACCCCCGTCAGCCGCTCGCTGCGTCCCCACTGCACCCCGGTGAAATAATCGAGGCTTGGGCCTGCCTCGACCAGCACCGCGCCGATGCCGTTACGAATTCATCAGTTTGCGGGCGCCGTTCAGCCGTTGCAGCCGCTCCGCCCGGCCGATCGGCGGCGGCAGTCGCATCGGCTTCAATTCGCTTGCCTGATTGACCGCGCCCAATGCCGCCGTACCCCGCGGAAGCAACGCCGCAGCAGCAAGCGCCGCCCCTCCGCCGAGCAGGTTGCGCCGATTGGTCGACATGGAAATCATCGCGCTGCCCTCATCTTTTTGGACGCGCGACTGTTGCACAGCGGTTTCCGATCCGCCAGCAGCGCCGGATGTTCGAACAAGCCGGCATTACAGGAACCAGGCGGTTGCCCGGCACACGCGAGACGGTGGCGCTTCTTGCCGGCCTGATGGCGCTCAATGCCTTCGCCATCGACGCGATGATCCCGGCGCTTCCGGCCATTGGGGCCGAGCTCGGCGTAGCGACCGAGAATCGCCGGCAGCTGGTCGTGGCTGCCTATTTCCTTGGATTCGGGGTTGGCCAGATCTTCTGGGGTCCGCTAGCCGACCGGTTCGGGCGCAAGCCGATCCTGGGGGTCGGCGTCGCCCTTTATAGCGGTTTCGCGCTGCTGTGCGGGATCGCCGAGAGCTTCACCCTGCTTATCGCGGGTCGGGTCGCGATGGGCGCCTCGGCGGCGGTGACGCGGGTGCTGGTGATGGCCATGGTCCGGGACCTGTTCGACGGCGAAGCGATGGCGCGGGTGATGAGCCTGGTGTTCATGGTGTTCATGCTGGTCCCGGTGCTGGCGCCCAACATCGGCCAGGCGATCTTGCTGGTTGCCGAGTGGCGGGCGATCTTCTGGATGCTGGCGGGCTATGGCGCGGCGATGTGGGTATGGAGCTTCATCAAGCTGCCCGAGACGCTGCACCCCGAGTATCGGCGGGCACTCAACGTCGGCAAGATCTGGCAGGCGGTGAAGATCGCGGCCCGCGACCGGCTGTCGATCGGCTATACGCTGGCACTGACCGCGGTGTTCGGCGGGCTAACCGCCTATATCGCCTCGATCCAGCAGATCGTTTTCGACGTGTTCGACGCGGCAAGCCTGATCGGGTTGGTGTTCGCAGCGATTGCCGCTCCGATGGCGGTGGCCAGCTGGGGCAATTCGAAAATCGTCGGTCGGTTCGGCCTGCGCCGAGTCGGACATGCCGGCCTTCTCGGCTTCGTCGTGGTCACCACGGTTCATGCGTTGATCGCTGAGATCATGACCGAGCCACTATGGCTGTTCATCATCCTGATGGGGCTGACCTTTGTCGCCTTTGCCTTCACCACTTCGAACCTCGGCACCCTGGCGATGACCAACATGGCGTCGATCGCCGGCACTGCCTCTTCGTTTCAAGGCGTCACCGGAACCATCGGTGGCGCAACTCTCGGCTTCGCCATCGGCCAGTCATTCGACGGGACGCATCTCCCCTTCCTGGTGGGCCTCGCCATTTGCGGGGCGATCGCGCTGATCCTCGTTCTGTGGACCGAACGCGGCCGGCTGTTCGCGCGGCATCGATGCCCAAATGGAACGGGCGGAGGTCATCCCCCCGCCCGAACTCTAGTCGTCCGCTATTGCCGAGAGGCTAGGCTTCGATAGCATCCTCTTCACCCGGACCGACCATCAGCGCCTCGCCAACCTCCGCGGTCTTGCCACGGATGGCGTTCTCGATCCGCTGAGCGACATCGGGATTGTCCTTGAGATATTGCTTGGCGTTCTCGCGGCCCTGGCCGATGCGGATCGAGTCATAGCTGAACCAGGCACCCGATTTCTCGACCAGCCCTGCCTTGACGCCGAGGTCGAGAATCTCGCCGACCTTGCTCACTCCCTCGCCGTACATGATGTCGAATTCAACCTGCTTGAACGGCGGCGCGACCTTGTTCTTGACCACCTTCACCCGGGTGGTGTTCCCGACGATGTCGTCGCGATCCTTGATCTGGCCGGTGCGGCGGATGTCGAGGCGCACGCTGGCATAGAATTTGAGCGCGTTGCCGCCGGTAGTGGTCTCCGGATTACCATACATCACGCCGATTTTCATCCGCACCTGGTTGATGAAGATGACGGTGCAGCGCGAACGGCTGATCGATCCGGTGAGCTTGCGGAGCGCCTGGCTCATCAGACGGGCCTGGAGGCCGACATGGCTGTCGCCCATCTCGCCCTCAATCTCGGCCCTTGGGACCAGCGCGGCGACCGAATCGACCACCAGCACATCGACCGCGTTGGAGCGCACCAGCGTATCGACGATCTCCAGCGCCTGCTCGCCGGTATCGGGCTGCGACACGATCAGCTCGTCAATGTCGACCCCAAGCTTCTTGGCGTAGCCGGGATCAAGCGCATGTTCGGCATCGACGAAGGCGGCCGTCCCACCGACCTTCTGCGCCTCGGCGATGGCATGCAGCGCAAGCGTCGTCTTGCCCGAGCTTTCCGGTCCGTAAATCTCGATCACCCGGCCTCGCGGCAGACCGCCGACACCCAGGGCGATGTCAAGGCCGAGCGAGCCGGTCGACACAGTGTCGATCTCGATCTTCTCGCGGCTGCCGAGCTTCATCGCCGAGCCCTTGCCGAATGCGCGATCGATCTGGGCGAGCGCCGCGTCCAATGCCTTTTGACGATCCGTATTCACGCTCTCTCCACTTAATCCGACGACTTTGAGCTGCGCTGCCATGGCCTTTGTCCCTTCGTCAATGCGGGTTGCTCCCGGCACCCCTCGAAGGTCATTGCGTATCCTATTTGTTCTGCAAGAACAAGAGGCGAACAACCATGCTCATTTCTTGCCTGCAACCACTGACTCCAGGGCTTGGCGCAGTTCTTGCTGGAAATCGCTACGCTGATAGATGTCATTATGTCCCGCACCGGCAATGGTCCGGTCGAAGACCAGGTTCGGCACCTGGCGGCGAAGGGCGGCTGTTCGCGCCGGCCGGACGATTTCGTCCCGTTCAGCACCCAGAATGGCGACGGGCGCACCGCTGTCCTTTAGCTCTTCGGCGGTGGCCATCTCATGCTGAAAAAACGGGCCGATCGGCAGCCATGGAAACAGGTCGCCGGCCACCAGTTTCAACGAGTCGAAAGGGGTCACCAGGATCAGTCCCTGCACGTCGCGCTGGCGAGCGAGGCTGGCGGCCACTCCGCTACCGATGCTGAAGCCGACGGCGACGACCCGGTCCGGCTTCACCCGCTCCACGGCCAGATCGTGCACCAGCGGGGCGTCGGCCATCAACGCCTCGGCCGAGGGGCTGCCGGTGGACGGCGCATAACCGCGGTAGTGAAACGCGACCACATCCGCATACGGAAAAACCTGATGCAGATACTCGGCGACATGCTGCCCGTTCCAGGCGTTGCCTCCGAACCCCAGAAGCAGCGTCCGTGGACCTCCGCCCTGCACGCTCGGATGAAAATGGACCCCATGGAGACGATCGCCATGGGGTGTCTTCAGGTCCAGCCGGTCCGCGCCGGGCGGCAGCGGCCCGGCCCGTGGGACGGCATCGGTCGGGAAGAGCATCTGGGCCTGGAAAAAGTTCATGATGATCAGCAGCGTAGCAACTGCCAGCAAGGCTGCCAAAGCCAGTTTAAAGCCAACCTGTGCCGCCGCGCTTTTGTTCGGTTGCACTCGCTAGGTATCGGTACGCGCCAGAACCGCCTCGATGATCGGCGTGACACGATCGATCGTGTAGGGCTTCTCGATCGTCGGAACCCCGGCAAATTCGGCTGGGGGCGGATCGACATGGCCGCCCGTGGCAAGGACGAACGGCGTGCCTTTTTCGCGAAGCGCAGCAGCAACGGGCCAGACGCTTTCGCCTTTGAGGTTGACGTCGAGAATTGCGAGATCGAACTCGCCTTTCTCAATTTCACGCAATGCCGACCCGACACTATCGCAGCTTCCGCTCACTTCATGGCCGAGCGAGAGAATGAAATCCTCCAACATCATCGCGATAAGCGGCTCATCCTCGACGATTAAAATGGAACGCGACCCCGTCATAAGAGCAGGGAATAGCAGCCGTTACGGCGGAAGAAAGAATTAATTGTCGGCCAAGGCCTTGCGCACCGCCTCGGCCAGCTCCTGAACCGAGAAGGGCTTGGGCAAAAAGGCCACATTGGCGATATCGATCGATTTCCTCAGCTGCTCCTCGGCATAGCCGGATATGAACAGGATGGGCAGATCGGGCCGCGTCTTGCGCGCCTCGCGGACCATGGTCGGCCCGTCCATCAGCGGCATCACCACGTCCGATATCAGCAGCGCGATCTCGTCGCCGCGATCGACGATCTCCAGTGCCTCCTCGCCATTATTGGCGGTCAGGACCTTATAGCCGTGCCTGGTAAGCGCCCGCTCGGCAACCGTGCGGACCATCGGCTCGTCTTCGACAAGGAGGATCGTTCCCGTCCCCCACAGCTCGCTTTCGCTGTCCGGAACCTTGGCGACGCGGCGGCCGCTTTCCTCTTCCTCGACGTGATGAACGGGCAAGTAGATGGTGAAGCGGGTCCCGGAGCCGACCTTTAAATCAGCGAAGATATATCCGCCGGATTGCTTGACGATTCCGTAGACGGTGGACAGGCCCAAGCCTGTGCCCTTGCCGACTTCCTTCGTCGTAAAAAAGGGCTCGAACACTTTGCCGAGGATGGAGGCGGCGATTCCCGTTCCGGTGTCGGCGATCGACAGGGCCGAATAATCCGCGATGGGCAATATTTCGCTGCCAAGATCGGCGACCTGATCGGCCCGAACCGCATAGGTCTGGATCGTCAGCGTGCCCCCGCCCTGGGAGACCATCGCGTCGCGGGCATTGACGGCCAGGTTGACGATGACCTGCTCGAGCTGTCCGGGATCGGCCCGTACCGGTCCCAGGTCGCGGCCGTGCTTCACGACCAGCTGCACCGTCTCGCCAAGCAACCGCTTCAACAGATGCGAGACTTCGCTGATGACGTCGGGCAGTTGGAGCAACTGCGGACGAAGTGTCTGCTGGCGGGAAAAAGCGAGCAGCTGCCGGGTCAGGCCGGCGGCACGATTGGAGTTCGACTTGATCTGCTGGATATCGTCATAATCGGTGTCGCCCGGTGTATGGCGCATCAACATCAGGTCGCAATGGCCGATGATCGCGGTGAGAATATTGTTGAAGTCATGGGCAACGCCCCCAGCCAGCTGGCCCACGGCCTGCATCTTGGTCGCCTGAGCGATCTGGCGCTTCAGCTTCGCCTCTTCGCTGTTGTCCTTGAGCAGCAGCAGCACCGCGGCGTCGCCCAATCCGCGAAGGCCCGCGACGGTCAGCGCGACCGGCTCCGCAGGCTGATGCGCCAGCCGCACCGGCAAATCGCCCGACATCGAAGGCCCGCGAGCGTTGCGCCGGACGGCATCGGCTACCGCCGCCTTGTCTTCCTTGACAACCAGATCGCCGGGGTAGGACGGCATGTCCCCCATCGGCAGCCCGCCGGCCACCCGAAACGCCTTGTTCATCATCAGGAAACGGCCATCGCGGTCAACCAACGCCAGCCCGATCGGCAACATTTCCAGCAGCACCTGCACGTTGGTGGAGGTCGCAAGGCTCGGACCTTCCTCCCAATCGAACATCAGCAGGGTCGCGGCGCCCCCCTCGCCTGCCGGCTCCAGCGGAATGGTGACCAGCCGAAGCGGACGCCCTTCGGGACCTTCGGCCAACAATCTGACCGCGCCCTCGGCCGACGTCTCGATCAGATCGGTAAATGGAGGCACTTCGCTTTGCGCTACCGGGCCTGCCAGCGCTCGCTCGGTGAACAGGCCATTGGCCGCCACCAGACGGTTGTTGCCGTCGACCAACGCCGCGAGGACCCCGGCTGCGGCAAGCCGCTCGCCGGTTGCACCGGAGACCCGCTTGGCGGCCACCGCCAGCGGGTCCGGCGGGGCGTCACCGATGAATCGCCACAACAGCAGATCGCCATTGGCACCGGCGCGGGCGACTCGAATATTTGCCGGGCTACCCTCCAGCGGGACGTCGGCCATCGAGCTTTCGCCGTCCCTTTCCGCGGTCTCGCGAAGGGCCTCGATCGCCTTGGCAGCTCGCTTGCCCTTTCCCAACTCAAGCGGACCCTGCTGCCCGAACCGCGCCTTGTAGGCAGAATTGATCGATTTCAGCTCCCCGCCGGCGCTGGTCATCGCAACCGGATCCGGCGAGAGTCCAAGTGCCGAGCCCACCAGTGCCAGGTCGGGCAGGATCAGTGGCGCGACGTCGATCCGCCTGGCGCCTCGCCGGTCGATGACGAATGCCGCGACCAGCATGGCGACGAAGCCGGCCAGGAACAGGCCGGCGTAAAGCTGTTGGCCGAGCAGGAAGAACAGCAGCGCCCCGCTGGCCGCCGCGGCGGCGACCAACGCCGGCACCAGCCAGCGGAGGCCGCCGTCGAGCGGCTTGGATTCAGCGAGGTCGAACTGCTCGTAAAGCAAGGCTCACCACATTCGGACGCGTTGTTCCGGCGCCAGATAGAGCTTCTGCCCCGCCTGCACCTGATAGGCCGAATACCATGGGTCGAGGTTGCGTACGACCCAGACACGCTGCTCCGACGGCGAGTGCGGGTCGGTGATCAAACGCTGCCGCAAATTGGCTTCCCGGTAATTGCGGCGCCACACCTGTGCCCAACCGAGGTAGAAGCGCTGGTCTCCGGTCGTGCCGTCAAGCAATGGCGCCTCCGCGGCGCCAAGAGAATGCTTATAGGCATCATAGGCGATGGTGAGGCCCGCCAGATCGCCGATATTCTCACCGAGGGTGAACGCCCCCTTGATGTTCGCGCCCGGGAAGATCTCATAGGCGTCATATTGCGAGATGAGCGCCTTGCCGGCTGCTTCGAATGCCTTTCGGTCGGCGTCGGTCCACCATTCGTTGAGGCGGCCATTTTCGTCATATTTTGCGCCCTGGTCGTCGAAATGATGGCTGATCTCATGGCCGATGACCGCGCCGATGCCGCCATAGTTGATTGCCGGATCGGCGTGGGGGTCGAAGAAGGGTGGCTGGAGGATGGCGGCTGGAAAGACGATCTCCTGCATGCCGAAATTGGCGTAAGCATTGATCGTCATCGGAGTCATGCCCCATTCCCAACGACGGATCGGCTCGCCGAGCTTCTTCACATTATCATCGTGGGCCCACTCCGCCGCCCGCATGGCGTTGCCGAGCGCATCACCCGGCTGAATGGTCAGCGCCGAATAATCCTGCCAGCGCTCCGGGATAGCCGATCTTGGTCCGGAAATTGGCAAGCTTGGCCCGCGCCCGCGTCTTGGTTTCCGGCGCCATCCAGGTCAGTCCGTCGATCCGGCGGCCCATGGCTTCGACCACATTCTTGACCAGCGCGTCTGCGGCGGCCTTGGTTTCGGGCGGAAAATAGCGATCGACATAGATTTTGCTGACATCGTCGGCCAGCGCACCCGTCACGAAGGTCACGCCCCGCTTCCAGCGGACTTCCTGTTGAGGCGTGCCCGATAGAGTCGTGCCGTAGAAGGCAAAGGATTCCCGGTCGAAGGCCGAGGGCAGCACCGCCGAATATTGATCGAGTGAGCGGATCAGCAGCTGGTCCTTCAATACCTGCAGAGGCGCCCTCGACACCAGCCGGGCTGATGCCATTGATGGCGCTTGGCTGGGCGACGTTGATCTCGGTGGTATTGATGCCACTGTCGCGCAGGAAGATCGGCCAGTCGAAGCCCTTGGCATCGGCCTGCGAGCTTCGACAGCGGCATCAGATTGTAGGTCTTGGTTGCGTCGCGGCTGTCGACCTGCGTCCAATGGACCTTGGCGATCTGGGTCTCGAAACCGAGGATCGCTTTGGCCCGGGCAGCGGCGTTGGGCTCTCCCGCCAGGCTCAGCACATTGGTCATATGCTCGAGATATTTGGCGCGAATGCCCCGCATTCTCTCGTCATCCAATAGGTAATAGTCGCGGTCGGGCATGCCGATGCCGCCCTGGAACATCGCAGTCACATAGCGGTCCGGCTGCTTGTCGTCCTGACCAACGAACAGTCCGAAGGGGATGCTGATGCTATAGCGGCCGGCCTTTGCGGCGAGCGCGGCATACCCTGCGCGGTTGTTGAGACCCTTGATCTCGCTGAGCCACGGCTGGATTGGCGCGAGGCCCTTGGCCTCGATCGCCGCCGTATCCAGAAAGCTGGTGTAAGCGATTCCGATTTTGTTGTTCTGGTCTTTGGCCGCTTCGTCAACGATCAGGCGGGTGCGTTCTTTCGACAGGTCGTCGAGCTTGGTGAACATGCCGTAGTTGGACTTGTCGGCCGGAATCGGCGTGTTCCTGGCCCATGTGCCGTTGGCGTATTGGTAGAAATTGTCTCCGGGCAGGACGGTCCGATCCATGCCGGCGGCATCGAAACCGAAGGTGCCGTAGGTCGGCGTCGGTGCCGGCGCCGGCTCGGGTGCCGCAACCTCGGCCGGAGCGGCCGGAGCCGCGACTTCGGGCGGTGGCGACGCCGTGCATGCCGTGAGCGCGGTACTCGCCGCCAGAAAAGCTATCCAACGAACCATATTATCTCCTCCCCAAATCCCATCTTCTGACGCGAACTCAGTCCCCTCGAATGAAACGGTGGCGCCATTTATGCGCCACCCACCAGCGCCATCCGACGAGCGACACGATATAGCCTACGAGCGCCACGCCAACCCCGATCACGAACAGGCCGGAAACCAGCGCCGGCGCGGCGTCGGACCACAGCCACTCCATCCAACGGCTGATACTCTCACCGCGCAACGCCACGAAGGCGGTGAGATCGGTATGAAAACCAATTCGGGCGCCCACGCCGATCGCCGCATAGAGGAAAAATGGCGTCGTCAGCGGATTGGACAGGAAGGTCATCGCCGCCGCGATGGGGATGTTAGCCCGCATCGGGATCGCCAATAAGCGCCGCCCCGACGATCTGCAGCCCTGGCACCATCAGGAATATCCCGACGAACAAGCCCGCGAACACCGCGCGTGGGACCGAACGGCGGGTAAAGCGCCACAGCTCGCTATGCCTGACCCGTTCGCCGAACGGCCGCAGCCAGGGACTTTTCAGCATCTCGTCACGCGACGGCGCGTGCCGGTGCATCAATCGGCGGACAGAACGCAGCGACGTCAGCCACGTTGCCTCATCAAACGACCCTGCTCGCGCTTCCAGTCGCGCTCCTTGATCGTTTCCCGTTTGTCATGGACCTTCTTGCCTCGGGCCAACGCCAGCTCGACCTTCGCCCGGCCCCGCGAGTTGAAATAGAGTGACAGCGGGACAAGCGTTAGACCCTGCCGAGTGATCGCACCCTGAAGCTTGGCGATCTCGCGCGCGCGCATCAGCAACCGCCGCCGGCGCCGCGGCTCATGGTTCATGCGGTTGCCATGGCTATATTCAGGGATCGAAGAATTGATCAGGAACACCTCATCGCCTTCCACCAGCGCATAGCTTTCGGCGATGGAGCCTTCGCCGGTGCGCAGCGCCTTCACCTCGGTACCGCGCAACTCGATCCCCGCTTCGAACCTTTCCTCGACAAAATAGTCATAGCGAGCGCGCCGGTTCTCGGCGACGACCTTGGCCTTGTCGAATTCGTTGATCGTGGGTGGTTTGGACAATTCGCGCCTCAGACCAGGCCGGCATGGGCCAGCGCCGCGTCGACGGCCGCTTTGGACGCGCCCGAAGGTTCCGTCATCGGCGGGCGCAGTTCAGCGGGGAAACCGGGTCGAACCCGCGACAGCGCATATTTGACCGGCCCTGGCGAGGCGTCACTGAACAGAGCGGCATGGAGCGGGAAAAGCCGGTCCTGTAGCTCCAGCGCCTCGTCCCACCGTCCCTCGCGCGTCGCCGCCTGGAAATCGGCGCAAAGGCGCGGCGCGACGTTGGCGGTAACCGAAATGCAGCCGACCCCGCCCATGGCATTGAAGGCCAGCGCCGTTTCGTCATTGCCGGAGAGCTGTATGAACTGCTTGCCGCACTTCTGTCGCTGGTCGGATACCCGGCCAAGATTGCCGGTGGCGTCCTTGACCCCGATCACGTTCGGCAAGCGCGACAGTTGGGCCATCGTTTCCACCGCAATGTCGGTGATGGTGCGCGACGGCACATTATACAGCATGATCGGCAGATCCAGGTCGGCAACCGCTGAGAGGTGGGCGTAGATGCCATCCTGGTTGGGCCGGTTGTAATAGGGCGGAACATGCAGCGCCGCGTCTGCGCCGGCAGTCTTGGCGTTATTCGTCAACTCAATGGCATGCGCGGTATTGTTGGAGCCGCAGCCGGCCAGCACGGGGACCCGGCCCCGCGCCATCTCGACCGTGATCTCGATCACCCGTCGATGCTCCTCGGTGGTCAAGGTCGCCGCCTCCCCCGTGGTCCCGCACGGCACCAGTCCGTTCGATCCCTCGTCGATCTGCCATTCAACCAGCTCTCGGAACGCCGCTTCATTGACTCGGCCCGCCGCAAAAGGAGTCACAAGCGCTGGTATCGACCCGAAAAACATGAACTATTTCCTTCGCCTGCGCTCAATCGCAACTAATTGGAGGGCGTTGTTCAGCGGCTGATAAGGACTCGTGGCATATTATGTCCAGCATGAGGAGCGTGGGGATTTTCGGATCGGTGCTGCTGTCGACGATGGCTGCTGCCTCCGTCCAGCAGACCAGCCCGGCGGCGCCGCGAATCGCGCCAGCGGTTCAGGCCTCCAGCCAGACTGCCGTTTACGACATCAACTATGCATTGGCGGATTGGCGGCGTCTACGCGGTAGGGACGGCTATGCCTTTGCCGACTATGCCCGATTCTGTCAGCTCCAACCCGGGCTGGCCAGGCGAAAGCGGGATCCGGCGTAGTGCCGAAAAAGCAATGCGGCCTGGCGAGAACCCGGTCACTGTCCTGGCATTCTATCGCTCCTCCGAGCCCCAGAGTGGCAACGGCTGGGCTCGACTTGCCGACGCCTATGCCGCGACAGGAAAAACCGCTGAGGCCCTCGCCGCGGCCCGCGGCGCTTGGACTTCTGGCGACCTTAGCCAACATGACGAGCAGCTGATCTTCTCGCGGTTCGGCAGACAGCTGACCGCCGACGACCATGACAAGCGCGTCGACGCCTTGCTTTTCGAGAAGAAGGCCAGCGATGCCTATCGCATGCTGCCCTGGTCGAGCCCCGCCCGTCGAGCCGCCTTCCAGGCGCGCATCGCCATGCATGCCCGCCAGGCGGACGCTGAGCAGCGCTATCAGGCGGTGATCGGCCAGGTGACCAGTGATGCCGGCCTGATGATGGACCGAGCGCGTTATTTGCGGGAGAGAGGCTACGAACAGGCGGCGCGGCAGTTGTTCGCCCGCCCGCACAATTTCACCCACCGTCCAGCCGACCCCGAGCGGTTCCTGGAGATGATGGTCCTGCTTTCCAAGGCCGCCATGGCTGATCGCCAGTGGCAGATGGCCTATGATATCGGCCGACAGGCCGACGACCTGTTCGGCCCCGGCGCCGACATCAGCTTGAAAAGCTATGCGATCCGCGACGATTACACGACCGTGATGTGGGCCGCGGGCACCGCAGCGCTGGAGCGGCTTAATCGCCCGCGCGACGCCATCGGCCTGTTCGACAAATATGCGCGGGCCGGGCGTTCGCTGCAGGTCGCGAGCAAGGGTTTGTATTGGGCGGGTCGCGCCTCGTCGCAAGGCGGTGACCCGCTCCGCGCGCGTTCGTATTTCGAACGGGCCGCGGCGACTCCCGAGCTATTCTATGGTCAGTTGGCGCTCGAGCGGCTGGGCCGGATCGTCCCTGCCCCGGCAGGAGTTCCTTCGCTGCTGGTGACCAACGCCCAGCGGCAAGCCTTCAATCAGAAGCGGCTGGTCCGGGCGGTGAAGCTGCTGGGTCAACAGGGCCTGCGACAGGACCAGACCCTGTTCATCCGCGCCTTGTCCGAGGATACCAAGACCGACGCCGAGCGGCTGTTGTCGGCCGAGTTGGCTCCGCAGATTTACCGCCCGGACCTGGCGGTGTGGACCGCCCGCTCAGCGCGCAATGCGGGCTCGGCCTTCTATTACAAGGCGGCGTTTCCGACCCATTCGTACAATGTCCCCTCGGGACGGGCCTGGTCGCTGGTCCATGGCATCACCCGGCAGGAATCGAGCTTTGACCGGGCCGCGGTGAGCGGCGCCAATGCGCGCGGCCTGATGCAACTTATGCCGGGCACGGCGCGCGAGCAGGCCGGCAAGATGGGCCTAGGCTACGACTATGGCCGGCTGACGACTGACGGCAATTACAACGTCATGCTTGGCAGCGCCTATTTCCAGCGGCTGGTGAGGATGTGGGACGGCAATTATCCTCTCGCGGTCGCCAGCTACAATGCCGGGGCCGGAAACGTCCGCAAGTGGGTCAATAATTACGGCGACCCGCGTGGCAATGTCGACATTGTCTCCTGGATCGAGAAGATTCCGTTCGAGGAAACTCGCGGCTACGTTCAGCGCGTGCTGGAAAACAGCGTAGTCTATGACCGGTTGAACCCGACCCTTCCGAGCCCGCAACCGGTGCATATCTCGGCGTATCTCGGCAAATCGTCGCGCCCCGGCTAGGCGTTATACCCATGGCTGACCGATCGCCGCGATTCATCACGCCGCAAGGCTTTGCGCGCATCCGCGCCGAATATGAGCAGCTGTTCGGACAGGAACGTCCCAAGCTTGTCGACACCATTGCCTGGGCGGCGGGCAATGGCGACCGATCGGAAAACGGCGACTATATTTACGGACGGAAGCGCCTGCGCGAGATCGACAGGCGGCTGTCCTACCTCTCGAAGGTCATGAAATCGGCCAAGGTGATTGATCCGGCCCGGCAGGAGCAGCGCGATACGGTTCGCTTCGGCGCGACGGTTGAGCTGGCCGGCGATGACGATGATCGCCGCATCCTGACGCTTGTCGGCGAGGATGAAGCCGACGCCACAAATGGGCAGGTCAGCTGGGCCGCGCCGATCGCCAGGGCGCTTATCGGAGGCAAGGTTGGTGACGAGCGGGTCGTGCGGTTGCCGGCCGGGGAAAGGAACTACGAAATCCTGTCGATTCGCTATCCCGATTAGACGCGGCCGTTTTCGCCTGACTTTGGGTGACGGAACTGGACTACCGTGTCGCTGACCGCCGGTGGCTGAACCGGCAAGGTCTTCTCCATTAGGTCCGCGATTGCGGTCAGCGCGGCAATGCAGCCACCTGTCTGGTCATTCCCGTCGATTACCTTCCACGGTGCCCATCGCGTATCGGTGTGCGCGAACAGATCATGCAGGACCTGGAGATTGCGATCCCGCTGACTGAGCCCCGCAACGGCCTCATCGGACAGCAGGTGCCGCCGCCATGGATCTTCCTGGCGTTCCCTCAGCGCCGCCATCTGATTTTCTGCGGAAACGTGAAAGAACAGCTTGACGACAATCGTCCCGTGGTCGCGCTGCTGGGCCTCGAATTCGTTCACCTCGTCGTTGGCACGGGACCAGCGTTTGTCATCCATGACACCAGCGACCCGCTCCTCGACGATGCGTCGATACCAGCTACGATAGAAAATGGTTGTGTCGCCGGCCGCCGGCAGCCTGCTCCAGAAGGGAGCGAGCCAATGCCGGTCATCGTCAGTCTCATCGACTCCGCCAACGCTGACCACCCGGATGTGGGTCGGGTCAAACGCGCCGACCAGGCGGCGGAGCGCGGCCTTCTTTCCCGAGCCGACCCATCCTTCGAACAGGATGATGGCCCGCTTGCGATGCACGATCTGCGCGGTCTGCAGGCGCGCCAGGCGTTGCTGCAGCGCTGAAAGCTCTGCTGCGGCATCGCCGTGGAACGGCGCTCCCCGTTCAAATTCCGTTAAATCGATCGGCACGCGGGTGGGCCTAACGGAAAGGTTTTCGGCTCGCAATCGGCTTTGCGCCGCCTGTCCTGCAATGGGAGCGCCCCGCCGTTGCGCCGAACCTGGACGCCTAGGACCCCTTGGGGGCCTCCGGCGCCACCAGCCGGATGTGCAACTCCTGCAACTGCTTCGTCATGACTGCCGCGGGCGCGTTCATCATCAAATCCTCTGCCTTCTGATTCATCGGGAAGACGATGACCTCTCGGATGTTCGGCTCGTCGGCGAGCAACATCACGATTCGGTCGATACCCGGGGCCGACCCGCCGTGGGGCGGTGCGCCATATTTGAAAGCGCCGATCATGCCCGGGAAGTTCGTGTCAACCTCCTCGCGAGTGTAGCCGGCGATCTCGAACGCCTTGTACATGACGTCGGGTCGATGGTTGCGGATTGCTCCGGAGCTCAGCTCGACGCCGTTGCAAACAATGTCATATTGCCAGGCGAGGACGTCGAGTGGATCCTTGCTCTCAAGCGCCTCCATCCCGCCCTGCGGCATCGAGAAGGGATTGTGGCTGAAGTCGATCTTCTGCTGCTCTTCGTTGAACTCGAACATCGGAAAGTCGACGATCCAGCAAAAGCGAAACGCTCCCCTTTCGATCAGGTCGAGCTGCTCGGCGATGCGAGTCCGCGCCAAGCCGGCGAGCCTGGCCGCCTCCTCCTCCTTGCCGGCGGCGAAGAAGATGCCGTCATCATGTCCCAGGCCCATCAATTCGGCGAGCCGGTCCATGCCTTCGCTGCCATGGTTCTTGGCGATCGGGCCGCCCCATTCACCACTCTTGCGAGTGGCATAGCCCAGACCGGCAAAGCCCTCGCTCCGCGCCCAGTCGTTCATTTCGTCGAAAAATTTGCGGCTCTTTTCGGCCGTTCCCGGAGCGGCGACCGCTCGGACAACACCGCCCTTTTCGACAATGCTGGCGAACAGCCCGAAACCCGAACCACTAAAATGCCCGCCGACATCGTGGACGATCAGGGGATTGCGAAGGTCAGGCTTGTCGCTGCCGTACTTGAGAAGCGCCTCCTTGTAAGGAATGCGCGGATATTCGCCCGCAGGCGTCACATATTTCCCGCCCGCGAACTCATCGAACACGCCCGACAGCACCGGCTCGATCGCGGCGAACACATCGTCCTGGGTGACGTAGCTCATCTCGAAATCGAGCTGGTAGAATTCGCCCGGGCTGCGATCGGCGCGGGCGTCCTCGTCGCGAAAGCAGGGCGCGATTTGAAAATAGCGGTCGAATCCCGCGACCATCAGCAGCTGCTTGAACATCTGCGGCGCCTGCGGAAGCGCGTAGAATTTGCCCGGATGAACGCGGCTCGGCACGAGATAGTCGCGTGCGCCCTCCGGGCTCGACGCGGTCAGGATCGGCGTCTGGAACTCGGTAAATCCCTGCTCGATCATGCGGCGGCGGATCGAGCTGATGACGTTCGAGCGAAGCATGATGTTGGCGTGCAGCCGCTCACGCCGCAGGTCGAGGTAGCGGTATTTGAGACGGATTTCCTCCGGATAGTCGGCTTCCCCGGCGACCGGCATCGGCAGCTCGGCAGCCACCGACTGGATCTCGACCTGGTCGGCAACCACCTCGATTTCGCCGGTCGCCAGCTTCGGATTCACCGCCCCGCCTTCCCGCTCGACAACTCGGCCGGTGACGGTGACCACCGATTCGACCCGCAGCCCGTCAAGGATCTTGAGCGCCTCGCTGCCAGCGGCCGCGACGATCTGCGTCAGGCCGTAATGGTCGCGCAGGTCGACGAACAAAACACCGCCATGGTCGCGCTTGCGGTGGATCCAGCCCGACAGGCGGACGGTCGATCCGACATCGCTGGCACGAAGGTCGGCGCAAGTGTGGGTACGATAGGCGTGCATGAATCTTGGCTCGCTGAGGAAAAAGCTGTTCGCAGGTGCGAAATTTCGCGCCGCCGCTTCGCCCCTCGTCCATCCCTTTGTCAAGGCGCGTGGAGGTCGCTATGGGCCGCCCCAGATGAAAATTCACCCGCTGATCTCTTCTACCGACGACCTCGCAGCCCTCGTCTCCCGCATCGCCACCCACGACTTCGTTGCGGTGGATACCGAATTCATGCGCGAGAACAGCTACTGGCCGGACCTGTGCCTGGTGCAGGTCGCCAGCAATGACGAAGCCGCGGCCATCGACCCCAAGGCCGACGGACTCGATCTGTCGCCCTTGCTTGACCTGCTGGTCGACAATCATGACGTTTTGAAAGTATTCCACGCCGGCGGACAGGATTTGGAGATCATCCACAATCTGACCGACAAGGTCCCCAACCCGCTATTCGACACCCAGATCGCGGCGATGGCCTTGGGCTTTGGCGAGCAGATCGGCTATTCGAACCTCGTCGAGAGCGTGCTCGGCCATAATCTCGACAAGGGTGCTCGCTTCACCGACTGGTCGCGCCGCCCGCTCGACAAGCGGCAGATCGACTATGCGATCGCCGACGTCACCCATTTGGCTGAAATCTTCCCAAAGCTGGTCCGCAAGCTGGTCAAGACCGGTCGCGGCGACTGGCTGGACGAAGAGATGGATCGCCTTGCCGACCCGTCGAGCTTCGCCTTCGAACCCGAGGATGCATGGAAGCGTTTGAAGCTTCCAAGCCGGAATCCCGCCATTCTGGGACGGTTGAAGGTGCTTGCGGGATGGCGTGAGAACGAAGCCCGGTCGAAGAACCTTCCCCGCGGACGAATCATCAAAGACGACACGCTCAACGAGCTCGCCAGCCATCCGCCCAAGACTCAGGACGACCTGGGCAAGGTTCGCGGACTTTCGTCGGGCTGGAAGTCCAACGACATCGGTGCGCGGCTGATGGCGGCGTTGGCCAACGCCAAGCCGATGGACCCCGACGATCTTCCGGCGCGCGAGCCACGGCGGCCCGGTCTCACCAAGGATGCCGCGCTGGTCAGCGATTTGTTGAAGCTGTTGCTGAAGATCCGCGCGAAGGAAGCGGGGGTTGCCGCCAAGCTGATTGCACGTTCAGATGAGCTCGAAGCGCTCGCCGCCGGGGTGCGCGACGATCTCAACATCCTCAATGGCTGGCGGTTCGAGGAATTCGGCCGCGATGCGCTCGACCTGGTCGAGGGCCGCATCGGCTTCGCTACTGAAAACGGGAAACTCAAATTGAGCCGGATCGATGCCTGATTCGGGCATTGGACAGCCAATGGCGCTTTACCGGTTCACATCCGGGAGATGAGCCTCATGCGCGCCCTCGTTTCGGTTTTACTGATGGCCCCGCTTGCATCCTGCACGATCGCCCAGTCCGATGCGACCGCGGCAAACCCCGCCGGCGGAACATGCCGCCCCCAGCCGCTTGCTCAATTTGTTGGCCAGCCCTCCAGCCAGGAACTCGGCGCTCGCATTCGCGCCGCATCCGGGGCGCGGGTCATCCGCTGGGTGCCCAAGGGCGGCGTGACGACGATGGATTTTCGGGCGGACCGCGTCACCGTTTCTCTCGACAAGTCGAACCGGGTGGAAACCGCCAACTGCGGCTAGGTAAACGAACCTCTCCCTTTCGGCCCAGTGCCTTGGCGAGTTGCTGTAGCCGCCGCTCAACCGCGTCCGAGTACAGCATCCGATGTTTTTCCGGAATCGATAGCTGGATCTTGCCTGCGGCCAGCGCGACACTGGTCTTGCGAAGAAGCGCCTCGGTGCCGCCGCTGAGTCGTTGGGCGAGGCGCAGCGCCCGGCCCCATGCAATGACGCGCTCGCTTTCACCAGGCCGCAGCAGGGCATTTAGCCTGGTGCTGAAACCGCCATCTCCGCCGAAGGCGCTACACAGCGCACGCCCCATGACCGCCCGGCCATGGGCATCGATGCCGACCCAATTGCCATGGATGGCCATATCCACCGCGCGCTCGGCCCGATAGTCGGGATGGGCGTTCCAGGCGATGTCGCCAAGCAGGCAGGAAGCAAGCCGCAATCGCTGCATTTCGTCGCGTTCATCGGGAAACAGCGGGTCCATCCATTGGTCGATGTACGCGCCATGGTCCCCGAACCGGCCAAGTCGGTCACCTACTTCGAGCGCAGCAGCAAGCAACGGGTCTTCATTACGGGTGACTTCATCAAGATCGCGGTAAAGTAGCCCTTCGCGAAGGCCGAATGCCGAAACAATCACTCGCCTGGGCGCAAGCTCCTCCACCATTGCCTCGAGGACGGTCAGCGCCGCCGGCAAGGTCGGAACGCGCGACGAGGAGATATCGGTAAAGGACTTGACCTCGTCATGACCTAAAGTGGCCAGAATCGCACGCAGGTCGGCAAGGCGCGGTTCGTCGATTCGATGGTGATGGATGATGGGCAGCGGGTGGCCCATCGTCCGCATGTCGAGCAGCGCTAGCGCCCGGAACGAGCCGCCGACGAGGTAGAGGCTATGATCGCGGGCCGCATCCTTGAGGCGGCTTTCCTTCATTGCCGCTCGGATCGCTTTGGCAATTGCGGGGCGATTTGGTTCCGGCCCCACCCGAAGCACGCCCAGGGGAAGGGAGATACCCTCGCCCGCGGCTCCTCGGGCAACTCCAATGAGCTCGAGACTGCCGCCGCCCAGGTCGGCGACGATCCCATTTGCCCGGGGAATGGCCGAGATCACTCCCAGGCCCGAAAGCTCCGCTTCCTCGTCACCAGGCAGCAGGCGCGGCTTCAGGCCCAGTGCGGCGATCTGCTTCAAGAAAATCTTACCGTTGTCGGCATCACGAACCGCGGCGGTTGCAACAGTGTGAAGTTTTTTGAGGCCCATCTCGCGGGCGAGTTGCCGGAAGCGCGCCAGTGATCGGAGCGTCAGCTCCATCGCCTGATCGTCGAGACGCCCATCGCGGGCCACGCCACGCCCGAGCGCGGCCATCACCTTTTCGTTGAACAGCACCGAGGGCACCCGCGCCGCGCCGCCGTAAGCGACGAAACGGACGCTATTGGAACCGATGTCGATGATGCCGACCGGACCGAATTGCCTGACCGTCACGTCAACCGCGCTGCGTCAGCCGAAGCTTGGGCACCGCCCTGCCCGCCAGCGCCTGGCCCCGCCCCGAAAGCGAGGGATTGGTCATGAAATAATAGTGAAGGTTGAAGCGCCGCTTGCCCGGCTTGAGCCGCGCATAACTCACCGTCCGAGTTCAGAACCCAGCTCTGCTCATTGTCGATCAGGTTGGCGATCATGATCTGGTCGAGCACTTGGGCATGAACGGTCGGATTTTCGATAGGCATCATATATTCGACCCGCCGGTCGAAATTGCGCTGCATCCAGTCGGCGGAGCTGATGTAAACGCGTGCCTTGCGGCTAGGCAGCCGGGCGCCATTGGCGAACACGAAGATGCGGCTATGTTCAAGGAAGCGGCCGATGATCGATTTTACCCGGATGTTCGACGAGAGTCCGGCAACCCCGGGCCTCAGGCAGCAGACGCCGCGTACGATCAGCTCGATCGAGACCCCGGCCTCGCTCGCCTCGTAGAGCTTTTCGATGACGGCCTGGTCGACCAGGCTGTTGAGCTTGGCCCAGACCGCCGACGGCTTGCCCTCTTTCGCATTGGCGATCTCGGCATCGATCAGCGCCAATATCTTGTCGCGCATTCCCGTCGGACTGAGGGTCAGCAACTCAAGGCCTTTCGGTTGCACGTAGCCGGTGGTGAGGTTGAACAACTTGGCGGCATCGCGCGCCGCTCGGCGTGACGACGTGAAGTAGCTGAGGTCGGTATAAATCTTAGCGGTCGTCGGGTGATAATTGCCGGTACCGAAGTGGCAGTAAGTACGCATCACGCTACCTTCGCGGCGGATGACCATCGACACCTTGGCGTGTGTCTTCCATTCGACGAAACCGTAGATGACCTGGACCCCGGCACGCTCGAGCCGGCTCGCCCAGAGCAGGTTCTGCTCCTCATCGAATCGAGCCTTCAGCTCGACCACCGCGGTAACCGATTTTCCCGCCTCGGCCGCAGCCACCAGCGCATCGATGATCGCCGATTGCTTGCCGGCGCGGTAAAGCGTCTGCTTGATCGCGACCACATCGGGATCCTCGGCGGCCTGGCGAAGGAATGCCACCACGACCTCGAAACTTTCGTACGGATGGTGGACGATGAAGTCCTTGGCCTTGATCGCCGCGAAGCAGTCGCCGTCATACTCCTTGATCCGCTCGGGAAAGCGGGGCGTGTAGGGCGGGAATTTGAGGTCGGGCCGATCGACCTCGACCAACTGTCCGAGGTCCGCGATGCCGATGAACCCGGCGCTTTCGGCAACCAGCGCGCTGTCGGCGCTTAGGCCCTCGCGGACCATTTCTTCCAGGTTCGGCGGGGTGTCGGCCGCGAATTCCAGGCGAATAATCCGGCCGCGGCGACGCCGCTTGATCGCACTGCGAAAGTAGCGGACGAGATCCTCTGCTTCCTCCTGGACCTCAATGTCGCTGTCACGGATCACGCGAAAGGCACCGGCGTCGACCTTGTCGAATCCCGGAAAGATCTGGTCGAAATGTGCTCGAACGACATTTTCGATGGAAATGAAGCGCGGCCGCGTTCCGGGCAGCTTCACGAAGCGAGGCAGGGTCGATGGGATCATCAACAACTCGACCACCGGTTCCGCTTTCTTCCCCCTGCGCAGGTCGAAGACGAGGCTGAATCCCCCGGTCGGAATGAAGGGAAAGGGATGCGACGGGTCGATCGCCTGCGGAGTGAGCACCGGCAATATCTGCTCCCGGAAATGACCGGAAAGCCATTCGCGCTCCGCTCCCTTAAGGTCGTCCTCGCCGATGACCTGCAGACCCTCCTCTGAGAGTGCTTCGCGCAGCAAAATCCATTCGGCCTGTTGCGCGACAACAAGGGAGTCGGCTTGCTCCGCGATTGCGTCGAGCTGCTGGGTCGCAGTCATGCCATCGGCACTCAAATCCTCGACGCCCTGTACCTGATGGCCTTTCAGTCCCGCCACTCGGACCATGAAAAACTCGTCGAGGTTGGTCCCCGAAATCGACAGGAACCTCAGCCGCTCGAGCAAGGGGTGTGCCGGATTGGTAGCCTCTTCCAGCACGCGCCGGTTGAAGGCGAGCCAGCTCAGTTCCCGATTGAACAGGAGAGCCGGTCCCTGGGTCAGTTTCGAACTGACGTTCATGGCTCGCCCCGGGTGTCGACGATCCCGCCCTCACCCAGTGCTCGGCGGATCGTCGGCAGGGTCAGGCGCGCCCGTTCGGCGATGGCAAAACGGTCGATCGCTTCGACCACCCGTTCGGCCATCAAATAGCTGCGCTCGACCCGATCACCGATAAATTTTAGCGCCTCGTCGGGAACGTGCAGGCCACGATCGGCGAACAACAGGCGGATAAGGGAGCGGAACAGTGCGTCATCTGGCTGCTCGATACGGGCAATTGGCGTGATCGCCAGGCGGGTATGAAGATCAGGCAACGTCACTTCCCATGCAGGCGGCACTTCGTCGACAATCATGACAAGTGGATGACCGCTGTCCTGGGCGGCGTTCCACGCATGAAACAACTCGGTCTCATCCTGCCGTTCGGCGCCATCGAACAGGCGTCCGTGGACACGGGTCACGAAGGCCCTTGCGAGCAATGAGCGACCCGAACGGCGTGGCCCGGTCAGCATCGTCGCCTTGACCGGCCACAGGCTCCAATTCCGAAAATGGTCGAACGCCGCGCGATTGGCATCCGACAGGATGAAGCGGCTGTCGTCCCGCGTTTGCGGCCAGTCGAGCGGCAGCGCGATCTGGTCCGCGGTGGTCTTCACGGGGTCTGGCCGGCGGGCTGTGCTGGCGCAACTCCCGGTGCAGCTCCCCGCGTCGCTCGAAGGATTCCGCCCTGGTTGGTTACGGACCAGCCGCGCGAGAACAAGACGGACGCAAGCGCCGACGCATCGCCGCGGAAATTAACGGCTAGATTGGCACCGCCGCCGGGCAATGGCGCTTCTGTGACCCAGATCACGCCCGCAAGACCGCGAATTTGCGCGACGGACTGCGAAACCGCACCTGGGTCGCGCTCGGTGACCAGCACCTGCACGACCATTGGCTGAATGTTGGGGGTGGTGGGAAGCTCCTCCTCTTCCTCTGGCGGCGGCGGCGGCTGGATGATGAGATCGGGATCGCCACGGACAATCCCCGCAGCAAGTGCTTGCGCAAACAGCTCGTCCATCCGCTGAACGCCTTCGCTCATCATACGCGGAAGGTCGTTGCTGTCCTTGGCGGTCAGTTCGAAACTGCCGAGAGTTTGGCCATCGGGCCCGAACTTGCCCACAAACAGCGCCTTGCTTGGCCCTCCGGGATAAAGGCGATCGAGGCGCACTTCGGCGACCAGAATATTGGCCGCTCCGTAGAGATCGAGGATATTCCGCCACCAGCCCCGGCCGGGCCGACGGCTCTGTGCGGCGTTGACCAGAATCGGATCAACTCCGAGCCCGCTGACCCGTACATAGTCAATCGGGCTTTGCGACGTGCGGAACTGCGCCCAGGCTCGCTGCCACGGATTGCGCAGCTCGACAGTGGTTGCCGCCCCGCCCGATACCAGGACGGGAATCAGCAACATCGGGGCGGATCGGCTGACCTGCCCGGCAAATCCCAGAAGCTCGCCGGCCCGAGTCCTGTCGAACAGCACGCCGAGAGTGGCGATATAACGGTTCGGACCAATCTGCTCGCTCTCGACCACGATAGAGCTGACCAGGCCGTCAAGGGTCGAATCCGACAGGTTGGGAGCCTCGCTCAACGGCCTTTTGTTGGTCTTTGCCCACAGCGCCTTGAAGCCCTCACGCTGCGCGATGCGCCAGCCGGCATAGCGGGCGCTTTCGGAATCCTTGCCGCCGACATCGACTTTAATGCCGGTAATTTCCAGCGTTCCGGAACTGTCGATCGGCAGGATTCCGCGCTCGCCGCTTTCCATCTGGGCGATCAGCACCCCACCCATCCCGGCGAGGGCGAGCAAGGCGGCGGCAATGAGGACGGCGGGCCGGCGAAGGAGCATCAGCGCGCTTTTGGCGATAATGGCATGGAATTCCAAGCGCGATATGGCTAGTCGCCTCGGCCATGACGCAAAAGCCGCTGACTTATGCCGACGCCGGGGTGTCGATTGCCGCCGGTAACGCACTGGTAAAAGCCATCGGCCCACTGGCAAAATCGACTGCGCGACCCGGCGCGGATGCCGAGCTTGGCGGATTCGGCGGTTTTTTCGATCTTAAGGCAGCCGGCTATGACGACCCGCTGCTGGTCGCGGCCAATGACGGGGTCGGAACAAAGCTCAAGCTGGCAATCGACACCGGCAAGCATGACGGGGTCGGGATCGACCTGGTGGCGATGTGTGCCAACGACCTTATCGTCCAAGGGGCCGAACCGCTGTTCTTCCTCGACTATTACGCCACAGGAAAGCTCGACCAGGAAGTCGCAGCGGCCGTGGTCGCGTCGATCGCGGAGGGATGCCGCAGAGCAGGCTGCGCGCTGATCGGTGGCGAAACGGCGGAAATGCCGGGCATGTATGCCGCGGGCGACTATGACCTGGCCGGCTTCTGCGTCGGAGCAGTCGACCGGGCCAGGGTACTGACTGGAAATCGCGTTGCCCCCGGAGACGTGCTTCTCGGGCTTGGCAGCTCGGGCGTCCATTCCAATGGATTTTCGCTGGTCCGACGACTGATCGAGGTCAACGGCTGGAAGCTCGACCGCCCTGCTCTGTTCGATCAGGACCGTCTGCTCGCCGAGGTCCTGCTGGAACCGACCCGGATTTACGTAAAGAGCCTGCTGCCCGTGGTCCGCGAGGGGAAGATCAACGCCCTCGCCCACATCACCGGCGGCGGGCTTCTGGAGAATATTCCCCGGGTCATGCCCGATGGCGCTCACGCCGCGGTCGATGCGGACAGCTGGCCTCTGCCTCGCTTGTTCGCCTTCCTCCAGGCTGGCGGCGCGATCGAACCGGAGGAACTGGCGCGGACCTTCAATTGCGGCATCGGGATGGTCGCGATCGTTCGCGAATCGACGCGGTCGAAGTTACCGAACGACTGGAGGATGCTGGCGAGACCGTTCTTCGTATCGGTCGCATCGAGACGGGCAAGGCCGGCTGCACGGTCAAGGGAAACGCCGGAACCTGGAGCGCCCGCGAAGGCTGGTCTGCAAGCCATCATGGTTGAGCGCAGCCGGGTCGCGGTGCTGATTTCGGGCCGCGGCTCGAACATGGCTGCCCTGATCTACGCCGCCCGCGCCGACGATTGCCTTTATCATGTCGCCCTGGTCACCGGCGACAGAGCCCGACGCGGCTGGGATTCCACTGGCCGAGGCAGAGGGAATTCATACGGTCCGGCTCGACGCCAAGGCGCTTGGTGCCGACTTCTGGACCAAGCTCCAGGAGGAGCTGGACGCCGCCGATATCGACCTGATCGCATTGGCAGGATTCATGCGGATCATCCCCGACGATTTCCTTGATCGCTGGGGCGGCCGGATGGTCAACATCCACCCCTCCTTGCTGCCCAGGCACAAGGGGCTGAACACCCATGAAGCCTGCATTGCCGCCGGGGAAGAAATCACCGGTGCCACGGTGCATCTGGTGACGCCCGAGCTCGATTCCGGCGATACGCTCGGCCAGGTGGAGGTCGCCGTCCTACCGGGAGACACGCCCGCGACGCTGGCCGAACGCGTATTGATCGCCGAGCACCAACTTTATCCGCGGGTGCTGAGCCAATATCTTGGGCGAACGCGGGATTTCGATTGGATAACGAACAAGGTCGGCGAGCTCGCGCTAAGCATGCCCGAAACGCGCTTCCAGACCAGTCATGGTTCGCCCGGCTGGAAGGTCGGCAGCCAAAGCAGTGGCAAGTTCTTCGCCATCATGTGGAACCGACACCATGGCGAGGAGGCGGTTGGCGTGCTGGTCAAATGCAGCGGGCAGGACGAAATGGCTCAGCTGATCGAAGCCGAGCCCGACCTATATTTCCGACCGGCCTATTACGGCCCGTCAGACTGGATCGGGATCAAGCTCGACCGGCCGCGAGTCGATTGGGACCATGTCACGAACTGGCTGCAACGGAGCTGGCTTGCTGTGGCGCCGCCGCGTCTGACCAAGCTCCTGCGGGCCGCAGAGGAATTCTAGTTTTTCCGTCGCCCCAGCGAAGGCTGGGGTCCATGTCAACTCACCGATTGATATCCTCGAACGGGTCGCGCCATTCGGGATTCAACTCCATGATCTGGCGAAGCTTCCAATTGCGCTTCCAGGCCTTCATCGCCTTTTCACGCGCAATGGCATCCACGATGCTGCCATGTTGCTCAGCATACACAAGCATCCGTAATCCGTGCCGCTTGCAGAATTCGGAGCCTCGCCCATGCCGATGCTGCCAACCGCGCGCTGCAATATCGCTCGTGACGCCGATATAGAGCGTACCGAATGGCTTGTTGGTCATGATGTAAACCCAGCCGCCCCGCATACTTCCCGCCTGTCGCCCCACCGAAGGCTGGGACGCACGTGGATTCGGCCTTCAAACGGCTATCTCCGTTCTGACCTGGATGCCAGCCTTCGCTGGCATGACGAAGAAAATGCGCTGAAATCACCTCCTCAACGAAGGGACCGAACAGATGATCGCTTTGCTGATGCTGGCCGAAGCTGCGTCCACTCCGATGCCCGCCTTCCTCGCCGGCTGCTGGGAGCAGCGCAAGGAAGAGCAGAGCTGGACCGAAGAATGCTGGACCGATCCCCGGGGCGGACTGATGATCGGCTCCGGTCGCGAAGGAAAGGGCGACGCAATCCGCCATTGGGAGTGGATGCGGATCGAGCGCGCGGCCGACGGAGCCGTGACCTTCTATGGTTCACCCAAGGGCGCGTCCGCGGTCGGGTTCAAGGCAACCCAGTCCGACGGGAATTCGATCACCTTCATCAACGCCTCGCACGATTATCCGCAGCGGGTGCGCTATCAGATGACCCCGACCGGCCTTAGCGCGGAAGTCTCGCTCGCCGACGGCAGCAAGCCAAACCGGTGGAGCTACCGTCGCACCGCGGGCAGCAGCAGCGGCAACTGATCGCGGACGGCGACTGGACGCCGACGGCGGATGTGCGGCACTACCAGGCATGCAGCCCCTTCAAACGATCGCGACAGGACTGGTTCTGGTCGCCGAAGTAGCGGTGCTGGTGCGTGCAATTCTTCGACCCAATCGAGAGCCGGCATCGAGGCTTGCTTGGGTAATCGTTATCCTGGTCGTGCCGATTATCGGACTTATTGCCTATTTGCTGCTCGGCGAAGCGCGGATCAGCAATTCTCGCCGTGAAAAAGGCCGTCAGATCAATGCCAGTCTTCGGCGGCCGGCAGCGGATGCTTCTAGCGATCAAACATTAGCCGAAGGCGCTTATTCATCGCCGTTTGCGCTGGCCCGCTCGATCGAGGGGCTAGGCCCGACCGGCGACAACAGCGCGCTACTCGCTGCCGACAGCAATGCCGCCATCGACGCAATGGTGGAGGATATCGACGCCGCGGAAAGCAGCATCCATCTTTGCGCCTACATCTGGCTGGCCGATCAAAATGGCTGCAAGATCAAGGACGCCTGCATTCGTGCCTCCGGCCGCGGGGTGGCGGTGCGGACGCTGGCCGATGCGCTCGGGTCGCGTCAATTCATCCGTTCGGCCCATTGGCGCGCACTGGCGGACAGCGGCGTGGAAGTACGCGTCGCACTACCGGTGGGAAATCCACTATGGACCTGGATCCGCGGCCGGGTGGACCTTCGCAATCACCGCAAGTTGCTGATAGTCGACAATGGGATCGCCTGGTGCGGCAGCCAGAACGTCGCCGACCCGGAATTCCGTATCAAGCCCCGTTACGCGCCTTGGGTCGACATCATGACCCGCTGGGAAGGCCAAGTGGCGCGCCATTGCCAGTATCTCTTCGTTTCCGACTGGATGGGTGAAGGCGGCAGTGACATCAGCGCGCTGCTGACGGAGCCGTGGCCTGCCCCAGCGCGCGGCGCGGGAAAGATCATTGCCCAAGTGGTGGGAACCGGCCCGACCATCCATTTTGACGCAATGCCGTCCTGCTTTGCGGAGCTGATCCACTCGGCGCGGGAGGAGCTTGTCGTTACGACCCCCTATTTCGTTCCCGATGAGCAAGTCCTGTGCGCGCTGACGTCAGCGGCCCGCCGGGGGGTCGACACGATCCTTGCCTTGCCCAAGAGCAACGACAGCATGATCGTCGCGGCGACGAGCCGCAGCTATTACGGCGACTTGATCGGCGCCGGCGTGAAGCTTTTTGAATATCGCTGCGGCCTGCTCCACGCAAAGACGATGCTGGTCGATCGAACCGTCGGGCTGATCGGTTCGGCCAACCTCGACCGGCGGAGCTTCGAACTCAATTTCGAGAATAATATCCTGTTTGCCGATCCCGCGTTCGCGGCCATCATTCGTGCCCGACAGCAGGAGTATATCGACCAGTCGGATCTGGTCACTGCCGCGGTGATCGAGCGCTTTGGGCTCGCAGCGCGGCTGTGGCAAAACGGCGTAGCGATGCTGAGCCCGATCCTTTGACCTGTGAGGAAGACTGCCCGACCTGGTCGGACAGCCTTCACCTCGCAATCTCGATCGAATTCAGCCGACGATCTCGTCCGGCTTAAAAAAGAAGGCAATCTCGATCGCGGCATTCTCGTCAGAGTCCGAACCATGGACCGAATTGGCCTCGATCGATTCGGCGTAGGACTTGCGGATCGTTCCATCCGCGGCGTCCGCCGGGTTGGTCGCACCCATGACTTCCCGGTTCAGCTTCACCGCATCTTCGCCCTCAAGCACCTGTACGACAACCGGACCCGACGTCATGAAACTACACAGGTCGTTGTAGAAGGGCCGCTCCCTATGAACCGCGTAAAAGCCCTCGGCCTGCTCGCGGGTCATCCGGATGCGCTTGGAGGCAACGATGCGGAGGCCGGCCTCCTCCAGCATCTTGGTCACCGCGCCGGTCAGGTTGCGGCGGGTGGCATCGGGCTTGATGATCGAAAAGGTGCGAGTAACCGCCATGTGGGGAGCTCCGGACTGTCAGGGTTGGGATTGGCCGCGCCCTAGAGCCTGATCGAGAAAATGGAAAGTGCCGGCACTTTCAATTTTCTCGTGAATCAGGCTCCAGATATTGGTCGCGGCCTTGATTCACGTTTCAGGCCGGACAGCCTGAAACGACCAAGGCCGTGCCGGAGCGGCAGGCAAGGGCAAGGCTCAGCCCTTCTTGACCCATTTCCCATCTTCCAGCGCCCAGTAATTGCGCTCAACTCCATCCCTGCCCGCGAGCAGCTTCCATGCCAGCCGCGCACCTTCCAGCGTGGCGGCGTCGAACAGGTAGAAGGCGCGGTCATAACCCAGTGCCGCTTCTCGCCATTCGCCATCGGCGATGAGGAAGTTGCGGGCGAGATTGGGTGCGTCCGTCCCGGTCGACAGCAACAGTGGCTGGGCGGCATCGTCCGGCCCACCGGCAAGACCATGGGGCAGGAAGCTTGCCGCCCCCTGGTCCCACAACTGCCGATCGAGCCGGGCAAGCAGGCCGTCGTCACCAGCGACGATCAGCAGCCGCTGCCCATCCTCCAGCAGCTTCCCGGATATGCTGGCGATGATCTCGTCCGGCTGAGCGGCGCCGAGTTGATAAAAATCCACCCGCACGACCAGCGCCTCGATCAGGCTTCGACGGTGTCGGCGATATATTGGTCGAGCAACCGCACGCCGTAGCCCGTCGCGCCTTTGTCATACGTCGCCGACGCCTTGTCCGACCAGGCCATGCCGGCGATATCGAGATGCGCCCAGGCGACGCCATCGTCGATATAGCGCTTGAGGAACTGGGCAGCGGTGATCGACCCCGCCTCGCGCGGCCCGACATTCTTCATGTCCGCGATCTGGGAATCGATCAGCCGGTCATAGGCTTCTCCCAGCGGCTGACGCCACAGCTTGTCGCCGCTCGCTTCGGCCGCCTTGATGAGATCGCCCGCCAGCGTCTCGTCGTTGGAGAAAATGCCGGCATATTCATGGCCGAGCGTGATGACCATCGCTCCGGTCAACGTCGCCAGGTCGATCATCACCTTGGGCCGGATGTTCTTCTGCGCCCAGGTCATCGCGTCGCACAGCACCAGGCGCCCTTCGGCGTCGGTGTTGATCACTTCGACCGTCTGGCCGGACATGGTCGTGACCACATCGCCAGGACGCTGCGCGTTGCCGTCGGGCATGTTCTCGACCAGCCCGCAGATGCCGACGACATTGGCCTTGGCCTTGCGCGACGCGAGCGCCTTCATCGCGCCAGCGACCGCGCCGGCGCCGCCCATGTCCCACTTCATCGCCTCCATGTTCTGCGCAGGCTTGATCGAAATGCCGCCGGTATCGAAGGTCACTCCCTTGCCGACGAGGACCACCGGCGTGTCGCCGGGCTTGCCGCCGTTCCATTTGAGGATCAGCATCTTGGGTTCGCGGACGGAACCCTGGGCAACCCCGAGCAGCGCGCCCATACCGAGCTTCGCCATTGCCGCACGGTCGAGGACCTCAAACTCGAGGCCGACGTCTTTCACGCTCTGCAGCACCCGCTCAACGAACGTTTCGGGAAAGATGATGTTGGCTGGCTCGGTGACCAGTTCCCTGGCCAACGACACGCCTTCTACCAGTCCGGCGTAGCGACTGGCGTAACGCTGTTTCGCGCCATCGCCGGCGCCAACCACGGTCAGGCTGGTCAAGGTCGGCCTTTGCTTGTCCTTGAGCCGGGTCCGGTAGCGATCGTAGCGCCAGCCACGCAGCGCCGCGGCAAGGGCAACGCGAGCCGCGGCATCGGCGTCATAGTTCAGTCCGGTGAGGTCGATGACAGCGTCCGTCTCGCCCGAGATCAACAGCCGAGCGACCGCGGCTCCCCCCAGTTTCTCGGCGGCGTCACTTGGCTTTGCATCCGCGCCGGTGCCGACCACCAGCAGCCGCCGTCCGTCATCATTTTCGAGGAAGGTTTCGACCACCGATCCGGACTCGCCATCGAACCGGCTGCGCTTCATCGCCGCTTCCACTGTTGCCTTCGCTGCCCCAAGGCCCTCCAGGCCTGGACGGACATTGCCCGCGGCAGGTAGCACCAGGGCGAAGTCGCCAGTCGGGCGGGTGTCGGCAAAACGGATCTGCATGAATTTCCTCGAATGCAATCGGGCGAAGTAGCGCGCTCCTTAGGCCGTGCACCGCGCCATGGCAAAGGGGCGCCTCGACCAAAGGCGGATTGCCGCCCTTGGCACAAGGTGCAATAGGCAGGGCTCCATCATTTTCGGGACCGGGCGGGACTTGTTGGCAGTGCGATCAATTGGCCTGTGTTTGACCGCTCTGCCGCTGCTTCTGGCCCTGCCGAACGCCGCGCGGGCCCAGGAAGCCGCTCCTCCCACGCAACCGGAGGCGGAACCGCAAATCGAATTCAGCGCCGACGAGGTCGTTTACGACGGCAACGCCGATGTGATCAGCGCGCAGGGCCAGGTCAGGATGGAGCGCGACGGCATTTATCTGGCTGCCGATCGGGTCAGCTGGGATCGAAAGAGCGGCCGGGTTATCGCCGAGGGCAATGTCGTGGTGGTCAATCCCGAGGGCGACAAGCTCATGGGGGAAAGGGTCGATCTCACCGATACGCTGCGTGACGGAACGGTCGAGAATCTGCTCGTAGTGTTGGAAAGCGGCGGTCGGATTGCCGCGGTCCGAGGCTCCCGCAGCGATAGCCAGACCGAGCTGGTCAATGCCGTTTACTCGGCCTGTCCGGTCACCACCGATGGCGGCTGCCCCAAAAATCCTAGTTGGAAAATCTCCGCTGCCCGCATTGTGCAGGATCGCGCCTCTGGACGAATCCGCTTCGCTGGAGGACGACTGACCATCCTCGGGGTAACGCTGCCCTTGCTACCGGTATTCAGCATCGGCGACGGGTCTGGCGAGGGTGGTTTCGGAGGCGCGCTGGTTCCCGGCTTTCGGATCGACAGCAACAACGGGCTTGAAATCAACCTGCCTTATTATTGGCGCTTCGATCGCAATCGCGATCTAACGGTCACACCCCATCTCTACACCAATTCCGCGCCGGCCCTGGAAGCTCGGTGGCGCCATTTGACGTCGATCGGCGCTTATCAGGTCGGCGGCTTCATAACCTATGGCAAGGTGCCCGATGCCGATGCAGTCGACCTGACTCCCGATGACCGAAAGGGCGTTCGCGGCTACTTCGAAGCCAATGGCCGATTCCAGCTGGATCCATATTGGACCTTAACCGGCTCCCTCCGCGCTGCCACCGACAAGACCGTTGCGCGCCGGTACGACATCAGCCGCGACGATCGGCTGCGCAACCTGATCGGTGCCGAACGCATCTCGTTAAACAGCTATATCGCGATTGAAGGCTGGGCATTCCAGGGCCTGCGCAGCACCGACAAGCAGGAACGGATTCCTTTTGCCCTTCCGGCGATCGACGCGCGGTTCCGGCTCGACGATCCCATCCTTGGCGGACAGGTAGAGGTGCAGGCCAACAGCCTGTCCATTCTCCGACTGGAAGGCCAGGACACGCAGCGTGCCTTCGCCAGCGCCCGATGGGACCTGCGCCGCCTGACTCGGATGGGGCAGGAACTTACATTCACCGCCCTGGTCCGGGCGGACGCCTATCACACCGATGAATCGTCGGAGACCGCGGTCGACATCTATCGCGGGGAGGATGGGTGGCAGTTCCGCGGCATTGCGGCTCTTGCGGCAGATGTGCGCTGGCCCCTGGTCGGTCCGCTATGGGGTGGTACGCAACGGCTGACCCCGCGGGTCCAACTGGTGATTACGCCGTCGACCGACAATGTGGACATCCCCAACGAAGATTCGCGTTCTATCGACCTCGAGGACACCAATCTCTTCGCATTGAGCCGCTTTGCCGGCTACGACCGGTGGGAGGATGGGTCTCGGATCACTTACGGCCTGGCCTGGGCATATGACCGCCCCAGATGGTCGATCCAGGCCGACATCGGACAGAGTTACCGATTGACGCGCGAGCCGAGCATCTTTCCCGACGGCACCGGCCTCACCGATCGTTTTTCGGACATCGTCGGGCGAACCCGGGTCCGCTTCGGCAGATTTGTCGACGTCACCCACCAATTCCGGCTCGACAAGGACAATCTGGCGCTCCGCCGAAGCGAGCTCGACCTCACCGTCGGCACCGATCTTACCTACATCCAGGCCGGCTATCTTGCGGCTTAATCGGGACATTTCGCCGACAGTGGAGGATTTGCGCGACAAGGAGGAGGTTCGTCTCGCAGGACGGCTTCAATTCCTGCGCTATTGGTCTGTGTTCGGCTCGACCGTGCTCGATCTCACTGGAGAAGACGAAGATCCGTTGAATTTTGCCGACGGGTTCCAGCAAGTCCGCCATCGGCTCGGCATCACTTATGAGGATGAATGCCTTGAACTTGGCGTAGCGTGGAAGCGCGACTATGAACGCGTCGGAGAGTTCAAGGCAGGCAACACATTTTCGATCAATTTCTCGCTGAAAGGCATCAGCCGCTAAGCTGCGGTTCAGCCCGCCTCGGTAAAGGCAACTCCTTACAGCGCTGGCGATAAAGGGAATTTTGAGGGTGGCAGTGAATCAGATCAACTATTCTGCGCGATTAATGCGGACGGTTCCGCTTGCGCTCGGCCTTGTACTGGCAACAGCAGGCGCGGCACAGGAACAGGCCCCCAATACCACCGCCACACTGAACCTGCCGAAAAACCCGCAGGTGTTCGGCACGCCGCTGCCGTCGGTGGTAAAGGCCACCGCGATCGTCAACGGCGAAGTCATTACCCAGACCGACATCGATCAGCGTGTGGCGTTGCTCGCGATCGCCAACAATGCACCGATCCCCACGGATGAGCTCGACCGACTGCGGCAGCAGGTGCTGAGCAACCTCATCGACGAGACGCTCCAAATTCAGGCCGCCAAGGCGGAGGAAATCGAAATCACCGACGCCGATGTCGACAAGACGGTCGAGCGGGTCGCCAGCAACGTAAAACAGACACCCGACCAGATGGCCGACTATCTGAAGGTCCGAGGCTCTTCGATTCGCTCGATCCGCCGCCAGATCACCGGCGAAATCGCCTGGCGCAGGCTTCAGTCGAAGAAGATCGAAAGCGGAATCAGCGTCGGCGATGAAGAAGTCCAGGCCGTCATCGACAAGCTCAATGCCTCCAAGGGCGCCGAGGAATTTCGTGTTGGCGAGATTTTCATCTCGGCCAGCAGCGCCAATGAGGAACAAGCTGCTGCCAACGCCCAAAGGGTGTTTACCGCGCTTCAGCAGGGCGGCTCGTTCGTCGGCTATGCGCGCCAATACTCAGAGGCATCGACCGCAGCGGTTGGCGGCGATCTCGGCTGGGTGCGGCCCGAACAGCTGCCGGATCAGCTGGCGAATTCCGTCCGGCAAATGCGCCCAGGCATGATTTCACAGCCGATCAAGGTCCCCGGGGGCTATTCGATCGTCGCCGTTCAGGACACTCGCAAGATCCTGACCGCCGATCCGCGCAGCGCGGTGCTGAGCCTGAAGCAGGTTACGGTCACCTTCCCCAAGGGAACGACGCGCGAAGCCGCGGAGCCGCAAATTGCTCGTTTCGCCCAAGGCACACTGAATATCGGCGGCTGCGGCGGCGCGGATAAGCTCGCTGCAGAACTGAACGGTGAAGTGGTCGAATCCGATCAGGTCAAGGTGCGCGATCTTCCGCCGGCCCTGCAGGAAATGATCCTCCAAATGCAGGTTGGCCAGGCGACCCGGCCGTTCGGATCGATCGAAGATGGAGTCCGGGTCCTCGTGCTGTGCGGCCGCGATGAGGTCGATCCCAGCATGCCAAGCTTCGACCAGGTCTTCGCGCAACTCAACGAGGAGCGCGTCAACACGCGTTCGCGCCGCTACCTGCGCGACCTGCGACGTGACGCGGTGATTGACTACCGCTAAGGCGGGAGCCCTATGGCAAGCATTTATCGACCCCTGGCGGTTTCGCTTGGCGATCCCGCCGGGGTGGGCCCCGAAGTCGTCGGAAAATGCTGGGACCATCGCGGACGCTTCGACCTGCCGCCATTCGTAGCCATCGGCGATCCGCGCAGCCTGGCGGCTGTCTGGGACGGGCCGATCGCAACCATCGATGATCCGCGCGAAGCCGACAGCGCGTTCGACGTCGGCCTGCCGATCCTGCCTATCGCTTCGGTGGAAACCGACGTCCCCGGCCATCCCAGCGTCGCCGGAGCCCATTGCTCGCTCGACGCGCTCGAATTGGCGGTCGGGCTGGCCCGCTCCGGTTCGGCCGCAGCGGTGGTGACGGGCCCGGTATCCAAGCAACAGCTTTACGGCATCGGCTTTAGCCACCCCGGCCAGACCGAGTTCGTCGCCGAACGTTGCGGAGTTTCGCCAACCAATGTCGCGATGATGCTTGCCGGGCCGACGCTGCGTACTGTTCCGGTAACAACCCACATCCCGCTCGGCCTGGTTGTCGAGGCGCTGACGCCCAGCCTGATCGAAGCTCGCGGCCGCGCCGCGCTGCGCGGGCTGCAGCGCAACTTCGGGATTTCGGATCCGAGGCTGGCGGTGGCCGCACTCAATCCTCACGCAGGTGAAGGCGGAACGCTGGGAAGGGAGGAAATCGATCTCATCGTTCCAGCGATCGAGGCACTGAGAGCCGAAGGCTGGCGGGTAACCGGTCCGCATCCGGCCGACACCATGTTCCACGCCGCCGCCCGGGCGAATTATGATTGCGCCCTGTGCATGTATCATGATCAGGCGCTGATCCCCTTGAAGGCGCTGCATTTTGAGGACGGGGTCAATATCACCCTGGGGCTGCCGATCATCCGAACCGCTCCCGATCACGGCACGGCTTTCGACATCGCCGGCCAGGATCGGGCCGACCCGCGGGCCATGGCGGCGGCAATCCGGGTCGCCGCAGAAAGCGCGATCCACCGCGCCGCCGTTGCGGCCTAGCCTTCGTGCCCGAACCGCTGCGCGACGTCATAGCTCGGCACGGCCTGCAGGCGACCAAGTCGCTGGGGCAGAATTTCATCCTCGACCGGCAGTTGCTCGCCCGTATTGCCGCCGTTCCGGGATCGCTTGAGGGATCCGCCGTCTACGAGGTAGGGCCCGGTCCCGGCGGCCTCACCCGCGCATTGCTCGAGGCCGGCGCAAGGGTTGTCGCCGTTGAACGCGATCGCCGGTGCATTCCCGCTCTGGCAGAGCTTGAAGCCGAATTTGACGGACGGCTGCGGATCATTTCCGGCGACGCGCTGGAAGTCGATGAGCCGGTCGAGGCCGGGAGCGGCGCTCATATCGTCGCCAACCTTCCCTATAACGTCGGCACTGCATTGCTTTTGAGATGGCTTCAAGGTCCCTGGCCACCCTGGTGGTCTTCGCTGACTCTGATGTTCCAGAGAGAGGTCGCCGAACGGATCGTGGCCAAGCCGGGCACCGAACATTATGGCCGTCTTTCCGTCGCCGCCCAGTGGCGGGCACGGCCGCGCATCGCGATGGCGGTCCACCGCTCGTCCTTTGTCCCGCCGCCCAAGGTCGCGTCCGCAGTGGTTCACATCGTCCCTGGCGAAGAGCCAGATGGAGTCGAGCGCGACGACGCTGGAAAAGCTGACAGCCGCGGCGTTCGGCCAACGCCGCAAGATGCTGCGCTCAAGCTTGAAAGGGATGCCGGGAGCGCTCGAGGCCGTGGCCGGCCTTGGAATCGATCCCGAACGACGGGCCGAGACGGTCAGTGTCGACGAATATGTCGCCCTGGCGCGATTGCTGTCCTAGTTTTTCTTCGGCACTTCGGGGGTCTTGACCGCCGCCAGCGCGGGGCCCCGCGCGATTGCGGACGAAAGCACCGCCACTTGCGGGCAGCCGGCGTTGCCGCACAGCTTCTGCAGCTTGGCGAGATTTTCCTTCGCCCTGGGCAAAGCGCCCAACTCGACCATCGCCTCGCCCTGGACGGCAATTGCATCGCGATCGGTCGGTTCCAGCGCCAGCGCCTTGTTGGTCAGGCGAATGGCCTGGCCGAACAGCTTCTGCTTGATCGCCACCCGCGCCATCAGCGTGAAGGCTTCGCGGTTCTTGGGATCGACCGCCAGCGCCGTCTCCAGCGCATCGTCGGCCTCGACGAGCTTGCCTTGCGACAGTAGCGTTTCGCCCTGCTTCATCAGCTCAACCGATCTGGGCGCGATCTGGTCATCGGGCCGCTGTCCGACCACAGCGACCGACATGGTCGACGCGGCGAGGCCCAGACAAAGAACAAGCGGTGTAAGGCGCATTATCATCTCCAACCAATCGCGCAGCCCTATCATGACCGAACAAAACGCGCGACGAAAAAGCCGTCGGTGCAATCGTGCCCAGGGGTCAGGAGCCGTCCCGGCCCGTCGGCACGTCCACCGGCGAAGGGGACATCCTGCACGATCCAAGATGAATGGCGGCCTAAGAAGTTCCTCGCCTGATCGGCACCTTCAGCACCGATGATCGAGCAAGTCGCGTAAACCAGTGCGCCGCCGGGACGGACCAAGGGCGCGGCAATGTCGAGCAACCGGGCCTGCAGCTTGACCAACCGATCAAGCCGCTCGGGCGTGAGCCGCCAGCGACCCTCCGGATTGCGCCGCCAGGTGCCCGAGCCGCTGCACGGCGCGTCGACCAGGACGACATCGCATTGCCCCTCAAGGTCGGCGAGCTGGGCCGACTCCCGCCCACCATCGATCAATCGTGTCGAAATTGCCGTTCCCGCCCGCTCGGCACGCGGCCCGAGCTTGGCGAGCCTGGCGCGGTTCGTGTCGCTGGCGATGATCTCTGCCTGAGGCGCGATCGCAGCCAAGGCCAGGGACTTGCCGCCGGCGCCCGCACATAAGTCTAGGATTCGGTTCCCATCCTCGGCCTTGCAAGCCAGCGCAATCAGTTGACTGCCCTCGTCCTGCACCTCCACCAGCCCCTGAGCGAATGCCAGTTGATCATCGACACGTGTTTCGGCGGAGAGGCGGAGGCCCCAAGGACTAAGCCTGGTCGGCTCTGCGCCCTCGAACTGTTCCGCCATCGCATCTCGCGACGTGCGGGCGCAATTGATCCGGAGGTCGAGCGGGGCGCGCTCCAAAAGCGCCGGCCATTCGTCTTCGGCAACCAGTGGCGATAATTTGGAAATAATCCATGCGGGCAAGAGTGCTCTGGGCGCGTTGGGCTCGTCGGCCCGAAGCTCCAGCGGTCCATGCGCCGAGCCGTCGAACAGGCTGGCCATTTCCTTGTCGTCGCGGGCGACGCCCACCATGACCGCCCGGCCGTTTTGGGGCCGCTCTCCGCTTCGCCTGATTGCGCGATAGACCAACTCGCGAACCGCTCGCCGGTCCTTGGAACCCGCGTAACGCCGTGTCTTGAAGTAGCGTTGGACGATAGTGTCGGCCGGCGGCCCGTCATCACGGACGGAGGCGATCACCTCATCGAGGATCTCGATCGCCGCCTGGACCCGCGCGGAGGGAGTCATGGCCTAGCGCGTCGGATAGTTGGGAGCCTCACGGGTGATGGCGACATCATGGACATGGCTTTCGCTGAGGCCCGCGTTGGTAATCCGGACGAAGCGTGCGCGCTGCTGCAGCTCTTCGATGGTGGCCGAGCCGGTGTAGCCCATCGCCGCCTTCACGCCACCGACCATCTGGTGGATGACGTCGCGGACCGGGCCCTTGTAGGGCACCTGGCCCTCGATGCCCTCCGGCACGAGCTTGAGCTGGTCCTTGATGTCCTGCTGGAAATAGCGATCGGCAGAGCCACGGGCCATGGCGCCGACGGAGCCCATGCCGCGGTATGCCTTGTAGGCGCGGCCCTGGTAGAGAAACGTCTCGCCTGGCGCCTCCTCGGTCCCCGCGAGCAGGGAGCCGACCATGACCGTTGAAGCGCCCGCGGCCAGCGCCTTGGCGATATCGCCCGAGGTGCGGATTCCGCCGTCAGCAATGACGTGAACGCCCCGATCGGCGGCTGCTTTAGACGCCGCCATCACGGCCGACAATTGGGGAACACCGACGCCGGCGACGATGCGGGTCGTGCAGATCGAACCGGGGCCGATGCCGACTTTGATCGCGTCGGCCCCGGCGTCGGCCAGCGCCTTTGCCGCTTCGGCTGTGGCGACGTTCCCAGCCACTACCTGAACGCTGTTGGATAGAGCTTTGACCCGTTCGACCGCCGCGCCAACCTCATTGTTGTGGCCGTGGGCGGTGTCGATGACGATGCAGTCGACACCAGCGTCGATCAACGCGGCGCTGCGCTCGAAACCCTTGTCGCCGACCGTGGTCGCCGCCGCGACGCGCAGGCGGCCTTGCGCATCCTTGGTGGCGAGCGGCGACGCGACGGCTTTTTCGATATCCTTGACGGTGATCAGGCCGACACAGTGATGCGCCTCGTCGACGACCAGCAGCTTTTCGATCCGCCGCTGATGGAGAATCCGGCGCGCCACCTCTTGGCTGGTTCCAAGACCGACCGTCGCGAGATTTTCCCTGGTCATGAGTTCGCTGACCGGTTGTTTGGGGTTTTCGGCGAAGCGGACGTCGCGATTGGTGAGAATCCCGGCGAGCTTGCCGGACTTCTCGACGATCGGGATGCCGCTGATGCGGTTGGCACGCATCAGCTCGAGCGCCTCGGCGAGCGTCTGCTCGGGCGTCATGGTGATCGGGTTGACGACCATGCCGCTTTCGAATTGCTTGACTGCGCGGATCGCCGCCGCCTGCTCGTCGATCTCCATGTTGCGATGAAGCACGCCGATGCCGCCCAGGTGGGCCATGGCGATGGCCATGTCGGCCTCGGTTACCGTATCCATCGCCGCCGACAGGATCGGGATGTTGAGCGGGATTTCGCGGGTCAGATAGGTGCGTGTGTCGGCGCCGCTTGGCAGCACGCCCAATTCGAGCGGCTGGAGCAGGACGTCGTCGAAGGTCAGTCCGAGCGGGATTTCGTCGTGGAGAAGGTCAGCCATGCGCGCCTTTGGCAGAGGCAGGACGATTCGCCAACCCCGTCAGCCCCGCCCTGCTCTCGCCAGCAGGCGCTGCGCCGCCTCGACATGCATATGCTCGACCATCTCGCCTTCAAACCGCTCGGCTCCACCGGTCGCGGCCTGAATCAATCGCTCGGCGCGCTCGATTTCTTCCACTGTAGGAGCAAAAACTGCGTGGCAGGGCGCGATTTGGCCAGGATGAATCAGCGATTTGCCGTCGAAGCCCATCATTCGTCCCTCCCTGGCTTCGGCGACAAAGCCCGCCTCGTCCTCAAGCCGGTTGAACACACCGTCGAACACCGCAATGCCCTCGGCCCGAGCCGCCAGAACAATCGACTGAAGCGCCATCTGCAACGGCGGACGCCCTGCTCCACGGGGCAGCCGAAGATCAGCGGCCAGATCGTTGGTACCGGCGATTAGCGCCGCCGCTTCATGGGCAATCGTATGGGCTGCGACCACTCCCTTCGCGGTTTCGATCATGGCGAGCACAGGACGGCCGGTCTGGTTACGGACGAAGCCCAGTTCCTCCTTCCCCTCGACCCGTGGCACGACAATGGCAGGAGCATTGGAGTGCATGACCCCGACGATGTCGTCCCCGTGCCATTGCGAATGCGGACCGTTGATCCGGATAGCCACGGGCATCGGCCACTCTTCGGCTACAGCTTCAACCGCAGCAGTCCTCGCGGTCTCCTTATCCTCCGGCTTTACCGCATCTTCGAGGTCGAGGATGACGAGGTCCGCATCGCTTTTGCGCGCCTTGGCAATGGCGCGAGGGTTGCTCGCGGGAAGGAATAGCAAGGACCTTTTGTCGAACAGTTCCAGCGTCATGCCGATTTTCCTTCACCTCTCCCGAAAGCCGTTCCATCATGAACGGCCATAAGGGGGAATGTCATGCTGGAAATATTCCTGATTGCCCTGGCCGCCCTGGTGCTGATCGTCATCATGATGAGCGTCAAGATCGTCAGCCAGGGTTACCGCTATACGATTGAACGTTTCGGCCGGTTCGTCCGGGTCGCCGAACCGGGCCTCAACCTGGTGACTCCCTTCGTCTATCGCGTCGGCCACAAGATCAACATGATGGAGCAGGTGCTCGACATTCCCGGCCAGGAGATCATCACCAAGGACAACGCCATGGTGGCGGTCGACGGCGTGGTCTTCTTCCAGGTGCTCGACGCGGCGAAGGCAGCCTATGAGGTGAGCGATCTCTACATGGCGATCATGGCGCTTTCGACCACCAACCTGCGGACCGTGATGGGCTCAATGGACCTCGACGAGACCTTGTCGAAACGCGATGAAATCAACGCCCGGCTACTGGTCGTTGTGGACCAGGCGACCGAAGCCTGGGGGGTCAAGATCACCCGTGTCGAATTGAAGGACATCCGCCCGCCGGCCGACATCGTCAATGCGATGACCCGCCAGATGAAGGCCGAGCGCGAAAAGCGCGCTTCGATCCTCGAGGCCGAGGGCGCGCGTGCGTCTGAAATCCTTCGCGCCGAGGGTGAAAAGCAGGCGCTGATTCTTCAAGCGGAGGGCTCGAAAGAGGCCGCCTTTCGTGAGGCCGAGGCGCGCGAGCGTTCTGCAGAGGCCGAAGCCAATGCGACCAAGTCGGTCAGCGACGCGATCGCAGGCGGCAGCGCCCAGGCGATCAATTACTTCATCGCCCAGAAATATGTCGAAGCGATCGGCATGTTCGCCACCTCGCCCAACGCCAAGACAATCCTGTTCCCGGTCGAGGCGACCCAGCTCATGGGTACCCTCGGCGGGATCGGTGAACTCGCCAAGGAAGTGTTGGGCGGCAAGGAAGGCACACCCGCCATTCGGGCTAGCGTCCCCAAGGCCGGCCAATGATGGGCTTCGACCTCGAGGCCGGCTGGATCTGGGCGATCGGCGGCGTCTTGCTGCTGATTGCCGAAATCATCGCGCCGGGCTTCTTCCTCGTGTTCGTCGGAGCGGCGGCGATTGCGACCGGGCTGTTCACCCTGCTGTTCGACCTCGGCACGGCGCCGCAGCTTGGACTGTTTGCAATCTATTCGGTGCTCGCGGTGATGATCGGCAAGCGTTGGTACGGGGAGCCCGACACTACCGACGAGAATTTGCGGCTCAACGATCCGGCAAGGCGGCAAATCGGGAAAACCGTAACAGTGGTCGAAGCAGTCGACGAGCATGGCGGCCGAGTTCGTCTTGGCGATGGCGAATGGAACGCCCGAGGCGGCCCCGTGGCAGCGGGGGAGCGAGCGAAAGTCACCGCGGTCGAAGGCAATTGCCTGATTGTCGAGCCCGTGCGAACCCTACCTTCTGCGTAATCGAGTGGAGAATTTCGTGAACGACCTCAGCTTCTCGCGCCGCCAGGCGCTTGGCGCCCTTTCCGCCGGCGTGGCCAGCGTTGCCCTGTCCCCGGCTCGCGCGATCGCCCAATCTCCGGCCGGTGAAGCGCGGGTCGTCGCGCTGCTGGATTCGGTGGCCGACAATCTGGTCCGCCTTTACCCGGAGAGCGCGACCGGCCTCGGCATCGACGCGGGAGCGCGGGCCTCCCTACGCTCGCAGCTCCGTGACCGGTCGGCCGCCGGCCAGCAGCGCATTGCCCAAACGGTCCGCGCGGACCTGGCAAGGGTGAACGCGATCGATACCTCGACTTTGTCCCATGCCACCAGGACCAGCGTCGAGGTCGTGCGCAGCGCCTATGCGCGCGCGCTCGAAGGCTTCGCGCTGCCCTACGGCGACAATCCGGTTGCGGGAGACAGCTGGCGGAAGACCCCCTATGTCGTGATCCAGAATGTCGGCGCCTATCTCGACGTGCCGCGCTTCCTCGACAGCGACCATCCGGTGAAGAATGCCGCCGACGCCGAAGCCTATCTCGCTCGCCTCGAAAGCTATGCCGTTCAGCTTGACGGAGAGCTTGGCCGATTGAAGGTCGCGGCAGGCCAGGGCCTGATCGCGCCCGCCTTCCTGATCGACAAGGCGACCAGCCAGATGACGATGAGCATCAAGGGCGCTCGCGAAGGTGGTGGGCTAGTCGAATCCCTGGAGCGGCGGACCAAGGAAATACCCGGCGACTGGGCTGGTCGAGCCAGGGCGATTGCCCGGCAGAAGGTCGCTCCAGCGCTGGAAAGGCAGCTGTCCGAGCTTACCGCCCACCGCGCCCGGGCAACGACGGATGCCGGCCTTTGGGCGCGTCCGCACGGCCCCCAATTCTACCAATGGGCGCTGCGCGCCTCGACCACCACCATCATGACCCCCGACGAGATCCATCAGATGGGCCTCGATCAGGTGGCGGAGCTGCACGGGCGGATGGACGTCATCTTGAAGAGCCTCGGCTACACCCAGGGCTCGGTCGGCGCTCGAATGACGGCGCTGTCCGACGATCCGCGCTACAAGTTTGCCGAGGGCGATCCGGGCCGGGCCGAGATCATGGCGTTTATCCAGGAGCGCCTCAAGATCATCCGCGCCCAGCTTCCCCGCGCCTTCCGCACGCTGGTCCGCGGCAACCTCGAAGTGAAGCGCTTGCCGCCCGAGGAGGAGCCCGGCGCGCCCGGCGCCTACGGCGGTGCCGGTTCGATCGACGGTTCGATCCCGGGCAAATTCTGGATCAATCTCAGAACCACCGACCTGCACCGCAAATATGACCTTCCGGATCTTACCCACCATGAGGCAATTCCGGGACATGTCTGGCAGGGCGAATATTCGAACCAGCTGCCGCTAATCCGCACTATGCTTGCGTTCAACGCCTATTCCGAGGGTTGGGCCCTCTATGCCGAACAGCTTGCCGATGAGCTGGGCGTCTATGATGATTTCCCGGTCGGGCGGCTCGGCTATCTGCAAAGCCTTGCCTTCCGCGCGATCCGCCTGGTGGTCGACACCGGTCTCCACCATAAGCGTTGGACCCGCGAACAGGGCGTCCGCTATTTCGTCGAAACCAACGGCTCCAAGCCCGACGAGGTGGCGAGTGAAGTCGATCGCTATTGCAGCTGGGCCGGCCAGGCCTGCGGCTACAAGATCGGTCATACCGAGATCGTCCGCCAGCGCGCCCGGGCCCAGGCGGGGTTAGGAGGTCGATATGACCTTCGCGATTTCAACGACACGGTAGTCAAAGGCGGCAATGTTCCGCTCGACGTGCTCGCCACGAATGTCGACGATTATATCGCCAAGGCGAAAGCCTAGGTTTCGGTTTTGCTGTTTGGGTGAATGGGATGCAGGTCAGCAGTCGGGATGCGGAAAGCCTGATCAGGGAAGGCGTCGCCGCGCTGCAGCAAGGGCGGCCAGCCGAAGCGCGGGCGCATTTTGAGAAAGTGACCGAGACCGGCGCGGCGAATGCTCAGATCCTGTTGCTGCTGGCTACCGCATGCCGCGGGCAAGGCGATCTGGAGGGCGAAGAAGCCGCGCTTGATCGGCTGCTTGCCCAGGATCCGCGACTGGTGCGCGCGCACATCATGAAAGGCGACTGCCGAGCCCGCTCGGGCGATGATCTCGCTGCCCTCGGCTTCTACAAGAGCGCCATCATGATTGCCGATGGGGAGCGTCTCCCCAACGACTTGATTGCGGAAATCGAGCGGGTCCAGGCTGCAATGAAAGTGATAAGGACCCGATTTGAGGCCCATCGCGAAGACTTATTGGCCGCGCAAGGCCACCCCTCGGCTCAGCGAAGCCCGCGGTTTCAGCAGTCGCTTGATATTCTCGCTGGCCGCAAGCAGGCCTATTTTCAGGAGCCGACGGGCTATTATTTCCCTGAGCTCGCGCACATCCAGTTCTTCGATCCGGCTAAGTTCGATTGGGTCGTTGCGGTGGAAGCGGCGACAGTCGCCATCCGCGCAGAGATTGAGCAATTGCGCGGAGCCGGCACGGCCGGTTTCCGGCCCTATATTCAAGCCGATCCCAGCCTTCCTCGCTTAGACGAAAATCCCCTGCTCGACAGCGTCGACTGGAGCGCCCTGTTCCTCTGCGAGAATGGCCGGAAGGACGATGAGGTCATCCGGCACTGCCCGCGGACGTGGGAGGCGATTCAGGCCGCGCCCGTGCCTTGGATAGCCAATTCGCCGACGGTCATGTTCTCGCTCCTGCGCGCAGGAGCGAGGATCACGCCGCACACCGGCACCCACAACACACGTCTGGTCTGTCATCTTCCGCTGATCGTGCCGACCGACTGTGGTTTTCGCGTAGGCAATGAGGTGCGCCAGTGGGAAGAAGGCAAGCTGCTCATCTTCGATGACACGATCGAGCATGAGGCGTGGAACAACAGCGGCGAGGACCGTATCATCCTGATCTTTGATATATGGCGCCCGGAACTCACCGAACAGGAACGGCAGGAAGTCGGCGCCCTGTTCGCGGGCCCAACCATTTAGGAATCGGATCTCCTGCGACCTAAGGCATCGCCTTCAAGTCCGGCTCTACCCAGCTGCGCCGCGCCTCGACGGACATCAACCGCTCCTTCGACCAGAATTGAAGCGGCCAGTCGCGACGGCCCATGGGGGACATCAGCAACTCGTTGACGAGCTCATGGATCGGCCGCCGGGTGTCGGCTTCCTCAAGGAACAGGCGAACACCGCGCAAATATGCACGCGTGATTGTGTCGTGATAGCCCTGAGTGTCGTCGTTCACCCCGCCGACGCTTTCGTTATAGCGGGATATGATGTGTGGCAGCACGGCGTCGAGGCTGATCTCCGGACGGCGCAGGGTCAAATAGGTCGTTGCGGCGAGGTGAGCCTCGTGGGTCCACTCTTCGCGTGATAGGGTACGCGTCAGCAGGCCCTCGCCGACATGGGCGACGGCTTCGTCACTATCAAAGTGGCGGACGGGAAACTCGGTCATCTTTCTCGGACTTTCTTCTCGTAGAGAGCCCGATCGGATGACCGGGCAATTCAGGCGGTAGCGCTCACTTGGGGGCCCGCTTGTCGCACCCCCTCCTCGACGTGCTCAGCGAACTCGGCGAAATTCTCGACGAACAAGTCGACGAGCCTGGCGGCGACGCGGTCATATTCGTCCTTGTCGGCCCAGGTCGAACGTGGGTCGAGGATCGCATTGTCGACCCCAGGAACCGCCACCGGCACGTCGAAGCCAAAGTTCGGATCCTTGCGGAACTCGACATTTTTCAGGCTGCCATCGAGCGCGGCGTTGAGCAGCGCGCGCGTTTCCTTGATCGGCATGCGCTTGCCGGTACCGTACTTGCCGCCGGTCCAGCCAGTGTTGACCAGCCAGCAGTCGACGTCGCACTCCGCGATCCGCTTCTTCAGCAAATTGCCATAAACCGAAGGATGACGCGGCATGAACGGCGCGCCGAAACAGGTCGAGAATGTCGCTTCCGGCTCGGTTACGCCGATCTCGGTCCCGGCGACCTTGGCGGTGTAACCCGACAGGAAATGATACATCGCCTGGTCGGGAGTGAGCTTCGCGATCGGCGGCAGCACACCGAACGCATCGGCGGTCAGCATGACGATATTCTTCGGCAGCGGCCCCATGTTCGCGTCCGACGAATTTGGAATGAAGTCGATCGGATAGGCGCCGCGGCTGTTCTCGGCCAGCGTTGCGTCGTCGAGGTCGAGTTCCCGCGTCACCGGGTCCATGACGACATTTTCAAGTACCGTTCCAAAGCGCTTGGTTGTCGCGAAAATTTCCGGCTCGGCTTCGGCCGACAGCCGAATCATCTTGGCGTAACAACCGCCCTCGAAATTGAAAACGGCGGTGTTCGACCAGCCATGCTCGTCGTCCCCGATCAGCGTGCGGTTAGGATCGGCCGACAAAGTCGTCTTGCCGGTGCCGCTAAGCCCGAAGAAGATCGCCGTATCGCCCGCTTTGCCAATGTTGGCCGAGCAGTGCATCGGCATGATGCCCTGCGGGGGGAGCAGGAAGTTCAGCAGGCCGAACACCGACTTCTTCATCTCGCCGGCATAAGCCGTGCCGCCGATCAGGATCAGCTTCTTCTCCAAATTGACCGCGATGACCGTTTCGCTTCGGCAGCCGTGCCGCTCCGGGTTGGCCTTGAAGCTCGGCAGGTCGATGATCGTATATTCGGGCACAAACCCGCCAAGCTCGTTGGCCTCCGGGCGGACGAGCATCGTTCGGATGAACAAATTGTGCCAGGCAAGCTCGTTGACCACCCGCACATTGACGCGGTGCTCCGGCTGAGATCCGCCGTAAAGGTCGGCGACGAATAGGTTGTCCTTGGCTTTCAGCGCCTCGAGAAAATCAGCATGAAGCCGGTCGAAGGCGTCGACCTCCATCGGCCGGTTCGACTTGCCCCACCATACCGTGCTCTCGCTGGTGCCGTTGCGGACGACAAAGCGGTCCTGGGCAGAACGGCCGGTGTGCTTGCCGGTCTTGACCACCAGCGGGCCGTCCTTGGCGAGCTGCCCCTCACCGCGCGACACGGCATATTCGACCAGCGGCGCAGTCTGGAGGTTCCAGTGAACCCTGGCCGCCGTCTCGATGCCCTGTGCCTCCAGCAGGTGTGCCGGGGTCCGCTCGCTCACGTCGATTCTCCCTTAAATATCAAAGGCGACGCCCGGCTCCGGACGCCGCCGCATACGTATGCGGTGGGCCTATACATATCACGTCGGCCGCGGTCAAAGCGACCTTCCCTGCCCTTGTTTCGCAAGGGCGCGCTGGCTATCGCTCTCCCCCGGAGCCATAGGAGCCGGCATGAGCCATGTGATCGCGCTCGTCGATGACGATCGCAACATCCTGACATCGGTGTCCATCGCGCTCCAGGCCGAGGGCTTCCTGACGCGCGTCTACACGGATGGCCAGGCGGCGCTGAAAGCCTTCGCCGACAATCCGCCTGACCTTGGCGTATTCGACATCAAGATGCCGCAAATGGACGGGATGGAGCTGCTGCGCCGTGTGCGCGAGCTGGGCGGGCCGGTGGGGACCATGCCCGTCATCTTCCTCACCTCCAAAGACGACGAGCTGGACGAAGCGCTTGGGCTGGCGATGGGCGCGGACGACTATATCTCCAAGCCCTTCTCGCAGCGGTTGCTGATCGCGCGCATCCGTGCTTGCTCAGGCGGCAGGATCTCGCGCGCGGTAATGGAATGGCGACCTCCGAGAACGGCGAGGAAGAGCCGCCGCTGATCGAGCGCGGTCGGTTGGTCATGGACCCCGCACGACACAAGGTCTTGTGGGACGGCAAGGACGTCACCCTGACCGTTACCGAATTCCTGATCCTCGAAGCGCTCGCCCAGAGACCTGGGGTGGTCAAATCGCGCAATCAGCTGCTCGACATCGCTTACCAGGACGATGTCTATGTCGACGATCGGACGATCGACAGCCACATCAAGCGGATCCGCCGCAAGTTTCGCGGCGTCGACCCCGAGTTCGATGCGATCGAGACCCTTTATGGCGTCGGATACCGATTTGGAGAAGAATGAGGAACTCGACCTCGCCCTGACCTGGTCAGGACGCTGGACCCTCGCGCACCGCATCCTGGCGGTGAACCTGCTCACGCTCGTTCTGGTGGCGCTCGCCATCGTCTATCTCGACAGCTATCGCAATCGGCTCGCGAAAGAGCGCATTCACAAGGTCGCCGCCGAAGCGAGCATGGCGGCGATCGCGCTCAAGCCGATACCGCCGAGCGGCCGCGAGGCGCTGCTTGCCGACCTGTCCCGCCATAATGATAGCCGAATCAGGCTTTATGGACCTGACGGGCGATTGGCGCTGGACAGTTGGCGCGTCACCGGGCCGACTTACCGTTTGCGCGATCCGACTACCCAGAGGTGGAACAAGGATGTTGCCCGAGCCCTTGATCGCGGCTTCAATGCCCTGGTCGGTGAGGAAAGCCCGGACGAGTTTGTCGAGCCTCCCCTGGACCGCGCAAATGCCTGGCAGGAGGTCGTCGATTCGCGGAGGTCAGGCAGGACGGAAACGGAAATTCGCGAGGCTCCGGAGCTGACTCCGGTGTTTTCCGCGGCTGCCCCCGTCACCGGCGGCTATACGCTGCTCGTCACCGACAATGACCGCGCCTTCACCCGAACCGTCCGCAAGCAACGCCGATCGCTGATGTTCGCGCTCGGTGCGGTTGCGACATTGTCGATCCTGTTGTCCCTGTTCCTGGCTCGCACGATCGTCCGTCCGCTTCGGCGAATTGCCTTTGCCGCGCACCGTGTCCGATTGGGTCGGGCGCGCGAGGTCAAGGTCCCTCGCCTGCCGTCGCGTACGGACGAGATTGGACTGCTCGCTCGTTCGATCAGCGACATGAGCCAATCGCTGCGGCATCGAATCGACAATATCGAGGCGTTCGCCGCCGACGTGACCCATGAGCTCAAGAACCCGCTCGCCTCGCTGCGGTCCGCGGTCGAGGGACTCGAGCGCATTGAGGACCCCGCGCTTCGCAAACAGCTGGTCGACGTCATTAGGCAGGACGTCGTCCGCCTCGACCGGCTGATCAGCGACGTCAGCGAAGCCGCCCGCACCGATGCTGAACTGGCCCGCGCAAGGTTCGAGCCGGTCGACCTTGGCGCCCTGATCGGCCAACTCGTCGCCGCATGGGAAACCCGGCGCGAGACCGGCAATGTCCGCATTGCCTTCGCCCGGCCCCGTCGGGCGAGCGCGATCGTCATGGGCGAGCCGGGACGGCTTGCACGGGCGATCGACAATATCATCGACAATGCGATCAGCTTTTCGCCGCCCGGCGGCCTGGTCGAGATTGCGGCCACGCACGTCGGCGATGAGATCCGCATCCGGATCGATGACGAAGGTCCAGGGGTGCCGACCGAATTGCGTGAAGCGATTTTTAATCGCTTCCATTCGGTAAGGCCCAAGGCGGAAAGTTTTGGCCGCCATTCGGGATTGGGCTTGGCGATCGCTCGTGCCATCGTCGAAGGCCATGACGGGGAGATTGACGTGGCCGACCGCGACGACGCACCTTCGGGCGCCCGCTTTACCATCATGCTGAAGGCAGCTGACCGAGCATGAATGAAGCGCGACTCAGCTCGGAAAATCTTCACGCCTCGACGGTCGCCCTCGATGGCCGCGCGGTTCTCATCTCGGGACCATCAGGTTCGGGCAAGTCGGATCTTGCGCTGCGCCTTCTGGACCGCGGCTTTACGCTGGTCAGCGACGACCGGACGGTGGTGCGCAAGGAGGGCAGTCGACTGCTCGCATCGGCGCCGGAGACCATCAAGGGAAAGCTCGAAATCCGGGAGTCGGGATTGTCGAGATGGACACGGTGTCCGACGTCCCGATCGCATTGACGGTCGAGCTTACCAGCGACATTCAGCGCCTGCCCGACGATACCAACGACCGGCTGATCCTCGGCGCCGCCATTCCCTTGATCAGCGTCGACGCCATGACCGCCTCCGCGCCATCGAAGGTGGCAGTGGCACTCGACCGGCTCGGCCTTAAATTCTGACCGGTGGCCGACCGCCAAACTTCCTTGCCGCGACTCCTCCTTGTCACCGGCATGTCCGGCGCCGGCAAATCGACGGTCCTCGACGCGCTCGAGGACATGGGTTGGGACTGCGTCGACAACCTGCCGACCGCGCTGCTCGAAGATTTTGTGCACGGCGAGCGCGAGGCACGGCAGACGGTGCCCGTCGCGGTCGGCATGGACGTCCGCAGCCGCGGCTTCGATCCCTGGGACCTCCCGGCCCTGCTGCGCTCGGTTCAGGGAGTCACTCCCGAAATCCTCTATCTCGACTGCGCCGGGTCCGAACTCGTTCGCCGCTATGACGAGACGCGCCGTCGTCATCCTCTGGCCCCGGACCGGCCGCCCGAGGATGGCATCGCCCGCGAGCGTGACATTACCGCGCCGCTGCGGCGGCTGGCGGATGCGGTCATCGATACGACCGACCTGACCCCCGCCGAACTGCGCGAAGAACTGCTTCGTCGCTATGGCGGCGACAGTCGACCAGCCGGTGCTGACAATCGTCTCGTTCGGCTTCGCCCGCGGGCATCTCGCGCTCCGCCGACCTGGTGTTCGATCTGCGCTTCGTCGCCAACCCGCATTGGGTTGACGATTTGCGGCCACTGACCGGGCGAGGATCAGGCGGTTCGCGACTATTGTCGCCGAAGACCAGGCATGGGACCCGGTCATGGAACAGATCGAGACGCTGTTAATCGGTCTCATTCCCCGCTATTGGGCCGCCGGCAAAAGCTATCTGACAGTGGCATTTGGCTGCACGGGAGGGCGCCATCGGTCGGTGGCTGCGGCAGTCGAAATGGCGGAACGGTTGCGCGTCGCGGGTTTTTCCCCGAATGTCCGCCACCGTGACCTCGCCTCGCCGCCGAGCGATACGATCGAGGAGCAACCCGCGAAAGGCCTTCGGGCGAATTGGGGTCGCGGGCGAGTGATGAAGCGGGTGACTGAATGATCGGATTAGTGCTGGTGACCCACGGCCGACTTGCGGCCGAGTTCATCACCGCCATGGAACATGTCGTTGGCCCTCAACAGGCCGTCGAAGGCATTTGCATCGACGCCGAAGACGATATGGAAATGCGGCGGAAGGAGATCGCCGACGCCATCCAGCGTTGCGACCAGGGCGAAGGCGTCATCATCCTGACCGACCTGTTCGGCGGGACTCCGTCGAACCTGGCGATCAGCCTTATGAAGAGCGAGAATATCGAAGTGATCGCCGGCGTGAACCTGCCGATGCTGATCCGGCTCGAAGGCGCCCGAAAGGCGATGAACGTCCGCGCCGCAGTGGCTGCTGCTCGTGAGGCCGGACGCAAATATATCTCGGTCGCTTCGGAAATCCTCGGCGAGGCCGCGGCTTGAGCCCTTGCTCGAAGACCATTGAAATCACCAACCGCAGGGGACTTCACGCCCGGGCGAGCGCCAAGTTCGTCAACGTCGCCTCCGGGCTTACCGCGAAGATCGAAGTCGAAAAGGACGGCAATCGCGTCGTCGGCACCTCGATCATGGGCCTGATGATGCTCGGCGCGGCGATGGGGGACAGCATCACCATCCATTGCGAAGGCGACGGCTGCGACCAGGCGATCGAAGAGCTTGCGGCGCTGGTTGAAGGCAGGTTTGGCGAGGATTGATGCCTCGCCAGATCACTTCCTTCTCTAACGAGACCGTCAAGTTCCTGCGGGCGTTGCGCGACAAGAAGGCGCGCAAGGCCGAGGGAATGTTCCTGGCCGAAGGGCTGCGAATCATCACCGAGGCACGGGACAGCGGGCGCCTGCCGTCGATCATCGCTTACTCGCCCGCCGCGGGCGTTCACCCGATAGCCGCCGAAATCATCGACGCCGCGGAAGCCGATGGGGCCGACGTCATCGAAACGACTCCCGACATCCTTTCGAAAATGTCGGGCAAGGATAACCCGCAGGCTATCCTCGGCGCTTATCGACAGCCCGATACCTCGATCGCGGCGATCGATCGCTCGACCTCGCCGCTGTGGATCGTCGCCCAGGCGCTGCGCGATCCGGGCAACATCGGCACCATCCTGCGCACTGGTGACGCAACCGCCGCAGGCGGGCTGATCCTGATCGACGACAGCGCCGATCCCTTCTCGGTCGAGGTCGGTCCGCGCGTCCATGGGCGCGATTTTCACCCAGGCGGTCGCCACCGCCCGCTGGGAGGAGTTCGTTCCCTGGCTCCGCTCCGGCCCCGGCCAGCTTGTCGGGACCAGCCTTAATACCGACCGCGACTATCTCGACGCGGTCTACGAGGAGCCCTGCTTCCTGCTCATCGGCAACGAAAGCCAGGGACTTCCCGAGGCTTATGAGGCGGAGTGCGACCTGCTGGTGAAGATGCCGATGCTGGGCCGCGCCGACAGCCTGAACGCGGCGGTGGCGGCGGCGGTGATGGCCTTTCAGGTTAGAGCAAGCTGGCGGAACTGATAACCGAGTCGGAGGTTTGTTCCGGTATGAAAACGATTATCGCGTTGCCGCTTGCTCGCCCTCGGGCTCGCCGCCTGCCAGCCTTACCCGCAGGCCGGCTACCCGGGCTATCCGGAGCCTTATCCGCAAGGACCGCAGGGCTATCCGCCCTATCCCGGCCAAGGCTACCCGCCATACCCAAATCAGGGCTATCCGCCGGGGCCGCCGATGCCGCCGGGGCCGATGTATCCGGGGCCGGGGCAGCCGACCTATCCGGGTCCAGGCTATCCGGCCGGCCAGGCGAGCTATCGCGCGATCGGCACCGAGCCATTCTGGGATCTCGAGATCGGTCAGAATTTGACGTTCACCGACCGCGGCAACAACATCAGCGTGGTCCAGCCGGCGCCGCCGCCTATGAATGGGACGGCCGGGCCGATCTACCGCACGCCGCGGCTTGAGGTGAACGTCACCCGCACGCCGTGCAGCGACGGGATGAGCGAGCGCACCTATCCCGACACCGTGCAGGTCATGGTTGACGGCCAGCAGTATCGCGGTTGCGGCGCGCCGATCGCTTTCTTCAGCCAGGTCGGCGAAACTGGCCAGCCCAACTATCCTGGGTCTTCGGTAGGATCGCCGGTGCCGAATCTGAGCGGGACCAACTGGCGAGTGGTGGCGATCAACGGCACGCGCACCCCGGCAAGCAATTTCTACGTCAATTTCATGCCCGACCGGATCGGCGCCAAATTCGGCTGCAACTCGTTGGGCGCCGGATACACCCAGACCGGCAATATGGTGGACGCGGGTGCGGTGATGGCCACACGAATGGCTTGTCCCGACATGAGTTTCGAGAATCAGGGCTCTGCGATACTCGCCCAGCCAATGACCATCGCCGGAGTTGGCCATCAGCTAACGCTCAGCAATCGCGCTGGATCGATCGACTTGGTGCGCGCCGACTAGGTGGCTTGGGCCGCCCGAATGTTCGCAATGTTCACGGTGGCCAAGGGTTGAGCTTCGGTTCGCGCTTTTCGGCTGGATCCACGAAACACTATTCCCTGACGGTATCAAACAGCCGCCAGGTGCGAAGCAAAGATTGTCCTACATTGCTACCAGTTTCGTCAGGCCGCCGCGTCGTCTTCGTTGGCGGTCGGCTTGGCGGTAAGCTTGGTCAGCGGACGCGGAGCGGCTTCGACCATTGGCGGCACCGGCAATTCTTTGGCGCTGCCCGCACCGAGCGCTTCGAACCGCCGGGCTTGGGTAAATACCTGGCTTTCGAAACTACCCACCATCTGGTTGTAGGCGGCATTGGCGGTCGAAAGGTTCTTCCCGACCCGCTCCATGTGCTGCGCCATCGTCGCAAGGCGCGAGTGCAATTCCTTGCCGAGCGCCGCGATCTCACTTGCCGCCTCGCTGAGCTTTTCCTGTTGCCAGACGCTGGAAACGGTGCGGGCGATGGCGACCAGATTCGTCGGCGTGGCGAGCAGTACGCGGCGCTCGAACGCCCAGTCCCAGAGACTATCGTCTTGCTCTAGCGCGGCGGTCAGGAAGTGCTCGCCCGGAATGTACATGACCACATAATCGGCTGCGTCGCCGAACTGCGCCCAATAGGCCTTCGAGCCGAGTTGCTGCGCGTGATTGCGCATCGACGCGACATGCGCGCGAATGCAGGCAGCCCGCTTGTCCTCGTCGACCTCGTCGCAGGCGTCGAGATAGGCGTTGAGCGAGCATTTGGCGTCGATGATCAGCTGCCGGCCGCCAGGTAGTCGCACGATCACATCCGGCCGCAGCCGGCCTTCGTCGGTATCGACCGATACCTCGGACCGGAAATCGGCGTAGGGGCTTAGGCCGGCCTGCTCGAGGACGTTACGCAGGCTCTGCTCGCCCCACCGGCCCCGTGCCTTGGGACTGGAGCGGAGCGCATTGACCAGGTTGCGCGTCTCGTCGCGGACCTGTCCCTGTCCTGCCCGCACCAGCTCAACCGCCTCACGCAGTCCGGCATAATGGTCGACACGCTCCTTCTCGACCCGTTGCAGACCTTCCTCATAGCGCTTGAGCGTCGCCTCGACCGGCTGCAGCAGGTTTTGAAGCTTGGCCTGCGACGCCTTATCCGCCTCGGTGAAGCGCTCGCCGGCCTTCTCCAGGAAATCCTTGTGGGCCTTTTCGAGCAGCTGGTCGCCGATGTCGCGGAACTGCTTGATCAACGCGTCTCGATTGGCCGCAAGATCGGCCATGCGCTGGTCGAAATGCGCAGACTTCGGCCTTGAGCCGCGCCAGCTCGCCGCTTAGCGGGCCGATCTCCCCGCGCGCCGCGTCGCGCTCGGCAACCACCCCGTCGAGCTGCAACCGCAGGGATTCGGCGACTGCCTTGCCTTCAGCCTGTCCGCGCGAGCCAAGCAGCCAGCCGATCAGCGCGCCGAGCGCCAGCGCAGCAATGGCGACGATGACAATAGTCGCGTCCAACTGGTCCTCCCTGAAACGGAACGAAATGTGAACTTACTGGGGTTCGCAACCGTGCTCAAGGGCATTCATGCCCCGTGAATATTCGCTTTCGTTAGAATGCGCCGGCAAAGGAAGCCGACCCACGCCGATCAATTGAAGGGAAACAATTCTTGCCGCTTACGTTTATTACCGGATGACGAGTCAGCAACACGAACAGCGCCGATACCGACCGCTTATCGCCGTGGCGTCGACGGCAGTTGCCGCCGTCGCCATGTCGACCGGTGCGGCAAACGCCGTGCCTCTTACTGATCCGCTACGCTTTTTCGAGGGCCGCACCGAAAGCGTGAGTATGGTCAAGGTGGTTGCGAAGAAGCCGTTCAAATCTCGCTCGATCGGTCGCGGCGAGATCAAGCCCGACGGCACTCTTCATCTGGTTCAGCGGGTGGAAGAGGCCGAAAAGTCCCCATTTGATCGCCGCTGGCGCATCCGCCAGGTCGCCCCGGGACGTTTCTCCGGAACGATGTCCGAAGCCAAGGGACCGGTCACAGTGGAGGCAGTCGGAGGCCGCTATCGCTTTCGTTTCAAAATGAAGGGCAATGTATCGGTCGAGCAATGGCTGACGCCGATGCCCGACGGTAAATCGGCACGCAGCAAGGTCACCATCCGGAAGCTCGGGATGACCGTTGGCCATTCCGAGGGAACGGTGCGCAAGCTCTAGCGCAGGAGATTGCGGAACCTTGGCCCCAAGGTTTCGCTTCCTCCTCGCGCAACGAGGGGAGAAAGCCATGTCGATCCGCAAGATGATCGCTCTCCATCCGGCGTCGAAAGATCATATCAACCAGGCGCTTGGCGATGCGGTACATCACCTGATGTACTGCTCGAAAATGTGCCTGAGCTGCGCGGATGCTTGCATGGCAGAGCCGATGGACATGAGCCAGTGCATCCGCCTCTGCCTCGACTGCTCCGATGTCTGCGAAGCGACCGCTCGGTTGGGATTGCGCCGCACCGGCGACGACCAGCCGATCATGCGCGAGCTCCTGGAGCTGTGTGCGCGCATGTGCGACCAGTGCGCCGCGGAATGCGAGCGGCACGACCATGAGCATTGCAAGCTGTGCGCGCAGATCTGCCGGGAATGCGCCACCGATTGCCGGAATGCGGCGGCCAGTTTGAGTTGAATTGATCCTCTCCGAGCAAAGCTCAGGGAGGATTCAGGCCGCGTGTAGCGCCCGCTCTTTCCGCGCCTTGGCGAGCTTTTTCAGCACCATGTCGCGCTTCAGTTTCGACAAATGGTCGATGAACAGCACACCCTCCAGATGGTCCATCTCATGCTGCAGGCAGATCGCCAGCATCCCATCAAGATCGTCCTCGTGGCTTTCGCCATGCTCGTCGAGCCAACGCGCTCGAATTCGGTCTGGCCGCATCACCTCGGCATATTGGTCAGGCACCGACAGGCAGCCTTCGAGGTAGGGCACCTCATGGTCCGAATGCGCCAGGATCTCGGGATTGATGAAGACCCGCGGCTCCCGGACCGGCTTGCTCTCCGGGTCGTCGGGATCTTCCGGTTCCTGCAGGTCCATGACCAGCAGGCGCTTGGGCACGCCGACCTGAACCGCGGCCAGGCCGATTCCCGGCGCGGCGTACATCGTCTCGAACATGTCCGAGATCAGAGCGCGCAGCTCGTCGTCGACCTTTTCGACCGGCGTCGAGATCTGGCGGAGCACCAGGTCGGGTGTTTCGAAAATGCGCAATATGGCCATGGGGCGAATTTAGTCTTTCAATGCAATGCGTTCAAGCGACCGGGCGACGGGCGCGTAGAGCCTGGGCGAGCGTCCCTTCGTCGAGATAGTCGAGTTCACCGCCAACCGGAAGACCGTGCGCCAACTGGGTGAGACGGATGGGGAATTTCTCCAGGCGCTCGGCGAGATAATGGGCGGTGGTCTGGCCTTCGAGCGTCGCGTTCATTGCCAGCACGACCTCGTCGATCCCACCGGCCGATACACGCTGGACCAGCTTGTCGATCGACAGATCCTCGGGCCGGACCCCTTCCAGCGCCGACAGCCGGCCGCCGAGCACATGATAACGGCCAGGAAACAGCCGCGACCGATCGAGCGCCCACAGGTCGGCAACTTCCTCGACCACGCACAGCAGGCGGTCGTCGCGGCGCGGGTCGCGGCAAATATTGCAGGGGTCGCTGGTGTCGACATTGCCGCAGGTCGAGCAGGTCGACAGCGTCTTCGACACCGCCTGGAGCGCGGCGAGAAGCGGCTCGAGCGCGGACTCGCGCTTCTTCATCAGGTGCAGCACCGCCCTTCGCGCCGAGCGCGGGCCGAGGCCCGGAAGCCGGGCCAGCGCCTGGGTCAGCGCCTCGATATGATGCGATGTCATGGGTGCGACATAGGGGGCGCTTGGCGGACCGCGCAAGCTTGCCTAGAGCGCCATCATGCGGATCATCTTCATGGGCAGCCCCGACTTCGCCGTGCCGACTCTCGACGCGCTGGTCGAGGCGGGCCATGAGGTGGTCGCCGCCTATACCCAACCGCCCCGCCCCGCGGGTCGCGGCAAGGGCGAGCGGCCGACGCCGGTGGACGAGCGGGCAGGTGAGCTGGGGATCGAAGTTCGCAGCCCGAAATCGCTGCGAGGCGAGGAGGAGCAGCGGGCCTTCGCCGAGCTGGACGCCGACGTCGCGGTGGTTGCCGCTTACGGCCTGATCCTCCCGCAGCCGATCCTCGACGCGCCGGTGCTCGGCTGCCTCAACGTCCACGCCTCGCTGTTGCCGCGCTGGCGCGGAGCGGCGCCGGTGCAGCGGGCGATCATGGCCGGCGACGAGGCGACCGGGGTGACCATCATGCAGATGGAGGCGGGGCTCGACACGGGGCCGATGCTGCTCAAGCGCGCGGTGGAGATCGAAGACAAGAACGCCGCGCAACTCACGGAAGAATTGGCGAGACTGGGCGCTTCGATGATGGTCGAGGTGCTCGCCGACCTGCCCTCCTTCGATGCAATCCCTCAGCCTGAGGATGGTGCAACCTACGCCCCCAAGATCCGCAAGGAGGAGGCACGGATCGACTGGTCGCGGTCATCGGCCGAGGTGGTCCGCCATGTCCAGGGCCTTGCTCCCTTTCCGGGCTCCTGGTTCGAGCACGGCGGTGAGCGGATCAAGCTGCTCGCCGCCGAGCGGGCCGATGGGTCCGGCGAGCCGGGTGAAGTGCTCGACGGCAAGCTGACGATTGCCTGCGGTTCGGGAGCGATCCGGCCAACGCTGGTCCAACGCGCCGGCAAGAGCCCAATGGGAGTTGAGGAACTGCTTCGCGGGTTCTCCATCCGTGAAGGAGATCGCCTCCAATGACGCGCTGGCGGCTGACGGTCGAATTTGACGGCGGACCGTTCATGGGCTGGCAGCGGCAAGACCATGGCCCGTCGGTTCAGGAAACGATCGAACAAGCGCTGTTCCGGATGACCGGCGAGCTGGCGACGCTGCATGCCGCCGGGCGGACGGACGCAGGGGTCCATGCGCTGGCGATGACCGCACATGTCGATGTCGTGAAGCATCTGACCGAGCATCGGTTGCGTGAAGGGCTCAACGCGCTGGTCCGCCCTGCGCCGGTCAGCGTGACCGAGGTCCGGCCGGTTGCCGAGGATTGGCACGCACGCTTTAGCTGCATCGGCCGGCGCTACTTATACCGCATCCTCAACCGCCGCGCGCCGCCCGCACTCGACAAGGGAAAAGTGTGGCATGTGGCGGTGCCACTTGATCCAGAGGCGATGGCGCATGGAGCGCTGCACCTGGTGGGGCATCACGACTTCACCACCTTCCGATCGGTCCACTGCCAGTCGCAAAGCCCGGTCAAGACCCTCGACAGCCTGACCGTCGAGCGGGTTGGCGAGGAAATCCACATCCGCGCCGCGGCGCGCAGTTTCCTTCATCATCAGGTGCGGTCGATGGTTGGGTGCCTCGCGCTGGTCGGGCGCGGGCGGTGGAAACCGGAAGATGTGCGAAAGGCTTTGGACGCCAGGGACCGGCAGGCGCTGGGGCTGAATGCGCCGCCTAAGGGACTGTATTTCGTTGAGGCGGTGTATCCGTAGTTCTCCTGCGAAGGCAGGAGTCTAGACCAGCGCCGCAGGCGCTGCCTTCGGCAGCGGACTGGGCCCCGGCCTACGCCGGGGAACTACACCAGCATTTCCCTGGCTCGTGGCTGGCCGAGGAATTCTTGTGGACTAGCCGTCAGCCCATAGGCACCGGCACAGAAGATGGCGACCAGATCGCCAACCTCGGCCCGCGGCAGCATTGCCTCGTCGGCGAGCAGGTCGAGGGGAGTACAGAGGCAGCCGGTGATGGTCGCTTCTTCTTCCGGCGCTGCGCCGAAGCGGTTGGCGATGGCGACCGGGTAGTTGCGGCGCAGCAGCTGGCCGAAATTGCCGCTGGCAGCGAGCTGGTGGTGGAGGCCGCCGTCGGTGATGAGGAAGGTTTTCTCGCGGCTCTCCTTGCGGTCGACGATGCGGGCCAGATAGACGCCCGCTTCGCCCACCAGCCAGCGGCCAAGCTCGATTGCGAATTGGGTGTCGGCGAGAATTTTCGGTCGATCAACCAAGGTCTTGGCCAGCGCCGTTCCCACCGCTTCGACATCGAGCGGCTGGTCCTTGGCGAAATAGGGGATGCCAAAACCACCGCCGAGGTTGACGTGCGGCGGGGAGTGGCCTGCCTGGTCCGCGATCGACGCAGCCAACGTGACCGTTTCTCGTTGCAGCTCGATTACCGCATCGGCGTTAAGTGCCTGGCTGCCGGCGAAGATATGCAGTCCGCGCCAATCGGCACCGGCCTTCGCGATACGCTTCACCAGTGCCGGGACGCGGTCATGATCGACGCCGAACTGACTGGGCAGCCCGCCCATTTTCTGGCCGGAACCCTTCAAGCCGAACGGCGGATTGACCCGCACGGCGAGCATGGGCGTAAGGCCTTCGCGGTCCGAGATGGCGATCGTCCGCTCGGCCTCGCCTTCGCTTTCGAGATTGATCGTCACGCCGGCACGGATCGCGGTTTCCAGTTCCTGGTCGCGCTTGGCGGGACCGGCGAAGCTGATCGGCAGGCCGAGGTGCGCGACGCGACCAAGCTCGCCGGACGAAGCAACGTCGAAGCCGTCGACCAATCCTGCCATCGCCTGGAGCAACGGCCCGTAGGGGTTTGCCTTGACGGCATAATGAAGCGCGACATCGGACGGGAAGGCAGCCCGGAAGCGCTTCACCTGTGACGCAATTCTGCCCGCGTCATAGACGAACAGCGGGGTGCGGCCAGCTTCGGCGACAAGCTCATCGACAGCGCGCCCGCCGATCAGCAGTCGGCCTTGTCGGTCGGCCGTGAAGCCGGATGGAATCGGCCCGAGCGGCTTCATTCCAGTTCGGCCTTCAACGCGGTTCGATCAAGCTTGCCGTTCGGACCAACGGGCAGGCTAGTCTTCCAAACGATTTTTTGCGGCTGCATGTGCGCCGGCAATTCGCGCCGGAGGTAGGTCTGAAGACGCAGCTCGGGACCATCACCCTTGGCGACCGCGACCAGGACTATCGTCTGGCCCAATCGTTCGTCGGGCAAGCCAAATGCCGCGACATCACTGACCGCCCCGCTGGCCAGCGCCGCCTCCTCGATCTCGGTCGGGCTGATGCGGTTGCCGCTGACCTTGATCATCGCGTCATCGCGGCCTCGGAAACGGAGCAGGCCGTCCTCGCCTTTCACCACCGTGTCGCCGGACCAGACCGCCGTGCCGCCTAGCTTGCTGAACGCAGGCGCCCGCCTGAACCGCTCGGCAGTCTGCTCCTCATCGCGCCAATAGCCTTGGGCGACCAGCGGACCGGCATGGACCAGCTCGCCCTCCTCGCCCGGGGCTGCCTCGGCCCCTCCCTCGCGAACCACCATCAGCTCGGCGAAGGGGATGGCGGTGCCGACGCTGTCGGGATGCTGGTCGACCAGCCCGGGATCGAGGGTCGACGAGCGGAAGGCTTCGGTGAGGCCGTACATCAAGTGCAGCTTCGCCTGCGGAAACAGCGCGCGCAAGCGCCGCACCAGCGGTTCGGGCAAATGCCCGCCGCTATTGGTCAGCGTGCGCAGGCTCGCGCCCGCCTTGCCCCACTGCTGCTCGGCGAGTTGCAGCCATAACGGCGGCACGCCGGCGAGGACGGTGACTTCGTGGCGCTCGACCGCGCGAACAACATCCCTGGGAAGCAGATAGTCGAAGCCGATCGCACAACCGCCCGCCACCCAGGCGGCGAGCAGCTGGTTCTGCCCATAGTCGAACGCCAGCGGCAGCACGGCGAGCGTGCGGTCGACCGGCTTGATACCAAGGTAATGCGCAACGCTGATCGCGCCGAGCCAGAGATTGGCGTGGCTCAGCATCACGCCCTTGGGCCGGCCGGTCGAGCCGGAAGTGTAGAGTAGCGAAGTAAGTTCGTCGGGGTCGCGTGAAGATGGCGGCAGCGCCTCGTCACCATCCTGCCAGTCTTCCAGCAGCATTGCCTCGCTTTCGGCAAGTTCGCGGCTTTCAAGACTCTCCAGCCGCGCCCGGTTGGCGATGAGCAGCTTCGTCCCGCTGTCGGCCAGGATATGCGCCGCCTGACCGTGCTTGAGCACCGGGTTGATCGGGACATGGACCAGCCCGGCCCGCGCCGCGGCCAGGGGTATCAGGCAGGCGAGCCGCGCCTTGCCCATCCACGTCGCCACCCGGTCGCCAGGCTTGAGGTCGTGCGCGACAAGGGCCGCTGCAATCCGGCCGACCGCTTCCTCGAGCTCACGATAGGTCAGCCGGTCGTCGGCGACGACCAGCGCTTCTGCCTCGGGCACACCGCGCACGGCGAGGTGATCAAGCGGTAAGGGAGTTGGATCAGGGACCGTCATTGCGAGCGTGGAGAAGCAATCCAGAAGTTGAGGTGCTGGATTGCGTCGTCGCTGCGCTCCTCGCAATGACGAATTGCATTGGGGCGTCGCTTTCCTTAGGGCGCGCGCCAATGGCGACCATGGGGGAGCGCAGCGTGGCGTTGAATGACAGCGGCGATGTCGAGGATACGGTTCGCGCCCTGCTGGTCGACATACTCGGCCTGGCCAAGTCCCGCGTCGCAAAGTTCGACGACGAGACCGAGCTGTTCGGCGCCCTGCCCGAATTCAACTCCATGGCCGTCGCGACCCTGCTCACCGAAATGGAAGAGCGGCTCGGCATCCTGATCGAGGACGAGGACGTCGAGGCCGAGGATCTGATGACCTTCGGCCGCCTCGTGACATTGGCCGAGCGGCTGTCGCTGACCTAAGCCTCCCGGCCTACGCCGGGAAACAATCACTCCGCCGCCTGGAGCGCCTCAAACTCCCCGGCAGCCAGGAATTTTTCTGCGTCGAGCGCGGCCATGCAGCCGGTGCCGGCAGCGGTGACCGCCTGGCGATAGATTTTGTCCATCACGTCGCCGCAGGCGAATACGCCCGGTACCGAAGTGCGGGTGGTTCCAACCTCGACCTCGATATAGCCGTCGCTGTCGAGCTTGAGCTTACCCTGGAACAGCTCGGTCGCGGGCTTGTGACCGATCGCGACGAAGGCGCCGTCGACGTCGATCCGCGTGATCGAGCCGCTCTTCACGTTGCGCACGTCGAGGCCGACCAGCGCCTCAGGCATTCCGCCGGCGACGAACTCGGCGACTTCGCTGTCCCAGATGACCTTGATGTTGGGGTGAGCGAACAGCCGGTCCTGGAGGATTTTCTCTGCCCGAAGCGAATCGCGGCGGTGGATCAGGGTCACGTCATGGCTGTGGTTGGTGAGGTAGAGCGCTTCCTCGACTGCCGTATTGCCGCCGCCGATCACCGCGACCTTCTTGCCGCGGTAGAAGAAACCGTCACAGGTCGCGCAGGCGGAGGCGCCCTTGCCCTTCATATGCTCTTCGGACGGAAGGCCGAGCCACTTCGCCTGGGCGCCGGTAGCAATGACCAGCACATCGGCATGATATTCGGTGCCGCCGTCGCCCTTGAGGACGAAGGGCCGGCGCGAAAGATCGACTTCCGAAACATGGTCCCAGACCACCTTGGTGCCGACATGCTCGGCCTGGGCCTGCATTTCCTCCATCAGCCAGGGACCCTGGATGACATCGCGGAACCCCGGATAATTCTCGACGTCCGTAGTGGTGGTCAGCTGGCCACCGGGCTGGATGCCCTGGACGACGATCGGATTGAGGCCGGCGCGGGCCGCGTAGATGGCGGCCGTATAGCCGGCGGGGCCGGAGCCGAGGACGATCAGGCGGCTGGAAATGACGTTGCTCATCGCGCCCAATTAGGGGCGAGTCGGCGCATCGGCAATGGGTCTGAAATCAGAGCAGGAAGGTCGGAGTCGGATCGACAACAGGCGGGATCGTGCGCTGCACCGGGCAGCCTTGGGACCGGGTGCGCTGTTGCTGTTGCTGCTGTTGTTGCGGTTGGCGCTGCTGGGGTTGATCCACCTTCTGACACGCCCAACGCTTGACCGGCTCACCGGCAAGCGCCGCAGACGACCCAAAGGCCGCGAATGCGATTGCTCCGATGATGAACCGCCCCTGCATATGGTCGAAGTAACGCCTTCGACCATGAACGGCAAATGAATCGAAGCAACCGACGTTAAGTTTTTTGCTGCCGTATTTCGATTACACCAACCGCGATTGCTTGACCGCCGCGCCGACGAAGCCGGCGAACAGGGGGTGCGGATCGAATGGCCTGCTTTTCAGCTCGGGATGGAACTGGACGCCGATGAACCAGGGATGGTCCGGGCGCTCGACGATCTCGGGCAACTGGCCGTCGGGCGACATGCCGGAAAAGACCAGCCCGCCCTTTTCAAGCGCGTCACGGTAATGAGCGTTGACTTCGTAACGGTGGCGATGCCGCTCGCTGATCTCGGTCTTGCCGTAGATCGAAGCGGCGTGGCTGTTGCCGCGAAGGTTGGCCGTGTAGGCGCCGAGCCGCATGGTGCCGCCGAGGTCGGTCGCCGACGGAGCGTTGCTGCAGCCCTTCTTCGCTCATCCATTCGGTGATGAGGCCAACTACCGGTTCGCTGGTTTCTCCGAATTCTGTGGTTGACGCTTCCTCGATGCCCGCCGTGTTCCGGGCACCCTCGATACAGGCCATCTGCATGCCGAGACAGATTCCAAAGAAGGGCACCTCGCGCTCTCGCGCGAATTTCACGCTGGCGATCTTGCCTTCGCTACCGCGCTCCCCGAACCCGCCGGGAACGAGGATGCCGTGGAGCGGCTCCAGCTCGGCGGCGAGATCGGTCGATTCATGCTCGAACAATTCAGCGTCGAGCCAGCGGATGTTGACCTTGACCCGGTTGGCCATGCCGCCGTGGACCAACGCCTCGCGCAGCGACTTATAGGCGTCGGGAAGGCCGACATATTTGCCAACCACGCCGATAGTCACCTCGCCCTCGGGGTGGTCCACGCGGTCCATTATGTCCGTCCAGCGCGCAACGTCAGGATCGGGCGCGTCCGTGATTCCGAACACCTTCAGGACTTCGGCGTCGAGGCCCTCTCCATGATATTGCAGCGGCACGTCGTAGATCGATCGCGCATCGAGCGCCTGGATGACCGCTGATGGCGGAACGTTGCAGAACAAGGCGATCTTGTTGCGCTCGGCCTCCGGGATAGGCCGGTCGGCGCGGCACAGGAGGACATCGGGCTGGATGCCGTAGCTGGTCAGCTCGCGCACGCTATGTTGAGTCGGCTTGGTCTTCAGCTCGCCCGCGGCAGCAATGTAAGGCACCAGCGTGGTGTGGACGAACGCCGCCTGACCGCGGCCGAGGTCGTTCTTCAGCTGGCGGATCGCCTCGACGAACGGCAGGCTCTCGATATCGCCGACCGTCCCGCCGATCTCGCAGATGACGAAGTCGAGCCCATCGACATCGCTCTGGGCAAATTCCTTGATGGCGTTGGTGACATGCGGAATGACCTGAACCGTTGCGCCGAGATAGTCGCCGCGGCGTTCGCGCGAAATGATGTCACGGTAGATGCGGCCCGAAGTGATATTGTCCGACTGACGCGCCGAAACGCCGGTGAAGCGCTCATAATGGCCAAGGTCGAGGTCGGTTTCCGCCCCGTCGTCGGTCACATAGACTTCCCCATGCTGATAGGGCGACATCGTCCCCGGATCGACGTTCAGATAGGGATCGAACTTGCGGATTCGGACCGAATAGCCGCGCGCCTGGAGGAGCGCCCCGAGTGAGGCAGCCAATAGACCCTTGCCAAGCGAAGAGACCACGCCGCCGGTGATGAAAATATACCGCGCCATGGGAGTCGGGCCTTAGGGGTGAGCGGCCGCCTTAGGCAAGCGGGCGAATCAAATAAGCTGAAAAAAGCAGCCGAGCTATTGCGCCAGCGGGACTGCCGGTGCGGTTTCGTTGCCGACCGGAGTCGTCGCGGGAGCGGCGGGCGCCTGGCCAACCGGCTGGAACGGCTGTTCCCTGGCCAGCGACGTGTCGACCGTGGTCGATTCGGTGCTGACTCCGGCGATCGCGGCCAGAAGGATCGAGAGGAAAATGAAGATTCCGCCGAGAACAGAGGTGGCCCGAGTCAGGAAATCGGCCGCGCCGCGCGCCGTCATCAACCCGCCCGACGAGCCGCCTACACCGAGGCCGCCGCCCTCCGATCGCTGCATCAGGATCACCGCGACCAATGAGGCGGCGACCAGCGTCTGGACGATCAGGAGAAAGGTGAACATGAAAGGGCCTGTCTGGATGTGAGTTTCGACGCCCTTAGCCAGCGCGCGCTGAAAACTCAACGCGCGCCGGCTGGCGACTTTACTTGCCGGCCTGGGCTTCGAGCTCGGCCGCGGTAAGGCCAATAACCGCCCCGCTCGCGCTGCCGGCAATCCCGGCACGCGGGATGCGGATCGACTTGCCGGAGTCCAGCTTCAAGGTGACGAACTCGGCATCGATCGCCTCGATCGTCCCGACTTGAGTGCCGGCGCTGCCCTTCACCGGCGCCCCGACCGCCAGAGACGCCTCGGCGGCAGCCTTATCCTTTTCGATCGCCGCGTTGAGCTCGGCCTGGGTCATGCCGACCAGCAGCTTGCCGTCACTCTCGGCGAAGCTCGACTTCGACAAATTGGTTTCAAGCCGGTCGGTCTTGATCGTGATGATGTCGCCGTTGACGGCCGTGACGGTTCCTACTGCTCCGCCGTTGGCATCGGTGACCTCAGTGCCGACGGTGAATCCGCCGGAGGTTTGACCAAGGGCCGGAGCAAGCGGGGCAGCAATCGCCAGCGACGCGGAAGCAACAGCAATAAAGAGGCGCATTTCGATCTTTCCGATTGATGAGAATGGATTTTCCCTTAGCGCCGCTTGGCTGATCGGCAAGTGAATGAGCGGCTATTCGGCGCGGCTGGATGCCGCTTCAACGATGGGCAGGAAGTCGGCGGCCTTGAGGCTTGCTCCACCGACCAGCGCCCCGTCGACGTCGGGAATGGCGAAAATCTCCGCCGCGTTCGAGGCCTTGACCGACCCGCCATAGAGGATTCGAACGCGGTCTCCCGGCTCACCAAAGGCAGCTATCAACCGGCTGCGCAGCGCTGCATGCATTTCACCAATGTCGGCAACCGATGGCACCTTGCCGGTGCCGATCGCCCAGATCGGCTCATAAGCGACGGCGAATCGAGCGGGATCGGCGATTGATACGGGCAGCGATGCGTCTAGCTGGGCCGATACCGTATCGACCGCCTGCCCCGCTTCGCGCACCTCATCGCTCTCGCCGACGCAGAGGATGACATCGAGGCCAGCGGCCAGCGCCGCCTCCGCCTTGCCCTTGATATCCGCATCGCTCTCCTGCTGAGCGTCGCGGCGCTCGCTATGACCGACGATCGTCAGCCGCGCCCCGGCATCGAGCAGCATCGCCGCGGAAAGGCAGCCGGTGTGGGCGCCCTTTTCCGCTTGATGGACATCCTGGCCGCCGATCGCGAACCCCGGCGCGGCACGGGCCGCGCGCTCGATCAACGTCGCCGGCAAGCAAAGGGCGACATCGATTCCCACCGTTTCCGCAGCAAGCGAGATGCCCGTTACCTCGCCGAGGTCGGCTGAAACCCCATGCATCTTCCAATTGCCTGCTACCAGCTTGCCCCGTGACAATGTGACGCCCCTTCCCTCGCTTGCCGTCTGTAGATGCCGCCCCTAAAGCGACCGTCGAACTTTTTCAAAGTACGAGATCCACCCGCTTATGACTTCCGCTTTTCGCCGCATGTCCAAATCCTGGTTTGGTGGCGCGCTCATGGTCCTCATCCTGCTCATGGTCATCGCCGGCTTCGCCATGCAGGACATCGGCAGCGTTATTTCGGGCAATGTAGGGATGAGCAGCGGCGCCCTTGCCAAGGTCGGCGATGAGGAACTGACCGAACGCGACCTGAGCAGCGCTATGCGCCGGGCGCTAAATCAGGCCCGGGAGCAAAATCCGGAAGCGAGCTATTCGACCATTGCCAATCAATTCGACCCGATTCTCAATTCACTGATCGACGAGCGCGCGCTGCTTGCATTTGCCGAGGATCATGGCTTCGTTCTGTCGAAGCGGCTGATCGACGCTGAAATCGCCGACCTCCCCCAGACCCGCGGTCTCGATGGCAAGTTTAGCGAACAGGCCTATCAGCTATTCCTTCAACAACAGCAGATGACCGACGCCGACCTTCGACGCCTGCTGCAGGCCGCGCTGACCCAGCGGCTGGTGCTTGCTCCGGCGGCGGTCGAAGCGAAGGTGCCGGTCGGCATTGCGCGGCCCTATGCCGCGATGCTGCTGGAAGCGCGCGAAGGCCAATTGGGGCTGGTGCCGACGGAAGCGTTCCGTGCCGGGCTCACTCCGTCCGACGGCGACCTGCAATCCTTCTACGGTCAGAACCGGCGGCGCTATATGGTCGGCGAACAGCGCGTCCTTCGGATCGCCAGGATCGGACCTGAAGCGGTGGCGAGCGTGGTCCCGAGCGAGGCCGAAGTCGCCGCTTATTACAAGGCGAATCAGGCGAGCTACGGCGGCGTCGAGACGCGGGTCCTCAGCCAGGCGGTCGTCCAGGACAAGCGCCAGGCCGACGGCATCGCCGCGCGCGCCCGATCAGGCGCAGCCTTTGCCGCCGCCGCCGCACCCGCCGGCCTGTCTGCCGAAGATGTCGGCATCGGCCCGCAGACACGCGCCCAATTTTCGGGCCTGGCCGGGGAAGCCGTCGCCAGCGCCGCCTTTGCAGCGGCCGAAGGCGCGGTCGTTGGCCCGGTCCGTTCCGACCTTGGCTGGCATGTGATCAAGATCGACGACATCCGCGCTCCTTCGGGACGCGGCCTCGCCCAGGTCCGCGGCGAGATCGCCGCCCTGCTGACCAGCAACAAGCGCAAGGAGGCGCTGACTGACCTGGTAACCAGGGTCGAGGACCAGATCGTCGGTGGCGCGAGCTTCGCCGAAGCAGTCGGCGCGGCCAAGCTGGCAGTGACCACCACCCCCCCGGTCAACAGCGGCGGAACGTCGCGCAGCGATCCAGCTTACCGTTGGCCGGCCGAGCTTGCGCCGGCGCTGAAGGCAGGCTTCGCGATGATGCCGGAAGACGATCCCGAGGTCGTTACGCTGCCCAATGATGCCGGATATGCTGTCGTGGCGGTCGACCGGGTGATCGAGGCTGCGCCCGCCCCGCTGGCCGAAATCAAGGACCGGGTTCGCGAGGATTGGATTCACCGCAAGGCGTCGGATCGCGCCCGCGCGCTCGCCTCGCAGATTGCTGCCAAGGTCGCGCGCGGAACGCCCATGGAACGGGCCATGGCCGAGGCCGGGGTTCCGCTTCCTCCCGTCGAGTCATTGACCGCCCGGCGGATCCAGATTTCCCAGGCCAACCAGGACGCAATCGCTCCTCTGCGCATGTTGTTTTCCCTTGCAGAAGGCAAGAGCCGGATGGTCGCGGATCCCCGGGACCGCGGTTTCTTCATCATCAAGACGAACAAGATCACGCCGGGCAATGCGACGACCAACCCGCTGCTGATCGCCCAGACCCAGACCGAGTTCCAACGAGCTGTGCCCGATGAACTTGGCCAGCAGATGGTGGTTGCGATGAAGGTCGATCAGGGCATCACGCGCAATGAAAAGGCAATCGAGGCGGCCAAGCGGCGGATTACGGGCGCCGACCAATGATCGGGTGCGGTCAGCAATGACCGCGCCGCGCATTCTGGTGATCGACAATGTCGACAGCTTTACGTTCATGCTGGTCGACTATCTGCTCGCACTGCGCGCGGAAGTCCGGGTTGAGCGCCATGATGCGCTGACGGTCGAAGAAGCATTGGCGCTTCGAGCCGACGGCGTCCTCATCTCGCCTGGACCAGGAACGCCTGAACAGGCCGGGATATCGGTCAAGTTGGCCGAAGCCTGTATCGAGCGGCGGCATCCGCTTCTGGGGGTCTGCCTCGGGCATCAAGCGATCGCCATTGCTTGCGACAGCCGGGTTGAGCGGACCTGGCCGGTCCATGGCAAGATCGCCAGCGTGCGCCATGACGGCACCGGCCTGTTCACCGGCCTGCCGTCGCCCTTCGCCGCAACCCGCTATCATTCGCTTGCAGTTCCCGACCCGCGCCCTCCGCTCGTCGCCAATGCCTGGAGCGACGATGGCACGGTCATGGCAATGCGCCATGCAGAAGCGCCGGCGCATGGCATACAGTTCCACCCGGAAAGCGTCGCTTCGGAGCAGGGCAAGGCGCTGCTCTCCGCCTTTCTGGATACCTGCCGCGTTGCCGCTTGACGGCAAGCGTTTCGTTGCCTACACGTTCCCTGTTCGTTCCGAAACGGAGGGGCCGATGCTCACCGCAAAGCAGCATGAGCTGTTGAATTTTATTCACGATCGCCTGTCCGCGACCGGCGTGTCCCCCAGTTTCGACGAAATGCGGGAGGCGCTCGACCTCAAGTCGAAGTCGGGGGTCCATCGGCTGATCTCGGCACTTGAGGAACGGCAGTTCATCCGCCGCCTGCCCAACCGCGCCCGGGCGCTGGAGGTGCTGAAAATGCCGGAAATCGCTGCTCCGGCGGTCGCCGTCGCGGCGATGGGAGCGCGTCCGGCGGTTCCCGCTGCAGCCAACGACACGATCGAAATTCCGCTCCACGGCCGCATAGCTGCCGGCACGCCGATCGAGGCTCTGCAGGGGAGCGAAGGATTTGCGGTTCCCGCGGCGCTGCTTGGTCCGGGCGAACATTATGCGCTCGAAGTGTCGGGCAATTCGATGGTCGAGGAGGGCATCCTCGACGGCGACTATGCGCTGATCCGCAAGGTCGACAGCGCGCGTGACGGCGAGATTGTGGTGGCCTTGATCGATAATGAAGAGGCCACGCTCAAGACCTATCGCCGCGAAGGACAGATGATCCGGCTCGATCCGGCCAACCGTTCCTATGAGGCGCAGCGTTATGATGAGAGCCGTGTGGCGATCCAGGGCCGCCTGGCAGGACTGATCCGAAGGTATTGAGACTGTCGATGGCACGAATTGACTATGTCGAGCTCCCCAGCGTGACTGCGCATGAGTTGACCCGGGGCTTTTACGCCAAGGCGTTCGGTTGGCAGTTCACCGACTTTGGCGCCGACTATGCCGCGACCACCAGCGGCGATGTCGATCTCGGACTCAATGGGCAGCCGAACGACGCGCTGGCTGCGCCGCTGCCGGTCGTAAGGGTGGACAACCTTGACGCCACATTGGATGCCGTGGCGGCGGCGGGCGGAGTCATCTCCCGCGCGATCTTTTCCTTTCCCGGTGGCCGGCGATTCCATTTCATCGATCCCTCCGGAAGCGAGCTTGCCGCCTGGAGCGACCGCTAGCTCAACTCGCCCACGGATGCCGGCCGATCCGGCCGGCAACGCTCTCCACCCGCGGCGCGTCTTCCAAGTAGATCGCAACTCCGCCGGTATGCTCAAGGGATTTGCGGTCAAGCTTGAGCCAGCGCGGGTTGCATCCTTTCGGGAGCCATCGATCGGCGACGACAATATCGGCGCCGGCACAGGCGCGGGTCAGCTCGGTCCAGTCGATCCGGTTGCGGCTGCGGATCGCCAGCAGCCGCCAGGCCGACTTCCCTTCGACAATGTCCGCGATGCAAGCGTCGCGGCTGCAACGGGCGAAGCGCTGCTCCTCGAGCGGTAGCGGGTCGCCGTCATACGCCGACACCTCGCTCATCAGATCGCGCACGAAGTCGCCGCTTCGGCTGCGGAGGAGGACCGGCACACCGTCCTTGCGGACCAATGCCAGATGCTGGCCGTCACCCGTGACCAACAGGCTGGGCACCGGCGCCAAGGCGGCGCCGAGTGCGCCAGCCGCGAAGGCGATCAACCCCCATCGCCGGATTCGGCTGGTCCAGAGACAGATCCACAGCCCACCGAAAACCATCGCGGCGAAGGCCCAACGGGAAATCGTCGGCAGCATGGCCACCGCGCCCTCGGCTGAGCCGACCCGATGGGCAAGACCCAGCATCGCGTCGATTGTCCAGCCGGTCGCTATCCATAAGGGTGCTCCGAAGCCAACCGCGTCGAGGATAAGTGCTCCCGCCTCCAGCGGCATGATGATGAAGGTGGTCAGCGGAATGGCAATCATGTTGGCGGCGACGCCATACAGCCCGGCGCGGTGAAAATGGTAGAGCGCGAACGGCATCAGCGCGATTTCGACCACCAGTCCCGTGAGCAACAGCCCGAACAGTCCCCGCGCCAGGCGGGCCGGCCAACCTTCCTCGCGCGGGCTGAGCCAATGGCGGGCCGGCGCCCAATGATGCAGCGCGATAATCGCGATAACCGCCGCGAAGCTCATCTGGAAGCTGGCGCCGGCGATCGCCTCGGGCCGGAACAGCAGCACGACCAGCGCGCCCACCGCCACCAGCCGCAGGCTGATAGCGTCACGGCCGAGAGCGATGCCCCCAAGGACCAGCAGTGCTGCAATGCAAGCTCGAACCGTCGGCACCTGCATACCGGTCAACAGCGTATAGGCCACGCCGGCAAATGCCCCGAAGCCCGCGGCCACCAGCACCAGGTTGAAGCGCAGTGCCAGGCGCTCGCTCAACGCAAGCACCTTGAAGGCGAGCAGCATCGCCGCCCCGACGACTGCGGCGATGTGCAGGCCGCTGACGGAAAGGAGGTGGGCAAGGCCCGAACGTCGCATCGCGTCGGCATCCCCCTCCCCGACGGCAGCCTGATCTCCGGTCGCCAGCGCAGTGGCGATTCCGCCGTTCGCGCCCGGCAGTTGGGCCCGAATGTGACGGCCCAATCGGTCGCGCAGCGCATCGAGCCCGCCGCCGGGCGACGGCTCGATAACTTCGACTGGCCCGATTGCCCTTCCAACTCCGCCAATCCCCTGGAACCATGCATCGCGGGCGAAATCATGACTCCCGGGAAGCGCCATCGGAGGTGGCGGCTGAAGGCGGGCACGCAACCTGACCCTTGCCCCTTCGCCCAGTCCTTCCGGCGCGTCCGCTTCCGGCATCGACACCCGTACCAGCGGCGGGAGACCGGCATCAGTTGGTACCAACGTCAGCCGCAAGTCCCCCTTGGCGGCACGCGTCTCGATCCTGTCGATACGCGCCTCAAACGAAGCGATCACCGGACGATCGAGCCTTGGGGCGGCCACTTGGCCGCTGCGCCACCAGATAAGGGCGGTACCCAGCGAGATGGCCAAGCCCCCGAACAGCAAGGACCGCCCGATGCGGCTGAATCCAACCGAAAGCCCGGTTGCCGCCAATCCCAATGCGAAAAGGATGAATGCCAGCCACTGGCCAGGACCCGGCAACCAAAGCCACGCGGCGATGCCGGCGCCGAAGCTGGCGGTGAACCACAGCGGCAATTGCGCCCGTTCCTGTTCCAGGAATCCTTCGACGCGGCCAGCGAAATGGCCGATTTTGGCCGACAAAAAGGGTCGATGCGCCGGTTCCAGCGGCGCGTCCTCTATGATAGGGGCGCTCGTCCAGTCCATCGGCCCCGGCAGACAAAAGGAAACTGCGCTTGAGCGCAAGCAGCAAAATCGAGGGTGTGGTCACTCGCTTCGCCCCCTCCCCGACCGGCTATCTTCACATCGGCGGCGCGCGTACCGCGCTGTTCAACTGGCTGTTCGCCCGCCATCATGGTGGCCAGTATCTGCTGCGTATCGAGGATACCGACCGCGCGCGATCGACCGAGCAAGCGATTGATGCGATCCTCGATGGGCTCGGCTGGCTCGGCATCGACGGCGACGGCGATCCATATTTCCAGTCGCAATTCGAAAAGCGCCACGTCGAAGTGGCCCACGAACTTGATCGAGCGCGGCGCGGCCTATCGCTGCTACTTGACGACCGAGGACCTCGCCTCCCGGCGCGAGAAAGCCCAGACCGAGCGGCGCCCGTTCCGGATCGACAGCGAATGGCGCGACCGGACAGATTGGCCTGAGAGCGAGCCCTATGTCGTGCGGATCAAGTCACCGAACGAAGGCGAAACGGCGATCGACGACCTGGTCCAGGGCCGCGTGACGGTCGCCAATGAAGAGCTCGACGATTTCGTCCTGCTCCGCTCCGACGGCACGCCGACCTATATGCTGGCGGTGGTGGTCGACGACCATGACATGGGCGTCACCCACATCATCCGCGGCGACGACCATCTCAACAACGCCGTTCGCCAGCTGGCCATCATCCGCGCCATGGGCTGGCTTGAGCCGGTCTATGCCCACATCCCGCTGATCCACGGGCCCGACGGCGCCAAGCTCAGCAAGCGCCATGGGGCCTTGGGCGTCGATGTCTATCGCGATGAGCTGGGGATCCTGCCCGAGGCATTGTCCAACTATCTCTTGCGTCTCGGCTGGGGGCATGGCGACGATGAGATCATCAGCCGCGACCAAGCTGTCGAATGGTTCGACATCGACCATGTCGGAAAAAGTCCGTCGCGCTTCGACCTGAAGAAGCTGGAACACCTCAACGGCCACTACATCCGTGAAGCGGATGACCGCCGGCTGGCGGCGCTGGTCGCCCCTACGCTGGGCATTAGCGGTGACGACATGGATGTGCTGATCCGTGCGATGCCTGAGCTAAAGGCTCGCGCCCATGATCTCAACCAGCTTGCCGAAGGCGCCGAGTTCCTGTTCGCCAAACGCCCACTCGCGATGAGCGAGCAGGCCGCCGCGCTCCTGTCCGACGAAGCGCGCAGCCATCTCGCAATGGTGCATTCAACGCTTTCCGCAGTTGCGAATTGGGAGCATGACCCGCTCGATGCTGCAGTGCGGGAGGTTGCGGAACGCAACGCACTTAAGCTAGGCAAGCTCGCCCAGCCGCTGAGAGCGGCACTAACGGGCAAGACCACTTCGCCGGGCATCTTCGACGTCCTTGTTTTCCTTGGAAGGGACGAAAGCCTCGCCCGGCATTGCCGATCAAATGCTGGAGCCCAACGCATGACCGCAAAGACCGTGAAACTCAGCACCGAGACCGGCGAAGTTTCCTTGCCGCTGCTGGATGGCTCGGTCGGGCCGGATGTCGTCGACATCCGCAAATTCTACGCCGATACCGGCAAATTCACCTACGATCCGGGCTTCACCTCGACCGCCAGTTGCCAGAGCGCGATCACCTATATCGACGGCGACGAGGGTATCTTGCTGCATCGCGGCTATCCGATCGACCAGCTGGCCGAACAATCGAGCTTCATGGAAGTCGCTTACCTACTGCTGCACGGCGACTTGCCGAAGCAGAAGGAGCTGGACGAGTTTTCCTACACCATCACGCGGCACACGATGGTCCACGAGCAGCTGGCCACTTTTTTCCGCGGATTCCGGCGTGACGCCCACCCGATGGCAATCATGTGCGGCGTGGTTGGGGCGCTCAGCGCCTTCTACCATGACTCGACCGACATTACCGATCCGCAGCAGCGGCTGATCGCCTCCCATCGACTAATCGCCAAGATGCCGACACTCGCGGCAATGGCGTTCAAATATTCGATCGGACAGCCGTTTCTCTACCCGCAGAACGACCTGAGCTACACCGGCAACTTCCTCAAGATGACCTTTGGCGTCCCGGCCGAGCCCTATGAGGTCAACCCTGTCGTCGAGAAGGCTCTGGACCGGATCTTCATTCTCCACGCCGATCATGAGCAGAATGCCTCGACCTCGACCGTCCGGCTGGCCGGATCCTCGGGCGCCAACCCGTTCGCCTGCATCGCCGCCGGAATCGCTTGCTTGTGGGGCCCAGCCCACGGCGGCGCTAACGAAGCGGCGCTCAACATGCTGCGCGAGATTGGCGACGTGAAGCGAATTCCCGAATATATCGCGCGTGCCAAGGACAAGAACGATCCGTTCCGCCTGATGGGCTTCGGCCACCGCGTGTACAAGAATTACGACCCGCGCGCGAAGGTCATGCAGCAGACCGCCGAGGCCGTGCTCAAGGAACTCAACCTGTCCGACCCGGTGCTCGACGTCGCCCGCGAGCTTGAGCGCATCGCGCTTCACGACGACTATTTCATCGAAAAGAAGCTCTATCCGAACGTCGATTTCTATTCGGGCGTAATCCTAAATGCGATCGGTTTCCCTACCGAGATGTTCACCGCTCTGTTCGCCCTGGCCCGCACCGTCGGCTGGGTCGCCCAGTGGAACGAGATGATCTCCGACCCCGAGCAGAAGATCGGCCGTCCGCGCCAGTTATACGTCGGCGCGACCCAGCGCGATTATGTGCCGGTGAAGGAACGCTGAGACGGCTCGATAGCCAGTCCAATACGGGAACGCCGCCTTCGCTAATGTGTTGATTCGACACAAATCCCTTAGCGAAAGGAGACATGAAATGGCATCCCGTTTCCTGACACCATTCACGGGTCGCGGTCTCTTGGCGCGAGACCCGTTCCTTGACTTGCATCGCGAAATCAACCGCCTGTTCGACGATAGTTTTCGAACCATGGCCGACGCGCCGGGCGGGGGCGTGATGACGAGTCCCAAGGTCGATGTCTGCCCCACCGACAAGGGCTGGGAAGTGACGGCGGAGCTGCCGGGCGTTGATCAGAAGGACATCGACATTCGCCTGGAGGGCGACACGTTGACGATCAGCGGCGAGAAGCGCGACGAGCGCAGCGACGACAGGAACCGCTTTGTCGAACGCAGCTACGGCAGCTTTACCCGCTCGATCCAGCTGCCCTTCACGCCCGATCCGGACAAGGTCACTGCCGATTGCGACAAGGGCGTGCTGACCATCTCGCTGCCGAAAGGCGCCGAGCAGGATCGCAGCAAGCGCATCGCCATCGGCGGCGGGCGGATGACGGTCGAGGCCCAGGACAGCAGCGACCAGCCTGCCCTTGGCAAGGACTGGATGAAGGACTCTGAAACCGAAACGACGAAATCGGAATTGCCCGAGGAGCAGGCCGAGAAGGGCCAGGGCGCTCCGGCCTGATTGTCAGGCGGCGGGGAGCAACAAAGAGAAGCGCGCCCCTTCGCCGGGCGCGCTTTTCAGTTCGATATCCCCGCCCATCGACCGCGCCAGGCGACGCGAGATGGCGAGACCAAGGCCGATTCCGCCTGGGGAATCGTCGACCCGCTCATAGCGCTCGAAAATCCGTTCCCGGTCGGCTTCGGCGATGCCCGACCCTTCGTCGGCGACAGTGACCGCGATTTGCTCGCCCAGCCGCTGGACGACGACTGAGATGTTCCCGCCCGTCGGCGAGTGACGCACGGCATTGGCAAGCAGATTAACGAGAATCTGCACCGTTCCGCGAGGCTCCCCCATCGCAAGCAGCGGCTGATCAGCTCCAACCAACCCGATCGTCACCGATCGTTTCTGGGCAGCTTCCTGAACCAGCTGGATGGCTTCAGCCGCCGATTGGGCCACATCGACCTGGCCACTGGCGCGTGCCGCTTCCTGTTCGGTCATTGTTCGAATGACGGAAAGGAGGTGGCGCCCGGCCGCGGCAATATCACCGGCGTAGGCGGCATAGTCGCTGCGCAGCGGGCCCTCGCTGCGATCGACGATCCGCTCGGCGGCGGCAATGATCCTGTCCAGTGGCGAACGAAGCGCTTCATCGAGAGCGGGATCGAATCTTACAGGCGCGGCAGCCTTCGGCTCCCCATCCACGGCCACCGTGATTTCGTAGCCGATGAAGCCGTTGCGCCGACCCTGAAGCGCAGATCCTTCCAGGGTCAACTGGAGCTCCCCGCCGCGACTTCGCGCCCGCTGGCCGGCGAAATCCTGCCGGCTGACGAGAGCTGTCAGCAGCGGCATCACTCCATCCCCATTGTCGGTGAGCAGGAAAAAACGCGTCAGCGGCTGATCAATCGCTTCAGCGGGATCGATTTCAAGCCGCTCGGCCAACCCCTCGTCGATCCGGCTGATCTTGAGTTCCGCGTCGGTGGTGAATGTTAATGGCCTGGTTAAGTCGGCCATTCCATCAGGAAAGGATTCGCTGCCTACCAAGGTCAGTCGCGGAGGCGCCGGCGGACGGGCCTTCCAGCCTTCGATCAAGAGGTTTGCACCCTCCTCGTCCGGCTCGGCGCGTACCCAAAGGTCGAGATCCTGATCGCGGGATGCAGCAATCACCGAACGGGCCAGGGGAACGCCGAGCTTCATCGCCGATCGGGCGACCGCGGCCAGTTGCGGCAAGGCGAGCGGCGCGCCGAGCCTGGAACCTGCTTCCTCCTGCAATCGGAGCAGCGCCGGATCCGCCGCGGTCAGCCGGCCGTCGCGATCGACGCGGCCGGTGACGGTGCCATGGTCGAACGGCGCGCTAGCCATTCGCAAGTTCCATCGCCTCGCGCGCAGCGCGATAATGAGAGTCGAGCCGCATCCAGCGGCGGCAACGTTCGACCGCGGCGTCATCGATCGCTTCGAACCGGTCGATGATCCTTTCGGTAGCATGGGCGCCGGACATCGGCTCGAACCCGGCCAAAATCTGGGCGGCAGTGGTACGATCGCAGCCGGCGAGCCGTGCCAGCATCATCGCATCGCTGCCGGTAAAGAAATTCCAGGCGTCCAGGTAATCGATGCCCGCGCGCCGGGCCAGAAGCCCGATCAGCAATGCGGCATCCCCATCCTGTGCCAGCTTTCGAACCATGGCGTCGTCGGCGCGGTTCGATGCTTCGAGCGCTCGAGCAAGGGCAGCGACGCTCGCATCAAGCCTGCGGCCCTCGTCATGACGGGCGAGCAAGGCCTGGGCTGCGCCCGCCAACGGCTGATCGGCATCGTCAGCGAGAACATCGCGCAAACCCACCGCGACGGCATGGACCAGCGCCACGGCATCCTCACCTGCAAGATCGTCGAATTCCAGGCCGGACCGGCCAAATCGATCCCGGCGGCGGCCCCGGGCCAATACGAGGGCCATCGCCGCTTCGGCAACCAGGCCGTCGTCATCCCCTACCAGCGCCGACAAGGTCGGGTCGCCGCGGTCGGGCGGGGCTGAGAGCTGCTGCTCATCGGCCCGGCGCAGCAGCAGTGCAACCAAGCCCTCGCGCTCCAACAGCCGCGCCCGCCGCAACCTTCGGTACAGCCCTTCGCGCGCCTGTTCGGCCTGGGCAGCCAACATTGGCGGGAGCACAGCAATCAACTCATCAGCGATGTCCGTCACCAGCCCGCGAAGCATGGCCGCCATCAGGGCGCGCTCTTCGTCGGTCAGGCGGCTGCCCTCGTCGAGAAAGAAATCGGCACTGGCGATGGCCAGCCGGTCGCTCCCCGCACGCGGGCGCGCGGGCTCGACCTGGCGGTCGGCTGCCGATGCAGCTAGCGGCCATTCCACGGGCATCATGCCGCTGTCATAGAACAGATGGGGTTAACGCGCAGTCAATCGCGTTCGAGGACATGTCGCAAATGCTGGAGGATGAAAAAGCTGGTTGCCGCATAAAAAGCAACCAGTCCCAGATAGACACTCCACCAGCCACCGATCGCGAACGGCACGGCGAGCCAGATGGCGGTGCGGCGATTGAAATGCCATTCCGCGCCCGGCACGGTCCGGCCCGCTCGCTCGACATGCCCTGCCTGGGCAAATGCGGTGCCGCCGAGCGCAGCCATCATCGCCCCCCAGCCTGACCCGTGCCTCGCCTCGAACCAGCCAAGCGCGAGCAAGGCCAGGCCTGCCGCCGGCCATAGGAGGCGCCGTGATGGCATTGACGAGCTGAGCGGCTTCAGCCGCAAGGTTGCCAGCCGCTGGGCGACGAGATCGAGCGGCGTCGACAGGATGAGCAACGCGACTGCCCCCCAATGCCACCCTCGAGTGAAACAGAATGCGGCACCAAGGGTCATCGCCAACGCCGCCTGCACCAGCCAGCCGGGCCTCACACCGGTTTCCATCAGCCTTTCAGTCGCGACTTCCTCGACGATCGGCAGCAGATAGCGGCTCACCGCGTCGTTGCGGGCGGTTCGCGATGCGACCAGCAACCTCCGCTCATAATCGGCCATGGACTGCTCGTTGCTGGCCAGGAACGGTCCCCTTCCGTCGCCCGATGACGAAGGAACGAGCCGGGCGCCTGCCTGGACCGCGCGCCGCAGCAAGGTCGACTGCAGGTCCCAGTCGCCAAGCATGGCCGCGGTTGCGCCAAGCATATTGGCATCGACCCGCGCAAGCCCCGCCCATCGATGGGCACTGTCAATTCGCTCATAGTGCGCGTGGAACTCATCGTCGGGCACGGTGAGGATCGCACCATCTTCTTCCTCGACCAGCCGCACCAGATCGACCATGTCGGGAGCGATCCCGTCCGCCAGGAGAACAAGCTGGCTTCCAGCCTCGAACCGGCTGGCAGCCTCATTGCCATCGCTGACGGCGACCACCGATATCCCCTCGCCGCGCAGCCGCTCGAACGCATCGTTGAGGGCGACGGGGATCCGCTCCACCAGGACGATCAAGGGAGACGCTCCCCCCGCGGCAAGGCAGCGCGCCTGATATTCGATCAACGTCCGGCCGGCGAGCGGAAGCAGGGCGCGCAAGGCCCCGCCATCGTCTTCCTGATAGGCACCGATCAGGGCGCCGAGCGCCATGGCTTTCCCCGCTGCATGATGATTTCCCCCTGCCGGACCAGCCATAAGACAGGCGGCACAAGGATTTCCACCCCACACTGTGGCCATTTGTCGCTTTCCACTGGAAACAAAGGTGGTAAACTCCCCGGTCATGAGCATCAGCCCGCACCGCGCCCACACCGATCCGAGCTACGGCATCGAGGAGGAGCATGTCCCGACGTTCGAAGGTGACGAGGCCCAGGCCGAACCGCGCTTCGACCGGATGAGCTGGTCCGAAACCCGCGACCTGCATGGCGTCGCGAGCGAGGGCGCAAGACAGGTGCTGGGCTGGACACTCTCGATCCTTGCGCTGATGTGGACCGGCTATGCAGCGTGGCAGGCCGGGCGGACGCTCGCCGATCAGCCGCTGACCAGCCCGGCGATGGCGCAGTGGATCGCAATCCTTGCTGGACCACTGGCGCTGATGGGACTCGTCTGGCTGATGTTCGGGCGGACTCGACGCAAGGAAGCCGAACAATTCACCCGATCGGTGGTCTCGATGAGAACCGAGGCGCGCTCGTTGCAGGATATCCTGGCCGCGCTTTCGCGGCAGATCGAGGAGAATCACCGCACCCTCGGACTAATGGCCGGGGATTTAATGGGACTGGGCGACCAGGCGGCCCACCGGCTTGGAGCGATCACCGCGGACCTCAACGCCGGTTCGCTGACGCTTTCCGAACATGGCGCGGCGCTCGACCGCGCTGCAGAGGCCGCCAAAATCGACATCGGCGTGTTGCTCTCCGACCTGCCGCAAGCGGAAGATAGCGCCCGGCGGATGGCGGAGACGCTGCGCAATGCGGGCCGCTCGGCCATCGAGCAAGCCGCTGGCTTCGAGACCCAAGTCGGTCAGCTCGCTGCACAGGCGCAACAGGCCGACTCCATCGTCCACGGGGCGTCGGAGCGGTTGCTGGCCCATCTCACCCACATCGAGAGCGCGGGCGCCGCTGCAGCACTGCGAGTGTCAGAAGCAGGTACTGAAACGGGTGCGGCGATCGACATGCTGCTTGCCCGATCGGCCGAGGCTCTTGCTGAAATCCGTGGCGGGATCGACGCCCAGGCGGCCGCGGTGTCGGCGTTGGTCGCTCAAAGCCAGGCAGGCATCGGCCGGGCCGGGATCGATGCATCCGAACTGCTCGGCGAGCGGCTGGCCAGCGCCGGTGCGGCGCTTGATGGACTTTCGTCGCGGATTGCCGAACAGGAACGTTCCTCGCAACGGCTGATGGCAGACCTCGACACCGGACTTACTGCGCTCGATGAACGGTTCCTCGACCTGGCCCGCTCCGGAGACGAGCGCGCCAATCATGTCCAGACGGCACTCGGGCGGCTTCGTTCTGAGCTGGAGTCCCTGTCAACGACAACCACGGCACAGGATACCAGCCTCAACGGCCTTGCGGAACGCACGCAACGTCTGCGCGAAGGCGTCGACCAGCTAAACCAGGTGCTGCAGGGCGAAATGGGCGCCACCCTCAATGAGGCCGAAGCGGGCGCGGCGCGGATGCTCGCCTCTGCCGAGGCCGCGCGGCCCAACGTCGAAATGATGCGCGACGCCGCGATCGAGGCGGCAAACCGGATCGAGTCCGGTGCCTCAAATGTCGAGGCGCAGCAGGAACGGCTGGCGGCGCTGATGACCTCGGTCGATCTGGGCGTCGGCCAAGCGGAGCAGCGGCTGTCCGAGCTCAGCGCAGCGATTGCCTCGGCGAGCGTCGAGGCGGGTCAGCTTTCGGCGGAAACCGGCCCGGCGCTGGTCGCCGCGCTGGTCCAGGTGCGCGAGGCCGCCAGCCATGCGGCCGAACGCGCTCGCGAGGCCATCTCCAAGGTCATTCCCGAAAGCGCCGGAGAGCTCAGCAAGGCGACCCGATCGGCGCTCGAGAAAGCGGTGCGGGATAGTGTCGAGACTAAGCTGGTCGAACTCGACCAGGTCGCCACGCGAGCAGTCGAGACGGCTCGGGAAGCGTCGGACCGCCTGACCGCGCAGATGCTGTCGATCGGCCAGAGCGCGGCCGCACTGGAAGCGCATATCGAGCGCAGCCGCGAGGCCCAGACGAAGGACAGCGGCGAAGAATTCGCACGCCGCGTCTCGCTATTGATGGATTCGATGCACTCGGCCTCGATCGACGTGCAGAAGATCCTCAGCGACGAGGTCGATGATAAGGCGTGGAACCATTATCTGAAGGGAAACCGGGGAGTATTCACCCGTCGTGCGGTGCGGCTGCTTGGCGGCACGGAAGCTCGCGCCATTTCAGCGCAATATGACAGCGATCCGGAGTTCCAGAACGCGGTCAATCACTACGTCCATGACTTTGAGGCGATGCTCCGCCGCGTACTGCATGAACGAGACGGCGGAATGATTGCGGTGACCTTGATGTCCAGCGACATGGGCAAGCTTTACGCCGCTCTCGCGCAGGCGGTCGACAAGCGGCGTTAGTTATAGAAGTCGAGGTCGTCGACTCCGATCCAGCCATAGACATAGTTGGCGACGTAGAGCGCGGTCAGCAGCGCCGCGACCACGGCCGCCCTCATCAAATGACTCGGCAGGTGAAACCGGTGGGGGGCACTGTCGGCCTGCCCCGGAACCCGTTCCGCACCGACTTCCTCATGGGTTTTCACCCCAAATGGCAAGAGCAGGAAGGCGGTGAAACAATAGATCAGGAAGTAGATCGCCAGGACCGAGGTCCATTTCATCGATTCGTCTCGACCAGCATCACCTCGACAATCGGTTTCTTGCCGGTCCAGAGCGTCGCGCAGCGCCGGACCGCGAGCCGCACTGACTTCGCGTACTTTCTCGACGTCGCGCGTCGGCTCATATGCCTTCTCGGCGGCGTCGGCCGCATCGACGAGGAAGTCGGCACGGTCATCCTCCACCGGGACGCCGAACGGTCGCACTATTGCCTTGCCGATCAGGCGCCCCTCGCCGTCGACCGGTATAGCGACGGTGATGAGTCCACTGATCGCAATTTTGCGTCGTTCATTGATGGTCGATCCGTCGGCGGGGAGGATAACGTCGCCGTCGAGCACCAGCCGGCCAACCCGCTCCTCGCCGATCTTTTCCGGGCCATCGGGAGCCAGGCGGATGAGATCGCCATTCCGCTGCACCACCGCGCTCGGGATGCCTTCCGACAAGCCGAACCGCGCCTGTTCGCGCATGTGGCGAATCTCGCCATGGACCGGGACCAATATCCGGGGCCGCATCCAGCGGTACATCGCGGCCAGCTCCGGCCGCCCGGGGTGCCCCGAGACATGGACGTGGGCCTGACGGTCGGTGACGATCAGCGCGCCCAGGTCCGATAACGCGTTCATGATCCGGCCGATGGCAATCTCGTTGCCGGGAATCTGCTTGGACGAAAAGATTACGGTGTCGCCCTCGGCCAGCTTCAGCTCATGGTTGCCGAATGCGATCCGGCCAAGTGCGGCGCGTGGCTCGCCCTGACCGCCGGTGGCGATGACCAGCAAGTCCTTGCGCGGCAATCGCATAGCCTCGTCGAACCGCACCGGCTCGGGGAAATCGCGCAGATAGCCGGTCGCCTTGGCCACCTTGAGGATGCGGTCGAGGCTTCGGCCGGCGACGCACACCTGGCGCCCGGTCTCGATCGCAACCTTGCCGATGGTTTCAAGCCGCGCAGCGTTGGATGCGAAGGTGGTGATCAGCACCCTCCCCTTCGCGCGCAGCACCTGATCCAGCAGCCCCTGATGGACGCCGGCTTCGCTGCCGGATGCAGTATCCTGGAAGGTGTTGGTCGAATCGCAGACCAACGCGAGCACGCCATCGTCGCCGATCGCGCTCAGCGTCTCGGCGGAACTTGGATGGCCGAGCACTGGCGTATCGTCGATCTTCCAGTCACCGGTGTGGAAGATCTTGCCGAAGGGAGTTTCGATCAGCAGGCCGTTGCCCTCCGGGATCGAGTGAGCGAGCGGGACATAGGTCACCCGGAACGGATCGAGCTCGATCGAACCGCCGCGCTCGATGATGCGCAAGCTGACCTGGCCGGTAAGCCCCTCCTCCTCCAGCTTCCCAGCGATCAGCCCGGCGGTGAAGGGCGTCGCATAAAGCGGAACCTTGAGATCCGCCGCACATGTACGGCAGCGCTCCGATATGGTCTTCATGGCCGTGGGTGAGGACGATGCCGACAAGGTCCTTCATCCGCTGTTCGATGAACTCGAGGTCGGGGAGGATGAGGTCGACGCCAGGATAGTCGGCGTCGGCGAAGGTCAGCCCCAGGTCGGCCATCAGCCACTTGCCGCGGCAGCCATAGAGGTTGACGTTCATGCCGATCTCGCCCGACCCGCCGAGCGCAAGAAACAGCAGCTCTTCGCCGGGAGTCATCGGCCGGACCCGGCCGCGAGCAAGGCCAGGCCCTGTATGGTGAGGTCCGGCTCAATGACGTCGAAGGCGTCGGTGTGCTTGTCGAACAGCAACGCAAGCCCGCCGGTCGCGATGACCGTCACCGGCCGCCCGATCTCCGCCTTCAACCTGGCCACCAGCCCCTCGATCATCGCCACATAGCCCCAGTAAACGCCGATCTGCATCTGGATTTCCGTAGTCCTCCCGACAACGCTTTCATCGGCCGGCGCGGCGATGGCGATGCGCGGCAACTTGGCGGCCGCGGAGACCAGGGCGTCGAGGCTGAGGTTGATGCCAGGGGCGATGATACCGCCTTTATAGGCGCCCGAGAAATCGACCACGTCGAAGGTGGTCGCGGTACCGAAATCAATGACGATCAGATCGCCTTCATGGTTCGCATGGGCGGCGATGACATTGAGCGCGCGGTCGGCGCCGACGCTTTCCGGCTCAGGCACGTCGAGCGCCATGGGCCAGGACGCTCGGCCCTGCCCCGCGATCAGCGGCTTCACACCAAAGTATTTTTCCGACAGCACCTCCAGATTGTGAAGCGCCCGGGGCACGACGGTACCGATGATGACGCGGGTGACTTCGCTGCGATGATAGCCCTCCAATTCGAGCAATTGATGCAGCCAGACGGCATATTCGTCGGCGGTGCGCCGAGGATCGGTGGCGATGCGCCAGCGTGCCTTGATCTCCCCGTCATCGACCAGCGCGAAGACAAGATTGGTATTTCCGGCGTCGATCGCGAGCAGCATGTTTGCGCCCCTAGCTTGAAGCGCGGTCAATTGCGAGCATCAGCCTAGGCTGACGTCACCAGCGCGGATGATGTCGACCATCCCATCGTAGCGCTTGAGCCGCATTGCACCGTCAACCTCAACGCCGTCGAACGTTCCCCTGACGCGCTCTCCCGGGCCGCTGTGCACTTCCAGCGCCGTGCCGATCGGATGAGCTTGCGCAAGCCACGCCTGCGCGAAAGCGACCGGATCGGCAGCTCGCCAGACCGACAGAAGTTGAGAGAATTTGCCTGCAAGCAAGGGAGCGAAGGCCTGAGGCGCAATTTCGTAATTCGGCTTGAGCGCGGCCGTTTTCCGACCCGAGATCGGCGGTGCACCAGCCAGATTGACCCCGAAGCCGGCGACTACTTGATCGCCCGATCTCTCCAGCAGAATTCCGGCGAGCTTGGCATCGCCAAGCATCAGGTCGTTGGGCCATTTGAGCGACAACGGCGCATCGGGCGCGGCAATTGCGACCGCCTCGATCAGCGCCAGGCCCGCGGCCAGCGCCAGTGACGGCGCAGGAGGATCGTCAGGCTTGAGCTGGACCAGGGTAGAGCCGAAAAAATTGCCCTCGATCGATTCCCACGGCCGGCCATGCCGTCCGCGGCCGCCCTCTTGCCTGAGAGCGACCAGCCAGTCTCCCTCGACCGCTAGTCCGTCCGCCAGCAGGGCGGTGTTGGTCGACCGCAGCTGATCAACAATCCGGATCCGGCTCAGAAAAGCGACTCCGCGGCGTTGCTGGTGAGCTGGTTGATGGGCCCAATCAGCAAATAGCCAAGCGGCGATACGATCAGCGCTGCGGCGGCGATCAACCCGCCCTCAAACCTGCTCTCGCCCTTGATGAACGGACTGCCGGGCGCATCGAAATACATCACCTTGACGATCTTGAGGTAATAGAAGGCCCCCACCACCGTGCCGAGGATCCCCGCAACCGCCAGCAGGTAAATCCTTCGGCCACGGCGGCGTTAAAGACCATCAGCTTTGGCCAGAAGCCGAACAGGGGCGGGATACCGGCGAGGCTCAGCATGAAAGTGGCGAGCGCCAGGGCAAGACCGGGCCGCGTCAGCGACAGCCCGGACAGGCTGTCGATCGCTTCCAGCGGCTCGCCATCTTCGCCTTTCATGCGCAGGACGCAAAGGAACGCGCCAAGCGTCATGACGACATAGACCGCCATGTAGAACAGCACCGAGCTGGCGCCTGCTACACCGCCGGCGACAAGTTCGATCAGCGCGAAGCCGACATTGTTGATCGAGGAATAGGCCAGCAGCCGCTTGATGTTGGTTTGGCCATAAGCCGCAACAGCGCCGAGAAGGATCGAGGCCAAGGCCGCGAAGACCATGATTTGCCGCCAGGCATCGATCGCCGGGCCGAGCGCGTCGACACAGACGCGCACGCCGAGCAGCACCGCGGCTACCTTGGGAGCGGAAGCGAAAAAGGCCGTGACCGGGGTCGGTGCACCCTCGTAGACGTCCGGGGTCCACATGTGGAACGGCACCGCGCTGATCTTGAAAGCCAGGCCGGCAAGCAGAAACACGAGGCCGAACAACAGGCCGACCGACTGGATCCCTTCGCGGGCGAAGGCGGCCGCAACACCCTCGAACTGGGTCGTGCCGGTGAAGCCGTAGAGCAATGAAATGCCATAGAGCAGGATGCCCGAGGCAAGGCTGCCAAGGACAAAATATTTGAGGCCTGCTTCGGCCGAGCGCTCGTCGGTACGGCGGTAGGCGGCGAGGACATAGGCCGCGAGGCTTTGCAGCTCGAGCCCGACATAGAGCGACATCATGTTGGTCGCCGAGACCATGACCGACATGCCGATCGCGGAAAGCAGGATCAACACCGGATATTCGGCCCCATGTTCGAAATCCCGTTCGAACCAATTGTGGGCCATGACGATCGCCACCGCCGCGCACAGATAAATGATGAGCTTGCCCAGCGCGCCGAAAGCGTCGGCCTGGATCAATCCGCCGAACAGCGCGCCGGCGGTCTGCGGCTCGCCGATCAGAGCAAAGGAAGCTCCAAGCAACAGCGCAACCGACGCCCAGCTGCACAGTGCGCTGCCACGCCGGCCCATGAAGGCAGCCACCATCATCAGCACGATCGCGCCGACCGTCAGGATGATTTCGGGAAGGATGGGCGCGAGGTTCATCAATGCGCTTCCGCAGGAGTGTGGGCCGGCGCGACGGCAGGCTTGCCAGCCGTGAAGTGGGAATCACCCGGTGGTTTGGAGCGTTCGATTCGTTCAAGCAGGCGGCCGACGTCCGCGCGCATGGGCCGGAGGAAGCTTTCCGGATAAACGCCCATCCACAGGACTGCCGCAGCGATCGGCGCCAGCAGCCACATTTCGCGGACGCTCAGATCCTTCATCGCCGCCGCATCGGCATTGACCTGCCGGCCGTAGCAAATGCGCCAGTAGAGATAGAGCATGTAAGCCGCGCCGAGGATGATGCCGGTGGTGGCAACGATCGCCGCCCAGGTCGACACCTCATAGAGGCCGACCAGGCTCAGGAATTCGCCGACGAAGCCGCTGGTCCCCGGGAGGCCGACGCTGGCCATGGTGAAAACCATGAACAGCAGCGCATATTTGGGCATGTTGTCGGCAAGGCCGCCGTAGCGCGAGATTTCGCGCGTGTGCAGCCGGTCGTAGATCACGCCGACGCAAAGGAACAATGCGCCCGACACCAGCCCATGGCTCAGCATGACGATCATCGCGCCTTCGATGCCCTGCCGGTTGAAGGCGAACAGACCGAAGGTAACGAACGCCATGTGCGCGACCGAGGAGTAAGCGATCAACTTCTTCATGTCGTGCTGGGCGAGCGCGATCAGCGACGTAACGACCACCGCGATTCCGGAGAGGATATAGACGAAGGGGATGAACTCATTCGATGCTTCGGGGAACATGGGCAACGAGAAGCGGATAAAGCCGTACCCGCCCATCTTGAGCAGCACGCCGGCCAGAATCACCGAACCCGCGGTGGGCGCCTGGACGTGCGCGTCGGGAAGCCAGGTGTGGACCGGCCACATCGGCATCTTCACCGCGAACGAGGCGAAAAACGCCAGCCACAGCCACCATTGCAAGTTGGGCGCGAAATCATACTCCATCAGCGCCGGGATCGAGGTGGTACCGGCGGTCAGGATCATCACCAGCATCGCGATCAGCATCAGCACCGATCCAGCCAGCGTGTAGAGGAAGAATTTGTAGCTGGCCTTGATCCGCTCGGCCCCGCCCCAGATGCCGATGATCAGATACATCGGAATCAGGCCGCCTTCGAAGAAGATATAGAACAGCAGCAGGTCCTGGGCCGTGAACACCCCGATCATCAGCGCCTGCATCATCAGGAAGGACGCCATATATTCGGGCACGCGCTTCTCGATCGCGCGCCACGATGCGCCGATGCAGATCGGCATCAGGAACAGGGTCAACATGATCAGCATCAGTGCGATGCCGTCGATGCCCATCGCCCAGGCGATGCCACCGCCAAGCTCATAATATTCGACAAACTGCCACTGCGCTCCGCTGGGGTCATATGAGGCCCACAGCCAGACGCCGAGCGCAAAGCTGATCAAGGTCGTGATGAGCGCGTTCCAGCGCGCGCCGTTGGCCGACTGGAACAACGCCAGGATGCCGGCGACGAGCGGAAGCGCGACCAGAATCGTAAGGATCGGCACTGCCGTCATTGCACCCACCAGAAGACCCAGGTTGCGGCGCCGATCAGGCCGAGCAGCATGACCAGGGCGTAGCTATAGACATATCCAGACTGCAGCCGGGTCGTGATGCGGTTGCCGACGCCGACCGCATAGGCCGCTCCGTGCGGGCCGAAGCGATCGATGGTCTGCTCGTCGCCGCGCTTCCAGAAGAAGCGGCCGAGCACCATTGCCGGGCGAACGAACAGCAGGTCGTAGAGCTCGTCGAAATACCATTTGTGCATGAGGAACTTGTGGATCCCCGGGAACATGGCGACGAAGTGCGCCGGCGCGTCGGGCCTGGCGATATAGTTGCGGTAGGCGATGGCGAGACCCACCAGCATCACCGCGAACGGAGTGTATTTCACCCAGCCGGGAACCTCGTGCATCGCATGGGCGAGATGCTCGTCGAACGAGACGCTGCCGCGCCAGAATTCGGCGGCATGTTCGGCCTCGACGAAAGCCCCGTGGAACAGCTGTCCCGCGGCAATGGCGCCCAGCGCAAGAAGACCGAGCGGCACGAGGATTGTCCACGGGCTTTCGTGCGGGCGATAACCCGCGGTGCCCTCGACCGTCACCACGCCGTGGTCCTGCGCGCTATCATGATCGGCGGCCATTTCGCCTGCGTCCTCGTGCACGTGATGCACGGCGTGCTGGATATGCTCGCTGCCCGCCCAGCGCGGCTTGCCGAAGAAAGTCAGGAAAATGAGGCGCCAGCTGTAGAAGCTGGTCAGCAGTGCGGCGAGCGCGCCGATGAAGAAGGCGACATTGCCGTGGACGCTGCCCGACGCGAACGCGCTCTCCAGGATCGCATCCTTTGAGAAATAGCCGGCGAAACCGATCCCGAATATGCCGACCCCGGTGATCGCCAGCGTTCCGGCGATCATCGCCCAGAAAGTCAGCGGGATATCTTTCCGCAGCGCGCCATAATAGCGCATGTCCTGTTCATGGTGCATGGCGTGGATTACCGAGCCCGCGCCGAGGAACAGCAGAGCCTTGAAGAAGGCGTGGGTGAACAAATGGAACATCGCCGCGCCATAGGCGCCGACGCCCGCGGCGAAGAACATGTAGCCCAGCTGCGAGCAGGTCGAATATGCGATCACCCGCTTGATGTCGTTCTGAACGGTGCCGACGGTCGCGGCAAATATGGCGGTGGCGGCGCCAACGTAAGTCACTACCATCAGCGCGTCCGGCGACACTTCGAACATCGGTGACAGGCGGCAGACCATGAACACGCCGGCGGTGACCATGGTCGCGGCGTGGATCAGCGCGCTGACCGGGGTCGGACCCTCCATCGCATCGGGAAGCCAGGTGTGGAGGCCGAGCTGCGCCGACTTGCCCATCGCTCCGACGAACAGCAACAGGCACAGCAAGGTCATGGTGTCGACCCGCATCCCGGCAAAGCCGATGGTCGATCCGGCCATCGACGGCGCCGCTTCGAGGATCGCGGGGATGGAGACGGTGCCGAACACCAGGAAGGTGCCGAAGATGCCGAGCGAGAAGCCGAAGTCGCCGACGCGGTTGACGACGAATGCCTTCAGCGCTGCGGCGTTGGCCGAAGGCTTGTGGTACCAGAAACCGATCAGGAGGTAGGAGGCAAGGCCGACCCCTTCCCAGCCGAAGAACATCTGCACCAGGCTGTCGGCCGTCACCAGCATCAGCATGGCGAAGCTGAACAGCGACAAATAGGCGAAGAATTGCGGCTGGCTCGGATCCTCCTCCATATAGCCCCAGCTGTAGAGGTGGACCAGGCTGGAGACGGTCGTCACAACGACCAGCATCACTGCGGTCAGCGTATCGACGCGCAGCGCCCAGTCGACGTCAAGCGCCCCGCTCTCGATGAACTTGAGCACCGGCACGACCTGCGCTTCGGCATGGCCGCCGAGGTATTGGAGGAAGATCGGCCAACTGAGCGCCGCGCCGATCATCAGCGCGCCGGTCGTGACGACCTTCGACGCGGTTTTGCCGATCACGCGGCCGCCCAGCCCGGCGATGATCGCAGCAAGCAGCGGCAGGAAGACGATAAGTAGGACTGGCTGCATCAGCCGCGCATCCGGTTGACGTCGTCGACCGCGATCGAGCCGCGGCGTCTAAAGAAGATGACGAGGATGGCGAGGCCGATCGCGGCCTCGGCGGCGGCGACGGTCAGCACGAACATGGCGAATACCTGGCCGACCAGGTCGCCGAGGAAGGCGCTGAATGCGACCAGGTTGATGTTGACCGCGAGCAGGATCAGCTCGATCGCCATCAGCATCAGGATGATGTTGCGGCGGTTCAAAAAGATGCCGAGCACGCCGAGCGTGAACAGGATCGCCGCAACGGTGAGGTAGTGGGCCAGGCCGATCATGAGGCCCCCATCAGGGCGTCACCCTGAACTTGTTTCAGGGTCCATTTACGAGCCTCGCGCGACGGACGAGATGGATGCTGAAACAAGTTCAGCATGACGGCGAAGCGGAAAATCACAGCTTCACCCCCTCGCCCACTTGGGGTTGCTCAAGCTTGACCGCATCTTCGGGCCGGCGGTCGACCTGGCGTGCGACATTCTGGCCTCGTGCGTCGGCGCGACTGCGGTGGGTCAGGACGATCGCCCCGATCATGGCCACCAGCAAGATCAGCCCGGCGATTTCGAACGGGAAGAGGAAGCGGCGTGTAGAGCAGCTCTCCAATCGCTTCGATGTTGGGCTGGGTCGCGGTCGCGGGCTGGACATTGCCCGTCACCGGCCCCGCCTTCCACGCCGATACCGCGATGACGATCTCCGCCAGCAGGACCAGGGCGACGATCAGGCCGAACGGCAGGTTCTTCGTGAATCCCGATCGAAGAGCGGCGAAATCGATATCGAGCATCATGACGATGAACAGGAACAGCACCGCGACCGCGCCGACGTAGACGATGACCAGCAGCATCGCGATGAACTCGGCGCCCAGGATCAGCATCAGGCCGGCGGCATTGAAGAAGGCCATGATCAGCCACAACACGCTGTGCACCGGGTTGCGCGCGAAGATCACCAGCACCGCCGAAGCGATGGTCAGCGTCGCGAACAGGTAAAAGGCGAGGACGGCGATCAAATGATCCTCCCCGCTCGCGGGGAGGTGGCGCGCGAAGCGCGACGGAGGGGGGGCAGCGTCTCGCACGACGCCCCCACCACCATGCTGCGCACGGTCCCCCTCCCCGTGCCGGGGAGGATCTTCCCTGTTTCGATCCGCATGGCCGCGCCCCTACCTATACGCCGCGTCGGCGGCAAGGTTGGCGGCGATCGCCTGTTCCCAGCGGTCGCCGTTGGCGAGCAATTTGGTCTTGTCGTAGAGCAGTTCCTCGCGCGTTTCAGTCGCGAACTCCAGGTTCGGGCCCTCGACGATGGCGTCGACCGGGCAGGCCTCCGCGCACAGCCCGCAATAGATGCACTTGACCATGTCGATGTCGTAGCGCGTCGTCCGCCGCGACCCGTCCTCGCGCGGCTCGGCCTCGATGGTGATCGCCTGAGCCGGGCAGATCGCCTCGCACAACTTGCAGGCGATGCAGCGCTCTTCCCCGTTGGGATAGCGGCGCAGCGCGTGCTCGCCGCGGAAGCGGGGCGACTGCGGGGTCTTCTCGTAGGGAAAGTTGATCGTCGCCTTGGGCTTGAAGAAATATTTCAGCGTCAGGGCATGCGCCTTGACGAATTCCCACAGCGTAAAGGCCTTGATGGTGCGCGCGATCATGCCACTACTCCATAGCGGGTCCACATGATCCAGCCGGAGATCAGCACCACGAACAGCAGCGACAGGGGCAGGAAGATCTTCCAGCCCAGCCGCATCAGCTGGTCATAGCGGTACCTCGGCACGGTCGCCTTCACCCAGCCGAAGACGAAGAAAAAGAAGCACATCTTCCCGATCAGCCAGACGATGCCGGGGATGTAATAGAGCGGTGCCCAGTCGATCGGCGGCAGGAACCCGCCCCAAAACAGGATGGCGTTCAATGCGCACATCAGGATGACGTTGGCATATTCGCCAAGCCAGAACAGCGCGAAGCTCATCGACGAATATTCGGTCTGGTGGCCGGCGACCAGCTCGCTCTCCGCCTCGACCAGGTCGAATGGGGTGCGGAAGGTTTCGGCCATCGAACTGATCAGGAACACCACCGCCATCGGGAACAGCAGCGGGTTGAATCCGTAGCCGCTCAATATGCCGAGGATATTGCCCTTCTGCGCCAGCACGATCTCGGTCAGGTTGAAGGTGCCGGCGTAGAGCACGACACAGATCAGGACGAAGCCGATCGACACTTCATAGCTGACCATCTGCGCCGCGGCGCGGAGCGCGGAGAAGAAGGGATATTTGGAGTTGGACGCCCAGCCGGCGATGATCACGCCGTAAACGCCCAGCGAGCTCGCCGCGAGGATGTAGAGCAGGCCGACGTTGATGTCGGTCAGCACCACGCCGACGTCGAACGGCACCACCGCCCACACGATCAGCGCGACGGTGAAGGTGATGATCGGCGCGATCAGGAACAGGCCCTTGTTCGCGCTCGACGGAATGATGGTTTCCTTGAGGAACACCTTCAATCCGTCGGCAAAGCTTTGCAGCAGGCCCCACGGCCCAACCACATTGGGCCCACGGCGAAGCGCGATCGCCGCCCAGATCTTGCGCTCGGCATAAATCACCATCGCCACCGCCAGCAGCAGCGGCAGCGCGATGACGAGGATGCCGACGATGGTCGCGACGAACCACGCCCAGTCGTAAGTCATGCCCCAGGATTGGAAGGTGGCGGTCATGCGGACACCTTCGTCATTGCGAGCACAGCGAAGCAATCCAGCCTGGATCGCCGCGTCGCTACGCTCCTCGCGATGACCGGAACGTAGGTCATTCCGCCGCCTCCAGATATTCGCGGCCCTGGACCAGCTCTTGCGAGCAGCGGCGCATGGTCGGGCTGGCGCGGCAGATGGCGTTGGTCAGGTAGAAATCCTGGATCGGATAGGTAACCGGGCCTGACGCCTTGGCGTCGAGCTTCGGCGGTGCCCACGGAAGGTCAATAATCCCCTCCTGCCCCAGCTCAGGCACTTCGGCGATCATTGCCGCGCGCAATTGGTCGAAGCGATCGAACGGCAGCGGCTTGCCGATCAGGTCGGACAAAGCACGGAAAATCGTCCAGTCCTCGCGCGCATCGCCCGGGGCGAAGGCGGCGCGTTCGCTGCGCTGGACCCGGCCCTCGATGTTGACATAGGTGCCATGCTTCTCGGCATAGGCCGCGCCGGGCAGGACCAGGTCGGCGCTCGCCGCGCCCTTGTCGCCGTGGTGACCGACATAGACCTTGAAGGCCTTGCTGAAATTGGCGGCGGGCACTTCGTCGGCGCCCAACAGGATCACCAGCTCCGGCTTGGCCTTCTCGATGTCGGCGATGCCGCCCTTCCGGGCATAGCCGAGCAGCAACCCCGCCATCCGCGCGGCGGCGGTGTGGAGTACGTTGAAGCCGTTCCAGCCGTCCCGTATGAATGCCTTGGACGAGGCCAGCGCCGCGCCCAGTGCCCCGGCCCCGAGCGCGCCCGGACCGACGATCATCACCGGTTTGTTCGCACCCTTGATCACGTCGGCCGCAGCCTTGGGCATCTTGCCGAGCAGTGACAGGTCGTTACCGAGCCATTCGACCTTGTAGGTCAGATCGACCTCCGGCCCGATCGCCAAGACCTTGGCGCCCCTTCGAACCGCCTTGCGGATGCGGGTGTTGACCAGCGGCGCTTCCCAGCGGGTGTTGGACCCGACCAGCAGCACCACGTCGGCGTTCTCGATCTCGGCGATCGGCGTATTGAACCGCACCGCCGAGAGCGACGACACGTCATAGTCGAGCCCGGTCTGCCGGCCTTCGAGCAAAGTCGAGCCCGCCCCTGCCAGCAGCGCCTTGGCCGCATACATGGTCTCGGCATCGAGCAAGTCGCCGGCGATCGCCGCGACCTTGTTGCCTGCCTTCTTGAACTGCTTGGCGAAGACGTCGAGTGCCTCGCTCCAGCTGGCTTCGCGCAGCTTGCCCTTCTCACGAACCCACGGCCGGTCAAGCCGGCCCCGGACCAGCGCGTCGACATGGTGGCGGGTCTTGTCGTGGGCCCATTCCTCGTTCACCGCATCATTGATGCGCGGCAGGATGCGCATCACCTGGCGCTGACGGACGTCCATGCGGATATTGGTTCCGACGGCGTCCATCACGTCGATGCCCGGGACCTTGCGCAGCTCCCACGGCCGAGCTTCGAAGCTGTACGGCTTCGACAGCAATGCACCGACGGGACATAGATCGACCAGGTTTCCGGCCAGCTCCGAATGGAACGCCTTTTCAAGGTATGTGGTGATCTGCGCATCCTCGCCGCGGAACAGCATCCCCACTTCGGGCGTCCCCGCCACCTCGTCGGCGAAGCGCACGCAACGGGTGCACTGGATGCAGCGGTTCATCGACGTCTTGACGATCGGTCCGAAATATTTGTCGTCGACCGCCCGCTTATTCTCGTCGAACCGCGAATGGCCGCGGCCATAGGCGATCGCCTGGTCCTGCAGGTCGCATTCGCCGCCCTGGTCGCAGATCGGGCAGTCGAGCGGGTGGTTGATGAGGAGAAACTCCATCACCCCTTCGCGCGCCTTCTTGACCATCGGAGTGTCGGTGCGGATCGCCTGGCCTTCGGCAGCGGGCAGCGCGCAACTCGCTTGCGGCTTGGGCGGCCCCGGCGCAACTTCGACCAGGCACATGCGGCAATTGCCGGCGATCGACAGCCGCTCGTGATAGCAGAAGCGCGGGATCTCCTTGCCGGCCAGCTCGCAAGCCTGCAGCACGGTCGCGCCCTGCGGAACCTCGATCTCTACGCCGTCAACGGTGACCTTAGGCATGGTTCATCCCGCGATTTGTCATTGCGAGCGGAGCGAAGCAATCCAGTCTGGATCGCCGCGTCGCTGCGCTCCTCGCGATGACGGAAAGTTTTTTCATCACTCCGCCGCCTCCTGGATCGCACCATGCCGCTCGGCGATGCGCCGCTCCAGTTCCGGCCGGAAATGCTTGATCAGGCCCTGGATCGGCCATGCTGCGGCGTCGCCGAGGGCGCAGATGGTGTGGCCTTCGATCTGTTTGGTGACGTCGTAGAGCTTGTCGATGGTCGAGACATGGGCGTCGCCTTCGCGAAGGCGCTCCATGGTCCGCCACATCCAGCCGGTGCCCTCGCGGCACGGGGTGCACTGGCCACAGCTCTCATGCTTGTAGAAATAGCTGATCCGGCTGATCGCTCGGACGATGTCGGTCGACTTGTCCATGACGATAACCGCCGCGGTGCCGAGGCCGGAGCCCAGGTCCTTGAGCCCGTCGAAATCCATCGGCGCGTCGGCGATCTGCTCGCCCGGAACCAGCGGCACCGACGATCCGCCGGGGATCACTGCAAGGAGGTTGTCCCAGCCGCCGCGAATGCCGCCCGCGTGCTTGTCGATCAGCTCGCGGAACGGGATCGACATGGCTTCCTCGACCACGCACGGGTTGTTCACATGGCCACTGATCTGAAACAGCTTGGTCCCGGCGTTGTTCTCGCGGCCGAAGCTCTTGAACCAGGCCGCGCCGCGGCGGAGGATCACCGGCACGACCGCGATGCTTTCGACATTGTTGACCGTGGTCGGGCAGCCATAGAGCCCGGCGCCCGCGGGGAACGGCGGCTTCAGGCGTGGGAGGCCTTTCTTGCCCTCAAGGCTTTCGAGCATGGCCGTCTCTTCGCCGCAGATATAGGCGCCAGCGCCGCGGTGGACGAACAGGTCGAAGTCGTAGCCCGAGCCCGCGGCATTCTTGCCGAGCAGGCCGGCGTCATAGGCCTCGGCAACCGCTTTCCGCAGTGCCTCGGTCTCGACGATGAACTCGCCGCGGACGTAGATGTAGCCGGCCCGGGCCCGCATCGCGAAACCGGCGATCAAAGCGCCCTCGACCAGCTTGTGCGGGTCGTGGCGGAGGATTTCGCGATCCTTGCAGCTGCCCGGCTCGGACTCGTCGGCGTTGATCACCAGGAAATTGGGCCGGCCAACGGTGGGCTCCTTGGGCATGAAGCTCCACTTCATGCCGGTCGGGAAGCCCGCGCCGCCGCGTCCGCGGAGGCCGCTATCTTTGACGATCTCGATGATCGCGTCCTGGCCGCGCTTCATCAGGTCCGCCGTATTGTCCCAATCGCCACGCGCCTGCGCCGACTTCAGGTCCGCGCCCTGGAAGCCATAGACGTTGGTGAAGATCCGATCCTTGTCGGTGAGGGAGGTGATGCCGGTCATCAAATCCTCCCCGGCACGGGGAGGTGGCAGCCCGCAGGGCGACGGAGGGGGCCGAGCGCGGCACCGCCCTGCAACTGGGCACCTCCACCAGCTGCGCTGGTCCCGCCTCCCCGTTCCGGGGACGGATTTTGCACTCGCGCCATCACCATTGCCCCCGATAGTCGTAATTCCGCTCGGCCATCTTCTTGAGCGTGGTCGGGCCGCTTGTCGGCGCACTGGTCTGTCGGTCGATTTGCGGGCCGGGCTTGGGCTTCTGCCCCGACGCCAGAGCGTCGAGGATCGCCTTCATGCTCGCCTCGGTGAGATCCTCGAAATTGTCGTCGTTGATCTGGACCATCGGCGCGTTGGCGCAGGCGCCGAGGCATTCGACCTCGGTCAGCGTGAACAGGCCGTCGGCGGTAGTGTGACCCTTCTTGAGGCCGCGCTTGTAGCAGGCCGACAGCACGTCATCCGACCCGCGCAGCATGCAGGGCGTGGTGCCGCACACCTGGACGTGGAAGCGGCCGACCGGCGCCAGGTTGAACATGGTGTAGAAGCTGGCGACCTCCATCACCCGGACCGGCGGCATGTCGAGCTCGCGTGCGACGAATTCGATCACCGGGATCGGCAGCCAGCCCTGCGTCCCCGTCATCGCGCCGACCTGGCGCTGGGCGAGGTCGAGGAACGGGATCGACGCCGACGCCTGCCGCCCCGCGGGATAGCGCGCGACGATCTCCGCCGCGGCCCTGGCGTTGGCCTCGGTCCAGGCGAAATTGCCCCACTCGGCGCGGAGCTCGGGCGTGTCGGGATGGAACTGACGGTCAGCCATACACCACTCCGTCACCCTGAACTTGTTTCAGGGTCCATTTCTTCATCTGCAGCGCGGTCTCCAGAAAGGATGCTGAAACAAGTTCAGCATGACGCAAAAGGGCGCGAAGCTCGGGCGTGTCAGGGGCGAAGGCGCGCTCAGCCACAAGATGCTCCTGCATCGAGTGCCCCTGCGTAGACGGGCGCTGCTTCGCACCGGTCTGGGCCCCGGACTTCGCCGGGGAGCTGAATTGCTGCAGTCACCGATCGCACTCCCCGAATACGACGTCGATGGCGCTCAGCACCGCGGTGGTGTCGGCGAGCATGTGGCCCTTCATCATGAAATCCATCGCCTGCAGGTGGCTGAAGGCGGTCGGCCTGATCTTGCAGCGATAGGGTTTGTTGGTTCCGTCGGCGACCAGATAGACGCCGAACTCGCCCTTGGGACTTTCGGTCGCGACATACACTTCGCCGGCGGGGACGTGATAGCCCTCGGTGTAGAGCTTGAAGTGGTGGATCAGCGCTTCCATCGACTGCTTCATCTCGGCGCGCTTGGGCGGGAACACCTTGCGATCCATGGTCGCGATCGGGCCTGACGGCATTTCCTTGAGGCACTGGCGCATGATCCGCGCCGACTGCCGCACTTCCTCGACCCGGACCATGAAGCGGTCGTAGCAGTCGCCCCTGGTGCCGACCGGAATGTCGAACTCCATCCGGTCATAGACTTCATAGGGCTGCGATTTGCGCAGGTCCCAGGGGATGCCGGCGGCGCGGATCATCGGGCCTGAGAAGCCCCAGGCCAGCGCGTCTTCCTTGCTGACCGTGCCGATGTCGACGTTGCGCTGCTTGAAGATACGGTTGTCGGCGACGAGCGAGATCGCGTCCTCGAACAGCGGCATGCGCTTGTCGAGGAAGGCGGTCATGTCGGCCAGCACCTTCTCCGGAATGTCCTGATGGACGCCGCCTGCCCGGAAGTAATTGGCGTGCATCCGGGCGCCCGAGACCGCTTCATAGAGCTGCAGCGTGTCCTCGCGCACTTCGAACAGCCACAGGTTGGGCGTCATCGCGCCAACGTCCATGATGTGGCTGCCGAGGTTCAGCATATGATTGGAGATGCGGGTCAGCTCCGCCATCAGCACGCGGATATATTGCGCGCGGAGCGGCACCTCGAGGCCCATCAATTTCTCGATCGCCAGCACGAAGCTGTGCTCCATGCACATCGGCGAACAGTAATCGAGCCGGTCGAAATAGGGGATGTTCTGCTGATAGGTGCGGTATTCGATCAGTTTTTCGGTACCGCGGTGGAGCAGGCCGATGTGCGGGTCGACCCGCTCCACGATTTCCCCGTCCAGCTCCATGATCAGTCGCAGCACGCCGTGAGCCGCCGGATGCTGCGGGCCGAAGTTGATCGTGTAATTGCTGATCGACTGGTCACCAGCGGTGACGTCGCCCGCCTCGGGTGCGCCGACCACGATGTCGACTTGCTGGGTCATGCGATTACCTTGTTCCCCGGCGAAGGCCGGGGCCCAGGGCAGCGCGACAGCGCTGCCTTCGCAGCGCCCTGGATCCCGGCCTTCGCCGGGACACTGGCAATGCCCATCACGACTTCTTCCCCTTCGGCTGGCCTTCGCCACTGGCCTTGGGAGCCGCCTTGCTCTTCTTAGTCGCGGCCTCGTTGGCCTTGGCGCCTGCGCCGGTCTGAGCCGGAGTATCCGTCGTCTTTGCCGTTTTCGCGGGCGTATCCGGATTGGGCTTGCCATGGCCTGCGCCGGCGGGTGCGGGACTGGGCGCGCCCGGGGCCTGCGGGGTCGCCTTCTCGTCGCCGGGGAGCCGATACTCCGGCCCTTCCCACGGCATGAGGAAGTCGAAGTTGCGGAAGTCCTGCGGCAGTTGGACCGGCTCATAGACGACCCGCTTCTCGGCCTCGGAATAGCGAAGCTCGACATAGCCGGTCTGCGGGAAGTCCTTGCGCAGCGGATAGCCCTCGAACCCATAATCGGTGAGGATCCGGCGCAAGTCCGCGTTGCCCGAAAAACCGACGCCATACATGTCGAACACCTCGCGCTCCAGCCAGCCGGCGACCGGCCACAACGAGGTGACGCTCGGTACCGGGGTATCCTCGTCGGTCGTGACCTTGAGGCGGATGCGGTGGTTATGGGTGACCGACAGCAGGTGGTAGTTCACCTCAAACCGCTCGGGCCGTTCGGGATAGTCGACCCCGGCAATCTCCATCAGCTGCTGATAGCCGAACTTGTCGCGGGCGATACGACATGCCTCCACCAGCCCTTCCCGGGTGACGGTGACGGTCAGCTCGTCGACATAGTCGCGAGCCGCCACGAATGCGCCGCTGATCGCCGCGCGATAGGCGTCGACGAAGCCGTCGCGGGGCTTGATGGCGGGTGCGGGACTGCTCACCGGTCGATCGTCCCCTCGCGGCGGATTTTCCGTTGCAGCTGGAGGATGCCGTAAAGCAGCGCCTCGGCGGTCGGCGGGCAGCCGGGTACGTAAATGTCGACCGGCACGATCCGGTCGCAGCCGCGCACTACCGAATAGCTGTAGTGATAATAGCCGCCGCCGTTGGCGCAGCTGCCCATCGAGATGACATATTTGGGCTCGCTCATCTGGTCGTAAACCTTGCGCAGCGCGCTTGCCATCTTGTTGCACAGCGTCCCGGCGACGATCATCACGTCCGACTGGCGGGGCGAAGCGCGCGGAGCGACCCCAAATCGTTCAAGATCATAGCGCGGCATGTTCACATGGATCATTTCGACCGCGCAGCAGGCGAGCCCGAAGGTCATCCACCACAGCGAGCCGGTGCGGGCCCAGGTGAACAGATCCTCGGTCGTGGTGACGAGGAATCCCTTTTCGTCCAGGTCCTTGCGCATCTCCAGGAACTTGGCTTCCTCGACGCTGCCCGGCACGAGCCCGGCTGCGCGAGCGACCTCTTCCTCGGTGATGTTGGGATTTTGCCCGGGGCTCAGCATCACTCCCATTCGAGCGCTCCCTTCTTCCAGGCATAGGCAAGGCCGAGGGCGAGCTCGGCGATGAAGATCATCATCGCGATCCAGCTGGTCCAGCCAGTGCCGATCAGGCTAACCGCCCAGGGAAAGAGAAAGGCCGCCTCAAGGTCGAACACGATGAACAGGATGGCGACCAGGTAGAAGCGGACGTCGAACTGGGATCGGCTGTCATCGAAGGCGGGGAAGCCGCATTCATATTCGCTAAGCTTTTCGGCCTCGGGCTTGTGCGTTCCGGTCAGCCGGCTGACCAGCATCGGCAAAGCGACGAAGCTCACCGACAGCCCCAGGGCGACGATGAGGAATAACAGGATCGGCAGATATCCGGCGGCAACGCTGGCCAAGACAGGACTCCCGGGGGCGACTAGGTTGGCGGCTCTCTAGGACGCCACCCCTATCGGGGCAAGCATCTGAAATAGTGAGAATGACTCGCAAAAATCCCTCTCCCATTTAGGGAGAGGGAGGGGCCCAAGCCGATAGGCCTGGGAGGGTGAGGGAATGGTCTTTTCGAGCCGCAGACGCGGCTCTGCCCCTCACCCCAACCCTCTCCCTCTTGGGGAGAGGGAAATTAGCGGAGCGCCCCGGCCAGAAGCTTGTGCAAACGGCTGTGCAATTCGCCGCTCGCCGCAAGATATTCGCGCCGTTCGAACATACGGTCGGACCCTCTGTAATCGCTGACGAACCCGCCCGCTTCCTTGACCAGCAGCACTCCGGCGGCCGAGTCCCAGATATCGAGATCATCTTCCCAAAAACCATCGAACCGGCCCGCGGCGACCCAGGCGAGGTCGAGCGCGGCCGAGCCGTTGCGGCGGATTCCGCACACTTCGGGAGCGATCGCGCCGAAGATCCGCGACCAGCGGGCGACGTCGCCGCGGCCGAAGTGAGGGATGCCGGTGCCGATCAGCGCTTCGTTGAGGTCGCGTCGCGCCGATACGCGCAGCCGCCGGTCATTCAGCCAGGCGCCGCGGCCCTTTTCCGCCCAGAAGGTCTCGTCGGTCAGCGGCTGATAGACCAGGCCGTGGCTGATGCCGGTCTTCCCGCCGGGCAGCGGCTCCTCGACCGCGATCGAAATGGAGAAATGCGGCACGCCGTGGAGGAAGTTGGTCGTGCCATCGAGCGGATCGACGATCCAGCGCGGCTTCGACGGATCGCCCTCGATCGTGCCGCTCTCTTCGACCAGCATGCCCCAGTCGGGCCTGGCGTTGCGGAGTTCCTCGACGAGGGTCGCCTCGGCCCGCTTGTCGGCCATTGAAACGAAGTCGGCCGGTCCCTTTTTGGACACCTGCAGCTGCTCGACCTCATTATAATCACGGCGCAGGCGGGGCGCCGCCTTGCGCACCGCGCGGGTCATGACGGTGATCAGGCCGGAATGGGAAACCATGCTTATCTCCTCCCCTCCCGCTAGCGGGAGGGGCTGGGGGAGGGAATGTCACTTCGAGGCTTGGGCAAACGGACGTACAGGCCCTCCCCTCGATCCCCTCCCGAAAACGGGAGGGGAGGAAAGGTCAGTCCGCCCGCCGAACGTAGGTCTGCTCGTAGACGTCGACGACGATCTTCGTGCCTGCCGAGATATGCGGCGGCACCATTACCCTGACGCCATTGTCGAGCATCGCCGGCTTGTAGCTGGAACTGGCGGTCTGGCCCTTCACCACCGCGTCGGCCTCGACGATGGTGGCTTCTATCGTGTCGGGCAGCTGGACCGAAATCGGGCGTTCGTCATGGAGTTCCATGACCACGTCCATGCCGTCCTGCAGGAAAGCGGCAGCGTCACCAAGCAGGTCGCGCGGCAGGCTGATCTGTTCATAGCTGTCCTTGTCCATGAAGGTCAGCATGTCGCCGTCGGCGAACAGGAACTGGAAGTCCTTGGTGTCGAGCCGGACACGTTCGACCGTCTCGGCCGAACGGAAGCGGACGTTGGTCTTGCGGCCGTCGATGAGATTTTTCATCTCGACCTGCATATAGGCCCCGCCCTTGCCCGGCTGCGTGTGCTGGATCTTTACGGCGCGCCAGATGCCTCCTTCATATTCGATGATGTTGCCGGGGCGAATGTCGACGCCGCTGATCTTCATGTGATCCGCCTATATGCCTGTGAGATGAAAAAGAGCCTTGGGCGGTCGCCCGCCCGAACAAGTCGGCGCCCATAAGGCCTGATCGCCGTGGTGGGAAGCCATTGCTTCACATCGCGGCGCGAATCGGCCTTCAACTTTGGATGTGACCAGGGTCAGCCCTTCAGGGACTTTCCGGCAAGCAGCGGATAAGGATTGATCGGCGACCCTTGCCACCATTTCTCGCCGGGGTTCATCCGGTTGATCGCGAAATGGAGATGCGGGCCGGCGGGATTGGCGTTGCCGGTCGCTCCAACATATCCGACAGGCTCGCCGCGACGCAGGCGCTGTCCTTCGCGAAGGCCGGGCGCATAGGCGCTGAGGTGGGCATAATAATATGTCCAGCGGCCATCGTCGGAGCGGACATAGGCGGTGATTCCGCCCCCGCCCTGACTAAAGAACAGCTTCTCGATGCGTCCCGGTGCGGCGGCGACCACTGGCGTGCCGGCCGGCGCCATGATGTCGATCGCGTCGTGAACGCGCGCCCCGCCGGCGCGCGCCTGGGTATAGGTGTCCACCAACTCCCCGGCCTTCACGCCCGCCACCGGAATGGCCAGACCGGCCGGTCCGACGACGACGCCTTCCGCGACCGTCACCGGCGGGGCGCCCTTCGGGTCGACGGTTTGCATCTCTCCGGAAACGGTCACCTCACCCTGTCCGGCACTGTAACCGATATTATAGGCGAAGACGGAAAAAGCGCCGACGAGGACAGCGATCACAATGATCCAGCCGATCCGCGTGACGATGCCCATCAGGCCTTGAACACCGCTTCAATGCCGGAACCCACCATCTGCGCAAGGCGCGCCGCGTCCCAATTGGTCAATCGGATGCAGCCGTTGGATTCCGCGCGCCCTATGCGGTTCGGCTCGTCGGTGCCGTGAATGCCATAATGTTCCTTGGAAAGGTCAATCCACACCACTCCGATTGGGCTGTTCGGTCCGGGCGGAATCTCCAACTTGGGATCGGATTTGTCGGCAGTGGCCAACAGCGAAGGATCATATTGCCAAGGCGGGTTGTAGCCGACCCCCTTGATTTTCCAGGTGCCGAGGGGGAGCGGGAACTGGCTCGATCCCATCGTCGCCGTGAACTGGGCGAGCAGCTTGCCCTGGCTGTCGAGTACGCGGAGCACCTGATCCGATTTGTCGACTTCGATCCGGGCGGCCTGGGGCTGTTCGGTACCGACACCCAGCAAGCGCAGCGTCGACGCCCATTTCTCATCCTTTACCGCCGCCGGATCGAACCGGTCGGCGCCGATGTTCGGCACGCGGATCTGCATTCCGGCCTGATAGGCGATTGCGGGCTTTTCGGATGCTTCATTAGCCGAAGGTTCGGCTACGGGCGCCGCTCCGCCGGCCGCCTGCGGATTGAGCTCGGCCAGCACCTCTTCGGTGGTATGGAAGCGCTCGGCCAGCTTCTCCGCAAGCGAGCTATATCCCATCCTGTCGAGCTTCGCCTGGTCTTCGCGCTCCTTGGGGATGGCGACGAACCGGTCGTTGGCGAATTCCGGCGTTATCGTCACGACCCGGGTCGCGGGAATATGCCTCCACTGGGACAGCGCCTGGACAGTCGCCTGGTCTAGTTCCCCGCTGACGTTGAGCCCGCGCGCTTCTTGAAACCCTTTTATCGCGTTGACCGTCGACAGGCCCATCTTGCCGTCGACCACGCCGGGCGTGAAGCCGAGCCGGTCGAGCACAACCTGCGCCTGCATGAGCGGCCGAGGCCTGTCTTCCGGCGGCAGCGCGGCGGTGGCGTCGTCATTCGACCCCATTGGATCCGCAGGCGTTTCGGCATCGGCGGCCGCAACATTTTCTTGACCCGCCTCCTCGATGCTGCAGGCGGCCAATGGCGTTAAAAGGAACGCGGCGCTGAGCGCCAGATACGGTTTACGCGACACGGATGAACTCCTCAGCTTTTGGCGAAGAACGCCGCCGACACTCGCTTTGTTTCCCGGTGGATCATTCATTGACCCACAGCGGGGAGTCTTGTTTCACGAAACGAGGCGGGCGATTGGTACAAATCCGCGAGGCGCGTCACTGTCCATGAAACACTTCCTCAATGACGATCTTGCCGCCCCGAATGCCCTCGTCGTTCGGCGTCGATCACGACATCGTCCGGGAATTTCTGCCCCTGTCGCGCGACACGCCGCCGGGGCCGGGCTATTCGACCTATCGTCCGCCATGGAAAAGCGACATCCGCTGGATCGCCCCCAATTCAGCCAAATCTTTCGAAAAGTTCAACTCCGCTTTCCGTCGCCTGGGAATCGCCTCGCATGTCGAGCCCTATCTCGACCTGGACAAGGAAGTGCGGCTCTATGCCGGTTTCCTGGTTGTACGCAGCGCGTGCGAGCAGCCCAATTTCCACGTCGATTGGGAGAAGACCAACAACGAGGCGTTCACGCTGATTACGCCTGTTACCGACAATGCGGCGGGATTTGGCCTTCTCTATCGCAAGCTCACCGGCGAAATCGCCGAATATGAATATAAGGCTGGCGAGGCGATCATTTTTGGTGACCATTTCATCCATTCGACCAGGCCCGGCCGGTCGGACGATCCCGTGGTGTTGCTGTCCTTCACATTCGGTACTGACAAGATGGAGCATTGGGACAGGATCGTCAGGACCGCGGGATATCAAAGCAAGATGGTCAGGCAGCCCGACGGCACATTCGTCACCCGCAACAACTGACCTTTGGAGACTGCCAGTCAACTGGTGAACAGCGCCTGGAACTTGGCAACTTCCCCGGCGGGGTCGGCGCTGCCCCAGACCGCCTGGCAGACGGCGACGAAATCGGCTCCCGCGTCGATAAGTGGCCGGCCATTGTCGGGGGTGATTCCGCCGATCGCAACGCACGGAATCTCGAACAGAGAGGCCCACCAGCTGAGGATCGCCGGATTGGGCCGATGCTCACTCGGCTTGGTCGACGTCGGGTAGAAAGCGCCAAACGCGACATAGTCGGCACCCGCCTCGCCCGCCTCCATCGCCAGGTGACGGCTGGCGTGACAGGTGACGCCGATCTGCTTCGACGGACCGAGGATCGACCGGGCCTCGCGCAGGTCGCCATCGGTTTGACCGAGGTGGACCCCGTCAGCGTCAATCCGCTTGGCCAGGCTGACGCTGTCGTTGACGATGAAGGCAACCTCGGCGTCGGCGCAGATCATCTGCAACGGCTCAGCCAGCCGCGCGAGCTCGTGGCTGTCCACACCCTTCACCCGAAGCTGGAACGCCGCGACCGGCCCGGCCGACAAAGCGGCCTTCAGGCGATCTGGAAACCCACCTCCAACCTCCTGCGGGCTGATCAGGTAAAGCTGGCACGGATCGGTCCGCCTGGGCGGCGGGAAGGCCGAAAGATCAACGTCATCCTCATTCATGCGCCGCTCATTAGCTGGAACGGAAGGATCGTCCAATGAAAGGAGCTGCCGCCCTTACTGCCTTTGCACTCGCAGCTTGTGCGAGCGTTCCGCCAGCCGTTGCGGGTCCGACCGCCGGGCTGAGCCAAATCGCCTCCACCAACGGAATCAAGGTTCGGCCGCTCGAGGTGATCGAGGACAGCCGATGCCCGGCGCTTGTGCGATGCGTTTGGGCGGGACGGATCGTCGTTCGCAGCGAAGTGATTGGTGGCTCGTGGAATCGAACGGTCGACCTCGAACTCGGCAAACCCCAGCACGTGGCAGACGGTACGCTAACGTTGGTGGCGGTGGCCCCGGGGACAATCCCGGGAGCCAGGGTCGACCCTCGCGACTACCGCTTCACCTTCGATTTCCAGGGCGGGCTTTAGTTTCAGGCCACCGATGCGCAGTGAATCTCGTCGATCGCCGTGCCCAGCGAGCGGTCGAATTCCTCGTCGCTCATATCGTTGCGCAGGTCCGACAGCAGCGCGCGGCTGAAGCTGGCGATCATGCCCGGGTTCCTGGCCAGCTCGCGGCACGCTTCTTCGCGCGTGAAGCCGCCCGACAGGGCGACCACTCGAAGCACCTTGGGGTGGCCGACCAATGGAGCGAACAAATTCGGCTCGGCTGGAATGGTCAGCTTGAGCATCACACGCTGCCCATCGGGAAGCGCGTCGAGCTGCTTCAGGATTTCGGCCAGCATGATGCGGTCGGCGGCGTCGCGCTCCGGGCTCTTGATTGACACTTCCGGCTCGATGATTGGAACCAGGCCCTTGGCCAAAATTCGCTTCGCCACGTCGAACTGCTGCGCGACGACCGCAGCGATGCCGGCCGGATTGGCGAGCTTGATGACCGAGCGCATCTTGGTACCGAAAATGCCCTTGGCGACCGCCCGGTCGAGCAGCGCCTCGAGATCGGGCATCGGCTTCATCAACTGGACGCCGTCCGCTTCCTCAGCGAGGCCCGTGTCGACCTTCAGGAAGGGTACTACCCCGCGCTCGCGAAGCAAGTCCGGCACCGGCTTGCCGCCTGCCTCGCCGTCCATCGTCCTTTCGAACAGGATCGCGCCGATGACCTTGCCTTCCCCGAACGAAGGCGACGTGATGATCCGGCTACGCATCCGGTGAATGAGGGCGAACATCTCCTCGTCGTTCGAATAGGCGTCCTCACCAATCCCGTAACCCTTTAGCGCGCCGGGCGTAGAGCCGCCGCTCTGGTCGAGCGCGGCGATGAAGCCCTGCCCTTTCTCGATCTTGTCGAGCATGTCCGGATGACGGATGTCGGCGGTCTCGGTCGCGTTCATGATGTTCCCTGAATCTTGGAGTAGGTAGCTATGCGGCGCCTCTAAACGCGCCGCCAATGAGTCGCAACCGGCCTAGCGCAGGAGCGCTGCGACGCCCGGG